>JAZKCE010000006.1:0-218800 GCA_040388255.1 Pseudomonadota bacterium | reverse complement strand
AGCAAGTTGTGAATCATCTGGTTTTGCGCCATGTTTCACTTGACATTACACGCCTCTGACTTGGCTTTTCATGACAACAGCTGGCCGTTTTAGCTGCAGGTCATGCGATCCCGGGGAATGGGGCCCTGATCTTCGGTGACATGCAGTGAAGGCGCCGTCTTTCCTTTGCGCATGCCCGCCCGAAGCTTCTTTGCACATGAGTGACAGCCGAAAAAAAAGCCACCTTGCAGTCAATGCCGCTCAGTTAAGCAAAGGCCCTTCGGGGCCTTTGTTGTTTGTACAGTTCAGGGCTAACAAGAAGACTGCGCGATGAGCCGGTCAATGGCCCATGCTGTACGAAGATCTGAACGAAACCCATCAATACGCCACGCCTGAGCACTGGGGCGTCGTACAACGTAGCCTGCCCCAGCAGTGGATAGAGCAAGCCCTGCAGGCCAGCGGGGTGGCCACGCTGCGCAAAAGGCGACTGCCGATGGAGCAAGCCGTGTGGCTGGTGCTGGGGGTGGCGCTGCTGCGTGACAGGTCAATTCTGAGCGTAGCCGAAGCGCTGGAGGTGGCCATTGCGGCGCAAGGAGACGTCTCGTCAATCAGCTCCAGTGCACTGAGTCAGGCCCGTCAGTGCCTGGGCAGCGAACCCTTGCAGTGGCTGTTCCGGCACAGCGCTGCGCATTGGGCTCACCGGGAGGCCGGACGCCATCGCTGGCAGGGCTTGTCGCTGTACGCCCTGGATGGGGGTGGTTTGGCGGACATCGGATACGGCAGATAACCGCCAGCGGTTTGGCGGGCAGCGCAACAGCGATACGCATCAAAGTGCCTTCCCACAGGTGCGCATGGCGTGCTTGCTGGATGCGCGGGCACGGCTGCTGGTAGATGCCTGCCTGGATGCTTACGACACCAGCGAGTACACCTTGGCACAACAGTTGTGGCCGCAGTTGCCGGCTGACGCTTTGGTGATGGTGGACAAAGGCTTTTACTCTGCAGGCCTGCTGTGGCCACTGTAACACCGACAAGGGCGTCATTGGCTGATTCCGGCCCGCGCCGGGCTCCGGGGGGAGGTGGTGCATACGAACGGTCCGGGCGACGTGTGCTTGCGCATGAAGGTGTCGCCCCAGGCACGCAAGAAAGATGGGGAACTGCCGCTGACGTGGGATGTGCGAGCGATCACCCGTGAAATCGACGGTAAACCGCGCACCGTCTTCACCTCTTTGGCAGACCCTGTGCGCTACAACGCTGACGAGGTGTTTGCGCTCTACCATGAGCGCTGGGAAATCGAGTTGGCCTACGGTGAGATGAAGACCGACATGTTGCGCCAGGCCATGACGCTGCGCAGCCAACAACCCGATGGCGTCAAGCAGGAACTATGGGCGACCTTGCTGATGTACAACCTGATCCGGCTGGAGATGACCAGCATTGCCAATGAGGCTGAGGTAGCTCCGTGTCGCATCAGCTTCATTACCGCCATGCGCTACATCGTGGACGAGTGGTTGTGGAGCTCAATGAGCCGCACGCCGGGCGCCATTCCCGCCAAACTGGCCAACATGCGTCAGAACATTCGTCGATTCCTTCTACCCCCGCATCGATCCGAGCGGCGCTATGCCCGAACAGTTCGAGCCTCCAAAACCCGGTATCCCATCAAAAAAATGCCGCTCAGGCTTAACTGAGCGGCATTGACCTTGCAGTGGCTTTCTCTGCGCTATTGAAAAATCAGTTCAGCGGCGATTTCTTGCCATCTTTATAGACATACAAGGTGATGGCCGGGTTTTTCAACTCCCCATTGGCCTCAAACGCGATCGTGGTGGTCACGCCCTTGAAGTTGGTTTTGATCAGCTCCGGGGTATAGACCTTTGGATCGGTCGAATTGGCGCGCTTCATGGCGTCCACCAGGACAAAGGTCGCGTCATAGGTGTACGGGCTGTAAATCTGGAATTGACCAGGGTACTTGGCGTCGTAACGCTTTTTCCAGGCTTCGCCGCCAGGCATTTTGGCCAGCGATGCGCCGCCTTCAGCGCAAATCACGTTGTTGAGTGTCTTGGCACCGCCAGCGAGCTTGGCCAACTCGGCGGTGCAGATGCCATCGCCGCCAAAAACCTTGACGTTACTCATGCCCAGTTGCTCCAACTGGCGCAGAATAGGGCCGCCTTGCGCATCCATGCCGCCGTAGAAGACCGCGTCCGGGTTCTTGGATTTGATGGCGGTCAGAATAGCCATGAAGTCGGTCGCCTTGTCGGTGGTGAACTGCTCGTCAACCACAGTCATGCCTTTGGCCAGGGCCGTCTTTTTGAACACTTCGGCAACACCCTGGCCGTAGGCGGTACGGTCGTCAATGATGGCGACTCGTTTCAGTTTCAGAGCATCTGCGGCATAAAACGCCAGGCCAGCACCAAGGGCGTTGTCATTGGCGATGATGCGGTAGGTGGTTTTGTAGCCGGGCTTGGTCAGATTGGGGTTGGTTGCAGCGCCGGTCACGTGCGGAATGCCGCAATCGTTGTAAACCTTGGAAGCGGGAATCGTCGTACCCGAATTCAGGTGACCGACGACGCCTGCGACTTTGGAGTCGCACAGTTTTTGCGCCACAGCCGTGCCCTGTTTTGGATCAGCGGCATCATCTTCTGCAGCAATTTCAAACTTGATTTTTTTGCCCCCAATGACAACGTTCTGCGTGTTCAGGTCATCAATGGCCATGCGCACGCCGTTTTCATTGTCTTTTCCGTAGTGCGCCTGCGAACCTGACATAGGCGCGACGTGGCCTATCCTGACGATTGTTTCCTGTGCTGCAGCCATACCGCACAAAGTAGCAAGCGCAGCCACAACGGTCAGTTTTAGTTTCATTTGCATAAAAACACCTCCGGTTAGGAAATTATCGTTAAAGATGAAGAGCAGATTTTTTGCTCCACTGGCGAGAACATATCGCAATTTTCGCGCCCGTACCATAGCAACGCCCCTAGGTTAATTTAAATGGGCGGGTTTACCCCGCACCCATCATGCGGGTTTGTTACAAGGCCTGTCGAAAGACCTGTTCCGGCGATGGCCGGGTATGGGTATGGAGCGCCCTCACCTGCCGGGGCAGGCCTTATTCCCGCGCTGGCTGGGGCGGCAGTTCCTGCGCCACGGCCTGGCTGACCGACTCGCGCACCACCAGCTCGATTTCCTCGCGCAGGCGTGGCCCCAGGGCCTGGGTGTGCGTCAATATCAGTTGCCCCACTGCTTCCCTCAAGCGCCGTTCAAGCACCAGGTCCACGCGCTGCATCACGCGGTGCACCATCTGGTCTTCGAGCTGGTTCAGGGCCGTCGGCCTGGGCGCTTCGGGCACCAGATCCGGCACCTGGCCGGGTTGCACAACCTCGGTCAGCGTCGGTACAAAACGCGGCGGGACGCCAGCGCTGCTCATGCGGTCTCCCGGTTGGCGGCAAGGTCATGCTGCTTGAGCGCATAACCCCTGTCCTTGTAATGCTTCCAGCGGCCGCGCCCCAGCAGCCGGTCGTCATCCTGTCCCGACACAACTTCAATGAAGCGCTCAAACCGTTCAAAATCGACGGGAATGTTCTGCCCCAGGTTGATCAACACGCTGTCTGACGGGCAGGTATCGAGCCGCTCGGCAAGCAGCAGCGGTGTCGCCGCCAGGCTGTGCGCCCCCGCGCTGGCCAGGCAATGCGGCACAAACTCGGCCGGCGAAAACCGCCACAGCAATTGATCAAGCTCAGCCAGCAGCCCCGGCTCTGCCGTTGCAACCGCCTTGATGCCGCTGCGGTAAACCTTGCGCAGCAGGCGGCAGCCATACAGCAGCTTGTCAGGCACATTGAAATGAAATTCAATTTCCGTCATGCAGCGCGGGGTTTTGAGACGGGCTTGCGGACAGCTTTGGTGCCGGGTGCCGCTTTGCCGGTCTTGATGGTCTTTGTTGCCGGCCTTGCCTGGTTGCGTGTGGCCTGCCCCAGCAAATAATCCACCAACAGTGCCACGGGCCGGCCGGTAGCGCCCTTGGCCGCGCCGCCTTTCCAGGCCGTGCCGGCGATGTCCAGGTGCGCCCAGGGAAATTTGGCCGTAAAGCGCTGCAAGAATTTTGCCGCGGTGATGGCGCCACCCGCGCGACCCGCGACATTTGCAACATCTGCAAAGTTTGTTTTCAGCCCTTCCGCATAGTCGTCGTCAAGCGGCAGGCGCCAGCACAGGTCGAGCGACGACTCGCCCGCGTCCGAAAGCGCCTGGGCAAGCGCATCGTCGCTGGTGAACATGCCACTGCGCACGCCGCCCAGCGCCACCACGCAGGCCCCTGTCAACGTGGCGATGTCAACCACGGCTTGCGGCTTGAAGCGCTCCGCATACGTCAAGGCATCACACAACACCAGGCGCCCTTCCGCATCGGTGTTGAGGATTTCTATGGTCTGGCCGCTCATGCTGGTCACGACGTCCCCGGGTTTGATGGCATGACCGTCAGGCATGTTTTCGCAGGCCGGGATCAGGCCGACCACATTGATGGCCGGTTTCAATTCGGCCAAAGCCCTGAAGGTTCCCAGCACGCTGGCCGCGCCGCACATGTCGAACTTCATTTCGTCCATCTCGCCTGCCGGCTTGATGGAGATGCCGCCGGTGTCAAAGGTAATGCCCTTGCCCACCAGCACCACAGGCGCGGCCGCCTTTGCCGCCCCGTCATAACGCAGCACAATAAACCGCAGGGGCTCAGCCGAGCCCTGGGCCACCGCCATGAACGAGCCCATGCCCAGTTTCGCGACCTCCTTGGGGCCGAGGACATCGACCTTGACCTTTGGCAATTTGCCCAGTTCCTTCGCAGCCCCCGCAAGCAGAGCCGGTGTGGCATGGTTGGCGGGACGGTTGCCCCACTCCCTGGCCAGCGCAATGCCTTTGGCAAGCGCCACCCCTTTGTCAAAGCCCGCCTTTGCCTTTGGCCCATCGCCAACAGCCAGCACCACGCGCTCCAGTACGGCTGTCGTGACCTTGGACTTGGTCGTGGTGTAGGCATAGGTCGCATCGGCACAGGCCAGCACCGCCGCCCGCACAAGCTCGCCGGAAGGCTCATTGAGCGCCGCCAGGCTGAGCACCACACGCCGGGTGTTGCCGTTTTTGAGCCCGTTCATGGCTGCCGTCACGGCGGTGCGCACGTTTTTTGGGCTGCCGTCACCCACCCCCAGCAGCACCAGGCGGCTGGCCGCAACGCCCGCCGCGCGGTAGCTGGCCAGCAGCTTGCCCGGCTTGGCCTCAAAGTCCCCGGACTTGATCGCCAGCGCAGCGAGCTGTGATACCGGGTCATCGCCAGCCCCCTGCATTGAGGCCTCCTGCGAAATAAGCACCACCAGTGCATCGCATTTTTCAGTGCAAACGCGGGCGCGGGTCAATGTTTTGAGTTCAAAGTCCATAATTGAAGGTCTGGCCGATCAGTAATAAATAAAGTAAAAAGCCAAAAGCGATTTTCAGTCAATGTTATTCCAATCTTCGATACGCAGAGAGCTCGCCCGCAGCTTCGGGGCTACGCTGGTAGTCCTCATCACCATCGTGCTGACCATTGTGCTGATCCGCACGCTGGGCCAGGCATCCCGCGGCGTCATCAATCCCCAGGACGTGATGCTGTTCATGGCCTATGCCACGCTGGGGCGCCTGCCCACCATCCTGACACTGTCGCTTTTCATTTCAATGGTGAGCACGCTCTCGCGCATGTACCGCGACAGTGAAATGGCCGTGTGGTTCACCAGCGGCCAGGGGCTCGCGGGCTTTTTGCGGCCGCTGTTCCGCTTTTCATGGCCGGTTTTGCTGATCATCGCCCTGATGTCCCTGTTTGTCTGGCCCTGGACCAACCAGCAAACCAAGGAAATGCAGGAGCGCTATGGCGGCCGTGGCGACCTCGACCGCGTGGCGCCGGGGCAATTCCAGGAGTCCTCCAGCGGCAGCCGGGTGTTTTTCATAGACCGGGACGCCTCAACCGACCAGAAAACCAGCAGCAACGTCTTTATTGCCGCAAATGAACGGGGCAAAAGCTCCGTCACGACAGCCAAATCCGGCCGGATAGAGACCAGCGGCGACAGCCAGATGCTGGTTCTTGAAAACGGGCAGCGGCTTGAGAACGAGATAGGCAAGTCGGCCCTGAAAGTCAGCGACTTCGAGGAATACGGCAGCAAGACGGGGGATGCTGTCCAGGCCAATACCGAAACCCCTGACGCCAAGCTGCTGTCCATCCCCGTCCTGATCAAGGCACCGACGCGTGCCAATGTCAGCGAGCTGGCCTGGCGCATCGGGCTGGCGCTGGCTGCGATCAATTTTGTGATATTGGCCGTCGCATTGGCCAGCGTCAACCCGCGCGGCGGGCGCAGCGGGAACATGATTTTTGTAGTGCTGACATTTCTGGTCTACAACAACCTCATCAACCTGGGGCAAAGCTGGGTTTATGGCGGCACCCTGGGTTTCGGGAGTGTGCTGGTGCTGCTGCATGGCGGTGTTTTGCTGCTGGGGATCGCCTGGCTGGCCAAGCGCCATAACAATTGGACCTTGCGGGCCGCATTGCGCGCAACGCGCCGGCCGGCCGGGGCAGCGCCCGACGGGGCCGCGTCATGAAAACCATTCGCCGCCTGATTTATGGCGAAGTGCTGGCATCGATTGCGATGGTGGCGCTGGGCTTTCTGGCCTTGTTCTTCTTTTTTGACCTGGTCGATGAGCTGCAGTACCTGGGCAAAAACAATGGCCTGCCAACGGCGAATGATATTTACCAGATCCGGCATGCACTGTTTTATGTGCTGCTCCTGGTGCCCAACCACCTGTATGAGCTGCTGCCGATCTCGGTGCTGATAGGCACCATTTTTGTCATGGCCAGGCTGGCGCAAAGCTCGGAATACACCATCCTTCGCACCAGCGGGCTGGACCCGTGGCGCGCCCTGAAACTGCTGCTTGGCCTGGGGGCTTTTTTTGTGCTCCTCAGCTTTCTGGTGGGCGACTATGTGGCACCTGTCAGCGAGCGGGCGGCGCAGTTGCTCAAGGCGCGTTACCAGAGCGCCATCACGGTGGGGCAAACCGGTGCCTGGCTGAAGGAAAAGCAGGCCTACAACACCTATGTCGCCAATGTCAAAACCCTGTCCCCCCGCAACGAGATGCAGGGCGTGCAGATTTTCGAATTTGACAACAAGGGCCTGGTGGTTTCCAGCACACAGGCGGCGGTGGCCACATTTGGCGATGACGACTCCTGGCTGCTGGAAAAAGCCACACGCACCGAATTCGATATTCCAACTGGAAAAGCCGTGCCACTGAGTCCGGGCAAACAGACTGCCGGCGTTACCCGCAACACAATGGACAGCTTTCGCTGGCCTACCGAAATCACGCAGGAAATGGTGTCGGTGGCGCTGCTCAAACCGGAGCGCATGAGCACGGTCGATCTGTTTAACTACATTCGCCACCTGAACGCCAATGGCCAGACGGCCCAGCGTTATGAAATCGAGTTCTGGAAAAAGGTTTTTTACCCGCTCAGCTGCCTCGTCATGGTGATACTGGCCCTGCCTTTTGCCTATTTGCACTTTCGCTCCGGCGGAATTGCCGCCTATGTTTTTGCCGGCGTGATGATAGGCATCAGCTTCTTTTTGCTCAACAACGTTTTTGGTTATGTCGGCAACCTGCAGAAATGGCAGCCGTGGGTGGCTGCGGCAACACCCGGGCTGCTCTACATGGCGATTTCCCTCGGGGCCTTTGGCTGGCTGGTACTGCGGCGCTGACAGCGATGGCCAGCTGCATTATTCTTCTCGCCCACGGCTCGCGTGACCCGCAATGGCGCCTGCCGATTGAAGCCGTGGCAGCGCAGATCCGGCAGCGCCAGCCAGCGGCACAGGTGCGCTGCGCCTACCTTGAGCTTTGTGTCCCGACGCTGCCCGAAGCCGCTACTGATTTGATAGCTGGCGGCGCATGCAGCATAAAGGTATTCCCGCTTTTTCTTGGTGTAGGCAGGCATGCGCGCGAAGACTTGCCGCTGCTGGTCGAAAAAGTCCGGGCCATGTATCCCGATGTGGAAGTGGAACTGCTGGCCACCGCTGGCGAATCCCCGGCGCTGATCGCCCTAATGGCGGATATAGCGCTTTCCTGAGTTTTTATAGGCATCAACAGGCCGGGCACAGCTCAGCTTTAGCGCGATTCGGGCATAATAAAAGCAATAATTAGTCTGGATTCGATATGAACCTTCATCAATTCCGCTTTGTTCAGGAAGCCGTTCGCCGCAACCTCAACCTCACCGAAACGGCCAGGGCCCTGCACACCTCCCAGCCCGGCGTTTCCAAAGCCATCATTGAACTGGAAGAGGAGCTTGGCGTTGAAATTTTCGCCCGCCACGGCAAACGCCTGAAGCGCGTGACCGAGCCCGGCGACCATGTGCTCAAAAGCATAGATGTCATCATGCGCGAGGTGGGCAACCTGCGGCGCATCGGCGAGCAGTTCTCGGCACAGGACAGTGGCACCCTGTCGATCGCCACCACCCATACCCAGGCCCGTTACGTGCTGCCGCAACCGGTTGCAAAACTGCGCGAGGCTTTTCCCAAGGTCAATGTCAGCCTGCACCAGGGCTCGCCCGATCAGGTCGCCAAGATGGTGATTGATGAGGTCGCTGAAATCGGCATTGCCACCGAATCGCTGACCCAGTACTCCGAACTCGTGACTCTGCCCTGCTATGAATGGCAGCACGTGCTGGTGCTGCCATTGGCGCACCCGCTGGCGAGCAAGGAAAAGATCACCCTGGAAGACCTGGCGGTCGAACCCCTGATCACCTACCACCCGTCCTTCACCGGCCGCACCAAGATCGACCAGGCGTTTGCCGCCAAACGGCTGGAGCCGCGGATTGCGCTGGAAGCCATTGACTCGGACGTCATCAAGACCTATGTGCGCCTGGGCCTGGGCGTTGGCATCGTTGCCGAAATGGCCATCAAGGACGACGGCACCAACAGCGACCTGCTGGCCATCCCGGCAGGGCCGCTGTTTGGCGTCAACATTGCGCGCGTGGCCTTCAAGCGCAGCGCCTACCTGCGCAATTTTGTCTATACATTCGCCGAACTGCTCAGCGACAAGCTGAACCGCGGCCTGATCGAAAAAGTCATGTCAGGCCATATCAGCGACTACGAAGTGTGAAAACCGGAAAACATTCGAGACCATGAACCCCGTCATAGAGCGTACGCCACAGCTACAAACCAAACTGCCCGCCGTCGGCACCACCATCTTTACCGTGATGTCCACGCTGGCAGCAGAAAAAAATGCCGTCAACCTGGGCCAGGGTTTTCCTGATTTCGAGTGCGACCCCAAACTGGTCAACGCCGTCACCGATGCCATGACCAGCGGCCTCAACCAGTACCCGCCCATGGCTGGTGTGCCGGTGTTGCGCGAGGCGATTTCCACCAAGCTGCACAAACTTTATGGCCGCAGCTACAACGCCAACACGGAGATCACCGTCACGGCAGGCGCCACCCAGGCCATCATCACCGCCATTCTCGCCATAGTGCACCCGGGCGATGAAGTGATCGTGCTGGAGCCCAGCTACGACAGCTACGTGCCCAATATCGAACTGGCCGGCGGCGTAGTGGTGCGCGTGCCCCTGACACCCGGCACCTTCCGCCCCGACTTTGACAAAATCAGCGCCGCCATCACGCCGAAAACCCGCGCCATACTGATCAACTCGCCGCACAACCCCAGCGCCACGGTCTGGACCAAAGCTGACATGCTCAGGCTGCAGGACATCCTTGCACCCACCGAGGTGCTGCTGATCAGCGACGAGGTGTACGAACACATGGTGTTTGACGCCGACAAGGGCCAGGTGCACCAGAGCGCCGCCCGTTTTCCCGGCCTGGCGGCGCGCGCCTTTATTGTCAGCAGCTTCGGCAAGACCTACCACGTCACCGGCTGGAAGGTCGGCTACGTCGCGGCGCCCGCCGCCCTGACTGCGGAATTCCGCAAGGTGCACCAGTTCAATGTATTCACCGTCAACACCCCCGTGCAGTACGGACTGGCCAGTTACATGCTTGATGCGCGGCCCTACCTGGAGCTGCCGGCTTTCTACCAACGCAAGCGCGACCTGTTTCGCAGAGGCCTGGCCAAAACACGCTTCAAGCTGCTGCCCAGCGAAGGCAGTTATTTCCAGTGCGTGGATATCTCTGAAGTCAGCGACCTCGGCGAAGCAGATTTCTGCAAATGGCTGACCACCGAGATAGGCGTGGCGGCGATTCCGCTGTCCGCGTTTTATGGCGATGGTTTTGACCAGCGCGTGGTGCGTTTTTGTTTTGCAAAAAAAGACGAAACACTGAATGCTGCAATCGAGCGCCTGTCAAAGCTGTAGAACCCCGACATAACAACAATGCAAGTCTCAGAAGGCACCCTCGCCAAAGGGGACATGACTCTGCCCAAGCAGGCCAGCTTGTCCATCAAGCCTTACGCCACCGTTCTCATATTCGGTGTTTTTCTGGTTTTTGCCTGGGTCGCATGGACAAGCAGCTGGGATGCCGGCCTTTACGGTGACAGCGTGGAGCAGTTTGTGTGGGCCCACAGCCTGGAGCTGGGTTATTACAAACACCCGCCTTTTCCAACCTGGCTGTTTGCCACCGCGACCTACCTGCTAGGTTCGCATTGGTGGCTGGCGAGCGCCCTTGCCGCGATGTGTGTTGCGGGCACAGGTTTTTTCACCTGGCTGGTCGCCCGCCAGCTGTGCGGCGAACGCGTGGCAAATATTGCCATCGTTCTGTGGAGCCTGCAGCAGTGTTTTAGTGTTTCCGCGGAGATCTACAACCACAACACGGTGCTTGTGCTTTGCCTGTCCGCCACGACGTATGCGGTGATGCGCGCGCTGACCTCCAGGCTCGACACGCCATGGTGGCTTGCAACCGGGGCCTTGGCAGCATGCGCGATGCTGACGAAGTACCAAGCCGCGCTACCGCTGGGAGCCCTGCTGATCGTGGTGCTGGTCCTTGGAAAAACACGCGGGGCACAACTCGCATGGCGCATGGCGCTGGTCTTCCTGGTGTTTTTCCTGATCTTCGGCCCCCACCTTTATTGGGGCATCTCCAACCGTTTCCCCTCCCTGCGTTATGCGTCCGAGGTGCTGGAGTCAGGTGGGCTTGGCCGGCGCGCATTCTGGGTGGCGACTTTTGCGGTCAATCAGGTGCGCATGATTTTCCCGCTCCTGCTGGCCATCACACTGTGCTTTTTCCTGTCGCGTTTTGGCCGCCGCAGCCCAGGCCAGGACGCGCCATTGTCGCCCCCGCAAGAGAGCGCCTTCGGTTCGGCATTCAGCGACAGGGAAGTCTCGATCTGGCTCTGGAGCCTGGTATGGGGGCCGGTTTTTGTACTGGTGGCGGCCTCGCTGGTCAGCGGCAGCGCATTGCGCAACCACTGGGGCGTGCAGTTGTTCCAGTTCTTTTCGATCTGGCTGGCCTGGCGATGGCGAAGCAGCGCGGTCCTGAGTCCACGCAAGCTGATGCTTGTCGCCCTGCTGGTCCATGCGCTGGGCTTTGGCTACTACGCCATCAAACAGGGCAATCCCGATGCGGTGCTTGCGGACCGCCGTGCCGACTCCGCCTACCCGGCCCAAAAAATGTCCGACGCAGCCGTCGCCCACTGGCAGCGCGCGACCAGTTGCCCCCTGCGCATCGTCGCCGGAGATTTCGAGGCAGGTTTGGCATCCGCATACTCCAAAGACGCGCCTGTGGTATTTACCGGTCCGACGGCAACGCCATGGGTTAGTCCGGAGGAACTGGCGCAATACGGCGCGCTGTATGTCTTTGACAAGGACACCGCCCTGCCACCCGATGCAACTGCGGCCATGCGTTGGCCCCTGGTCAGCGGTACCGCAGGAAACACAAAGTACGTGCAGTTCGCCGTGCGGCTGCCGGCGAAGGCCTGTACGGCCGGCCCGCCCAGCTGAGTTCCAGGCCAAAGCAGTAACTTTTGTCAGCATTTGCCGACGGTTGAGCAAGCCTTGTACCTAGCCACTTCTGCCCTGCCCCGGGCAAGAATGAAGGCAGATCACAAGGAGTATTTTTATGTCTCTCTCGCTCATCCTGCTTATTGTTCTTATTTTGATCCTGGTGGGCGCCCTGCCGACCTGGGGCCACAGCCGCAGTTGGGGTTACGGTCCCAGCGGGGGCATTGGCCTGGTTGTCATCATCCTGCTCGTGCTGCTTTTGATGGGACGCATTTAAGCCGCAAGCCACTGAAAAAGCCTGGCGGCAACTGTCCAGTTGCCGCCAGGCTTTTTTGTTTTATTTGGCACGTCCTGAATAGGGTCGACATCTTTTCCTTAAAGAAAAGGCGAGCCAATGGAGTCAGGCATTAAACGAAGCCAGCGGGATTACACGCTGGCTTTTAAGCTATTGGTGGTTGAGCAGGCGCAGGCCGGACTCGGGCGCGATGCACTGTTTGATGTGCTGCGCCAAGCGCGTTCGTCCGCAGAAGGTCAGTTCAACACGAGGAAGTGAACAGTCTCCAGCTATGAACTGCCCGGTTTAAGGGGATACATCAATGCCCGATGCGGGGCAAGCCCGCAAGCACACAGGGCAGTATCAGCGCGGCTTGCGCGAAGGTTTGACGCCAGGGGGTTTGCCCGCGCCGTTGTCGCGCGGCGGCAGGCCGGTGTGCTGCGTGAGCAGACGGCCCTTGGTCACCGGCGAGGCCTTGGTCACCGTGGTGGTTGAGTTCTTGCGCCGCGCACTCTGGTAAGTACCGTCGACCAGAGGCTGGAAGGTTGGGATCAGGTGGTGTTTACCGTTGCCGATCAGGTCGGCACGCCCCATGGTCTTGAGCGCCTCGCGCAGCAGTGGCCAGTTGTTGGGATCGTGGTAGCGCAAAAACGCCTTGTGCAGGCGCCGGCGGCGCTCGCCGCGCACGATGTCCACCGTCTCGCTGTCGCGGGTGATCTTGCGCAGCGGGTTTTTGTTGGTGTGGTACATCGCCGTGGCGGTGGCCATCGGTGATGGATAAAAGGTCTGTACCTGGTCGGCGCGAAAGCCGCTTTTCTTCAGCCAGATGGCCAGGTTCATCATGTCCTCGTCACTGGTGCCCGGATGGGCAGCAATGAAGTACGGGATCAGGAACTGTTTTTTGCCGGCTTCCAGGCTGTACTTTTCAAACAGCTGTTTGAACTTGTCATAGCTGCCTATGCCGGGCTTCATCATCTTGGTGAGCGGACCCTGCTCGGTGTGCTCGGGCGCGATCTTGAGGTAGCCGCCAACGTGGTGCGTGACCAGTTCTTTCACGTACTCTGGGCTTTGCACCGCCAGGTCGTAACGCAGGCCGGAGCTGATCAGGATTTTCTTCACGCCCTTGAGCGCCCGCGCGCGGCGGTACATCTTGATCAGCGGGTTGTGGTCGGTGTTGAGGTTGGAGCAAATGCCCGGGTAGACACAGGACGGCTTGCGGCAGGCTGCTTCAATCTCGGGGCTCTTGCAGCCGATGCGGTACATATTGGCGGTCGGTCCGCCCAGATCGGAAATCGCGCCGGTAAAACCCTTGACGGTGTCGCGTATGGCTTCAATCTCGCGGATCACGGAGTCTTCAGAACGACTCTGGATGATGCGGCCTTCGTGCTCGGTGATGGAGCAAAAGGTGCAGCCGCCAAAACAGCCGCGCATGATATTGACGCTGAAGCGGATCATCTCCCACGCCGGGATTTTGGTCGCGTGGTCATGGCTGCCGTTCTCGTCTGCGTAACTCGGGTGCGGCGCACGCGCGTAGGGCAGGTCGAAAACGTAGTCCATCTCTGCCGTGGTGAGCGGGATGGGCGGCGGCGTGATCCAGACATCGCGTGCCGTCGCGCCTTCACCATGGGCCTGCACCAGTGCACGGGCATTGCCGGGGTTGGTTTCCAGGTGCAGCACGCGGTTGGCGTGGGCATACAGCACAGCGTCGCTTTTGACCTGTTCATAAGACGGCAGGCGAATCACGGAACGGTCGCGCGGCGGTACCTTGATCCTGCCCTGCATGTGCGGCAGGCTGGGGTTGGGCACAAAGGTCAACGGCTTGATGGCCGGATTGGCTGAGGGAACAGCTGCCAGAACAGGCGAGCCTGCAGCTTGGGCTTGCACCGCAACACCGGCCGCCTCATCTTCACGCGCGCAGGTCGCGCCCTGCTCCCTGGCCACGTCCGAAATCATCATGTAGGGATTGACGTGCGCTTCGACCCGGCCCGGCGCATCAACGCTGGTCGAATCGATCTCGAACCAGCCCTGCGAGGTTTCGTCGCCAGCGCGGCGGATAAACGCCGTGCCGCGGATGTCGGTCATGGTGGCAATCGTCTCGCGGGCCGCCAGGCGATGGGCGATCTCGACAATCGCGCGCTCGGCATTGCCGTAGAGCAGCAGGTCACATTTGGCATCGACCACCACGGAGCGGCGCACCTTGTCGGACCAGTAGTCGTAATGCGCGATGCGGCGCAGCGAGCCTTCAATGCCGCCCAGGATGATGGGCACGTCCTTGTAGGCCTCACGGCAGCGCTGCGAATACACCAGCGCGGCGCGGTCTGGGCGCTTGCCGCCTATGTCGCCGGGCGTGTAGGCATCGTCGCTGCGAATCTTGTGGTCAGCCGTGTAGCGGTTGATCATTGAATCCATGTTGCCGGCGGTCACGCCCCAGAACAGGTTGGGTTTGCCCAGCACCTTGAAGGGCTCGGCGCTTTGCCAGTCGGGCTGCGCGATGATGCCGACACGAAAGCCCTGCGCCTCCAGCATGCGGCCTATCACGGCCATGCCAAAGCTGGGGTGGTCCACATAGGCGTCGCCGGTGACGACGATGACGTCGCAACTGTCCCAGCCGAGCGCGTCCATCTCTGCCCGTGTGGTTGGCAGAAATTTGGCCGTGCCAAAACGGGCCGCCCAGTATTTGCGGTAACTGGTCAGCGGTTTGGCGGCGCGCGTAAAGAAGGAGACGTCAACGGGGGCGTTCATGGGGCGATCGGTAACAATCGCCGGAAGGCACCTGGCGGTGCAGCCTGCGATTTGGGGATAACCCTTGATTTTAAGGTTTTAATGCAGGTTGCGCCACCTAAAGGGGTACTTCAAGCTTGATTTAAAACCAAAAGCATTTGAAGCGCCAAGTACCCGATTTTCAGTCGAATCAACCCGCTCGCCATGCATGGCGGGCGCAGGCAGCTACTAAATAAATAGCAAATTAAGCGCCTCCGGTAGCGCTACCGGCCTTCATTCAAGCAAGGCCAGCCAGTCACCGGTCATGCTTTAGCCGCGCGCGGCCAGCACCTGGCCCCGGCAATCGCCAAAGCCTATGCGCCTGAAACCGCTGCGGGCACAGTGGCCGCGCAAGATGATGGCGTCGCCGTCCTGCAGGAAGGTGCGGGTTTCGCCATTGGCCAGCGTGATGGGACTCTTGCCACCCGCGCTCAGCTCCAGCAAAGAGCCGGCCTGCTCGGACCTGGGGCCGGACTGGGTACCGGACCCCAGCAGGTCACCAGCTTGCAGGTTGCAGCCGTTGACCGTGTGGTGCGTGAGCATTTGCGCGACCGTCCAGTAGGCATCGCGGTAGCTGGACTGCGACAGGCGCTGCGGCGCCAGGCCGGCATCGCGCATGGCCTGCGTCTCTATCAGCACTTCCAGCTCCACATCCAGCCCGCCCTGCTGGCGGTTGCTGGCCGAATCCAGGTAAGGCAGCGGTTGCGGATCGCTCGCTGGGCGCTCAAAGGGCGCGCGAAATGGCGCCAGCGCTTCCATGGTCACAATCCAGGGCGAGATCGTGCTGGCAAAATTTTTGGCCAGGAACGGGCCGAGCGGCTGGTATTCCCAGGCCTGCACATCGCGTGCCGACCAGTCGTTAAGCAGCACCAGTCCAAAGGCGTGGTCTTCGGCACGGTCGATGGCGATGGGCTCGCCCAGCGTATTGCCCTGTCCCACCAGCACGCCCAGCTCCAGTTCATAGTCCAGGCGCTGGCTGGGGCGCAACTGCGGCACGTCTTCGTTTGGGCCTTTGGTCTGGCCCCGCGGGCGGGGAAAAGTCTGGCCGCTCACGCCAATCGAGGACGCCCGGCCGTGGTAGCCGATGGGCACCCACTTGTAGTTGGGCATCAAGGGCTGGTCCGGACGGAATAACTTGCCGACCGTGGTGGCGTGGTGAATGCCGGTGTAGAAATCGGTGTAGTCACCGATGCGGCAAGGCACGGCGTATTCGGCTTCGGCCTGCGGCACCAGGCAGGACTGCAGTGCGGACTGCTGGCTGCTGCCTTCGCACAGCGCTTGCGACAGCGCCTGGCGCAAGGCAACGCGGGCGACACGGCCCTGGGCCATGAAGGTATTGAGCTCACCGCGTTCGCAGCCATCCAGCGTGGCCGCCACATCGGCGGAAAAAACGCCGGCTGCGCGCGCGGCCAGCAAATCCACGATCTGCTCGCCAATCGCCACGCCGGGGCGGAATGCCTCCTCGCTGCCGGCGCGGCGGAACACGCCCAGCGGCAGGTTCTGGATGGGGAAATCGCTGTCAGGCGCGTTGGCCGATGCGACCCATGAGTTCAGCGCGGCATCGTGGGTGAAGTCTAGGGGGGACAGGGTTGCGTTCGTCATGGGGTTTCTTTAAAGTTGTCTTTCAGGCCTTGCCAGCAATTGGCATAAGCCGCATCCAGCGCCCCGCCCTGCATGGCATAGGCCGTGGGCACAAATGTGTAGCGGCTCTCAAACATGAAGGCCAGCGTGTTGTCCAGCTTGTGCGGCGCCAGTTCGGCGCTGCTGGCTTTTTCAAAGGCTTCGGTGTCGGGGCCGTGCGGCACCATGCAGTTGTGCAGCGAGGCGCCGCCGGGTTTAAAACCTTCGGGCTTGGCGTCGTACTGGCCGTAGACCAGGCCCATGAACTCGCTCATGAGGTTGCGGTGGTACCAGGGCGGACGGAAGGTGTTTTCGGCCACCATCCAGCGCGGCGGGAAAATCACAAAGTCGCAGTTAGCCGTGCCGGCCGTGTCCGACGGCGAGGTCAGCACCGTGAAGATAGACGGGTCCGGATGGTCGTAGCTGATCGAACCTATCGTCATGAAATGCGCGGTGTTGTACTTGTAAGGCACCAGGTTGCCATGCCAGGCGACCACATTGAAGGGCGTGTGGGCCTGGGTTGTGGTCCAGAAGTGGCTACCAAACTTCTTGACGATCTCGTAAGCGCCTGTGGTCGACTCAAAGGCCGCCGTGGGGGCCAGAAAGTCGCGCGCATTGGCCAGGCCGTTGGAGCCAATCGGACCCAACTCGGGCAGGCGGAAGGCGGCGCCATAGTTCTCGCAGACATAACCACGCGACGGGCCATCGGGCAAGGCCACGCTGAAGGCCATGCCGCGCGGAATCACGGCGATCTCGCCTGGGGCAACGTCCAGCAGGCCCAACTCGGTGGTCAGCAACAAGCGGCCTTGCTGCGGCACCAGCAGCATTTCGCCGTCGGCGTTGACGAAGGCACGCTGGACCATGGAGCGGTTGGCCAGGTAGACATGGGCGGCGATGCCGGTTTGCCCATGCGCGTCGCCATTCGCGGCCACGGTGCGCATGCCATCGACAAAATCCAGCGCTTCAGCCGGAATCTCAAACGGCGCCCAGCGCAGCGGATCGGGCGGCACAATCACGCCGCCGGCGGCACCCGTCGTCCAGCCGGTTTGTACATAAGGCTGATAGCCGCTGGTCACCACCGAGGGCTGACGGCGGTACAACCAGGTACGGCGGTTCTCCGCGCGCGGCGCGGTAAAGGCCGTGCCCGACAGCAGCTCGGTATACAGATCATGCGGCGCGCGTTGCGGGCTGTTGCGCCCCTCGGGCAAGGCGCCGGGGACGGCTTCGCTGACAAATTCGTTACCAAAACCGGACTGGTAACGCAAAGAGGGGGTGTTCAGCAAATTGCTCTCCATGTGAAAGTCAGGTTTCATTGACGACACGGCCATCCGGGCCATCGTCATTCGGTCCATTCGTTTGGGCCTGGGCAATCAGGCGGTCAAACAGGGTGCTGAGCTGCTCCCGCTCTTGCAGACTCAACACGCCAAAAATCTCGCGGTTGCGCTGCTCAACCACCGCCATGGCACGGCGCCAGGCCGCATCGCCCGCGGCCGTCAGCGTGAGCACCACGCCGCGCCCATCGGTCGGGCTGGCGACTTTAAGCACCAGCCCCTGCTCCACCAGCGACTGGGCCGAGCGGCTGGCTTGCCCCTTGTTCAGGTTGGCCTTTTGCGCCAGGTCGTTGACCGACAGAGGCGCAAAACTGCCCACCGCCGTCAGGCAGCGGGCGTCGCCCATGGACAAGCCGGCCCCCGACGCATAAGCCCGCTGGCTTTCCAGGTCGCTCAGCTTGTGCAGCAGGTGCAGCCTGTAGGTCAGCGTGCGGTCAAGTTCAAACATGGTTCGTCAAACCATCAATCGAGTTTGATGCCGCTGGCGCGAATCACCTGCGCCCATTTTTCACGCTCGGCCTTGGCATAGCTGCCCATCTGCGCCGGTGTGCTGGGCGTGGGCTCCAGACCCAGGACCTGGAAACGCGCTTTCACCGAGGTGGAGTTCAAGGCATCCACCAGCGCCTTGTTCAGCCTGGTGATCACATCAACAGGCGTTCCGGCCGGTGCGGCCAGGCCCTGCCAGGCATAGGCTTCAAAACCTTTGAGGCCTTGTTCGTTCAGCGTGGGAATGGTTTCAAAATTTTTCACGCGCTGGGGGCTGGCAATACCAATGGCACGCAAGCGTCCGGCATTGATGAAGCCCATGCCGCTGGCCGTATCGACAAACATAAATGGCAACTGGCCGCCGGCCACATCCTGAACCGCGGGTGCCGCACCCCGGTAAGGAACATGGACCAGGTTCAGGCCGGTCTTGCCGCGAAACAGCTCGGTGGCCAGATGGTGCGGGCTGCCCGCACCCGGTGTGGCGTAGCTCACGCCGCGCGTCTGGGTCTTGGCCCAGGCCATGAATTCGGCCAGGTTCTTCACCGGAATGGCCGGATTGACCACCAGGATCATCGGGAAACGGGCCAGCAAGCCGATGGGCGCCAGGTCTTTTTCGGCGCTGTAGCTGAGCTTGGAATAAAGCGCCGGATTCGCTGCCAGCGTGGCGGTGTCACCGGTCAGAATCGTGTAGCCGTCAGGCCTGGCATGGGCCACATAGTCGGCGCCAATATTGGTGGCAGCCCCCGGCTTGTTGTTGATGATGATGGGCTGGCCCAGGCCATGGCCCATGGCCTCGGTCAGCGAACGCGCCACCACGTCGGAGCCGCCGCCCGCGGGGTAAGGCACCACCCACTCAATGGGTTTGGCCGGATAGTTTTGCGCCGAAGCAGCGGTCGCGGCAAAAGCCAGCAGTGCCAGCGATTGGCGGATGAGAGTGGGAAGGCGTTGCATGGTGTCTCCAGGTTATGGGCAGTGTGTGTAAAAAAATCAGGTCTTGGCCAGCCGCTCGGCCTGGGCAATCAGCGCCAAGGCCTGGTCCGCGTCCGTTTGCCGCGTCAGCAGCGCTAGGGAAAGTGTGGCCAGAAACAAAGGCGCTTGGGCTTCACCGACGCGGGCCGTGGCTTGTGCCAGCGCGGTATAGGTTTGGTCGAGTTGGGTTTCGGTCATAGGGGTCTCCTGGAGCGTCAAGGGGCGACGGGGTCAATGGCTAGGCGGCGCAGGGCTGCCTGCACGTCTGCAGCGCTGCCTTCACGCCAGCGTCCCATCACATAACCGTCAGGTCGCACCAGGTACAGCGTGCCCTCTTGCGCGTCATAACGCTCATGGGCCTGGCCGAGTTCATCAATCAGCGTGTGGACATCGGCCTGCCCCTGACGGGTAATGCAGATCACATTGAGCGCTGCGGGGCCGGCGACATCCGGCGTGGCCAAGGCCTGCAGTGCCGCGGGCAAGCCGGTCTGCCTTGCAAAGTACAGCAACACAAACTCTCCGCCAAAACGGGAAGTCAGGTGCAAGTCGCCACTGCCAGCGCGCAGTTTGGCCTCAGGCGCAGGCATGCCGGCACGGGCGCCAGCCTTGAAGCCGGCCTCTTGCGCCGTCATGTTCAATGGCGAATTCAGGTATTCGACCGGGGTGGACTGGCGCGGATTGACCAGCGAACTCAGGGCCGGGTTTTCGGTGCACAGACGCAGCGCGGCCTCGCGCAGCAGCTTGAAGCCGTAATCGGGCGGCGCCATGAATTCGGTGCTCTTGGCACCGTAGGCGATATTCTCGCGCGTGGCCTGCACACGTTCACTGGAGTAGCTGTCGAGCAGCGAATCAGCCGCCCGCCCCTGTTGCACCAGCGCCAACTTCCAGCCCAGGTTGCCGGCGTCGTCCAGGCCGGAATTGAGCCCGCGCACGCCAAAAATCGGCACCAGATGGCCGGCATCACCGGCAAACAGCACACGGCCGTGGCGGTAGCTGGGCAAGGTCAGGCATTTGGCGTTGTAGATGGAAATCCACAGCGGCTCCCAGGGCTCGTTCTCGCCAATCATGGACAAATGGCTTTGCACGCGCGGCAGCACGTTCTCGGGCTTCACCGCTTCAAGCGGGTCTTCGTCATCGCGAATCTGGTAGTCGATGCGCCAGACATCATCAGGCTGGCGATGCATCAGGATGGTGGAGCCGGGGTTGGACGGCGGGTCAAACCAGGCCAGACGCTCCACCGCGCGCTGGGTTTTTTGCACCACATCCACGATCACGTACTTGCCTTCGTATTGCGTGCCTTCCAGCTGCAAGCCGAGTTGCTCGCGCACGGTGCTGCGGCCGCCGTCGCAGGCGACCACCCAGTCGGCCTGCACGGTGTGCATGCCATCTACGGCCTCAATATCCACTTGCGCGCCGTTTGCCTGCGGACGCACCGCGATCACCTTGCTGGACCAGCGCACATCGGCCAGGCCGCCCTGCGCCATGGCCGCCTTGTGCGCAAACTCCTCGGCGTAAAACTGCTGGATGTTGACCATGGGCGCGTAGCGCTGCGTCGGTTCGCTGGGCATCTGGAAGTGCAGCACTTCGCGGTCGCGAAAGTAGCTGCGTCCGCCCACCCACGACAGGCCTTTGTCGACCAGCGCCTGGTCAGCGCCCACCCAGCCCAGGATTTCCTGGGAGCGGCGCGACATGCAGATGGCACGGCTGCCGGCGCAGTAGCCATCGTCGGCTTCAAGGACCAGGCTGGCAACGCCATAGCGCGCCAGCAAGGCCGCCAGGGTCATTCCGACAGGGCCGCCGCCGGCAATAAGGACGGGGACCTTGGCCGGCCAAGGTATGGAAGAGTTGTTCATGACTGTGCGCCTGCGCTCAAAAAGTATTGTTGCGGGCGCAACTTTATATCAATCAAGTTGCGCCCGCAACCTGATTGATACAGGGGTTTTCCCGAGGTCATTACTCAAGTGGCGATTTTTAGCGCCTGTGCTGGCGTGGCCGAATCTGACAGTCCAGCATTGCAATGCCTGTTGAGCCGGCATTCACCTGGCCAGGCAGAGCAATGCCTTCTTGAGGCCTCAATCCATGGCAAACACGGGAACGCAAGCCTTAGTTACGCACCGTCATCTGGCCGCGTATTTCGCCGCCTGGATGGGCAGCCGTATGAATGTTGGCGTACCAGCGGCCGGCCAGCAGGTCAGCCGCCTGGGCAGGCGTCAAAGTGGCGCTGCCCTCCATCGGGCTGGTGATGGGCGCCGTCCAGCCCAGCACCACACCGGCGTTGGCGCCAATGGCGGCAGGGCCATGGAAATGGCCTGCGGTAGCCGGTCCGCCCAGGCCCGAGTAGCTGACCTTCCAGCGCAACAGGTTGCTGTCCTTGTTGAACACGGCATCCACGGCACCGCTGGCCGTGCTGGCATTGGCCTGCACCTCATTGGCACCGCGGAGCTGGGTGCTTAGCGCCACCAGATTCGACGACTGGTTCATCATGCCGCAGCCCGTCATGGCGGCGAGCGCCACCACGGCAATGGCTGAAAAGGAAACAAGGCTGACTTGGCGACGTGTGTACATGGTGGGCTCCGATGGATTAAAGGACCATTGTTGGATCGGCACCGGCCGGATACGCCTAGGGCAAACCCGATGCAGAACGGCTGCCAGCCAGCACCAACATGACCAGCCAGAATATCCGGGCGGCATCGCCGGCCTTGTAGGCGATAACCGCGAATTTGCAGCCTGCTCTGGCGCGGTGCCAAAGTGCATCCTATGATGAAAACAACACTCGCAGACCACCTCAAGAGACACCATGAAAACCCTGTTGCCACTGGTATTTTTCACCATGCTGCTGTGCGGTTGCCCGGACACTTCAAAACTCCCGAAAGTGCCGCCCCAGGTGCCTGAACCCAAGCTCTCGCAGCTGATGCCAGGCACCAGCGGCCATGCGCAGACTGGCTTTGCGGCCAGCCAGCCGCTTGCCCCGGAGACTGCGTGAAATTAATCCCCGCCCTTGCCTGCCTCGGTTTAAGCGCCTGCGCCGCACACCCCTTCACGGATGACGCCAGCACGCATACGGTAAACCTTGGCGGCAGGACTTATCTGATCAGCCAGCTCACGGCAGGCACCTGGACCGCCACGGCGTCGGGGCTCCTGAGGAAAATGCTGGCGGACGACGCGGCCGGCAAGGCCGCCCTGCTCTCAGCCATCGAAAAAACATCAGGCTGCAAAGTGACCGACAGCGATTATTCGCGCCAGGGAATGCAGCTGGATGCACAAGTCGATTGCGGCAAGGGCCTGAAAAACTAGGCGGCAAACTCTTCGGTGTCCACCTCGCTGGCGGCTTGCGCCGTGTAGCGCGGGCCGGTGACCGTCTGCTGGTTGATGAGGGCTTCAAGCCGGACCACCAGTTCAGGAGCCAGGGCGACTTTTTCTGCGCCCAGATCGTCATGCAGATGCGCCACGCTGGTGGTGCCGGGGATGGGAATGATGTGCGGCGCCTTGTGCAGCAACCAGGCCAGCGCCAGTTGCGCCGGACTGCAGCCGGCCTCTTTGGCAATGGCGTTGTAGGCCGGCAGCAGCTTCAGGTTGGCCGCGTAGTTGTCCGGCAAAAAGCGCGGCATGCTGCGGCGGATGTCCTTGGCGTCCAGTGCGCCCACATCGGTGAGCAATCCGCACAGGTAACCGCGCGCCACCGGGCTGAAGGCGACAAAGGTGGCGCCCAGTTCACGGCAGGCGTCGAGCACGGCGATTTCAGGGTTGCGTGTCCACAGCGAATATTCGGTCTGCACGGCAGCGATCGGGTGCACCGCATGGGCCTTGCGCAATGTATTGGCCGACACCTCGGACAGGCCGATGCTGCGGATATGGCCTTTTTTAACCAGATCGCTCAACGCGCCCACGCTGTCTTCAATCGGCACCTTTTTGTCCCAGCGGTGCAGGTAATACAGATCAATCACATCTGTCTGCAGGCGGCGCAGGCTGTCTTCGCAGTTTTTGCGAATATTGGCCGGGCTGCCGTCGATCACACGCACCAGCTTGCCGTCGCCAGCCACATCGAAGCCATGCAGACCGCATTTGCTGGCCAGGGTGAACTTGCTGCGATGCGTTTTCATGACACGGCCGACCAGCGTTTCGTTGGCGCCAAAGCCGTAAAGCGTGGCGGTATCAAACAGCGTCACGCCGGCATCAAGCGCAGCCAGCAGGACACGCTCGCCCTGCTCCGCCGAAACAGGCGCGCCGTAGGCATGGCTCAGGTTCATGCAACCCAGGCCTATGGCGCTGACGGTGAAGGGGCCCAGTTGTCTGGTTTTCATGGATGTTCCTTTGAATTTTTGGCGCGAATCAAAAGCTGGAAATAAAAATGGGGGCGGTCCTCACCGCGCTGTTGCGCTGCGCTGAGTGCCGGTCCCCATTTTGCGTTGATATCGCCAATGGCGTCGCGATGGCCGCGACCTCATCCTTAAGCGTTCAGCTGCTGCTCCAGGTCGTGCAGCACCTGGTAGCACGGCAACACCTTGACAACACTGCTGTTGGGCTCGCGGCCCTCACGGATCGTGGCAAAGAACTCGCGGTCCTGCAGCTCGATGCCGTTCATGCTCACGTCCACCTTGCTGACGTCGATTTTTTCTTCCTTGCCATTGAACAGGTCGTCGTAACGCGCCAGGTAGGTAGCGTTGTCGCCGATATAGCGGAAGAACGTGCCCAGCGGGCCGTCGTTGTTAAAACTCAGCGACAGCGTGCAGATCGCGCCATTCGCGGCCTTGAGCTGGATGCTCATATCCATGGCGATGCCCAGCACCGGGTGGATAGGCCCCTGAATGGCATTGGCTTTCACGATGGGGCTGCCGCACTGGTAGGCGAACAGGTCCACGGTATGGGCGGCATGGTGCCACAGCAGGTGGTCTGTCCATGAACGGGCCTGGCCCATGGCGTTCATGTTGGTACGGCGGAAAAAATAGGTCTGCACATCGAGCTGCTGGATGTTGAAGCGGCCCGCCGTGATTTCCTTGTGCACGTACTGGTGGCTGGGGTTGAAGCGGCGGGTGTGGCCGCACATGGCAACCAGGCCGCTGCTTTTGGCCTGGGCCACCACCGCCTGCGCACCCTTGAGGGTGTCGGCCAAAGGAATTTCGACCTGCACATGCTTGCCGGCTTTCAGGCAGGCAATGGTCTGGTCCGCATGCATCTGCGTGGGCGTGCAGAGGATGACCGCATCAACTTCCTTGAGCGCCAGGCTTTCGTTGAGGTCGGTCGTCACATGGCCGATGTTGTATTTGGCGGCCACTTCCTTTGTTTTTTCGATGTCGCGGCTGATCAGCGACACCACTTCCACGCCGTCAATGTTCTTGATGCCGTCCAGGTGTTTGATGCCGAACGCGCCTGCGCCTGCAAGGGCGACTTTGATGGTCTTGGTCATGTCAGTTGTTTTCCAGAATCAGGTGGCCTACGGCCGTGTTGGATGCGGGTACATGATAAAAGCGGTGCTTCACGGTCGGCGGTGGGCCACCGTTCAGGTCGGACATGGCGCCACGCGCGGTCAGCCACATCACCAGCTCTATGCCTTCGCTGCCGGCCTCGCGCACATAGTTGATGTGCGGCACGGCGGCTTGGGCTTCGGGGTCCTTGATCATCAGGTCCATAAAGGCGCCGTCAAAATCCTTGTTGATGAGCCCTGCCCGCGCGCCCTGCAACTGGTGGCTCATGCCGCCCGTGCCCCAGATCTGCACGTTCAGGTCCTTGTCAAAGGACTCGACGGCCTTGCGGATCGCCTTGCCCAGGTTCAGGCAGCGTTTGCCCGAAGGCACGGGGTACTGCACCACATTGATGGCGATAGGTATTACCGGGCAAGGCCAGGCGTCCGGCTGGCCGCACATCAGGGTAAGCGGTACGGTCAGGCCGTGGTCCACATCCATCTTGTTGACGATGGTGAGGTCAAAATCATCCTGGATCACCGATTGCACAATGTGCGCGGCCAGCTCCGGATGGCCTATGACCTTGGGCACGGGACGCGGGCCCCAGCCTTCATCGGCCACAGCATATTCTGCGGCGCAGCCGACGGCAAAGGTGGGAATCATCTCCAGGCTGAACGCTGTGGCGTGGTCGTTGAAAACCAGCAGGATCACATCCGGCTTGTTGTCCTTGAGCCATTGTTTGGAGTATTCGTAACCCTGGAACAAAGGCTGCCAGTACGGCTCTTTGGTTTTGCCCAGGTCAACTGCCGCGCCTATGGCGGGCACATGGGATGTAAAAACACCGGCGGTAATTCTGGCCATATCAGGAGCTTCCTTTAATCGATTTTTTACCTTGAGGCTGCCGGTTGGCCTGGGCGTCGCCATCCTCACCAACCACCCGATTGCCCTCAATCGAACGGCCGCCAGCAACCATCATGTCGCGATACTCTTCTTCAGTCATGCCGGTCATGCTGCCAGCCATCTGCTGAAAACTCTTGCCATGGGTGGAGCCCAGCTTGGCCAGAAAATAGATGTTGCCACCCAGCGAGATAGCCTTGTTCAGGTCCTGGTCGAGCACGGCCTGTTTCTGCGCTTCGGTCATCGGCCATTCATCAACATACGCACGCTGGTTGGCCTTGAAGCGTTCGCGATTCTCCGGTTTCATCAGCGACATGCAAAACTGGTTAAGCCAGTAGCCCAGGCGGGACTGGTCCATGTCGAACAGCGTCGTGCCGGGAACATCAAGATAGGGTTTTTCGAGAGACATGAATTCAGCTCCAGTAGAGGCGGGTCGGGTTGTCCACAAGGAGTTTTTTCTGCAGTTCCGGCGTGGTGGCTATATGCGGGATGAAGTCCACCAGCAAGCCGTCATCGGGCATGTGATCCTTGAGATTCGGGTGCGGCCAGTCGGTGCCCCACAGCACGCGGTCGGGGAAGGTTTCAACAATGCGTTTGGCGAAAGGCACAACATCGCGGTAGGCATTTTGCTCGCCATCCAGTGCTTTCGGGCCGGCGACAGACAGGCGTTCCGGGCAGGTGACCTTGCTCCAGACATTCGGATGTTCGCGCATGAATTTTACGAACAACTCGAACTCCGGTCCATCGACAGGCTTGCTCACATCGGGGCGACCCATGTGGTCCACAACCACCGTTGTCGGCAGCGCGGTGAAGAAGTCCCAGAGCTCTGGCAGGTCCACCGCCTCGAAATAAATCACCACGTGCCAGCCCAGGGGCTTGATGCGGTTGGCAATCTCTATCAGTTCATCCTTGGGTGTGAAGTCCACCAGGCGTTTGACAAAGTTAAAACGCACACCGCGCACGCCGGCTGCGTGCATGTCCTGCAGTTCCTGGTCGGTGACGGAACGCTTGACCGTCGCCACACCACGCGCCTTGCCATTGCTATTGAGCAGCGCGTCCACCATGGCCCGGTTATCCGCGCCATTGCAGGTGGCCTGCACCACCACGTTCATGTCAAAGCCGAGGTGGTCGCGCAGCGCATACAGCTGCTGCTTGGAGGCATCACAGGGCGTGTACTTGCGCTCCGGCGCGTAAGGAAATTCGGCGCCCGGGCCAAATACGTGGCAATGCGCATCCACCGCACCCTCAGGCAGCTTGAAGACCGGTTTGCTAGGGCCGGTGTACCAGTCGAGCCAGCCAGGCGTTTTGGTGAAGCCGCCGCTTGTAGGTTTTGTCATGTCAATGCTTTTCTAATTTTTTCTAATCTTCTACTCAGTCGACGTATTTAAGCCCGGCTTTTTCCAGCGGTTCACGCATCTTGTACATGTCCAGGCCGAGTACGCCGGCGGCCAGTTTGGCGCGTTTTTCGGCTTCGTTGCTTTCGCGCGCTTCGGCGGCATCGGCAACCTTTTGCGCCCATTCGGCCGGCACGATGACCACACCGTCGTCATCCGCCACCACGGCGTCGCCGGGGTTGACGCTGGCACCAGCGCACACCACGGGGATGTTCACCGAACCTATGGTTGCCTTGATGGTGCCCTTGGCACTGATGCCCTTGCTCCAGACCGGAAAGCCCATGGCGGTGAGTTCCTTCACATCGCGCACACCGGCATCGATGATCAGCGCCTTTGCGCCGCGCGCCATGAAGGACGTGGCCAGCAGGTCGCCGAAAAAACCGTCGCAGTTCTCAGCCGTAAGGGCCGCGATCACGATGTCGCCGGGCTGTATCTGCTCGGCCACCACGTGCATCATCCAGTTGTCGCCGGGATGCAACAGCACTGTGACGGCCGTGCCGGACACCAGCGCGCCGCTGTAGATCGGGCGCATATAAGGCTTCATGAGGCCAACACGGCCCATGGCTTCATGCACGGTTGCCACGCCAAAACGGCCAAGTTTTTCCACCGCGGCCTTGTCGGCGCGGACGATGTTGCGTTTAACGATGCCAAGTTGTGTCATGTCTGTAGTTCCTGGTGAATCAAAGATTTTTGGCCTTGAGCTGGGCATCCAGCCGCGGGAACACGCGACGCGCATTGCCCTCGTACACCTGGTAGCGCTGCTCGGCGCTCAGCTGGGTCGATGACTCGATGTAGCGTTTGGTATCGTCGTAGTAGTTGCCGGTTTCCGGGTCGATGCCGCGCACCGCGCCTATCATTTCGCTGGCAAACAGGATGTTCTTGACGGGGATCACCTTGGTCAGCAGGTCAATGCCCGGCTGGTGGTAAACGCAGGTGTCGAAAAAGATGTTGTTCAGCAGGTGGTCCTGCAGCAAGGGTTTTTTCAGTTCCTGCGCCAGGCCGCGAAAACGCCCCCAGTGGTAAGGCACGGCGCCGCCGCCGTGCGGGATCAAAAACTTCAGTGTCGGGAAGTCCTTGAACAAATCGCTGGTCAGGCACTGCATGAAGGCTGTGGTGTCCGCGTTCAGGTAGTGCGCGCCTGTGGTGTGGAAAGCATGGTTGCAGCTGGTAGACACATGCACCATGGCCGGGATGTCGTACTCCACCATCTTTTCGTAGATGGGATACCAGTGGCGGTCCGACAGCGGTGGCGAGGTCCAGTGACCGCCCGAAGGATCGGGGTTCAGATTGATGCCGACGTTGCCGTACTGCTCGACACACTTCACCAGTTCCGGGATGCAGGTCTTCGGGTCCACGCCTGGGGATTGCGGCAACATGGCCACCGGCACAAAGTGCTCGGGGAAAAGCTGGCTCACGCGGTAGCACAGCTCGTTGCAGATCGCTGCCCAGGTGGACGACACATTGAAGTCGCCGATATGGTGCGCCATAAAGCTTGCACGCGGGCTGAACAGCGTCAGGTCGGAGCCGCGCTCCTTCATCAGCCGCAGCTGGTTTTGCTCTATGGTCTCGCGTAACTCGTCATCGCTGATCTTCAGGTCGCTGACCTTGGGCATGAGCGACGGGTCCTTGATGCCGGCGATCTGCTGGTTGCGCCAGGTTTCCAGTGCCTTGGGCGCTGTCGTGTAGTGACCGTGGCAGTCAATGATGATGGGTTTTTGAAGGCTCATTTGCTTGAAGTCCTGAAGTTGTCTCTAATAAAGTAGTCTGAAATTTATATGGGATCCATGCCATGGCGCCGCTTGACGGCGGCGGCTTCGGTCGATGCCATAAAGGCCAGCAGGCGCCCCAGCGTTTCCCCCTGGGACGACACCGCGCAGGTGCCGGCCGAAAAAATGGTGGTAATGCTGACCGCCTCGGGCATATTGCCGACGATGCTGATGCCTTCCAGGTGCATGAGTTCGCTCAATTGCTGAAAGCCCAGTGCCACTTCGCCGCGCGCCACCAGCGTGCCCACCGGAATGCCAGGCGGGGCCTGCACGATTTTTGACCTCAGCGCTTCAGCCACGCCCCAACGCTCAAACAGTTTGACCAGCGCCGTGCCGCTTGGCCCGGTTGAGTAACCAATGCTGGACGCTGCCGTTATGGCGCTGCGCAGCGCTGCCTCAGTGCTGATGTCGGGCTGCGGCGCGCCGGCCTTTACCGCCACAGCCACGCTGGAGCGCACCAGGTCCACGCGGCTGCCGGCAAGCACCTGCCCGCCCGCTACCAGCTTGTCTATCGCATCCGAAGCCAGTACCACGCCGTCGAAGGCCTCCCCGGCCTGCACACGTTTTGCGGCATCCACCCCACCCACCGACTCGATGCGCACCTCGACGCCGCAAGCCTGTTGCCAGGCGGCTGCCAGCTCCGCCAGCAGCTGGCGCGTGGCCATTGAAGAAATCAGTTTCAGCATAAAACTCCAGCAACTATTCCAGAAAACCCCTGATGGCCTGTATGGTGGCTTCCGGACGCTCCATCAGCACCATGTGGCCGGCATCTTCAATCACGGCAAGGCTTGCCTGCGGCGCCAGCGCCTGCATGGCAGCGTGCTGCGCCACGGTGGCCCAGCTGTCCTGCCGGCCGCACAGCAGCATGCACGGCATCTTTAATAACGCCAACACCGGGCTGGCGTCCGGGCGTGCCAGCAGAGCATTTTGCTGCTGCGCAAAACGCCCGGCACTCTTGTGCGCGAACATGCCGATGATGGACTCGATCAGGGCCGCATCACCAAGCCGGTCCGGATGCACCATGCCCTTGACCCATTCGGCGCACATGGTGCGCACGCCGTCTTTTTTGGCCAGTTCCACCAGGGCCATGCGCCCGGCTTTTTCAGACTCGCCCTTGTCGCCCTGGGCACGCGGCAGGTAGCCGGTGTCCATCAATATGAGTTTTTGCACCCGATGCGGCGCCATACGCACGATTTCCAGCGCCACGCGGCCACCCATGGAATGCCCCGCCAGCGCAAATTGTGGCGGGGCCAAGGCCAGCGCGGCTTCGGCCATGGCGGTGATGGTGTCAGCCTCACCGTAGTCCACGGCCTGAGCTTGCAGCGTGGCGGGCAGGCCGGCCATCAAGGGTTGCCAGAAAACCTCATCGCACATGAGGCCGGGAAGCAGCAACAGATTGCCGGAGGATGGAGCGTCGGGAACTTTTTGCACCAATGAATTTTGCGCTGCAAAGGCCCCGCAGGGAAGTTGGCTGCATCGCTAGCAGTTAGAACAAACACGCATATCATTGCTTTTGCTATGCCAATACACTAAGAACATGGACTTAAAGCAGCTGGAATATTTTGTGCGGGTGGCCGAGCTGGGCAGCTTTACGCGTGCCTCGATTGCCCTTGACATCGCCCAGCCAGCGCTGAGCCGCCAGATCCGCCTGCTGGAGGTGGAGCTGCACCAAAGCCTGCTGACCCGCAACGGCCGTGGCGCCCTGCCCACCGAGGCGGGCAACCTGCTGCTAAAACACGGGCGCGGCATCCTGCACCAGGTGGAAGTGGCGCGGGAAGAGCTGGGCGCCGTGCGCGGGGCGCTGGCCGGTCGGGTCTCCATAGGCCTGCCGCCCAGTTTGTCCAGGCTGATCACCGTGCCCCTCACGCGCGCCTTCAGGCAGCACCTGCCGCAGGCCCACCTCACGCTCACCGAGGGCTTTTCGGTGCTGATGTACGAAGGCCTGCGCGTTGGCAACCTGGACATGGCCGTACTTTACAACGCAGAACACTCGCCTGAGGTGGAGATGACCACGCTGCACACCGAAGAGCTGGTGTTTATTTCGCGAACAGCCGACGTCAAGCCCGGCACGGCGCGCAGCCCGGCCAGGGACGCGGTACGCAAGCGGCAACCCATCAGCCTCTCGGAGGTGGCCGACCTGCCGCTGATACTGCCCAGCCGCCCCAATGCCTTCCGCATCCTGATCGAAGGGGAGATGATCGCGATCGGCCGCAAACCGCAGGTCTCGATGGAGGTCGACGGCCTGAATGCCATCCTGAGCCTGGTTAAGGAAGGCCTGGGCCACGCCGTGCTGCCCAGCTACACCCTGAGCAACTTCGACGATCCCTCGCCCTTCACGTTGCGCAGCATCCATTCACCGCGCATCATGAGCCAGCTGATGCTGGTGCGTTCCGCGCGCCGGCCCAGCACCGAAACGCAAAAAACAGCCATTGAAGTGGTGCAGTCCGTGCTGGCCGAGGCGATGGAGCCCTATTCCAGATAAGGGCACCCGAATTGTCCATAGCTGATATAGCGGAATTGATCTGGCAGCACACGCCGGCCCTGGCGCACACTGTCCGGCCAGGCTTGCAGGGCAGTCCGGGCTGAAAAAACAACACCATTGACAAGGCAGGACATCTTGAAACCATTCACGGCCAAACTGCTGATCGCGGCCAGCGCGCTGGCGGCCACCCTTGCCCAGGCACAAAGCGGCGCGCAGACAGCCTATCCGGCCCGGCCTCTGCGCATCGTCGTGCCCTTCACACCGGGCGGCAGCACGGACATCCTGGCGCGCTCCATTGGCCTGGAACTGACAAAAGCCTGGGGCCAGCCGGTCATCATCGACAACGTCCCCGGCGCGGGCGGCAGTGTGGGCGCCGACAAGGTGGCCAAAGCCCTGCCCGACGGCTACACGCTGCTGATGGGTCATATCGGCACCCTGGCGGTGAACCCCTCGCTTTACCCCGCACTGCACTACGACCCGGTCAAGAGTTTTGCGCCCGTGGCCTGGGTGGCGCGTGTACCGAATGTGCTGGTGGTCAATCCGCAGGTCAAGGCGAGCTCCGTCAGGGAACTGGTAGCGCTGGCCAAAGCGCATCCGGGCCAGCTCAACTACGGCTCAGGCGGCAACGGCAGCGCGGCCAACCTGGCCACCGAGTACTTCAAGCTGCAAACCGGTGCTTCGATATTGCATATTCCCTACCGCGGCACGGCACCGGCCGTGACCGACCTGATGGGCGGGCAGATACAGGTGCTGTTTACCGGCGCGCCCGCCGTGCTGGGCCAGATCAGGAACGGCCAGTTGCGGGCACTGGCTGTGTCCTCCCCCCAGCGCCTGGCGGCCCTGCCCGACCTGCCCACCGTGGCGGAGCTCGGCTACAAGGACTTCGAGGCCGACCAGTGGTACGGCGTGGTGGCGCCTGCAGGCACGCCGCGCGAGATCGTCACCAAACTCAACGCCCAGATCAACCTGGCGCTGGGCTCGCCCGAGCTCAAGGCCAGGCTGACCAGCGAGGGCGCCATTGCCACCCCCACCACGCCGGAAGCCTTCGGGCAACTCATAGCCCGCGAAATCGCGCGCTGGAAACCGGTGATCCAGTCGGGCAGGGTCAAAGCCGATTAAAGTAAATCGCTCTTTTTCAGGTCGGTACGTGCAAGCCAAAACAGGAGACAACATGCAAACTTACGTCAAGATCAAATCACTGCTGGGTGGCTTGGCCATCGCCGCCGCGGGCATGGTGTCGGCCCAGCCGGCGGTGCCCATTTTTGGCCTGGTCGAGCTGAGCGGCACGGGCGCCACCTCGGGCAGCAATTTTGACAACGGCGTCAAGCTGGCCGTCAAGGAGATCAATGCCACCGGCGGTATCCTGGGCCGCAAGGTCAACTATGTGTCGATGGACACGCAGTCCAATCCCGGCGTGGCCAAGGCGCTGGCGCAAAAAGCCGTCGACCAGGGCGCGTATGTGGTGATGGGCCCGGTGTTTTCGGGCTCCATCATGGTCAGCATGGCCGAGACGCGGCGCGCCGAAATCCCCAACTTCACGGGCGGCGAGGCGGCGTCCATTACGCAACAGGGCAACCCCTACGTTTTTCGCACCTCGTTCACGCAGTCCACGGCCATGCCGAAGATCGCCAACTACATACGCGACAGCGTCAAGGCCAAAACCGTGGACGTGATCTACGTTAACAACGATTTCGGCAAGGGCGGGCTGGACCTGATCAAAAAAGAGCTCGAAGCACGCGGCGTCAAGGTGCCCAACAGCATTTCAACCGAACCCGGCCAGCTGGATTTCAGCGCGGCTGTGCTCAAGGCCAAGCAGTCCGGCAGCGATGCGGTTTTTGTCTACAGCAATGAAGAGGAGTCCGCCCGCGCGCTGCGCGAATTCCGCAAGCAGGGCTACAACAAGCCCCTCATAGGCGAGACCGTGCTGACCAGCCAGAAAGTCATAGAACTGGCCGGCGACGCGGCCAACGGCGCCATCGCCCATGTGGGCCTGACGGCCGACGCGCCGCAGCCGCTGATCCGCAAGTTCAGCGACGCCTTCCAGGCCGAATACAAGATGAAGTCCGACCACAACGGCCTGAAGGGCTACAGCGGCATGTACATCGTCAAGGCCGTGACGGAAAAGGTCGGCAAGTTCGACCCCAAGGCGTTTGCCGCGGCCATGAAAGGCGTTTCGCTGTCCGTCAAGGAGCATCCCGGCATCCTGCTGGACGTGAGTTTTGATGCCAACGGCGACCTTGACCGCGAAAGCTATATGACCAGGGTGGAAAATGGCAAACAGGTCATCAGCAGCATCCTGCCGCCAGTCGGCCGCAAATAGGCCGCAAATAAAGGAAACCACAAAAAATGAGTTCACACACCTTCGGGTTGGCCGGCATCATGGGCTGGCCCGTCGCGCATTCGCGCTCACCGCTGATCCACAACCACTGGATCCAGAAGTACGGCCTGACGGGCGCCTATGTGCAACTGCCGGTGGCGCCGGGCAAGCTTGACATTGCAGTGCCTGGCCTGGCAGCGCTGGGTTTTCGCGGCTGCAACATCACGCTGCCGCACAAGGTGGATGCGCTCAAGTTGATGGACGAGGTAGACGCCAACGCCAAACGCATGGGCGCGATGAACACCATCGTGGTCCAGCCGGATGGCTCGCTCAAGGGTTTTAACAACGACGGCTTTGGCTACATCCAGAGCCTGCTCGATGCCAAACCCGACTGGCGCGCCGATGCCGGCCCCATCACCGTGCTGGGCGCAGGCGGCGCGGCCCGGGCCGTGGTGCTGAGCCTGGCGGACCGCGGCGCAAAAGAGATACGCCTGCTTAATCGTTCGCCCGAAAAAGCCCAGGCGCTGGCCGCTGAATTCGGCGCCCCCGTCAAGGCCCTGCCCTGGAGCGAGCGGCATGCGGCGCTGGCCGATGTGGCGCTGCTCGTCAACACCACCAGCCAGGGCATGCACGGCCAGCCGGACCTGGACCTGAACCTCGATGCACTGCCCCGCCACGCGCTGGTGTCGGACGTGATTTATGTGCCACTTGAGACACCCCTGCTGATCGCTGCACGCCAGCGCGGCAACCCCACCGTCAACGGCCTGGGCATGCTGCTGAACCAGGCACGCCCGGCCTTTCACGCCTGGTTCGGCGTGATGCCGGAGATCACGCCTGAACTGCGGCGGGCCATAGAAGCCAGCTTGTGACACAAGCCCGGGCCAGCATGGATGCATCGGTCTACACCACACCCAAGATCGACTGCCACTGCCATGTGCTGGACCCGCAGGGGTTTGCCTATGCAAGCGATGTGGCCTACCACCCGGCGGGCCAGGAAACCGGCTCAGCCGCCTACTTCGAACAGGTGCTTGACGCTTATGGCGTGCAGCACGCCTTGCTGGTCGGCCCCAACTCCGGCTACGGCACGGACAACCGCTGCCTGCTCAGCGCCATTGCAGCCAGCCCGCAACGCTTCAAGGGCATTGCGGTGGTGCCCAACGATGCGCCAGATGCTTACCTGCAGGAGCTCAAGGCGCAAGGCATTGTGGGCATCGCCTTCAACTTTGCCCTGCACGGGCCGGACCACTACCGCAATACCGGCCCCTTGATGACACGGCTGGCGGCGCTGAACATGTTTGTGCAAGTGCAAGTCGAAATGGCGCAACTGCAAACGCTGGCGCCCATGCTGCTGGCCTCGGGCGCGCAACTGCTGGTCGACCATTGCGGCCGGCCGGACATCAGCAGCGGCTTGGCCGGCCAAGGCTTTGGCGCCCTGCTGCGCCTGGCAGACAGCCGGCGCGCCACGGTCAAGCTGTCGGGTTTTGCCAAGTTCTCCGCGCAGGACTTCCCGTTTGCGGACACCCTGCCTTTCACTTCGGCACTACTTGAAGCCTTTGGCGCGGAGCATTGCGTCTGGGCTTCGGACTGGCCTTTTCTCAAAGCGACTAAACGGCTTGACTACGGCCCGTTGCTGCAGCTGTTCGGCCGCATGGTGCCCGACGAAAAAGACAGGCAAAAAATCTTCTGGCACACGCCGAAGCGGCTGTTCGGGTTTGCCTGAAAACAAAAAAGCACCTGTCGCCCCTCAGGCGCACTATTAATTTTGTAGCTGCTTGCGCGCATAACCAGGCGGCTGCGGGCATATTTTCTTAAAAAAAACAAAAAAATCCCGACCTGGCAGGGGCGGGATTTTTATGATTAAAAGGGGCTATGTCTGCATTAGCTGTTGGGAGGGGAATCCGTGCAAACAATGGCGTCCTTGTCACCAGGGGGCGAAGTACGGCGGCGACATGGGGCGCGTCGACCGCATCGCCGCACTGGTGCCACCGCCGCGCACGCACCGCCATCGCTACTTTGGTGTGTTGGCACCGAACTCGCCACTGAGGGCGGCGGTGACAGCCCTGGCGCAGCCAGTATCGCGCCTCAATGTTTTAGCCGCGACGTCGTCGAAATCCAGCCAACGCCATCTAATCAGGTCTGCCGAACGTCCGAAAGGCCTCTGGGATGCCAGAGGCTGGCGGGATCAACGAGCGACGGTCATAGCACAGTTCATGCGCGTCCGAGCGGCGTGATGGCCCCTGCGTCCGTCTGCACCCAGATGCTCTTGGTCTGCGTGTACTCGTACAGGCATTCGACGCCACTCGTACGGCCATAGCCGCTGTTCTTGTAGCCGCCGAAAGGCGACGCGACGTTCACCGCCCGATAGCCGTTGATCCAGAAGGTCCCGGCGTCCACCTGGGCGGCCACGCGGTGGGCGCGCCCGACGTCCGCACCCCACACTGCGCCCGCCAGTCCGAACTCGCTGTCGTTGGCGATGGCTATGGCCTCCTCCTCGCTGTCGAAACGAATTGCGACGGCGACCGGGCCGAAGATCTCCGTTTGCGCAATTTCCATTCGGTTGGAAACGTCGGCGAACAGAGTTGGCGGCACGAAGTAGCCGCCCCCGTCGTAGCGGGTGGCGGGCGTCACGAGTCGCGCCCCTTCCTCGACGCCCCTGGCGACCATCCGCTCGATATGCTCAACCTGCTTGCGGTTGTTCACCGGGCCGACCTGGGTGGCGTCGTCGAGCGGGTGACCGATACGGATCCGCCCCGCGCTGGAAGCCAGCATGTCGACGAATCGATCGTAGACCTTCCGATGCACGAGCAGACGCGAACCCGCGGTGCAGTTCTGGCCGGCATTGGAGTACACGCCTGCCTGGGCCCCCGCCACCGCTGCGTCGAGATCGGCGTCGTCGAAGACGATGTTGGCCGACTTCCCACCCAGTTCCAGCAGGCAGGGAATCAAACGCTTGCCCGCCGCTTCCGCGATGCGGGCGCCGGTGGCCGGTGACCCCACGAACACCACCTTTCTGACGCTGGGGTCGGCGATGGCCGCCTGCGCCATCGTATGTCCATACCCGGTGAGCACGTTGATCAGCCCCACCGGCAAGCCGGCCTGCTCCGCCAGCGTTGCGACCGCCAGCGAAGAGAACGGCGTCAACTCCGACGGCTTCAGCAGCACTGCATTGCCCATCGCGATCGTAGGCGCCACCTGCCAGCCGAAGGACAGGATCGGGATGTTCCACGGTGTCACGTGGAGGATGGTCCCGTAGGGTTCGCGTCGCGTGTAGTTCAGATGCGTAGTCGGCACCGGGATGACTTCGCCGCGAAACTTGTCGGCCCAGCCGGCGTAGTACTCGAACATTTCCGCCGTCTGGTCGACCTCGCGCCGGCTGTCGCGGATAGCCTTGCCGGTGGAGATCGATTCGATGCGTGCGAGTGGCTCGTTGTGCGCGCGAATCTTCTGGCCGATCGCGTACAACACGCGGCCGCGTGCAGCGTGTGTCATCGCCCACCACTGTTTCTGCGCCAGCCGCGCTGCTGCCGTCGCGTCGCCGATCAGCTCCACACCGCCATCGCGGTAGCACAGGCTCTTCTCGCCGGTCGCCGGGTTGTAGAGCTGGATCGGATCGCCCCGCCCGGGGACCAAGCGGCCGGCGATGTAGGAGCCGATGTCGTCGGCTTGCGGAAAGATCGCCTGGAATGCATCGAGCAGGGATTCGGGTGAATGGCTCATGGTTGCCTCGTAAGAAATTGAATGGTGGTTGAGGAGTGGGCTGCGGTGCTGAGAAGCCAGGCGTCAGTCGCACCCCCGGCGTTGCCGCTTCAGTATAGGTCAGCGCATGTCTATCGTCCACAAACTCCTAAATAGGACTTGTCAGGGATTTCCCCAAGGAAATTCGACAAAGACTCTATATACTCGCTAACAGCTACATAGGACTTGAGCCGTGATACCGGCAGCTTCGGGCAGCGAAGCTGCCGGTATCGCGATTCCTTGCATGTCGACTACCAGGAGATTTAAAAATGCGTTTGATGACTAAACTTCGCAGCATTGCCTGCGTCCTGGCGCTCTGCGCTGCCACGGGTATTGCGCATGCGCAAGAATTTGCCGGTCGCGTGGTCAACGTGATCGTCAACTACCCGCCGGGCGGGCCCACTGACCTGGAGGCGCGCATTTTTGCGGAAAACCTGCCGCGCTTTCTGAAAGGCACCAGCGCTGTCGTCGTTCGCAACGCTACTGGCGCCGGCGGCATGATCGGCGTCAATCAACTCGGCGATGTCTCCGCGAAAGACAAGCTCAACATCGGCTTCTTCACCTGGGACCCGATGCACCAGATCTTGAAGCATCCGAACTTGCGGGTTCAATTCAACGACCTCAAGTTCATTGCCGGCATGCAGCAAACCAACCTGCTCTACATTCGGCGCGACACCGCTCCGGGTATCGCCAAACCCGCCGACATCGCCAAAGCCAATCCGTTTCGCGCCGCGGTGCTCTCGAACGGATCGGACTGGTCGGCATTACGCCAGACTCTGTCGCTCGATCTGCTCGGCGCCAAATTCCGGACGATCACCGGCTACAGGGGGACGCGTGAGGCCGAAATGGCGATGATGCAAGGCGACATCCAGCTGGTCAGTAATTCCTTGCCCGGCTACAACTCCTATGCCAAACCCAATTTGGTCGACAAGGGTATTGCTATTCCACTCTTCCAATTCGAGCGCAGCGATGGCGGCGAACGCAGTCCCGACCTGCCCGATGTACCAACCTTCCTGGAGGTCTATCACGAAATCAACGGCGCCAAAGCGACCCCCAGCGGTCAAAAGTGGGAAGCGCTGCAGCTACTGAACAAGATCATCGCGCGCATGGCTCGGGTGATCTTCATGCCGCCCAATGCACCCGATGCTGCCGTGGCTGAACTGCGCGGTGCCGTGGAAAAGATGGCGAGGGATCCACAATTCCTCGCGCAGTACGAAAAGGTGGCGCTAACGCCGGCACATTTCGTCCTTGGTGCCGACGGCGAGCGCGTCATTGGCGAACTGAAATCGGTGCAGCCGGCCATGGTGACCTTCTTCCACCAATACATCGAGTCGAATGCGGCGCGCTGAACGCTGCCGGCGGAGCTGAAAGGAAATGGGTATGGACGGAAACGATACGACAAATTTTTCGCTGCCTGAAGAGCTGCGCATGCTGAAGGATTCGCTGCGCCGCTTTGTGAATCAGGAGCTTATTCCGGTCGAACTCACCGCTCGAAAGGACGACAAGCTGATTCCCGAACTGCGTGCCCGCGTCGATGCCTTCGGGAAAGAATTGGAACTGGACAAGTTCGATGTGCCGGTCGAATACGGCGGACTGGGCTTCGGCCTGCTCGCAAAGACCGTCGTCTGGTCTGAACTCGCCCGCACGGTGGCCTTGCCGGTGCGTGCGATCAACCCTTTCGGCCCGACGGTGTACCCCGTGCTCTATGAACTGGATGCAGCGCAGAAAGAGCGCTTTCTCTTGCCGACACTGCGCGGCGAATTGAAATGGTGCTTTGCCCAAACCGAACCCGATGCGGGTTCTGACCCCGGAGGCATGAAGACCACCGCCGTGCGCGATGGTGATCATTACGTGATCAACGGTTTCAAGCGCTTCATCACGGGTGCTGCCGATGCCGATTGTGCGCTACTGATGGCCGCGACCGACCGCACGAAGGGCTCACACGGCGGCATCTCTGCCTTTGTCGTCGACATGAAATCTCCCGGCGTCAAACTGTTACGCGCACAGAAGATGTTGGTCGACGACACGCCTTGGGAGATCGCCTTCGACGATGTCAGAGTGCCGGTGGAAAATCGTATCGGCGCCGAAGGCGAAGGCTTCAAGCACGCACAAAAGGTGCTCACCGTGCTGCGCGTGCGTCACGGCGCCAAGGCCTGCGGGGTGATGGAGCGCTGTCTTGAGCTGGCCGCGAGCTACGCGAAAGAGCGGGTGACCTTCAACAAGCCGCTTGCTGAACGGCAAGGCGTGCAATGGTTGATTGCCGACTCTTACCTCGAGTGGCACCAGCTCGAACTGATGGTCAGGCACGCGGGGTGGAAACACGATCGCGGCGAGGACATTCGCGCGGAAGCCTACATGGTGAAGAATTTCGGTGACAGCAAATCCTTTGAAGCTGCCGATCGATGCATGCAGATCCACGGCGGTATCGGACTGTCGACCGAACTGCCGATCGAGAAGTTCTGGCGCGATCAGCGCAGCATGTTGATCACCGATGGGCCCACGGACGTTCTCAAGGTTGCCATTGCCCGACATGCCCTGAATGTGTTCGCCTGATGGCACGTATCTTTCTGATTGGAGAACCCATGCAACCAAGCCGCATCCACGAACTCCTCGAGCCATGGCTCGCGAGTGCGCCCGACCGCGAGTTCATCCATCTCGCCGATGGCACTGTGACCTATGCCGAGATCGGCGCAATGGTCAGCACCTTGGAGACGGAACTGCTCGCCCTGGGCGTGCGCCCCGGCGATCGGGTGGTGATCGTGACGGAAAACTGCACCGAGCATATCGCCTTGCTGCTCGCTTGCAGCCGCGTCAGCGCCTGGTCCTGCGGCGTCAATGCCCGCATGGCCGCCGGCGAAGTCGATGCCTATGCGCAATTGGTCGATGCGCGGCTGATCTACTTCACCACGGCGGTCTCGACCGCGGCAATGAGCCATGCCCAGCGCCACCAGGCCCGGTCATCGACGCAGGGCGGACTCATGCACAGCGACGTGCGCCTCGAGGCGGTTGCCGAGCAAGGCAGCGAAGCCGAACGCGTCGCGGCGATCATCTTCACCTCCGGCACCACCGGCAAACCGAAAGGCGTCATGGTGACCCACGAGGCTGTGCTGCATTTCGCGCGCGTCTCGTGCAAATCGCGCAGCCTCGGCCCGGACGATCGCTTGTGCCTGTTCGTGCCGATGACTCATATCTTCGGCCTCGCCGCCGTCCTGGCCGCGTCGCTCCATTCGGGCGCGACATTGGTCTTGCGGCAGACTTTCTCCGCTGGAGATGTGCTGGACGCGCTCGCCCATCATCGGGTCAGCCAGTTGCAAGGTCCGCCGGCGGTGTATTCGCGCCTCCTTGCCCACATCGAGACGCAGGGCCTTGGCCGGCCATCAGCGCCGCATCTGCGCTACATCTACACGGGAAGCAGTCCACTCGATATCGCGCTGAAGGAGCGCGTGGAGGCTTGTTTCGGCCTGCCGCTGCACCACGGTTACGCCAGCTCGGAATCCCCTATCGGCTTCGCCACCACGACCGATGTGCGGCGCCAGAACACCGCCGCAGGCCACCTCATGGAAGGCATGTCCATGCGCCTCGTGGACACCGACCATCGCGATGTGGCGGCGGGAGAGACCGGCGAAATCTGGCTCGCCGGGCCGTATTTGACGCCGGGTTACTTTCGCGATCCGGAAGCAACCCGGCAGGCATTTCGCCCCGGCGGCTGGTATGCCACCGGCGACCTCGGGCGGCTAGGCGAGGACGGTGCGATGTTCATCGTCGGTCGACTGAAGGAGCTCATCATCCGGTCCGGCTTCAATGTGTATCCGGCCGAAGTGGAAGCGGTGCTCAATCAGCATCCCAGCGTGCTTCGCTCGGCGGTCGTCGGGCAGCGAGAGCCTGATGGCAATGAGAGGGTGATCGCTTTCCTCGAGCTTCGGGGCGGCGCGGGCTTCGATGAGCAGGCACTGCGCGTCTACCTGCGCGAACAACTGGCACCCTACAAGCAACCGGCACAGTTTTGCGTGCTGCCCTCCTTTCCAATGACTGACACGGGCAAGTTGCTCAAACGGAATTTGCTGGTCCACCTCGAGACAGTGTGAGCACGCCAGATAACGAAACATCAAAGGAGAAATGCAATGAGTAAAGAGGTAGTGAGCTATGAACTCGATGGCGAGGTTGCCATCATCGGTCTCATGCGCCCGGAAAAGCGCAATGCCTTCAATGACGTATTGCACAAGCAGTTGCATGCGGCTGTGATGCGCGCGGGTGAAGAGGCCAAATGCGGCGTTCTGTTCGGTCATGGCGACTGCTTCTGCGCCGGGCTGGATCTGGCCTACGCCGCGGCAATGTGGGAGAGCGACAAGGACCACAAGCTGCCGTATCCTCGCAATTACGACACGGAGCTGATCGCTCGGGGAAGAATCCCCTTCGTCTCTGCCTTGCATGGCGCCACCATCGGTGGCGGCTTCGAGGCCGCAGCCAGCACCCATATCCGGGTCGCCGACGAAACGGCGTTCTTCGCCTTGCCGGAGGGGCAGCGTGGCATCTTCGTCGGCGGCGCCGGCTCGGTGCGGATCAGCCGCCTGATCGGGACCGCCCTCATGACAGATTTGATGCTGACGGGACGCGTGCTGAACGCGGAGGAGGCGCAGCGCTTCAACGCCGTGCAGTATGTGGTGCCCAAAGGCCAGGCGCTGGAGAAAGCAGTCGCGTTGGCCCGGCGCATCTGCGCCAACGCGCCGCTGACCAATTTCGCCGTCACCAATGCCTTGCCGCGTATACGGGACATGTCCTACGACGATGGCATCTTTGTCGAGCGGCTGGTCAGTGAATATACGATCGGCCCCGAATCGACCGCGCGTCTGCGTGAGTTCCTGAACAAGGGTGCGGCGCCCATCAAGGCGCCGGGAAGCGGGCGGACGCCGTGAGCCTGCGCGATTCCGCAATCGTCGCTTTCGCCGAAACCAAGGCCTTGAAAAAAAGCGACCGCGACGTCTGGGAGCTCGATGCCGAGATCCTCGAAGCCCTGCTCGATCGCAGCGGCTTCGAGAAGGCGGAGATCGACGGTTTGGTCATGGCCGGGTTCGGGCTGACAGCGGCGGGTGAGAGCTTCTGGGCGCAGAGCACGGCCGACCAGCTCGGCCTGGAACTCGACTACTGCGACCAGGTGCATATCGGCGGCTGTTCAGCCACCGGCTCTGTCGCACGTGCAGCGGCGGCAATCGATGCCGGCCTGTGCACCACGGCCTTGCTGCTGTTCGCCGACACCGGTGTAGCGGAAAACAACCGGGGTGACCGAAGTTTCCGCCGCGAGTGGACAGATCCTTACGGCGTATTCGGCCCACCCGACGCCTTCGGCTTGTTGACGCGGCGCTACGAGCATCAGTATGGACTTGACTACGAGATGCTGGGCAAGCTCGCGGTCACCCAGCGTGCCCATGCCGTGTTGAATGAGAACGCCTGCGAGAAGCTGCGCAAGCCGATCACTATCGACGACTATCTGAACTCGCGCATGATTGCCGACCCGATACGCCTGCTCGATTGCGTGATGCGTTGCGACGCCGCCTCCGGCCTGCTGATGACCAGCAGGCGACGCGCCAGGGAAAAAGGCATCGACAAGTTCATCATACCGATCGGCTACGGCGAACGGACCAACTTCCTCGGCGCAGAGAACTTCGTCGATGTCACCCGGAGTGGCCACGAGGTTTGCGGCAAACGCGCCCTCGCCCAGGCAGGACTCGCCCTCAAGGATGTTGCATCGTTTCATCCCTACGACGATTTCATCATCGCGATCATGCTGCAGTTCGAGGCGTTCGGCTTTTGTGGGCAAGGTCAGGGCGTGCAGTACATCCGCGAAATGAACTTCGCCTTCGATGGTGATCTCCCCTTGAATACGGGCGGCGGCCAGATCTCGGCGGGGCAAGCGGCATGCTGTTCGCACAACCTGATCGAGGCCGTGAGGCAGTTGATGGGCGAAGGCGGCGCGCGTCAGGTCAGGAACACCGCCAATGCGCTGGTGAGCGGCATCGGCTGGATCAACTACTCGCGCAACTGGGGCACGAGCAGCGCCCTGGTCCTGGCTCCCGACTCATGATCAATACCCGCGAGGCGACCATGGCAACACCTACTCCCGATGTCCTCAATGACACTTTTGGTGTCAAGCGCGCGATCAAGCCATCGAGCTTCACGCAACAATTCTGGGCGGCGACGCGCGAGAAGAAGCTGGTCATCCAGTATTGCCGGGCGACCGGCAAGTATCAGCACTACCCGCGCCCCACCAGCATCTTTACTGGCCGCAAGACCGACATCGAATGGCGCGAGGTCTCCGGTCGCGGCGAGATCTTCTCATGGACCTTGGTGCGGCGTGGCCCCGCCGCTTTTCGTGGACACGAGCCTTATGCGGTCGCGTCGGTGACCCTCGATGTCGGCATCAATGTGATTGCCAACCTGGTCAATTGCACGCTGGATGAGGTTTGCATCGGCATGAAGGTCGTGCCCTACTGGCTGCCGATTGAAGATGGCATGCACCTGCTGATGTTTCAGCCCGAGCGTATGGAGGCTGGCCGCCATTGAGTTCGGGAGATAACGCGCCGGCAGGCCCTGCAAAACGCCGGACTATCCTAATTCGCCGGCTGAAGAAGATTCTTCGGAATTTCGTAAGTGAACTTGGCCAACGCATGTCTAGGCTGCCTGGCAACATGCTCGCGCAGCGCAGGAATGAACCTGTCGGACTCGCACACGAGATATGAAGTCATCACGTCATTCACGACACGCCGCTCTTTTCTTGCCCCTGGCCAGACATGCAAGTTGGACTCGCGGCATTCCTCGTCGTGATCGGGCCCCAGGCCCTTCAGGGGAAATCCATCTCGCGCTCTTGAGCTCCTTGGTGCTGTACTTCATGTTCGCGCGTTTTTTTGAGCGCGCCAATCACGGCGCGGGTGAGACTCCGGGCGGCGGGCCGCTTCGCCATCCGTCTGTGAGAGCGCATGCGCTTCGCGGCCGTGCTTGACGACCGCCTGTCCCGAGACAGCAGAATCGAGCCCGGTGCCCAAGTACGCACCGATGGCTCGGCCGCCTACCGGTCGTTGGGCGGACTGGGCTATGACCACCAGCCGTGAATTTGGTATCGTTCTTCCCGGGTCAGGTGTTTGTAGATCATGGTGCTTCGTTAAGACTGGCTGGTCACAAAGAGCCCATCCTATTGACTCTTGACCCACCTCATTTCTGAACGTTGCACTTCGTACTTGAATCCGCCCCTCAAAAGGGCTTCGCACCCTGGCAAATAGCGCGCAAGCAGCTATCAATTTTATTGCATACAACAGATGGCGGCACACACCCTCCCCTGCGGGAAGAAGGCGTCATGGATAGCTCGGGAATCAGTCGGCCTGGATGCCGAACTCCTTGATGATCTTGGCGTAGCGGGTATGGTCGTTGGCGTTGATGCGGCCCAGCACGGCGCCCTCACCACCCACCGGCACCAGCGCCAGGATGTTCATTTTCGACTGCACGTCCGGCATCTTCAGGATCTCGTTCATCGTGGTGTTCAGCGTTTTCACGATATCTGCAGGCATGCCCTTGGGACCCATCAGGCCCTGCCATGCGCCCACATTGACGTCCGGATAACCGGCTTCAGCCAGCGTAGGCACGTTGGGCATCAACGGTGAACGCTTGGGGTCGGCCACAGCGATGGCCACCAATTTGCCGGAGGTGATGTGCGGTGCCACCGGACCCAGCGTTGTCCAGAACATCGGCACATGGCCGCCGACCAGGTCAACCACGGCCGGACCGCTGCCGCGGTAAGGGACTTGCGCAATCTTCACATTGGCGGCCTTGTTGAAGGTCTCGCCAAGAATGTGCATGGGCGATCCGCTGCCCGGGCTTGCATAACCCTTGAGCTTGCCGGCCTTGGCTTCATCAACCAGCTGCTTGACGTTGGTGATGCCGGTGGCGGTGTTCACCACCAGGAACAGTGACTGGCTGCCGGCCTGGATGATGGGCGTGAAGTCATTCACGACATCGTAGGCGGCGCCGGTGCCGGACTTCAGCACCAGCGTGGCGATGGAGATGGTGTTCGGCGTGAACAGCAGGGTGTAGCCGTCGGCGGGCGCCTTGGCGACATAAGCGTTGCCTATGGTGCCGCTGGCACCGGGCTTGTTGTCCACCAGCACGGTCTGGTTGAGTTTGGTGGAGAGCTTTTCCGCATACAGGCGGGCCAGCGCATCGGTGTCGCCGCCCGGCGGGTAGGACACGATGATGGTGACGGGCTTGCTAGGGTAAGCACCCTGTGCCATGGCGGAGCCAGAGGCAAAAGATGCTGTCAGGGCGGCCATCACACCCATGAGGGCGATGACACGGCGGCGGGCGTTTTGCATGAAGACTCCTTGAAGTGGGGAAATAAGCGGGGACCGAAATTGTGAAAAAAGAAAGCGAAGAGGCGGAAAAGGCCTAGGCGGACTGCACGTTTGCAATCGCAGCATAGGCAACGATCTCAATCTTCATGCCGGGCGCCACCAGGGCGACTCCTGCGCTGGAGCGGTTGGGGTACGGCGGCTTGAAGAACTCGCGGTAGACCTCGTCAATCACCGGCATGTCGGCCACGTCGGTCATGTAGATCAGCACCTGAGCCACATCGTCGAGTGTGCCGCCGGCAGCTTCCAGCGCCATCTTCAGGTTGGAAAAAGTCAGGCGCGCCTGATCTTCGATGGGGCCGGTGTCCAGGCTGCCGTCCTTGCGCACGGGGCCATGGCCGGTGAACAAAATGCCGGCCGACTTCACCGCCCAGGAGAACGGTTGTTTGAGCGGCGGCAGGCCTATGTCTATGACTTCTTTCATGCGACTGTTTCACCCGTAAATTTTGCGAGTTGCTGGTACCAGGGATGGTGCGCATCACGCAACGATGTGTGCGACTGGAAGTGGTCCTGCCCCTGCATGATGCGTAAATCGACATCGGCCTGCTGCAGCTTCAACAGCTCCCGGATGCGCAGGTTGGAGCGCTGCACACGCTCGCTGTCGTGTTCGCCATAACTCAGGTAAAACGGCACGCTGTTGCCCGCCGTCCAGCAGATAGGGCTCATCACCGCGTCAAGCGCGGCGTCTTGCAGGACCATGCTGTAGACGCGCTCTTCGAGGCTGCCCGGCGCGGGCGACGGATGGTACAAGTCCATGATGCCGCTGATGGGCAGGCAGGCGCGCACTGCTGATGGCGGCACGCCGAAACGCGCACGATCCACCGGCCGCAACGCGACCAGCGAGGCCAGGTGCGCACCGGCCGAATGCCCGCCCAGGTACAGGCGCGACGGGTCGCCGCCCTGGCCGTGTATGTATTGAAAAACGTGGCCCAGCATCTTCAGGCTGTCTTCAAATGCTGCGGGCAATGGCGCCTCCGCGACGAGGCGGTAAGACGGCGACACCAGCACGCAGCCCAGGGCCGTGATGTGCGGCGCCATGAAGGCGTTGTAATCACGGTAACCATTGGTCCAGCCGCCGCCGTGCCAGAACACCACAACCGGCGCATTTTTGGCGCCGGGCGGGCTGAAGACGTCGTAACGCTGCAGGCGGTTGTCGCCATACGCTACATCGCGGTCGATCTCCATTTTGGCCGTGGGCAGTTCACGTGCCCAGCCCATGACCTCGCACGCGTAATCTTCGGCTGCCTGGAAAGGCATGGGCATTTGATGGTCGGGATTTGCTTCTGCATAAGTCAACATATGGCAGCATGGTATTAATATAAATTTTCTCAGTCAATATAAATTTTGAAATTTCCGTAGAATTCACCCAAGATGACTGATTCCGTTTCACCAGTGAAAGACAAGACCCTCGCCGACCGGGCTTTGCGGCTTTTGCGCGACGACATCCTGGCGGCTAGGCTGACGCCCGATACGCGGCTGCGGATCGTGGAATTGCAAACGCGTTACGACCTCGGCATCAGTCCCCTGCGCGAGGCCCTGCTGCGCCTGATCAGCGAAGGCCTGGTGGTTGCGCAAGGCCAGCGCGGTTTTGCCGTGGCCTCTGTCTCACTGGAGGAGTTGCAGGACCTGACCCGCGCGCGCATACGGCTTGAAAGCCTGCTGCTGACCGAAGCCATTGCCCTGGGCGACGCCGAATGGGAAACCGGCATCGTGGCGGCATTCCACCGCCTGTCACGTACCCCCTTGCCGGAAGACCATCACGACGCGCAGGCCACGGCGCACTGGGAATCCTGCCACCGGGCTTTTCATGACGCGCTGGTGGCGGGCTGCGGCTCGCCCTGGTTGCTGCGCATGCATACCCAACTGGGCGAACATTCGGAAAGATACAGGCGCATCCGGCTGTTTCACTCGGTGGCGCCGGCGCAGATGATTCGCAATGTCAACGACGAACACCAGTTGCTGATGCAGGCCATGCTGGACCGGGATGCACCACGCGCCATCGCGCTGGTGCAAAGCCACCTGGGCAACACCGCCAACGCCGTGGCTGGTTTTTGGCAGCCCGGGGCGCCGTAAGACTGCTTCATCGTCCTATCAGAGGCCAGAGGTGGGACCCGCTAAAAAACAGCCAATTTTCACGCCAAATCAGCCTCCGGTCGGCACGTAGAGGGCGCAACCAGCTATCAAATTTATAGTGCTACAGCGGCTTGCGAGCGGCCAGCAACCTGTCGGCGTAATCCTGCCAGCGGGTGTCCTTGCCGACGCCAGCGAACACGCCCGCCTTCGCCTGGTCCGCCACCCACTGCTGCTTGTCGGCAATCGAGGCCGTCATATAAGGTTCAAAACCGGCCTCGCGCACGGTATTGGCCGACTCGCGCATCTCTTCGGCGCGGCGCTGTCCGTGCTGGACCACGCGGCTGAAGAAGTAGGCGCCGGTTTTTTGCCAGTCCATGCTGGGAAAGGTTTCTTCCAGCGTGGGGATCACGTAGTCTTCAACCCCATAGGCGCGCGCGGTGGCGTAGCTTTCGATGACGAGTGCTTCCATGCCCTTGATCATCACGCTGCGGCACATCTTGATGGCGCTGGCCACGCCCAGCTTTTCGCTGACAGCCTTGGCGTCCAGGCCCCAGGCGGACAGCAGCAATGCCAGCTCGCCGGCATGCTCACCACCCAGCAACAAAGGCACGCGGATGCCGTAGGGCGGCACCGAGGTCATCACACCGGCTTCGACATACCTTGCGCCTGTTGCCTCGATCAGCGCCGCGCTGCGCTGCTTGGTGCCAGGCGATGCGGAGTTGAGGTCGAGGTAGACGCTGCCGGGGCGAATGTATTTGGCGGTTTCTTCAGCGACGGCCAGGCTTTGTGAGGCTGTGACGGCGGCAATGATCAGGTCACTCGCTTCGCACAGCGCTTTGGACGACATGTATGCGGTAACGCCGGCCTCTTTGGCGTGCGCCAGTTCAGCCGTCGCCGTGTCACCGACAAACTTGCGGTCCCACGCAGCCGTGGCTGTGACGCCGTCCTTGCCCTGAAGCCCGGCACAAAAAATCTTGCCGACTTCGCCGTAGCCAATCAGCCCAACGGTGTGGAATTTCATGGCAACCTTTGACGTGCTTATTGGGTAGGTATCTTGGCAGTGGCAATCACACCGGCCCAGCGTTTGGTTTCGCTGGCGAGCAGGTCGGCCAGTTGTGCTGGGGTGCTTGGGCTGGCTTCGATGTTCAGGTCCAGCAGGCTCTTCTTGACTTCAGCCGAATTGACAGCAGCGTTGACTTCCTTGTTCAGGCGGTCAATCACGGCTTTTGGCGTTTTGGAAGGTGCAGCCAGGGCGTTCCATGAAGCCACGTTGAAGTTGGCCAGGCCGCTCTGTGCGGCAGTAGGCACGTCTTTCAGCACGATGGAACGCTTGGCGCCGAAAACCGCCAGCGCGTGCACCGCCTTGGCATTGATCTGGGGCAGCATGGGGCTGAGGATTTCAACCGCGGCATCGATCTGGCCGCCACGCAGGGCGGTGATGACGGCCGGCGTGCCGTTGAAAGGCACGACCTGCGCCTGGATACCAGCGCTGCTCTTGAACAATTCAGCCGCCAGGTTTTGCGTGCTGCCGACATTGATGGTGCCGATGTTGAGTTTGCCCGGATTGGCCTTGGCCGCAGCCAGCAGGTCCGCCAGGGTTTTGTAAGGCGAGTTCTGCGGCACGACGATGGCGATATCGAAGTAGCCCAGCGTCGAGACCGGCGCAAAGTCTTTCAGGGTGTCAAACGGCAGGTTCTTGAACAGGCCTGCGCTGACGGCCGTGCCGTTGGACATCAGCAGCAGCGTGTGGCCATCGGGTTCGGCCTTGGCGACGTTGTCGCCGGCCACAACACCACCGGCGCCCGGCTTGTTTTCAATCACAACAGCCTGGCCCATGTTTTCGGCCATTTTTTTGGCGACAACACGGGCCGTCAAATCAGCCACGCCGCCGGCGCCAAAGGGCACGACGATCTTGATCGCACGTGACGAAAGCGGCTGGGCGTGAGCCGTCAGGGCCAGCCCAAAGGCGGCGACCAGGCCAATAAAGGAGCGGCGAAGGGTTTGTTTCATGGCTTTTAAGGGGTTGGACCAAGGAATGGACGGCAAGTAACCGAAGTTTGATACCGGACTATGAACGCAGAGGGAGCACGCTGCAAGCGACATATCCTACAAATTGATATGCCCTTTTGGTATGGAGGCACAAGTCAAACCCGCTTACCCGGCGGCGGCGATCTGGCGCAGGGCCTGCTCAAACACCTCGACAGGCTGGCCGCCCGAGATCAGGTGGCGGTCATTGATGATGATCGCCGGCACCGAATGGATGCCCTGGCTCTGGTAGAACTGCTCGCGCTCGCGCACCTCTGTGGCATAGGTGTTTGAGGCCAGGATCTCGCGCGCCTTGTCCACGTCCAGCCCGACCTCGCCAGCCACGCGTGCCAGCACCTCGTGCGAACCGGGGCTCTGGCCATCGGTGAAATAGGCCTTGAACAGCGCCTCTTTCAGCGCCTTTTGTTTGGCGGGGCTGACCAACTCCGCCCAATGCAGCAGGCGGTGCGCATCAAAGGTGTTGTAAATGCGGCTGCGCCCACCGCCTGGCTCATCGGCCATGCTGAACTTGAAACCGACCTGCTCGCCGCGCGCACGGATGTTTTCGCGGTTGGCCTGCGCCTGGGCCGCGCTGATGCCGTATTTTTCAGTGATGTGTTCGGTGATTTCCTGGCCTTCGGGCGCCATCTTGGGGTTGAGTTCAAAGGGCTGGAAATGCAGCTCGGTCGTGATGTCGTCGCCGCGCACACGCGTGATGGCTTCATCCAGCGACTTAAGGCCAATCGCGCACCAGGGGCAGGAAACGTCGGAAACAAAATCAATCTTGAGTGAAGTGCTCATGGCGGTGCCTCGAAAAAATATATGGAATGGCGCGCAGGCCCTGCGCAAGGTATGGAAGCGATTTTCGCCTGAAGCCTCAGGGATTGTTTCCAATTGCGCCCATTTCCCCCGATTTCAAGAAACTGTCACACAAGCTTTTTATGCTGCCCAGAGTCGCCTCCCACACAAACTCTGGAATAAACAATGTCCGACCTGGCTCACCCTGCCCCGCTTTCAAGCCCTCCAAAGCTTTCCCGCCGCAATGCCCTGAAGTTCATCAGCGCGGTCCCCATGCTGCCACTGGGCACATTGGCATCGAGCTCGCTGCTCTCGGCCTGTACAACAACGGCCGGCCCCGCTGCGGCTGGCAGCTACGCATCGGCAAGCTTCATGTCCATGGCCGCGCCGTCACTGGCCAACCCCGCCGCCATGGCCACCACCACTGTAGCCTCCGGCCTGAGAGTCCAGCTCAGGGACAACTCCACGCAAAACTACAAACTGGCCTACCAGCCCTTTTTTGTGACCGGCGACATGGTGCCGGACGGCAAGGGCGGCAAGGTGCTGGCAGGCGGCTACTACAACATCCTGAACCAGCCCATCCTGGACAAATCGGTCCCGGCAAAGACCCGGCACTTTTTCTCGGACAGCCCGGACGGCACCTCGCTGCTGAAACTGCCGCATGCCAGTGTCAAGGGCGTCAAGGGCAATGCCGTGTTTGCCGTGGTGCAGTTTGAATACACCACCCGCGACAACGCCGGCGTAGACACCTACGGCCTGCTGCCCTCGCCCATCGCCGTGCTGACGCTGGACCAGGACCCGGCCAGCGGCAAACTCAGCCTGGTGCAGTACCACAACGTCGACACCTCATCGGTCAACGGCCTGTGGATCACCTGCGGCGCCAGCCTCTCTCCCTGGAACACACATCTGTCCAGCGAAGAGTACGAGCCCGATGCGCCATTTGCCGCGCAGGACAAGCGCTTCCAGGCTTACAGCAAACACCTGTTTGGCGCGGAGAACATTGCCAACCCCTACCACTATGGCCACATGCCCGAAGTCACTGTCAACCCCGACGGCAGCGGCAGCATCAAAAAGCACTTCAACATGGGCCGCCTCTCGCACGAACTGGTGCAGGTCATGCCCGACAACCGCACCGTGCTGATGGGCGACGATGCCACCAACAGCGGCCTGTTTGTGTTTGTCGCCGACAAGGAAAAAGACCTGTCCTCAGGCACGCTCTACGTGGGCAAGCTGGGCACCGGTTTCTCCATTGACCCGGCGGCCGAGGGCGCCGGCATCTCGTGGATCAAGCTGGGCCACGCGAAGAGCGAAGAAATCGAAAAAATGGCCGACACGCTCAAGCCATCGGACATCATGACGGTCAGCAAAACCGACCCGGCCGATGCAAGCTTCACCAAAATTTTCTACAACGGCAACCCCAACTGGATCAAGCTCAAACCTGGCATGGAAAAGGCCGCAGCCTTCCTGGAAACCCATCGTTACGCCTACCTCATGGGCGGCAGCATGGGCTTTTCAAAAATGGAAGGCACCACCGTCAACATCAGGGACAAGGTCGCCTACTCCGCCCTGCAGAACATCCAGGACTCCATGGTCAGGACCGGCAAGGGCTGGAACGCGGCCAGCGGCATCGCCCTGGACAAGGCCCTGATCGCAGGCGGCGTGATAGCGCACAAACTGGCGGGCGGGCAAAAAGACACGGCCGGCAATGCCATCAACAGCGAGTGGATGCCGGTGCACACCAAGGCGCTGATCATCGGCGAAGACATTGCCGCCGATGGACTGGGCAACAAGGCCAACCCCAACCTGATCGCCAACCCCGACAACCTGAAGTTCTCCGAGAAGATGCGCACGCTGTTCATCGGTGAAGACAGCGGCTCGCACGTCAACAACTTCCTGTGGGCCTACAACATCGATACCAAGGAACTCTCACGCCTGATGTCCATGCCCGCCGGGGCGGAAGCGACCGGCCTGCATGTGGTGGACGAACTCAACGGCTGGACCTACATCATGAGCAACTTCCAGCATGCCGGCGACTGGAATGCGCTGCATGGCAAGGTGCAGGCCGCGCTGGATCCACTGGTGCGCGCCAACTACAAGGACCGCTTTGGCGCGGCTGTGGGTTACCTGACGGCGGATCCCACCAGCATCAAGCTGGCCTAGATTCATCCGTAGCAGTTTTCTGGCGGAAGGCGGGTTTGCCCCTGCTTTCCGCATTTTTTGCGTTCAGGCCATGCAGCGGCCGCCGTCAAATACTTGACAAAGTCAAGCATTTAATTGATGATGGCCAATATGGCCTTATCAATACAACCCACACCCCAGGTACAGGCGGTTCGCGGATTCAACCGTTTCTACACCCAGCGCATTGGCGTATTGGCGCCCTACCTCGGCAGCGAGTTCTCGCTCACCGAGGTACGGGTGCTGTATGAACTGGCGCAGCGCGACCAGCCGACGGCTTCGGAGCTGGGCCGTGACCTGGCGCTGGATGCCGGCTACCTGAGCCGCATCCTGCGCCGCTTTGAAGCCAAGGGCTGGCTGGCCCGGGTGCCTTCCCCTGCGGACGCGCGGCAAAGCCTGCTCAAGCTGACCCCCGCCGGGCACAAGGTATTTGCCCCCCTGCAGCAGCAGTCCAACGACGAGGCCGCAGCCTTTTTGGCCGGGCTTTCACCCGCCGACCAGCACAACCTCGTGGCTGCCATGAACACCGTGCAACGGCTGCTGGCGCCGCCCGACCAGGCGGCGGCAACCCGCACCATCATCCTGCGCGACCCGAAACCCGGCGACATGGGCTGGGTGGTGCAGCAGCATGCCGAAATCTATGCACGCGAATACGGCTGGAACAGCGAATTCGAAACCATGGTGGCCGACATCGCCGGCAAATACCTGAAGAACTTCCAGCCGGATTTTGAAAAATGCTGGATCGCCGAACTGGACGGCCTGCGGGTGGGCGCCGTGTTTGTCATGCGCAAATCGGCCACGGTGGCGCAACTGCGCATGCTGATCCTCACGCCGGAGGCACGCGGGCTGGGGCTGGGTGGCCGGCTGACCGACGAGTGCATCGCCTTTGCACGCGGCAAGGGCTACAAAAAAATCCGGCTCTGGACCAACAGCTGCCTGGATGCGGCCCGCGCGATCTACGCCAAACGCGGCTTCCGGCTGCTCAAGAGCGAGCCCTACCACGGCTTCGGGCATGACCTGGTCGGCGAAACATGGGAGCTGCGCTTGTAAGCCCTGCAGCACATGCGGCACGCCTTTTACTCCGGATTTTCAGCCATTTAGCCCCTGATCCATTGCGACACAAGCACAAGCAGCTATAAATTTAATAGCATACCAAGTGCCCGGCTGATGCCGGCAACCTGCGGCGACACGGACAAGCAGTGATAATCAGGCCATGAGCTCTCTGCCCGCGGAAGACCATCCGCACCCCAAATCCCTCATCGACCTGTTTGTTTCATTCACCTTGCTGGCCCTGCAGGGCTTTGGCGGCGTGCTGGCCATCGTGCAGCGCGAACTGGTCGAAAAAAAGCGCTGGATGACACGCGAGGAATTCATTGAGGATTGGGCCGTGGCGCAAATCATGCCCGGGCCCAACGTCGTCAACCTGTCGCTGATGATTGGCGGGCGTTACTTCGGCCTGAAAGGCGCGATGGTGGGGCTTGCAGGCATGCTGACCGTGCCTCTGGTGCTGGTATTGCTGCTGGGTATTTTCTACACACATGTTGCCGGCCACCCGGGTGCCGCGGGCGCCCTGCGCGGTATGGGCGCCGTCGCGGCCGGCCTTATCGCGGCCACCGGACTGAAACTCTTTGGCGCTCTGAAAAGCAATGTGCTGGGGCTGCGTTTGTGTATCGCCTTTAGTGCGGCATGTTTTGTAGCCGTCGCACTGCTGCGCTGGCCGCTGGCCTATGTGCTGCTGGGCCTGGGCGGCCTGGCCTGCGTGGTCGCTTACCGGGGCCTCAAGCCCGCCGCACCGTGAGCGCATCATGAACGAGCCGATACACCTTGTTCTTGCCGTTCAGGACTGGTTTGCCCTGTTCTTTCACTACCTGTCGCTGTCGCTGCTGTCCATAGGCGGCGCCATCACGACCGCACCCGACATGCACCGCTTCCTGGTTGACCAGCAGCACTGGCTGAGCGACGCGCAGTTCAACGCCTCCATCGCCATTGCGCAGGCCGCGCCTGGCCCCAACGTGCTGTTTATCGCCCTGCTCGGCTGGAATGTCGGGCTCAATGCAGGCGGCATGCTGACCGGGCTGCTGGGTGTCTTTACCACCATGCTGGGCATACTGATTCCAAGCACCACCCTGACCTATGTGGCAGCCCAATGGGGCCACCGCAACCGGGAACTGCGGGCGGTACGCGCCTTCAAGCAGGGCATGGCCCCCATCGTGGTGGCCCTGCTGGTTGCGACCAGCTGGATTCTGGCCACGTCAAACAGCCAGGGCGACGGCAGCTGGCTGCAAAACTGGCCCACCTGGCTGCTCACAGCCGCTACGGCCATCATCGTCTGGCGCAGCAGGATTCACCTGCTGTGGCTGCTGGGCGCGGGTGCCCTGCTCGGCTGGTTCGGGTGGATCTAGGACATCGCCTTTACCCAACGCCATGCAGGGAGCGACATAGACCGGCTGGGCCGAAACCACAAGAGCGCTGCGCGAGTTCTCGTCTTATCGTCATTACGGATAACCGTGCATGTCTCGCTAACCATGCGCTGGCGCCCAGATAGGCGAATTGGCATACGCATTTAGTGGAAAAAAACAGGTTGCCCCATTTGAAGCGCGCAACCTGCGACCCCAATTATTTACGGGGAGTATTGTGACGAACGCGCTGATGACGGTCGGCCGCACGGGCTTTGCCCTTGTCTCTGTCAGCGGACTTGATGCCGTTGGAATTAAGCGCTGCTTTTTCTGTAGGCTTGCTGTTGGCCCGGTCAGCCGCGCGATCTTTTCCGAAATCGCGGTCCGTGGCGTTTATCCCGTTCGAATTGGCACTCGACGCGCCCGCTCCGTGTGATGACCCGCTGCCGGCCGGACCAGCCGCTGTTGCCACGCCAGCAATAGAGAAGGTAGCAAGTGAAACCAGTGTTGCAATGAGAAGTTTACGCATTTGGTGGACCTTTCTTTAGTTAGTTGGGTATCCACTACCAACAACGCAAGAATCAACTATTTGCCGACCCACCGCAGGAGGTCACTGGTTAGTTAGGGAGACATTGGCAACCGGACGTAACCCGCCAGAGAAATGGCGGTAGCGTTTTAACCAAAGACACGCCGCGCAGGAGACAGGGAAGAATTACGCCGATTTACCGGTGGCCATCCATATCGGAGATTGCGCTCCAGCCGCCCCTATATCGGGTAATAGTCAGAGGCCGCCTATAGCTCAAGCGCTGTTCAACGGGTATTTTCCAGATACCAGTAGCGCCGCTTGCGCACTGGCGTGATGATCGGCGTCACCTTGGATCCTTCAATACCCGAACCCTTGCTATTGGGTGCCCCAATAATGAAGGGAACCTGTTTGCTCACTGTCTCACCGGTGGTGGGTGATGTGTAGTTCACAGTGACCGTGCCGGTCACCGGGCTTGGTGGCAGGCCGCCGCCAACCAGCACCTGACTCGTCGCTGCCGTGCAAAACAAGGGTGCCGAATAAACCTTGGCAATACCTAAATTGGCGCTACAGGAGTTCGCTGCAACCGGCGCCGGCGTATTGGTGCTGAAATACGTGATGCCGCCCACGGACACTGGGGCATTGACAATTTTCTCGCCACTGGTGCTCATCGGAATCTGGCATCCAGCCGTCATGGCCTCCGAACTGCCCACGGTACCAAGATCAGCGCTGGTAATGGCCGTGAAGGCCGAAGCGGGCGTTCCTTTGGTGGTGAGCGTATCCCTGATTGTAAAAAATGCATCGCTACTGGTTGTCATGAGAGGTTTTTCACGATCACCGGAGCCCACCAAAACGGCAGTGAATGTGGGCGTCACCACTACATCAGGCGGATAGAAAAATTTGCGTGTACCTGTGCCGCTGAGGCTTGCCAAGGTGTAAACCCCCCAGTCGGCAACGGCTGCACTGGTTGTTGAACCAGTGGTTTTTTCCAGGTCAATCCGGTAGACATTCCCACCGACATCCACTGCGTAGATGCGGTCCACATAGCCATCGAAATCTGCATCCACGAGCGACACGTCGGAGGGCACGCTACGGGCGGTAGAGAAGGTCTTGAGTACAGCGCCGGTAAATGCGTCCATCACCAGCACAGCATTACCCATGGTCGTCGTGCCTTGGGGTGTCACGTCTTCAGCCGTGGCATCGTAACCGGCACCCATGATGATGACGGGATTGGTGTTGCCCCTGATCCTCGCCACTTTGGGCTCCGACCAGGTCTGGCCCAGGACTGAAATATCCGATTGCGTTTTTCTCCATAAAAACTTGGGTGCCGAGGGGGTCGTAACGTCCAGTGCATAGATGACCCGACCACCGCGACGCATGGCAACGTAAAGATAGACCTTGTCAACGGTGCCATCAGTCAAGACTTTCTGATAAATGCCAATCGGCCCATCGACAAAATAGTCGCGCGGTGTGGGTGTCAGGGAGGTGGTTGGAGAGCCTACAACTGTGGTGGACAGCCGTACCTCTGGAGAATTGGCACGCAACCGGTTTAATTTGGGAAAATGCTCTTCCGGTATAAAACTCCACAACTCCTGGCCGGCGGTACTGCCCGTCTGGTTGCCATTGACGGCGCGTAGCGTGCCATCGTTGGAGCCATAGAACACCACCACACCGGTCGATCCTCCATAGTTCACAACCGCCGGACGGGAGTGCAGTACATCGCCATGCACGCTCGGGCGCACAGTGGTCGGAGTACCGGGCCCAACCTCGTCGGTGGGACTGTTGTTGTCCGTGCCTCTTACCCAATTGATCAGGTTGTCACGATCCGTGGAAGTGACACCAAGGTTAGTGGTGGTAATCGCCGTGTTCGTGGTCTTGAACTGCGCAGCAGTACTGCTGGCAAGGTTGGTATTGGCTGCACACGCGATACAGGTAAAGACATTGCGAGTCGATTGGTCGGTAGCGTAAACCGAGCGGATTTGCTGCGCCACGCCGCCTTTTTCAACGACCTCACCATCTGGCGAGTCTGAACTCGACAATGGCGTTCCGAGTTGCTGATTGACCCAGAAACTGCTCGGCGCAGTCCAGTACGAAACAGCTGAAGGCGAGATAAACCCCGTGGTACCACTGATGGCCGGGGTGTTATTTTTGTCGCTCAAAAACAATGTGTCAGTAGCGGGGTTATAGCCAAACTGGTATTGCTTCAGGTTACCGCGCCAGCGCGGATGAGCATCGCCATCGGGGCGGAACATGCCCATGAAAATCTGGTTCAGGTAGGTACCCCGTGCATTCACGCTCACCGGCAAACTCGCCGACGAAAAAACGCTGTTGACCGCCTGGATCTGGTTCAATATATCGGTCAGGGCATTGAGGATTTCCGTCCCGCTTCCGCCGGAACTGACAGAAAAATACTGTCCGCCGCTGTTGACCGCCATACTGTTGAGCATCGCCGACCAACCCGGCCCCTGACCGTTGGTTACCTTGTCCACATCCAGCGTAAAAGTGGAGATATTCTGCGGCGCTTTTTTCATGAACCGCGCCCACTCGTCAGCAACGCCACTCTGGGAGCCACTTGGAAAAAGCGCAATGTCTGCCGGCCTCGTTATACCAAGAGCTGTGTAGGCTGCAGAAAGCATGGTGGAAGCCGTCGAGGTGTCAGATGCGTTGTCCTGAACCGCGCCATTGCTGATGTAAATGATGTAATTTCGCTGACAATCGTCCAATACCGGACTGACATAAGGCGAGCCGGATTTTGATGCCAGTGCATTTCCGGCAATGGCATAGATAGCGTTGGACGCTGTCGTACCGGAAGTGTTGCCGGCGTAGTCGGTTTTAGCCTTGTTGTTGCCGGCGTACGGCGCCTGTTTGGCGAAGTAGTAGTAGGCCTCGGCCATGGTGAGGCCTGCCTTGCCACCATTGGATTTGTCACCGTTGGAGTTCAGGCTATTGAGCAGGGCCGCCAGCTTGGTCTGGTAATTGGTATCCAGCAAACGTACGGCCGAACGGACATAAGCGCCATCATTGCCTGAGTTACCGCTGCCTGTCTCGGTAAACATCATCATGCCCACGCGAAACTTGTTGGCCGGCAAGGAGTTGAAGGTATTGACCAGCGCCGCTATTTCGTTGGTAAAAGCAGTATTCCAGTTGGCGGTGTTGTCCACCACAAACAGGATGTTGGGAGCATTGGCGGATGCGGCAGATCCACTGTAAATATCGATGTCACTCGAATACTGTGCATGGGCGGAAACCGCCAGCATCAGCCCCATTGCAGCAGCCACAAGCTTGCAGATTTTTTGCCGAATTGAGTTGCTCATGTCATTCCCCTAGAGGCAGGCGTTGGCTGCGTCAGTTTCAAGCACCCGAACGGCGACGCCCTGGTTCACCACCACCTTGGTACCAGACCGCAAATCCACGACCTGTGCGCCAATATTCCACTCGCTGTTGGCACACAGGGAGTTGCCTGCGTCGGCGGCTGCGTCGGGAATGTCCAGCCCGCCCTGCTGGACGGTGCTGGACTTCATGCAGGCCAGATCGGCCGGAAGCGACGGATTGAGTTCGTTACTTTTGATGGCCTTGGTACGAAAACAGTGCGGCTGCGGATTCAGGGTCGCCGTGTAATCCACCGTCCCGTTACCATCAATATCCACCTGCACCGGAGTCGCGGCGACATTGGCAGGATTGGTCGTGAAGTAGGCCGAACTGATGGTCTGCTCCAGGGCTTTTTGCCCCACGGCAATGGCTTCCTGGCGCGACTGCATATTGCCGACGATGCGCAGATTGCCGGTCGAATTTTTAAAAGCCGTCACCGCGAACAAGCTCATCAGAATCAGGAAAATCATGGCCACCACCAGCGTGGCGCCCTGCTGGGAGTTTTTCAGTTTCATGGTATTTCTCTCGGTCCGGCCACATTGCTGATGCGCACGGTGACGGTATAGGCCCGGCGTTTATAAGCATCATTGAACGGTCCACGCGTGCCAGCCAACCCCAGGTCATAGGTTTTGCTGTCAACAAAACCAGGGCTTGTTTCAGTGGTTCGCGTCAGCATGTGCAGACGCATACCCACAACATTGTTCCAGTCATTGTCTGCCGCGGCCGCAACGCCGCTAAGCCCGCCAAGGTAGACGTCGGGTATACCGTCATTATTGGTGTCAAACCCGTAATCGAAAGCGACTTCCTCTATACCCTCAGCCAATGGCGCCACCACCATCTGGTTGCCGACCAGTTCTGCGCGTTTCAAGGTTGGCGTAGTGTCGATGCCGCACTCATTACAGGAGGCCACGTAATAAATGCGCACAACGTAACGTTGCACAGTGTTGATCGCCGTGCAATTCAGGCCTCGCAAAGTGAAGTCTGAGGATATGGTGGAGAAAACAAGCTTGGTCGCATTGGGGTCTGTTGTGCAGCGGGATGTCTGCAGGTAGGGACTTCCATTTGTCGAAGCCCCGGGTGCAACTGCAGTCGTATCCACATATCGCAGGACCAGTGCGGCCGTTCCCGCCTTGTAATTTGACAGGCACGTCAGGGCTGCCGCTTGCGCGGCGGTTAAGCCGGTCACCGCGACCGGAATGGTTGATGCAGCATTATCCCAACCAAGCGATGTGATCGTCGTGGCACACAAGGTGGCCGGAGACGGTGTGGCTACCGTCATCCCATCCCTTACAAGCTCACCATAGTAGCCCGCAATGCCAACGTTTTCGCTGAGCAGCTCCGCTGCGTAACGCCCGTTTTCGATCTGACGGATGCTTTTGTCGACCTCATTACCAGTCTGGCTGCTGTTGGCAAACAGCGTGGCAAGGCCTGCAATCAGGATGAGGCCAATTGCCAATGCGACCATGAGCTCCACAAGGGAAAATCCCCGCAACGATTGCCGTTGCGCGAGAGAGCTATGCCGCAAACGGGTGTTCATAATGCCAGCGTCGCAATCTGCAGGACGGTTGTGGCCGCCCTGCGCATGTTTTCACTTGAATAGGCATTCTGTCCGCAAGTGCTGGCCGGCGCACCGGTCGCCTGGACACCCTGCCAGGCAACACTGATCAGGTATTGATTGGCGGCCGGACTGCTAATGCAGCCACGCGCGCCCATCATTGCACCCAATTTGGCTGTACCCTGTACTTCCGCCGAACCCTGAATCAGGAGGCTCCACTCACACAGGTCCCTGGCGGCCTGTGTGGCTGCAATCGCGCAGTTGCCAGGGTTGGTTGTACCGATGTCGGTCGCAACATAGGCCGCGGCATTGCTTCGATTCAGCGCCATGCGGGCCGAAATGTCATTGATAAGTATCAGGGCCTGCGATCGCTGGTAGCCCTCGACCTGCGACAACGCGGTCTGTGCCTGCAATCCCACAAAACCCAGGATGCCAAAAGCAATGATGAGCATTGCGATCAACACCTCCATCATGGCGGCACCTCGCTGGACATGCGAATGACTCATGATGGACACACCGTACTGGCGTTTTTGGGTCGCCCCGATGGGTCCAGCGAGATGCAGCGCGGATGCGTGCCCCCATCGGTCAACGCGAACCGCACCACAGCTACCACAGTGGTCCGGCCATTTCTGTCGAAAGTTACGCTCGCCGGCGAGGCAGTGAACTGGACACCGTTTCCAACACTTCCCTGGCCACCGAGGATTTCAGCAGTGGAAGCAACACTCACGCTCCAGCCGTTGGCCCATTGCGAGGCGGTAGGTGTCACTGTTACGTTCTCACCTCGTTTGACGGCTTCGCTACGCGCAAGAACCAGATCAGAAACAATGTTGTAGGCAGACACCCGGACCCGCTGCGCTGCGAGCAGTTGCTTGAACGACGGTGCCGCCAATGCACTGATAACCGCCAGCACCGCCACTGTCACCATCAACTCAAGGAGTGTGAAGCCTTGAGCTTTGTGTGGAATCAGGTGCTTCATGAGAAGCCTACCAGCAGGTTGAGGGCGACTTGGTACCGGTCTGGTCCACAGTCATTACACCGCACTTGTCTTTGGCTTGTGACCCGGAAGGCGCCGCCGTTGCAGTAAATGACGGGACAGTTGCCGTACCGACGCTCACACTAACTGTGTACGCCTGTTGCACGGTGCCAGGCAGCGTAACATTTAGCGCACTAACGCTAGTGGCATAACTGCGGGTGTCGAGCAGCATTTGCTGCTGCCTTGCGGCAATATTCATTAATGCGGCTTGCGCTTCGGCCCGCCTGGCTTTGCGTATTTGATCCAGATAAGCCGGGTAGGCAACAGCGGCGAGGATGCCGATGATTGCTACGGTAATCATTAACTCGATCAGTGTGAATCCATGATTTTTTTTCATACGCAAGACTCAGCAGTCGAATCAATCTTATAAATTTATTATTAATGATAATCGCTTCTCGCCTCAAGTCTGTCCATGCTCAAAGTCCTGGTTGTGCAAAACCAGCAGATTAATGATGAGAATTTTCGCTACTTTGTATATTTTTTCCAGGAAATCCTGCCTGCGCTGCAGTGATACTGTTGCACAACCCATCTGAACCCATGGTGCACCTTGTTTAATGTTTTACTTTGAACAGAAAGATAAACGGTTATCCATGGGCGATAAGCGGTTCTGCTGAGAGATGCGCATCGCTGAACACGCCCCTCTTGCCCTGTCAGCATTTAATGCCCGCACATTGAGCCCGTTTTTTCCTTAATCTGGTCCAATGCCTTGGCCGGTCTCACTCGTTGCAGTGTTGACCGCTCAGATCCGCTGGCGCAGCGCCTCGTACAGGCAGACTCCGCTGGCGACCGAGACGTTCAGGCTCTCCACCGCGCCGTGCATGGGAATGCTGACCAGTTCGTCGCAGGTCTTGCGCGTCAATTGACGCATGCCCTCGCCTTCGGCGCCCAGCACCAGCGCCACCGGGCCGGTCAGGTCCACGTCATAAATCGTCTTTTCCGCATCGTCGCTGGTGCCTATGCACCAGATATTGCGTTCTTTCAGCTCATTCAGGGTGCGCGCCAGGTTGGTCACCATGAAGTACGGCATGGTTTCGGCTGCGCCGCTGGCGACCTTGGCCACGGTGGCATTGATGCCCGCCGCATGGTCCTTGGGGGCAATCACGGCATGCGCGCCTGCGCCGTCGGCCACCCGCAGGCAGGCGCCGAGGTTGTGCGGGTCGGTCACGCCGTCCAGCACCAGCAGCAGCGGTTGCGCGGTGCCGGCCTCTTCCAGCTGCTCCAGCAGTTCGTCCAACGACTTGACCTGCGCCAGCGGGTCCACCCGGGCGACCACACCCTGGTGGCCATGGCTGCCGCACATCTTGGCCAGTCTCAAACCATCGGATTCGATCAGGCGAACGCCTGCTTCCCGCGCCCGATCAATGAACTGGCGCATGCGGGCGTCGCGGCGGGCGACGTCGTAAAAAACCTCAAAAACGGACTTTGGTGCGGTTTTGAGCCGGACGCCGACGGCATGGAAGCCAAAAAGCACTTTGGGAGAAGAAGACATGGCAGGATTATCACTGCATCGGCCTCGCCGGACGGCAGGGGCCTTGGGAGCGATGACCGGCAAGCGCACCACCTTGAGCGCCGCCTTAAAATAGTAACTAAAGGTTAATCGCTTGAAGGCTAAGGGGTTTTATGGGCTTGAGGCTTAAATTCAATCTGGTACTGGCGGTCGTGTTCCTGGCCGGCTTTGCGGCTGCGGGCTACATCACTCGCCAGTTGCTTCAGGACAATGCCAGGGAAGAGGTGCTGCGCAATGCACGCCTGATGATGGACACCGCGCTTTCCGTGCGCAGCTATACCGTCGAGCAGATCAAGCCGCACCTGGACAAACAGCTTGAGGAGGTTTTTTTGCCCCAGACCGTGCCGGCCTACGCGGCCACCGAAACACTCAGGCAGCTGCAGGGGAAATACCGCGACTACGGCTACAAGGAAGCCACGCTCAACCCGACCAACCCGCGTAACCGGGCGACCGACTGGGAGGCAGACCTGGTCCGGCAGTTCCGCCAGGACTCTGAATCGAAAGAACTGGTGTCGGAGCGCGACGGCGGCGCCGGGCGCCAGCTCTACATCGCCAAACCCATCCAGATCAGCAACGCCGCCTGCCTGCAGTGCCACAGCGTGCCGGCCAATGCGCCGGCCAGCATGATCAAGGTGTACGGCGAAGCCAATGGCTTTGGCTGGAAACACAATGAAATCATAGGTGCGCAAGTGGTCACCGTACCCATGGACATCCCCATCCGCAATGCCGACCGCGCCTTCAGGACCTTCATGCTGTCTCTGGCCGGTGTCTTTGCCGTGGTTTTTGTCGTGCTCAACGTGATGTTGAGCTGGCTCATCGTGCGCCCCATCCGCAGGATGTCGCAGGCGGCCGACAAGGTCAGCACCGGGGACTTTGATGTGCCCGAGTTTGCCGACGGCGGCCGCGACGAGGTCGCCGTGCTGGGCAGTTCCTTCAACCGCATGCGCCGCAGCCTTGAAAAGGCCATGCAAATGATTGACGACTGAGTGTTTTGTGATTGACCCCACCGATCCAGCCTTGGGCAGCAAGCCAGGCCCGCCTGCGGCCGCAGATGCGGCTGCCCTGCCCGCCGGGCACAAGGTGCTGGAGTACGGTATCGAAAAACTGCTGGGCGGCGGCGGTTTTGGCCTGACCTACCTGGCGCACGATATCAACCTGGAACTGCCTGTCGCGCTCAAGGAGTATTTCCCCCGCGACCTGGCCACACGTTCGGCCGGCCAGCAGGTGCATGTGCGCTCCGCCGAGGGTGCTGCCCAGTTCACCTGGGGTCTGGAGCGTTTCCTGGAGGAGGCACGCGCCCTGGCCTCGTTTCGCCACCCCAACATCGCCCGGGTGCTGCGTTACTTCAGGGAAAACGGCACGGCCTACATCGTCATGGAGTACGAGTCCGGCGACCCGCTCAAACGCTGGCTGACGCAGCAGCAAGGGCTTGGCCAGAAATCGCTGCTCCAGCTGATTTACCCGCTGATGGACGGTCTGGAAGCGGTGCACAAGATGAATTTCCTGCACCGCGACATCAAGCCCGACAACATCTACATACGCGCGGACGGCTCGCCGGTGCTGCTTGATTTTGGCGCGGCCCGCCGGGTCGCCGCCGACCGGGACATGACCAGCATCGTCAGCCCGGGTTTTGCGCCCTTTGAGCAATACCACAGCCACGGCAACCAGGGGCCGTGGACCGATATCTACTCGCTGGGCGCCGTCATGTACTGGATCACCACGGGGCATAAACCCATGGAGTCCGCATCGCGCGTCAAGCACGACAGCATGCCCGGGGCCGTCCAGGCCGGCCACCCGGCTTTTGGCGAGGCATTGCTCAAGGCCATCGACTGGGCGATGCATCCGGACGAAGCCGGGCGCCCGCAAAGCGTGGCCGAATTCCGCATGGCGCTGGTCAGCTCGGAAAGTGCCCGCGCGCAGTTGCCGCCGGGCACGCAGCAGGCGCGTGACAACACCCGCACCCAGAGTGACGTACCGGCCTTTGCCGCCGGCGCGCCAGCCATCCCGAAAAACCAGGCCGAGGTACTGCACAAAAACGTGCTGGGCACCATCCTGTTCCTGGAGCTGGTGGTTTACCCGAGCTACTCCACGGAGCAGCAGGCCGCGGCCAAGGCGCGCTTCAACGAGCTGATCCACAAGGCGCTCAAGGGTCTGCTGGAGTCGTCACGCATCGTCATGGACACCGGCGACGGCGCGGCGGTCTGCTTTCTCGGCGACCCTGAAGAAGCCCTGCAATCGGCGCTGTTGCTGCGCGGTTTGCTGCTGCAAAAATACGGGCGGGCGCTTTCGGTGCGCACAGGCCTGCACCTGGGGCCCATCCGCATGGTGTTTGACATCAACAGGCGCGTCAGTGTGGTGGGCGACGGCATCAACGTGGCGCAGCGCATCATGGACTTCGCGCAGGCCAACCAGATTGTGGTCTCGCGGGCCTATTACGACGTGGTCTCGCGCATCACCGACCTGGCCGCCAACCTGTTCAGCCCGCTAGGCGCGCACCTGGACAAACACATGCGCTCGCACGACATCTATGCCGTGCTGGACCCGCAGTCCGCGCCGGCCCGGCCGCCCATCGCCGCCACCAGCGCGTTTGAAAACACGGCATCGTATGCGGCGCTGGCCTCGCTCACACCCGAGGCAAGCGCCGAGATCGAAGCCGAACTGGCCAGGCTGATCGGCCCGCTGGCAAAGGTGCTGGTCAAAAAAGCCAGGTTACGCACGGTCAGTGCCCGTGGCCTGCGCGAGCTGCTGTCGGTGTCCATCCCCGACCCGGGCGCGCGCGAACTGTTTGCCCAGGCCAAAAGCCACAAAACCCAGCCGCCGTCCCATACCAACAGCAACAGCCAGCCTGTCGCCGGCAATGCATTCAGCCGCCCGCACGCCCATGCCGAGCAGTGGGCCGGCGGACACTCGGGGCCCATGTCCCTGCCGCTGTCCACACCCGATTTCAGCGCCGGGCAGTTGCAGCAGCTGGAACGGGCGCTGAGCCAGTTCATAGGGCCGCTGGCCAAAATGATTGTCAAAAAGGAAGCCGCAAGACACAGCTCGCTGGAAGCGCTGCGGCAAGCCCTGGCCGGCCATGTAGACCGCCCTGCAGACCGCGTCAAGCTGCTGGCAGCGGTGCAGAAAATCCAGTAAACGCTATCTTATTGATAGCTAAATGCGTATACCCCTTTTGGGCTTAAGGCACTTTTGGTGCTCAATCCGGAACCAGCTGCCCGGCTTCGATGGTGATGCGCCTTTCGCAGCGCGAGGCAATCGCCCGGTCATGCGTGACCAGGACCAGCGTGGTGCCCAGCTCCTGGTTGAGCTCGAACATCAGCGCCATGATTTTTTCGCCGGTGGCAAAGTCCAGGCTGCCGGTGGGCTCGTCGGCCAGCAGCACGGCGGGCTGCACCACAAAGGCCCGGGCCAGTGCCACACGCTGCTGCTCGCCACCGGACAGCACCTTGGGGTAGTGACCCAGGCGCTCGCCCAGCCCGACGCGCTTGAGCATTTCGGCCGCCTGCGCCCGCGCATTGGCCGCACCCGACAACTCCAGCGGCAGCATGACGTTTTCAAGCGCCGACAAATTGCCCATCAACTGGAAACTCTGGAAGACAAAGCCGATTTTTTGCGCGCGCAGCGCAGCGCGGTCGTCTTCGCTCATGGCAAAGATGTCCTGGCCGGCCAGCTGGACCGTGCCCTGCGTCGGCGTGTCCAGCCCGGCAATGATGGACAGCAAGGTGCTTTTTCCCGAGCCCGAAGCACCGACAATGGCGGCAGTCTCCCTTGGCGCCAGCGCAAAATCAATATCGCGCAAAATGCTCAATGTGCCGGTCGAGTCGGTGACCGACTTGAAAACACGCTCAACGGAAATAATTGAAGACCTGCCACCCGCCGAACCATTCAAATCATTCGAACGCTTTAAAGAAACCGCAGGTTCAGACATGTCAGCCTTATCAGGAAACTGGAAAATCAGTCCCCGCGACTTTACCAAGCCTGCGGCCACGCTGCGGGCACTAGCGCCAAGACCCCTGGCGATGCTGCTGGCCGCGGGCCTGCTGGCGCTTCCGGCCCTGAATTGGGCGCAAACGGCCTCAGCGGCAAAAGCTGCCGGCCTGGACACCGTGCTGGTGGTCGGCGATTCGCTGAGCGCCGAATACGGCCTCAAGCGCGGCACCGGCTGGGTGCCCCTGCTTGAAAAACAGATCGTCCAGGAGAAAAAGTCTGCCAGGGTCGTCAACGCCAGCATCAGCGGCGACACCAGCTCGGGCGGCCGTTCGCGCCTGGCGTCCCTGCTGGCCCAGCACAAACCCGGCGTGGTGGTGATCGAGCTGGGCGGCAACGATGCCCTGCGCGGCCTGCCGCTGGACATGACCGAAAACAACCTGACAGCCATGACACAGGCTGCAAAAAAAGCCGGCGCAAAAGTGTTGCTGGTCGGCATGCAGGTGCCGCCCAACTACGGCGGCGCCTATGCAGCGACTTTCTCAGGCCTGTTTGGCAAGGTGGCCAGGGCGGAAAAAGTGGCGCTGGTGCCGTTTTTCCTCAAGGGCATTGCCGATGTGGACGACTCGGCCGCCCACTTCCAGGCCGACCGCATACACCCCAACGAACAATCGCAACCAAAAATGCTGGCCAATGTCTGGCCTGAACTGAAGAAACTTATCAAGTGAGCCTTGCACATATTTCAGCCGCGGATGCCCTGCTCAGACTGGGTGATTTTTCCAGCGTGATAGACGCGCGCAGCGAGGGCGAATACGCCGAGGACCACCTGCCCGGCGCCCTCAACTGGCCCAGCCTGAACGACGAGGAGCGCAGCATCGTCGGCACGCACTACAAGCAGATCAGCGCGTTTGAAGCGCGCAAGCTCGGCGCCTCCATGGTCGCCAACAACATCGCCGGGCACATCCGCCGCGAGGTGCTGGACAAACCCCGGGAATGGCAGCCGCTGGTGTACTGCTGGCGCGGCGGCAAGCGCAGCGGCTCGCTGGCGCTGATCCTGGACCAGATCGGCTTCAACGTGACGATCATCGAGGGCGGTTACAAGGCCTTCAGGGCCGCCCTGGTGGCCGACCTGACGCAACTGGCTGCCAGGTACAGCTACCGCGTCATTTGCGGCACCACGGGCTCGGGCAAGACCCGCTTGCTGCAGGCGCTGCAGGCCCAGGGTGCGCAGGTGCTGGACCTTGAAGCCCTGGCCAATCACCGCAGCTCGGTGCTGGGCATGATTCCCGGCCTGGCCCAGCCGACCCAGAAGGCTTTTGACCGCCTGATCTGGGCGGCCTTGCGCGGTTTTGATCCGGCGCGGCCGGTTTACATCGAGAGCGAAAGCAAAAAAGTCGGCAACGTGGCAATTCCCGAAGGACTGATCATCGCCATGCGCAGCGCGCCCTGCCTGCAGCTCGATCTGTCAGAAGACGAGCGCGTCGCGCTGCTGCTGGAGGATTACGACTTTTTTGTCCGCGATATCGATCTCTTTTGCGAGCGCCTGGAAGCCCTGGTCCAGGCACGCGGCAAAGAAACGGTGCGGGACTGGCAGGCGCGTTCGCGCAGCGGCGATGTGGCCGGCGTGGTGCGGGAACTGCTCGTCAAGCACTACGATCCCGTGTACCTGCAGTCGATCAAACGCAACTTTGACCAGTACCCGCAAGCCACCGTGCTGCGGCCGCAAAACCGCAGCCTTGAAGCCATGCAGGCGCTGGCGCAAAGCCTGGCCTCCAGCTGATACCTGATCAGATCGCAGCGCAAAACAAAAAGCCCCTGAAACCAGCATCTGCTGTTTTCAGGGGCTTTTTTGGTGCTCGATTCGCTATTAAAACTATAGCTGGCTGCGCTTGTGGACCGGGGGGCCAAGGCCTAATTCATTGCAAGAATGGCGGTATGGCGAGGATCAGGCGGCAGGATCGGCCGGTGGCGTGCCGGGCTGGCCGTCCGGCGCGTCAACGCCGCTGCCGTCTTCATTGGCATCGTCGGGCTCGTCCGGTTTGCCCTCAGCCTTGCGCTTGAGTTTTTCTTCTTTTTTGCGCTTTTTGGCGAGCTCTTTCTGGCGTTTTTCGTAGGAATAATTGGGAGTGGCCACTAGAGTGCTTTCATGAATATTTAGCCCTTACTGTACTGCATCGCTGCGAGCGCCTGCGCAAGGTCGGCCTGTAAATCCGGCACGGCCTCCAGGCCCACGGAAAAACGCACCAGACCGCCCTTGTACGGCCACGGCGCCGTGCGCAGGGAGGGGATGTCGTAGGGCGCGCACAGGCTCATGGGTCCGGCCCAGCTGTAGCCCAGCTTGAACAGCTTGAGGCTGTCGCAGAAGCGGTCAACCTGCTGCTGGCTGTACTCCGGCTTGAAGACCACGCTCATCAAACAGGCCGCCGCGCTGCAGTCGCGTTTCCACGCCTCGTGGCCGGGTGAACCGGCCAGCGCCGGATGCAGCACCGCAGTGACCTGCGGCTGGCCCTGCAGCCAACTGGCCAGCGTGCGCGTGGCGCTGTCCTGCGCGGCATAGCGCAGCGCCATGGAGTTCAGCCCGCGCAAGACCAGCTCGGCATCATTGCCGGCCACGCCAAAGCCCACACGCATATGACAAAAGTGCATCAAATGGTGCAGCGACTCGCTGTTGGTCACCACCGAGCCCATCAGCACATCGGCGCCGCCGCTGGGGTATTTGGTCAGGGCCTGCGCCGAGATGTCTATACCCAGGTCAAAAGCCCTGAGCGCAATGCCCGCACCCCAGGTGTTGTCCAGCGCCGTGACAATGCCCTGCGCGTGTGCCTGCGGATGCGCCTTGACCACGGCCACCAGCCCGGGCAGGTCGGGAAATTCGAGCGTGATGGAGCCTGGCGCTTCCAGCCAGACCAGCCGGGTTTTGGGGCCCAGTTTGGCCGCCAGGTCAGCCGGGTCCATGGGGTCGTACATGCGGTGGGTAATGCCCCAGGCCGCCAGCTCGCCCTGCGCAAAGGCCTTGCTCGGGCCGTAGGCGTTGTCGGGAATCAGCACCTCGTCGCCGGCCCGGAGCAAAGCCATGCCGACCAGCACAACCGCCGCCAGGCCGCTGGGCACCAGGGTGCAGAACTTGCCGCCTTCGAGCGTGGCGATGCGCTCTTCCAGCATGAACGTGGTGGGCGTGCCGTGCAGCCCGTAGGTGTAACCGGTCTTGTGTTTCCAGTCCCTGGCGCGCAAGGCGGCCACGCTGGGAAAGATCACCGTCGAGGCTTTGTGAACCGCCGGTGGGACGGCCTCAAAACCGGCCGGCGGCTTGTAGGAGTGATGAATCAGGTCGGTGGAAAGATGCTTGGATGAATCGCTCATGCCCGCATGTTAACGGCAAGCCTTGAGCACTGAAGGGCTGCTGCATAAAAGCAGAGGCCGTGCTCATTCAAGCAGGGGCCGCGGAACCGGCTTTGCCGGGCCGCAGGCGCAGCGGCCCCCTCGGGGGGAAGGGAGCTTGCGCGGTGTGAGCGACCGTTGGGACTGTGTTTTTCCGACGGGCCGCCCCTAGGAAAAATGCGCCCCCTCGGGGGGCAGCGCATTACACGCAGTGAAAAGCGTGGGGGCTTATATCTTCCACTTGGCCATTAGCTGTGCCGGAGATAAGGAGTCATAGCCTTCAAAAGGCTGGTGAATCCAGGGGTTGGTCGGCAGCAACTCCACCGAATAATCCGGCTGGAAAGTCGACACACCCTTGGTCCAGATCACGGCGCTGCGCAGCTCGGTGATCGGCTGGTAGTTGTTGCGCAGCTGATGGATCACCGCATTGAGTGTGTGGCCCGAATCGGCCAGATCGTCGACCAGCAGCACCTTGCCGGCGATTTCGCCCTTGGGCGTGGTGATGAAGCGGGCGATATCGAGGTTGCCCTGCGTCATGCCGGAATCCGCCCGATAGGAGCTGGTCGACATGATGGCCAGCGGCTTGTCGAAAATGCGCGAGAGGATGTCACCGGGCCGCATGCCACCGCGCGCCAGGCACAGGATGGTGTCGAACTGCCAATCGGACTGGTGGATCTTGATCGCCAGTTTTTCAATCAGGTTGTGGTATTCGTCGTAGCTGACGTAAAGATGTTTGCCGTCTTCGGTCAACATAGGGATGCTCCTGAATTAATAGCTGCTTGCGCTTGCTGCATGATGGCTACAGGCCAGTTTGATGCATGAAAATGGCCTTATTCGGCGAGGTAGGGATGCTGCAGCATGATGGTGTGGTCGCGGTCCGGGCTGGTCGAAACCATGGCGATAGGCACGCCGGTCACCTGCTCGATGCGCTGCAGGTACAGGCGCGCATTGACCGGCAGCTTGGCGTAGTCGGTCACGCCCACCGTGCTGTCGCTCCAGCCTTCAAGTGTTTCGTAAACCGGCTTGCAGCGCTCTATGTCATCGGCGCCCATCGGCAAAATGTCGGTGACCTCGCCGTCGAGCTCGTAACCGGTGCACAGCAGCAGCTTGTCGAGGCCGTCCAGCACATCGAGCTTGGTGATGCACAGGCCGGTCAGGCCGTTGACCTGGGCGGAACGCTTGAGCAGCGCCGCGTCAAACCAGCCACAACGGCGGCTGCGCCCGGTGGTCACGCCTTTTTCAGCGCCGACCGTGCTCATGTGGTAGCCGGGCGTACCAGGCGTTTCCCAGTCCAGCTCGGTCGGGAAAGGACCGCCGCCTACGCGTGTGCAATAGGCCTTGGTGATGCCCAGGATGTAGTGCAGCATGCCCGGGCCAACGCCCGAACCCGCGGCCGCGTTGCCAGCGACGCAGTTGCTCGACGTCACATAGGGGTAGGTGCCGTGGTCCACGTCGAGCAAGGTGCCTTGCGCGCCTTCAAACAGCAGGTTGGCGCCGGCCTTGTGTGCGTCGTTGAGTTCGCGTGACACGTCGGCCATCATGGGCTTGAGCAGCTCGGCGTGGCGCATGGCCTCGTTGTAGACAGTGTCAAAGTCAACCGCCGGTGCATTGAGGTAGCCGGTCAGCACAAAGTTGTGCAGGTCCAGCAGCTCGCGCAGTTTGGCGGCAAAACGCTCGGGGTATTTCAAATCCTGCACACGCAGGGCGCGGCGGGCGATCTTGTCTTCGTAAGCCGGGCCTATGCCGCGGCCCGTGGTGCCGATCTTGGTGGTACCGCCCTTTTCGCGGAAGGTTTCGCGGGCAATATCGAGCGCTGCATGAAACGGCAAAATCAGCGGGCAGGCCTCGCTGATGCGCAGGCGCGAGCGGACTTCCACGCCGGCCTTTTCCAGCCCTTCGATTTCCTCGAACAGCTTGCCGGCCGACAGCACCACGCCGTTGCCGATGTAACACTTGACGCCGGGACGCATGATGCCGCTGGGGATCAGGTGCAAGGCGGTCTTGACGCCGTTGATGACCAGCGTGTGGCCGGCATTGTGGCCGCCCTGGAAGCGGACCACGCCCTGGGACAGCTCGGTCAGCCAGTCGACCAGCTTGCCCTTGCCTTCATCGCCCCATTGGGTGCCCACGACCACGACGTTGCGGCCCGCGGTAGCGGTTTGTTTGTTTGTCATCTTCAGTTCTCGTTAAGGGTTCGTGGGATAAAAGCCGGAAGCGGGTTGCCCCGTCATGCGGCTTTCTTCAGGGGCTGGACCACCCATTGACCGGCCACATGGGCCAGTTCGCGGTCGCAATCAAACTCATTGACCTCATGCTCATGGCCTGGCAGCACACAAGCCACGGTCTCGCCGCTGGCGCGCAGGCGGGCGATGGCGGCGCTCAGACCTTCGGCCTCGCCCCAGGAAGCGCGAATGGCGGCCTTGAGCGGACGTGGCGGCAAAACGCTGACCAGTTCCTTCAGGTCCAGGCTGAAGCCCGCTGCCGGCCGGTTGCGGCCAAACACCGCGCCAACCTCGTCGTAGCGGCCACCGCGCGCCAGTTCCGCGCCCTGCCCGTAAATGGCAAAACGTATGCCGCTGTAATAGGCGTATCCGCGCAGGTCGGCCAGGTCAAAGCTGACCCTGACATCGCCACCGGCCGCTGTCCGGCTTGCCAACCACTTCAAATTTTGTAGCGCCTCGCGCACGCCCGGCAAGGGCGGCAGGGCTTTTTCGGCCTCAGCCAGCACCCCGGCATCGCCGTACAGCTGGAGCAGCGCCCTGAGCCCGGCGCGCGCCGCTGTGGAAATGCCATCCTTGAGCCCGGCGCTCAGGCTGTCCAGTTCGCTCGCGTCCTTGGCCGCCAATGCGGCATGGATGCGTGCAAGCGATGCGGCATCCAGAGTGGCACCGGCCAGCAGGCTGTTGACGATGCGCACATCCGCCATGTCCACGGCCAGCCCGGTTACGCCGGAGGCCCGCAGGCCTTGCAGCGCCAGCATCTGCGCTTCCAGGTCGGCCTCCAGCCCGGCGTGGCCGTAGATCTCGGCGCCGAACTGCAGTGGCTCGCGCGTTGCATGCGGACGGTCGGCGCGGGTATGCACCACCGGGCCGCAGTAACAAAGGCGGGCGACCCCGCTGCGATTGAGCAAATGCGCGTCTATGCGGGCGACCTGCGGCGTGGTGTCGGCGCGCAGGCCCAGCGTACGGCCGGAGAGCTGGTCGACCAGCTTGAAGGTTTGCAGGCCAAGCGCCTCACCGGTGCCGGTGAGCAGGGATTCCAGATGCTCCATCAGCGGCGGCATGACAAGCTCGTAGCCATAGCTGCGGGCGGTGTCGAGCAACAGGCGGCGAAGCTCTTCGATATGACGCGCCTCGGAGGGCAGGACATCGGCAATTTGATCCGGCAATTGCCATGATGACGACCAGGCGGGCATGTATTTAAGGTGATCTGTTAAAAACAGGATTTTACCGGGCTTGGGCGCTGTTTTTGGGCCGCACCCGGCCGGATACAGCAGGCGAGCCCAAATACGGTTGCCGATTGCCTGTCCTGAGGGCCTTTCACGGCCCTTTTGGGGTTTGATTAATGCGCTTGCGGCGATGCAGATATCACCGCATCAGGTACCACAGGATGACGCCCGCCAGTCCCAGCGCAATGCTGCAGAGCCCGAAAAACCGGATCTGGCCATCACTCATCTTGAGGATCTGCTCGAACATCCGGCGCCAGCCCATGGGCGACAGAAAAGGCAACAGGCCTTCCAGCACCAGCATGAAAGCCAGTGCCAGCCAGAGGCTGTTGCCGTCCACGTCTGGAACTTACTTTTTGCCAGTTGCGGGCGCAGCGCCCGCACCCGAGCCACGCATGGCCTTGAAAAAGTCCGATGAAGGGTCGAGAACCATCACGTCGCTCTTTTTGTTGAAGCTGGCCTTGTAGGCATCCAGGCTGCGGTAAAACTGGGCGAACTGCGGATCACGGCCAAACGATTCGGCGTAAGTGCGGGCGGCTTCGGCATCGCCCTCACCCTTGATCTTCTGTGCATCGCGGTAGGCATTGGCGATGGTGACCTCGCGCTGCCGGTCTGCATCAGCGCGGATTTTTTCGCCCTCGGCAGCGCCAGTAGAGCGCAACTCGTTGGCCACGCGCTGGCGCTCGGCCACCATGCGCTTGTAGACGGAGTCGGTGATGGCTTCCACATAGTCCACACGCGTGATGCGCACGTCGACCACATCGACGCCCCAGGGCTTGCTGCCCTGCACCGCCTGCAGCACCTCACGCTTGACGTCGGCCATCAGCGCTTCGCGTTTTGAAGACAGCAGGTCCTTGACCGTGCGTTTGTTGATTTCTTCCTGGAAAGCATTGCGCACCACCCGGTTCAGCTGGTTGGCACCGGCTTTTTCGTCCAGCCCGACGTTGCGGATGTAGTCGGTGGGCTGCGTCACGCGCCAGCGGACATACCAGTCAATCACCACACGCTGCTTTTCAGCCGTGAGCATGGGCTCGGCATCAACGCTGTCCAGCGTCAACAGGCGTTTGTCGATATAGGACACATTCTGGAATGGCGGCGGCAGCTTGAAATGCAGGCCGGGTTCGGTCACCACATCCTTGATCTGCCCCAAGGCATAGACAACACCGAACTGGCGCTGGTCCACGACAAACAGCATGGAACTGAGCAGCGCCAGGACCACCAGCAGCGACGACGCGATAAATCCAACTCTATTCACTTTTGTCTTCCTTAGCGTGTATCGCGGTCGCGTGTGCGGGAAGCATCACGGGCACGGGGGTCGATGATCGAAGGTGCCGGCAGCACCGGCGTCGCAGGAGCAGCGCCCGGCGCGGCATCGGCCGGCGCAGCCGCGGCGCCCTGCCCCGTCATCTGCATGATCTTGTCCAGCGGCAGGTACAGCAGGTTGGAGCCCTGGCGCGACTCGACCAGAACCTTGGTGACGTTGGTGTAGACCTGCTGCATGGTGTCGATGTACATGCGGTCACGCGTGACCTGCGGAGCCTTCTGGTACTCCGTCAGCACCGAACGGAAACGCTGCGCATCACCCTGGGCCTGAGCCACGATACGCGCCTTGTAGGCGTCGGACTCTTCCTTCAGGCGCGAAGCTGAACCCACCGCGCGCGGGATCACGTCATTGGCGTAGGCCTGGGCTTCATTCTTGGAGCGCTCACGTTCCTGGCCGGCCTTGAGCACGTCATCGAACGCGGCCTGCACCTGCTCGGGCGGACGAACGCCGCTCTGCTGGAGATTGATGCCCACCACCTCGACACCGACCTTGTAGCGGTCAAGAATGGTCTGCATCAGTGCCCGCACGCGCGGCGCTATCTGGTCGCGCTCCTCGGCCAGCGCCGAGTCCATCTTCATCTTGCCGACCACTTCACGCACGGCGGTTTCGGCGGCCTGCACCACCGCATTGGCGGGGTCCTTGCTTTCAAACAGGTAGGCACGCGCGTCGTTCAGGCGATATTGCACGGCGAACTTGATTTCAACAATGTTTTCGTCTTCGGTCAGCATTGCCGACTCGCGCAGGCCGGTGGCCTTGATCACGCTGTCGCGCCCCACATCCACTGAGCGGATTTGTGTCACCACAACCAGTTCATGGCGCTGGATGGGGTAAGGCAGGCGCCAGTTAAAACCGGCACCCACCGTCGAGTTGTATTTGCCAAATTGGGTGATGACGGCCTGCTGGCCCTCCTGCACGATGAAAAAGCCTGTACCCAGCCAGATCAGCACGGCAACGCCGGCGATCAGGCCAACACCCAGGCCGGCGCTTTTCATGTCGGGCTGGAACCCACCGCCATTGCCGCCGCCACCACCATTACCACCGGTGCGGCCACGCGCACCTGCATTCTTGTTGCCGCCAAACAGGCCGCCAAGCTTGCGGTTGAAGTCACGCCAGAGTTCATCAAGGTCGGGCGGGCCCTGGTTGGGGCCCTGCCCCTGCGGGCGCCTGTCGGGCTGCGAAGGCTGCTGACCCTTTTCCGGGCCGGATGCCGGCCTGGACTCGTCGGGTGCGGACTTGTCATCATCACGGCCCCAGCGGGGATCGTTCAGGTTAAACATGCCCAGGGCGCGTTGTTTCAAACGACCAGGCAAAGTTACCAGGGTCTGCAGCGCAGGATTCAGGTTCATGGGATCAAGCTCGCTTTTTTCATTACTTCGACATTGTGCCTAATTCAGCCGGCTGATCAGAGAACGACCTCAGATGTCTGCGGGGTATCTTCGGCAGGTGCTGCGATGGCATGCTTGACAAGAAGCTGGCGCAGCAGGGGCAGGCCGTCGCCTGTTTGCGCACTGACAAAAACCCGGTCAACCCGCGTCGCCGAATCAGAAAAGGCGTCCTTGATTTCAAACATGTCGCTCAGATGCAGCGGCCAGCGGGATTTTTCAAGGGCATCGAGCTTGTTGAACACCAGGATTTGCGGCACATCCGCGGCCCCTATCTCGTCGAGCACGCGCTGCACCTGTTCGATCTGCTCAAGATGGTTGGGGTTGGCGCCATCGACCACGTGCAACAGCAAATCCGCATCGGCGGCTTCCTGCAAGGTGGCGGCAAAGGCATCGACCAGCCCGTGCGGCAGGTCCCGGATAAAACCGACCGTGTCCGACAGGGACACCGAGCGGTGCGCATCGCCGAGGTAGAGCTGCCTCGTTGTGGTATCCAGCGTGGCAAACAGCTGATCGGCCGCATAGGCGCGCGCCTTGACCAGGGCATTGAACAAGGTTGACTTGCCCGCATTGGTGTAGCCGACCAGCGAGATGGTGAAGGAATTGCGGCGCTCGCGCTGGCGCCGCTGGGTTTGGCGCTGCTTTTTGACCTTGGTCAAACGCTCCTTGGTGCGCTTGATGGCCTCGCCAATCATGCGTTTATCCAGCTCGATCTGCTTTTCACCCGGGCCGCCGCGCACACCGGCACCGCCGGTCTGGCGCTCCAGGTGGGACCAGCGCCGAACCAGGCGGGTGGACAGATATTGCAGGCGCGCCAGTTCCACCTGAAGTTTGCCCTCGTGGCTGCGCGCCCGCTGGGCAAAGATTTCCAGGATCAGCAGGGTCCGGTCATTGACCGGCAACTCCAGGTGACGCTCAAGATTGCGCTGCTGGGCCGGGCTGAGGGCCTGGTCGAACAGGATTTCCGTTGCGCCGACCTGCTGGGCCAGCATCTTGATTTCATCGGCCTTTCCGCTGCCGATAAACAGTGCCGCGTCGGGCGCCCGCCGTTTGCAGGTGACACGCTCAACGGGTTGCAGGCCTGCGGTCTGGGCCAGCAGGCCAAGCTCTTCAAGGCTGTGGTCGAAATTGGGGAAGCCCAGATCAACCCCGACCAGAATGGCCAGTGGACCAACACGCGGGCTGGCCCGGCCGGAGAAGTCGTCGGAACTCAGCTGGCTGGGCTTTCTTCGGAATCTGCTGCGGCGAAATTCACAGCGCGCCCCGGGACGATGGTCGAAATGGCGTGTTTGTACACCATCTGGGTCACCGTGTTGCGCAGCAGGACGACATATTGATCGAAAGACTCGATCTGGCCCTGCAATTTAATCCCGTTGACGAGATAAATTGAAACAGGAACGTGCTCTCTACGCAAGGTATTGAGAAACGGGTCCTGGAGTAACTGACCTTTGTTATTGCTCACGATATTTTCCGTGTTCAAGAGTTAAGAGAACTACACCTTATCACAGCAAACCTGCCATCAACGTAGGTTTAATTCGATTCCTTGTCTGTAAAGGGGTTGTGCGAGGTTTTCATCTGGATGCGCATGGGCGTGCCCGTGAGGTCGAACTCCTTGCGAAAGCGCCCTTCAAGGTAACGTTTATACGACTCGCTGACATGCTCCAGGGAGTTGCCATGGATGATGATGATGGGTGGATTCATGCCGCCCTGGTGCGCATAACGCAGCTTGGGACGGAAAACGCCCGAGCGCTGGGGCTGCTGGAATTGCACGGCTTCCAGCAGCAGTCGGGTCAGGACCGGCGTGGACATCTTGCGGTTGGCCGACGCATGCGCCTGGATGATGGATTTCCAGACCGGCGCCAAACCCTGGCGCTTGATGGCCGAAATCTGGTGAATGGAGGCGAACTTCAGGAAGGACAGCCGGGTTTCTATGGAGCGGGCCAGCGTTTCGCGCTGGTAGCTGTCAACCGCGTCCCACTTGTTGACGGCCAGCACCACAGCACGGCCGCTTTCCAGAATGTAGCCGGCAATATGGGCGTCCTGGTCGGTGACACCCTGCGTCGCGTCCAGCAGCAGCAACACCACATTGGAGTTTTCAATCGCCTGCAGGGTCTTGACGACGGAGAATTTCTCGATCGCCTCGAACACCTTGCCCTTGCGCCGCAAGCCAGCCGTATCGATCAGCTCGAACTTCTGCCCGGCGCGCTCAAACGGCACCGAAATCGCATCGCGCGTGGTGCCGGGAAGGTCAAACGCCACCAGGCGCTCCTCACCCAGCCAGGTATTGATGAGCGTCGACTTGCCCACATTGGGCCGGCCGGCCACGGCAAGCCGGATCACGGACGGGTCTTGCGGCTCGGCTTCTTCACCGGCTTCCGGAAGATTGAGCAAGGCCAGTGCAGTGTCAACCAGCGTGCGCATGCCCTGGCCGTGTGCGGCCGAAACCGCCAGCACCTCGCCCAGGCCCAGCTCAAAAAACTCGGAAAGCTGCACGCCTTCGGTCATGCCTTCGGCCTTGTTGGCGGTCAGCAGGGCCGGTTTGCCCAGCTTGCGAAGGTATTTTGCAATGTCGTGGTCCTGCGCATTGACTCCGGCGCGGGCATCGACCACAAACACCACGACATCGGCCTCGGCCACGGCCTGCCGGGTTTGTTTGGCCATCTCCTTGTAGATGCCGCTTTGCGCGTCAGGCTCGAAACCACCGGTATCGATCACGATGTATTCGTGCGAGCCGAGTTTTCCGTTGCCGTAGTGACGGTCGCGGGTCAGGCCGGCAAAGTCGGCAACGATGGCATCGCGCGTCTTGGTAAGCCGGTTAAAAAGCGTCGACTTGCCTACATTGGGGCGGCCCACCAGGGCGATAACAGGTTTCATCGAAGCATTTCATGCGACTTGGCGCGGCAACCGGAACTAGCGAAACCCAGTGGAAACGATGGATTCGCGTCCAGGGCAAGGCGCAGGCCGCAGTGAAGGCCAAGCGCCTTCACAAGGATTGCAACGCCGCCATGGGCGGGAATACGCGTTTTCATGTTTTGATATTTCCGGTTGCCGTGCCAATAGGTCATTCAGGTACAAAGCCGTACACACCGCCGTTGCGGGTCACCGCAATCAGGGTATTGCCGGCCAGCGTGGGCGCCGCCGCGATGGCGGAACCGTCTGTCGTGAGCCGGTTCAGCGCGGAACCGTCTTCACGCGAGAGCAGATGAACAAAACCAGTGGAGTCGCCGATGGCAACCGAGCGCCCGACCACCAGCGGCGCCGTCAGGTGGCGGTAGCGCAGGTTGTCCGTTGTCCAGGCGCGCTCCCCATCCGTACGCCGCCACGCCAGCACAACACCGTCGGATTCTGTGCCAAACAGGAAACGGTCATCGCCATGAATGCCCTGCGCGCCGTTGGCAGGTTTTGTCCACAGCAAATTACCGCGTGCGGTGTTGACGCAGCCAACACTGGCCTGGAACGCGCGTGCGCACACGATGTCGCCTTCCCGGCTGACGCGGCCCACCAGGTCGACCAGGCGTTCCACGTCATTGATGCCCCGCGGCGAAGCAATCGGTGACTCCCAGCGAATGCTGCCGTTCAGGGGGTTCAGGCCAGCCAGCCGGCCAGCCAGGCCAACCACCAGCGTGTCGCCCACCGCCAGGATCACGCCCGATTGCCGCAGCACCAGGGGTTCGGTAGGCCGCTGCTGCGTCCACAGCTTGCGGCCGGTCTGGCCATCAAAAGCATTGACCGACCTGTCGGCGGCCAATACAAAGACCCGTCCACCGGCGACGAATGGCGAGGTATAAGCTTGGGCGCTGAGTTTCTGGCGCCAGATCTCGCGACCATCCTGAATTGCGACGACTTCATTGGCCTGGGTCACCACGGCGGCGATTTTTCCGTCGCTGCCCACGCCCGCGGCAATCGGTCCGCCAACTGTCATGCGCCACACATCCCCACCGGTGCGCGCATCGAGTGCGGCGACGGAGCCATCATTGCCCGCGACAAACACCGTGCTGCCCGAGACATTGACATCGAGCGGAAAAGTCACGGGCCCAATCCGGCTGACCCAGGCCTGTCTGGCAGACACCACGCCGCTGACGGCCTGCAGCGTGGGAGCTTGCGGTTTGCTCGGGCTGCTGAAGAACGAAAAGGCCGAGCAGCCAGACAAGGTCGCTACAAAAACAATAGCTAGCGGTGCACGCAGGACGGATGCCAGCGGGTTAAAAGGCTTGAAAATCATTTTTTAACCCCTGCATCGGTGGCAGCTGCGGCTACATTGCTCGTGGCGGCAGGGTCCACGCCCAGGGCATTGAGTTTGATCTCGACCAAGCGCCGGTATTCGGCTCGCTCGTCAAGGCCCTTGTAGGCTTTTTCGTATTCTGCCTTGGCTTCATTTTTCTTGCCTTGCGCCACCAGGATGTCGCCTCGCCGGTCGGCAGCCAGGGCCGCAAAATCCTTGGGGAAAGAACCCGACACCAGCTTCAGGGCTTCGTCGTAGGCCTTGGTTTCCATCAGCATGCCGGCCAGGCGCAGTTTGGCGATGGATTGGTAGCCTTCATCGGAAGCCTTGTCGGCAACCCAGCTTAGTGCGGCCTTTGACGCATCGGCATTGCCTTTGTCGTAATAGATCCTGGCCGCCAGAAGCCCGGCCTGCCCGGCATAAACGGTGCCGCCAAAACGGTCCTTCATGTCCGCCAGCGAGCGGTCCAGGCGGGCGGTGTCGCCGGACTGGACGGCACGTTCGACCTCGTCGTAGAGCACGGCGGCTTGCGATGCCTGCCGGCTTTGCCAGTAGTGGTAACCATTCCAGGCTGCGACAGCACCAAACACAACAATCAGCGCCCAGGTAATGAGGTCGCCGTATTGCTTCCAGAAGTGCTTGAGTTCGTCAAGCTGTTCCTGTTCTTCCAGATCGAGATGTTTTGCCATAAAAGTCTGCTTGTTCTGCCCGATAGCGGCGCGGATTGAATTGTGGTGATTGTAGAGGGCCATTGCATGGCCAAAACAGGCACTGCCCTAGCCTTGCAGCATATGGGCCCACGCGGCCACGTCTTCCAGGCCTTGAAGTGTCTGGGCCTGCGCGGCCTCGGCTTTTTCGCCCCGCAGGGGTTTGACGGCGACACATCCTTCGGCAAGCTCGGTCGCGCCAAAAATCAGCGCAAACCGGGCACCGCTGCCATCCGCCCGCTTGAATTGCGACTTCATGCTGCCCATGCCTTCCGCCGTGGCACCGGCATGCATCTGCACGCTCACGCCAGCCGCGCGCAGGGTCTGGAGGGTTTTCAGCACCACCGGCAGGGCCGACGCCTCCGGCACCACCGCGTAGGCATCCGGCACAGGCAGGTCAATGGCCGCGCCCTGCTCCTTGATCAGCTCAAGCACGCGCTCGACACCCAGCGCCCAGCCCACGGCCGGCGCCGGTTTGCCGCCCATCTGCTCGATCAGGTAGTCGTAACGCCCGCCGGCGCAAATGGTGCCCTGGGCCCCCAGGCGGTCGGTCACAAACTCGAACACGGTGAGGTTGTAATAGTCGAGCCCGCGCACCAGGCGCGGATTGAGCGTCCAGGGAACGCCGTTCGCATCCAGAATGGCCTTCAGGCCGTCGAAATGCGCCAGGGACTGCGGCCCCAGAAAATCAATCAGGCGCGGAGCGCTCTCCACCACGGCCTTCATGGCCGGGTTTTTGGTGTCCAGAATCCGCAGCGGATTGCTGTGCAGGCGCCGGCGGGCCTCTTCGTCCAGCGTATCGAGATGCGCCTCGAAATGCGCAATCAGCTGGGTCCGGTGCTGGGCCCGCTCTTCGGGCTGGCCCAGGCTGTTGATTTCCAGGCGCCAGTCCGTCAGCCCAAGCTCCTTCCAGAGCGCCACGGCCAGCAGGATCAACTCGGCATCCACCTCGGGACCGGCGAACCCAAGGGCTTCGGCGCCTATCTGGTGGAACTGGCGATAACGGCCACGCTGCGGCCGCTCGCGGCGGAACATCGGACCCATGTAATACAGGCGCTTGCCGCCCTCGTACAGCAGGTTGTGCTCCGTCACCGCACGCACCACGCTGGCGGTGTTTTCGGGCCGCATGGTCAGGTGGTCGTGGTCGCCGTATTTGTCGGAGCGGTCCTCGAAGGAATACATCTCTTTTTCGACAATGTCGGTGACCTCGCCTATGCCACGCACAAACAGCTGCGTACGCTCCAGGATGGGTGTGCGGATATTGCGGTAGGCATAGCGGCCCATCAGGGCCCGCACCTTGTCTTCTAGCCATTCCCAGCGCGTGGAGTCCGGCGGCAGGATGTCGTTCATGCCTTTGACGGCAGTCAGTTTTTCAGTTTTGGCCATAGGCGATTTCTCCGGTTTACCGGATGTCAGTTTTTCGTCCATGAAATTCAGATGGCCTGGGCCGCAGGCTGCGTGCCAAAGCGCTTTTCTATGTAGTTTTCAACGATGACGCGGAACTCCTGCGCAATGTGCTCGCCGCGCAGGGTAACGCTCTTTTCGCCGTCAATATAAACCGGTGCAGCCGGCGCCTCGCCAGAGCCCGGCAGGCTGATACCGATGTCGGCATGCTTGCTCTCACCCGGGCCGTTGACGATGCAGCCCATGACCGCGACCTTGAGTTTTTCAACACCGGGATACTGGGCGCGCCAGACAGGCATCTGGGCCCGCAGGAAGTTATCGATTTCCTGGGTGAGTTCCTGGAAAGTCGTGCTGGTGGTGCGCCCGCATCCCGGGCAGGCCGTGACGCTGGGCACAAAACTCCGCAAGCCCAACGCCTGCAGGATTTCCGATGCGATCACCACTTCCTGGGTGCGGGCCTCACCGGGTTGCGGCGTCAGGGACACACGAATCGTGTCGCCTATGCCTTCCTGCAGCAGGATGGACAAGGCGGTAGCCGATGCCACAGTGCCTTTTGTGCCCATGCCTGCTTCGGTCAACCCCAGGTGCAGGGCATAGTCGCTGCGCCTGGCCAGTTCACGGTAAACCGAAATCAGATCCTGCACGCCGCTGACCTTGCATGACAGGATGATCTGGTCGCGCTTCATGCCCATCTCTTCGGCCAGGCGCGCCGAGTCAATGGCGGAGGTGATGAGCGCTTCGTACATCACCTGCTTGGCATCCCATGGCGTGGCCCGGGCGCTGTTTTCATCCATCAGGCTGGCAAGCAATTCCTGGTCCAGGCTGCCCCAGTTCACACCAATGCGCACCGGTTTGTCCCAGCGGATGGCGGCTTCAATCATCTGGCCAAACTGCCTGTCGTGCTTGTCGCCCTTGCCGACGTTGCCGGGGTTGATCCTGTATTTGGACAGGGCCTCGGCGCAGGCCGGATAGTCTGTCAGCAAGCGGTGGCCGTTGTAGTGGAAGTCGCCTATCAGCGGCACGTCAATGCCCATGCGGTCAAGCTGCTCGCGCACATACGGCACGGCTTGCGCGGCTTCGGGTGTATTGACCGTGAGGCGGACCATTTCGGAGCCCGCCAATGCCAGCTCCTTCACCTGAATCGCCGTGCCAATCGCATCGACGGTGTCCGTGTTGGTCATGGACTGCACACGCACAGGCGCGTCTCCCCCAACGGTAACCACACGGCTGCCCCAAACGACACGCGCCTGGCGGGAGTTGCGGGCCCCGGGGAGGGCCACTTCGATCGGACTGCTGGATGGCACTACTTCACCTCAAATCGCGCAACGTTGTCCTTGGCGAAGGCGCTTAAATCAAAGGCCTTGCCACGTACCTGCACCTGCGTGGCATCGGCCCGGCCGACGACCGCGGCCAGTGGCAGTGCCCCCGATGCACCCGCGACTTCGCCGGCATTCAGGGTCCGGCGCAACACAACCAGCCCCTTGGAATCCGTCACCTCAACCCAGGACTCACCCTTGGCACTGAACACAACGATGCCTGTCGATGACGGGGTCAAAGCCGCGCTGGCAGCGTTAACCGGTGCCGCCGCCTGCACCGGGCTGGTAACCGATGGAGCAGCAAGCGCAGCAGAAACCGACAGCGTCGACGTGGACGGCATGAGGGGGGCTTGAGCGGACAGGCCTGCGCCATTTGAGGCCGCGGCGGACAAGGGGATATCACCCTCGGCTTTTGGCAGCTTCGCCACGTCCTCGCCGCCGGCCTCAGCCAGCACCACAGGCGCTGTCACATTAACCGGCTCGCTGTTTGAGGGCCGGGGCGGCGCATCCGACTTCGCTTCATTCACGCTGGTCTTGACAGCCGGCAACAGGATCAACACCAATGCACCCAGCAGCAATACCATGCCAGCAAGCACAGCAGGCCGGGATATCTGGGCCCAGATCGAAGGGCCTGGCCCATCACTGGGCGCACGGAACGGGGTGTTGATACCTGCCCCCGGATATGACAGCCTGGGGCCGCTGGTTTGGGGCAAACGCTGGAGTATCGGCGCGGCGTCTATCTTGAGCGTGCGGCAGACGCTGGAAGCCAGGGCACGCACAAAAACTGCATCCGGCAGCAGGTCAAACTGATCCGACTCCAATGCCTCCAGTTTTTTGACAGGTACCTTGAGGGAAACAGCCAGTGCGGCAATATGCAGGCCAGCAGCTTCGCGGGCCTGCCGCAGCAGCCCGCCGGCGCTGATGCCGCTGGAATCCGGCGATGAGTCTTCCACTTGGGGCATGGGGGCGAGGTCACTCATTGAAGGCACCTTTCTCATAGGAAGCAGCCTCCCGCGACTGTCCGTAACGCTTTTTCAATTGTTCTCCCAGCTGGGACACAACCTCGCGATTGTTCAGGCGCTGCTCTATTTTTATACCCAACCACAGGGTTTCAGCATTGGCAAGTTCACTGTTATTGAGGCGCCGGATATAAAACTGGGCGCGCGTCAGGTCGCCGCGTTCGTAAAGCAGGTTGGCCAGGTTGTAAGCGGTCAATGGGTTGCCGGCATCCATCTGGTAGGAGCGGATAAAACTTTGCTCGGCTTCAGCCGGTTGCCCGGCACGAACCTGGCAGACACCTTGCGCCATCAGGCTTTTGGCCTGACCGCCATACGTGGGGTTGGCGATAGCCTGCGCAAACATCTGGAACGATTCGCGATAGCGGGCCTGCTGGCACAGCAGCCAGCCATAGTTGTGTGCCACGTCGGCATCACGCGGATTGAGCACCAGGGCGCGTCGGAAACTGTCCTCGGCCAGTGGCATGTCGTTCAGGCGCATGTACACCAGTCCGCGCAGGTTGTAGGCATCGGCAAAGCTGGGGTCGGCCACCAAGGCCTGCTTGAGTTCATCCAGCGCCACATTGGTCTGGCCCTGTGAGAAATAACCGCTCGCCAGTTCAAGTCGCAGGCGCGCACGCCTGCGCGTGTCGGGCTCATCGGACTCGGTCACGATATCCGCCCTGCCGCTGGCTGCGCTGGACACACCCTGATTGTGGGCACAACCTGCCAGCAGGACAGCGCCCCAGCAAACGGAAATCCAGGCCGCACTGCCAAGAAACTTCATACGCCCATCCCTTTGTCCACGACAACCTTGATGCTTGCTAGCATACCCTGCCGTTGTGAGGCCATGCGCTCCCGCGCACCCGTCCGGTCCTGCACATCCCCCGCCAGTTGTCCGCAAGCCGCATCAATGTCGTCACCGCGTGTTTTCCTGACGGTGGTCACAAGACCCGCATCCATCAGGATTTTGGCAAATGCCATCACCTGCGGCATGTCGGAACGCGTCAAACCGGACGCCGGAAACGGATTGAAGGGAATCAAATTGAATTTGCAGGACAAACCCTGGCCCGCATGTTTTTGCATCAATGCAACCAGTTGCCTCGCATGCTCGGGCTGGTCGTTGACACCATCGAGCATGCAGTACTCGAACGTAATGAAATCGCGCGGTGCGCTCAACTGGTAACGGGCGCAAGCCTCAAGCAGTTCTTCAATAGGGTATTTTTTATTGAGCGGAACCAGGTTGCTGCGCAAGTCATCCACCGGCGCATGCAGCGAGACGGCAAGAGCCACCGGGCAGTCCTGTGCCAAGCGGTCCATCATGGGCACCACACCGGACGTGGACACCGTCACACGCCGTCGCGACAGGCCATAACCGTGGTCATCCAGCATGATGCGAAGCGCGGGGAGCAATTGCGAATAATTCTGCAAGGGCTCGCCCATGCCCATCATCACGACATTGGAGATGACGCGTTCTTCCCGCTTGAATTGCTGCCGCAGGCTGTGCTCGGCAAACCACAGTTGAGCGATGATCTCGGCCGTGGTCAGGTTGCGGCTGAAGCCCTGGTGCCCGGTCGAGCAAAACCGGCAGCCGACGGCGCAGCCCGCCTGCGATGAAATACACAGGGTGCCGCGGTCAGATTCCGGAATGAATACCGTTTCAATGACGTCCCCCGCACCAACGTCAAACAGCCATTTGACCGTGCCGTCGGCCGAATCGTGCCGGGCGACCAGCTTCAGCCCTTCGACGCAAGCGGAAGCCGGGAGTTTTTCGCGCAGGGACTTTGCCAGGTCGGTCATCTGGTCAAAACCGGATGCGCCCTTCTGGTGAATCCAGCGAAAAAGCTGGGTTGCGCGAAAGCGCTTTTCCCCAAGCTGCTCACAAAATGCAGCGAGGCCATCCAGATCGTAATTGAGCAGGTTGACCGTCATTGCAAAGCACGCAGCAGGGAACCGCCCCAAGCATGCGGCAACCCCAACAAGGGGAGGCGAAGCCCGGGAGCAGACATGTTTAACGCGAGTAGATGTTCATGCCGGGGAAGAAGAAGGCGATTTCTGCCTGAGCCGTTTCGGCGGCATCGGAGCCGTGAACAGCATTGGCATCAATGCTGTCAGCAAAATCAGCACGAATGGTGCCGGCAGCAGCCTTCTTCGGATCGGTAGCGCCCATCAGGTCGCGGTTTTTCAGGATGGCACCCTCGCCCTCCAGCGCCTGAATCATGACAGGGCCGGAAACCATGAAGGAAACCAGGTCCTTGAAGAAAGGACGCTCTTTGTGCACGGCGTAAAACGCTTCGGCTTCGCCTTGCGACAAATGAGCCATTCTGGCCGCGACCACTTTCAGGCCAGCGGCTTCAAAGCGCGCATAGATTTGACCGATGACATTTTTTGCCACTGCGTCAGGCTTGATGATGGAGAGGGTACGTTCGATTGCCATTTGTTTTCCTTAACCTTGGATTTCTGGGGATATTCAGATATGAATACAGCCTCTGATTTTAACCTGCGGGCCATGACCTTACCAGCAGTCAGCCCAGGTGCATCTGCTTGATCGCGATGATTTTTGCGAAGATATTCAGCGATTACCGCCGCGATTGCCACCGCCGCGGTTTCCGTTGCGATTTCCGCCACCGCCGCCACCATTACCGCCACGGCGCTGGCCGCCGCCGGCACCACCCATGCCCGAACCACCGCCGCGGCGCTGACCCTGGCCCTCGCGCTGGCGGGTAAATGTGTCAGCACCGATATAACCGAACGAGGTTTTCATGGGATCGGGCTGCGCCGCCCCACCACCCTTGTCATTTCTGTCACCGCGGTCATCACGGCGCCGCTGCCCTTGGCCGCCGGTATTCCCACCTGCACTACGGCCAAAGCCGGCGGGCGGCTGCGGCGACCTCGGACCTGGCCCGAAGTTCCCGCCACCCTGGCCACGCCCATTGCCGCCCCGGCGCCTGTTGCCATTACCGCTGCCGTTGCGCGGCGCATCGCTTCGACGCTCGAAAGGAGGCTGCAGCTCGTGCGGATCCTGCTCCGGGCCGTCCACCTGGGCGGAAACATCCGGCTGTGCAGGCAAACCCCGGGATGCAGGGTCAGTTGCAGATGAACGCCCTCGCCCACCACGCGAACGCTCGCCCCTGCGTGGGCCACGCCCCTGGCGAACTTCACCGGCATCTCCGTCCCCGGGCAATGCATCGGGGTCTTTGGGCCCGCCACGCGGATCGGCGCGCGACTCTGAGCGAATGGCCGCACTGGTCAACGCCCAGATATCACGTTCGTCAAGTTCGACAAAAGCGCCACGCTTGAGGCCGCGCGGCAACACAACAGCACCGTAACGAATTCGGATCAACCGGCTCACGGCATGGCCCACGGCCTCGAACATGCGCCGGACTTCGCGGTTCCGGCCTTCAGACAGGGTTACCTTGTACCAGCAGTTCGCACCTTCGCCGCCGCCCGCCTCTATGGACGTGAATTGCGCGTTGCCGTCATCCAGCAAAACACCCTCAAGCAGGCGCTTCTTTTCTTCGCTGCTCAAGGCACCAAGCACACGCACCGCATATTCGCGCTCCAGGCCAAACCGGGGGTGCATCAGTTTGTTGGCCAACTCTCCAGAGCTGGTTAACAGCAACAGGCCCTCGGTATTCAGATCCAGGCGCCCGACAGATTGCCACTTGCCCTGGAACAGCTTGGGCAGGCGCCGAAAAACGGTAGGCCGGTTTTGCGGGTCGTCATGCGTCACCACTTCGCCCGCAGGCTTGTGATAGGCAATCACCCGCGGCGGCGGTGGATCTATGCGCACCCGTATGGGTTTGCCATTGACCTTGACGGTATCGCCAAACTGTATGCGCTGCCCGATATGGGCCGGCTCACCATTCACGGAAATACGCCCTTCGAGAATCAGCTGCTCCATCTCAAGGCGTGAGCCCAAACCGGCCTGGGCCAGCACCTTGTGCAGCTTTGGCGTTTCGGGTTGGGGGGACAGCACCCGCTTGGGCGACTCCAGCGCCGGGTCAGCCTCGTCGGCATCGAATTGACCCGTGACAACTTCCTCAAAACGCGCAGCCGCTATGGAGGCTTTTCGCTCCGGCGAGTCGCCCGCATCATGGGCAGGCGCCGCCTGAGGATGGGACGCGTCTTGCGGCAACGCCTCTGGAGGCGCGGCTTTAACTGCACCTTCAAGAGGCATGGACACAGGCTCAAGAGGCGCTGCAGGGTCCTGATTATCTGATGGGGTCATGTTCTTGCATTCATACGTTTGAATCACCGGTCGGCTGCCCGTCAAGGCCAGCATCGCCCGCGCCGGTCGCCTGGCTCTGCGAATCTTCCACTGAAACGGGATCCGGAACCTCGTTAGCCAAAAGGCCGCCGTCGGCGGACTCCTCCAGCCCGACGGGGTCAGCCTCTACCGAAGCAGGCTCGGCAATCCCGAACTCGATCTGCTCCAGCATCGCCGCCTGGCCGGCACTGTTGTCCATGGCCGGCAATTGATCCAGCGAGTCCACGCCAAGATCATCCAGAAACTGCTTTGTCGTCGCGTAGAGGGCGGGCCGGCCCACCGTTTCGCGGTGGCCGATCACCTCCACCCAGCCACGGTCTTCAAGCTGCTTGAGGATCAGGCTGTTGATCGTCACGCCCCGGATATCCTCCATATCACCCCGGGTCACCGGCTGGCGGTAGGCAATGATGGCCAGCGTTTCCAGCGTCGCCCGCGTGTAACGCGGCGGTTTTTCGGGGTGCAGCCGATCCAGGTATTCCCGCATCTGCGGCCGGCTCTGGAAACGCCAGCCCGTGGCCACATGAACCAGTTCCGCCCCGCGGCCCGACCAGTCATTTTGCAAGTCCTCAAGCGCAAGCCTGATGCTGTCGGCCGTGAGTGCCCCGTTGAACAAAACACCCATCTCTCGGAGCGGCAGGGGCTGTTGAGCGCAAATGAGTGCCGTTTCGAGGACGCGCTTCGCATCCATCGTATTCATGATTTCTTGTTTCCGAAAAAGGTCGGGTAGAGCGCCAGCAGGCGCGACTCACATGGGAGCGCAGTACCTGTGAAAAACCACTTTGCCAGTGGTAACCGTACCGCGGAAGCCTAAACTTGCTCCCCCCGATTGTATCCCAGGCCCAAACTGGCAATCGCAGCCTCCATATCCGCAGGCAGGGGGGCATTGAATTCCAGCGGTTTTGCCGTTACAGGGTGTTCAAAGGCCAGTCTCCAGGCATGCAGGGCCTGACGCCCCATTCCCCCTGCGGGCTGACCGCCATACAGTTCATCGGATACCAGGGGATGGCCCAGGGCGGCCATGTGAACGCGTATCTGGTGCGTACGGCCAGTGTGCAACTTGCACTGCACCAGGCAATGTTTGACCCCGCTGTGCAACACGGAGATATCGGTTGCGGCCGTCTTACCGGGATGCCTGTCCAGGTCCACCACAGCCATTCGCAGCCGGTTCCGCGGGTCACGCCCGACCGGCAGGTCGACACGGCGTGTTTTCGGGCCTTGCCACGCGCCATGCGCCAGGGCAATGTACTGCCTGCTGACACTGCGCGCCGCAATCATGCCCACCAGCTGGTCCATTACCTGCCTCTGGCGCGCGACCACCATCAGGCCACTGGTGTCCTTGTCAAGGCGGTGCACGATGCCGGCACGTGGCAAGAGGGATGCCTGCAGGTCACGCGCCAGCAAACCATTGAGAAGCGTGCCGCTCCAGTTGCCCGGTGCCGGGTGAACCACCAAACCGGCCGGTTTATTGAGCACCATCAGGAAATCATCCTCAAACACCACATCCAGGGTCATGGCCTCGGGCTTGAATGCCTGGCTCTGCGGCGTTGGCCTCAACTCGATTTGCAGCTGATCCGCAGCCTTGACACGGGCCGACGACTTGGTCAGCGTGAGGCCATTGAGCTGAACCGATCCCGCAGCGATCAATTGCTGCAGATAACTGCGGGAAAACTCCGGTACGGCCAGGGCCAAGGCACGGTCAAGGCGCTCGCCGTGACTCTCCAGAGGCACGCTCACCTGGCGCAATTCGACATCAACCGCACTGTCCGCGTCATCATGGACATCGTCCGGGGCATCAGCCGCCATCGCCGTGCTCGATATAATCGATTTGCTTAGTTCCGAGTCAGTCATTAGTAGAGGTCGATCGCAATGTTTTCTGCCAAATTATCGGTTGTTCCCAGTGCATCACCGCTTGCTGCTGCCGTTTTAGCCTTTTGCGCCGTGCTTGCAGGCTGCTCAAGCAAGCCTCTGGACCCCACTTCAGGCTGGAGCCCCAACAAGATTTACGCCGAAGCAAAAGACGAAGCCCGCTCCGGCGGCTATGAAAAAGCGATTCCGCTTTTTGAGAAACTGGAAGGCCGCGCAGCCGGCACACCGCTGGCACAACAGGCGCAACTCGAAAAAGCCTACGCACAGTACAAAAGCAATGAGCAAGCCCAGGCCATCGCAACGCTGGACCGGTTTATCAAGCTGCATCCGGCCAGTCCGGCCCTGGATTACGCGCTTTACCTCAAGGGCCTGGTTAACTTCAATGACAACCTGGGCCTCTTTGGCGCCATCTCACGCCAGGACTTGTCCGAGCGGGATCAAAAAGCAGCCAAGGAATCATTTGAGTCATTCAGGGAACTGAGCACACGTTTTCCAGACTCCCGTTACACGCCCGATGCACGCCTGCGGATGACTTACACCGTCAACTCGCTGGCCCAGTCTGAAGTACATGTGGCACGTTACTACTACACACGCGGCGCCTATGTAGCGGCCATCAACCGGGCACAAACCGCCATTGCCGATTACCGCGATGTACCCGCGCTCGAAGAAGCAACGTATATTGTCTACAAGTCCTATGACGCGCTGGGAATGACGCAACTGCGGGACGATACCAAACGGGTATTTGAAAACACCTACCCGAAAAGCGAATTCATGACCAAAGGCTTCAGGGCGATTGACAATCCCTGGTACAAGTTCTGGTAAGGGCATCCAGCCTGTCCAGCAACTGGCCTTCGGAGTGGAAACGTTCCATGGGCGGTAGTGCCCTCACAAGACGCTTGCCATAGCCCATGGAACTCAGCCGGGTGTCACAAACCACCAATACGCCCTGGTCCGTTTCACGGCGTATCAAACGCCCAGCCCCCTGCTTCAGGGCAACGGCAGCTTCCGGCAAAAAATAGTCGTTAAATGCACTGCGGCCCTCCGCTTCGAGTGCCTTGGAGCGCGCCTCCGCCATGGGGTCATTCGGTGGCGGAAAAGGCAGTTTGTCAATAATGACCAGCTGCAGTGCCTCGCCCGGCACATCAATCCCCTCCCAGAACGAGGCCGAGGCGACCAGCACGCAGCCGCGCCGGCCGTCCGCATTGCCCTGGCGGAATCGCTCAATCAACACCCGCTTGGGCATTGCACCCTGCACAAGCACCTCGATCTCGCCTGAGTCCTCAAACGCCAGTTGCAGGGCCTCGCCTATCGTTCGCAGAGCCCTGAGGGTGGTCGTCAGCACCATGGTGCGCCCCCCCAGTCGCCTGACCCACTCCGCAACAGATCCGGCAACCGCCATCGCGTGGGAAGGATCCGACGGTTTGGGAATGTTTTGCGGAATATACAGCGCCGATTGCTGCGAATAGTCGAACGGACTGCCGACGCGCAAAACCCGCGCCTCATCCAGGCCGCAAGGCTGTGTAAACCAGCTTAGTTTGTCGTCATCACCCAAGGTCGCGGAAGTAAATATCCAGGATTTGGCGGATTCACCCGATGCGCCTAGCAGCCTGGTCTTCACCGCTTCGGCGATATTGAGCGGCGACTCCACCAGTCTTAGCTGCGTGCCCACATCCACCCAGCGAACACAGCCGGGCTCACAGGCTGCGGCAAAACTCTGCGCCCGCTCCGCAAGAGCGGTGGCCCTCTCATGAAGCCGGACAAAATCCGGCGCAATTTCGCTCACCGTCTCCAGCGCAGCACAAGCCTGGACAAACGCGGCATGTACATCGTCCAGCGCCGCAGTCCAGGCGTTCACATCGATATTTTCCGGCGCCTGTGCGGTCCAGCGCAATTTGGCGCCTGGGTAACTCTTGCCCGCGCAAAGGCGGAGTTCCCGGGCGGACTGCTCGCAGCCACTAACTACTTTTTGCCAGTCAACCAGTCCCCGTGCAAGCTGCAAGCCCGCGCCAAGCAGGTCACGGCAAAAATCAAGCAGTTGACCTGTAGTCAGGTTTTTGCCCAGGAATTGCACGCCGGTTTCATTGAGCTGATGCGCCTCGTCAAAAATCGCAATCCGCACCGAAGGCAGCAATTCGGCAACGCCGGACTCGCGCACGGCCAGGTCGGCAAAAAAGAGATGGTGGTTGATGACCACGACATCGGCTGCCAGCGCTTCCCGCCGGGCAAGGTTCACGTGACAGGCGCGAAACTGCGGGCATTGCGCGCCCAGGCAGTTTTCGCGCGTTGAAGTGACCAGGGGAATAAGCGGGGAGCGCTCATCAAGGCCAGGCAACTCGGCCAGATCGCCGGCGCGGGTCAATTGGGCCCACTGCTCTATTTTGGCCAGTGAACGGGACGAGGCACGATCAGCCAGACTGGCATCCTGACGTGCAAGCGCCAGGCGATGTAAACAAACATAACTTGCGCGCCCCTTTAGCAGTGCAGTGCGCACAGGCACGCCCAGGGCCTCGACAAGCCGCGGCAGATCGCGGCCGAACAGTTGGTCCTGCAATGCCTTGGTAGCTGTCGACACCAGCACCCGCTCACCGCTGAGCAGGGCCGGCACCAGGTAGGAAAACGTTTTGCCGACACCGGTGCTGGCTTCCACCACCAGCGCCTCTGAACCCTCAATGGCGCGCGCCACTGCAAGCGCCATTTCGGTCTGGCCGCTGCGGGCTACAAATTGGTCTGCCGCGCGAGACAACATGCCGTCCGGGGCAAAAGCCTCCTGGACCTCCAGCTCAAGGCTCATCAGGCGGGCTCTGGCGGGTCAAGCGACAGTTCGAGCTGCGATATCTGATCCCGAAGAAGCAGGCGGCGCTTTTTGAGGCGCCTGAGCATGATCTCGTCGATGGGCGTTGCATGTGCCGTAATGTCTATCAGCGCATTCAGGTCTGCGTGTTCGATTTTGAGTTCGATCAGACGCCGTTCCGGTGAGTGTAAATTTAAGTCCAAGGTATTTATCTGGGCGCGCTGCTTGCTCTGATAATACGTCGATTACGGATATAAATCGAGTCCTCGCGACCCGACAAACTGCAAGATGTCAAAAGGCTACCGAATTACAGCGTCCACGGGCATCCACAAGGGAGACCGGGACTACCAGCAGGATCAGGTCAACCTGATCAGCCATCAGCGGGTTGCGGGTTGCATACTCGGCATCGTTGCCGACGGCATGGGTGGACGCAGCGGCGGACGCAAGGCCTCGGATCAGGTCATGATGACCGCCAAGCAGCTGTTTGAGCGCTACTCGCCAGACAACGATGATGCGTCCACCATGCTAAAGCAGATCATCGAAGAAGCGCACATTGTCATCAAGCTGACAGCCATCTCCGCCGAGCAGGAGCCGCACAGCACACTGGCCGCCTTTTTAATCAACCCCGCCGGTGATTGCCATTGGGTTCACACGGGCGACTCCCGTATCTACCACTTTCACGGCAACAAGCTGATGCACCGCACGACGGATCACTCCTATGTGCAAACACTGGTGGACAAAGGCGAAATCACCGAAGAAGAGGCCAACGTTCACCCCCAGTCGAATATCCTGATGGGTTGCCTGGGCACTGAAGACGCGCCGCCCATCAGCTACCACTTCATTCCCCAGCTACGCCCGGAAGATGTGCTGATTGCCTGCAGTGACGGTGTCTGGCATTACTTCAGCCCCAGTGAAATGGGCTCGGCGCTGTCCATGCTTTCCCCAAGGGAAGCCTCGGAGTTCCTGATCCAGAAAGCCAGGTCACGTGCCCGTGGGGGCGGCGACAACCTGTCCCTGGTCATCGTCAAGCTCGAGCCGCTGGGCCAGTAGCCGGGCTAATCCGGCGTCGGCAAGGACTTTGCCGGCGGCTTGGTCTGGTTGAGCTTGTCGCGCTCGTGCTGAGCCTGGCGCTCTTTGGCTTTTTCCTGCTTCTCGTTGAATTTTCTGGTTTCCTCGGCAGCAGCGGCCTGTTTGGTGCTGCGCTCACCCGCCTTTTCCTGATTGCTCTTGACGCGGTTGGCGGCGGCCTCAATGCTGCTCTTTTCGTTTGACTGGGTAGTGGCACGGTCGGCATTTTTTTGCCTCTCGCGCTCCAGCCTTGATTCATAGTCCTTCAACGAAGATGCCCGCCTGTCCGCTGCTTCCTGCTGCTTTTCGGGAGACATCTTCTCCTCGGTCTTGCGCATCTGCTCCGCACCCCTGGCCTTGCGGTCCTCCGCATCCAGGGATATCTCCTGGCGCCGCAAGTCGGCCAGCGCCTCGTTGTGCCCGATTTTGATCTTGTCCAGGCAGTTATTGACCAGGAATTTCTTGTAGCACGCGGCATTTTCCGCCGCAAATTTCGACTCAAGCCGGGCACGCTCGGCACTGATGCGGGCGCGCTCGGCATCCGGCGTGGCCTGCGCAGGCGTAGCGGATGGCGTGACCGTGGCTGCAGTTTGCGCCTGCACCGCAAAGCCCCATGCCGCCCATAACAGTAAAACGATAATTTTGTTCATGTCAGTGTTGTGTCCACATCCCTGCGCTCCAGCGCCAGGTATTCAGCAGACTGCATCTCATCGAGCCTTGAAACCGTGCGCGGGAACTCATGCGCCAGCGGGCCTTCCGTGTACAACGCCTCGGGAGGCACCTCTGCCGACATGATCAGTTTTACACGCCTGTCGTAAAGCACGTCTATCAGCCATGTAAAGCGCCGGGCTTCCGACGACATTCTCAAGGGCATGGCCGGAACATCGCTTAAAAACACCGTGTGGAACTGGGTGGCAATCTCAAGGTAGTCGTTTTGGGACCTCGGCCCTCCGCACAGGGTCTTGAAATCAAACCAGACCGCGCCGCCGGCTTTTCGTTTCGCCTGGATCTGGCGCGACTCGATCTGCAATACCGGGTTTTCGTCCTGCGATTCGGCCAGGCGATTGAAAGACTCCGTCATTTCGGCGTCCGCCTTCGCGCCCAGGGGCACGTGGTACAGCGTCAGCTGCTCCAGCGTACGCCGCCTGTAGTCCGTGCCGTTGTCCACGCTGAGCACTTCCAGCTTGTCTTTAAGCAGTTCTATGGCGGGAAGCACACGATCCCTGTGCATGCCATTCGGGTAGAGTTCGTCAGGATGGAAGTTGGACGTGGTGATAAACCCCACGCCGTTTTCAAACAAGGCCGCCAGCAGGCGGTGCAGGATCATGGCGTCCGTGATGTCCGCCACATGAAACTCGTCAAAACAAATCAGGCGATACCGTTTGGCAATGCGTTTGCCCAGCTCGTCCAGCGGATTGGCAATGCCCTGCAGTTCACGCAACTCCCGGTGCACCTCGCGCATGAACTCATGAAAATGCAAACGGGTTTTACGCTTGAGCGGCACAGCGCCGTAAAAGCAGTCCATCAAAAAGCTCTTGCCCCGCCCGACCCCGCCATACATGTAGACGCCGCGCGGGACATCCGGCCGGTTGATCAGCTTTTTGAAGGCATTCGAGCGCTGCGCCTTGAAGGCAGCCCATTCGCTGGAGCAACGTTCCAGCGCATCAACCGCGCGCAATTGCGCAGGGTCACTGACGTAACCCCTTGTTGCAAGTTCAGCCTCGTAGGCTGCGCGTACCGGACCTGTCACGCAGCCGCCGCCAGGCCACCCCAAGGCGGCTGAGCCCCCGGCAGCGAAGGCCGGTCAGTGCAAAGCACGGAAGCACGCATTGTTCAGAAGTTCAGCGTCCGCTTGTCCACTGCCAGCGCCGCTTCCTTGGTGGCTTCGCTGAGCGAGGGATGGGCGTGGCAGATGCGTGCAATGTCTTCGCTGCTTGCACGGAACTCCATGGCCACCACACATTCGGCAATCAGTTCGCTGGCCATGGGGCCCACGATGTGCACGCCGAGAATCTCATCGCTTGCCGCATCGGCCAGCATTTTCACCATGCCTGTGGTATCGCCCAAAGCCCGCGCACGGCCATTGGCCAGGAACGGGAAAGTACCGGCCTTGTAGGCGCGGCCTGCGGCCTTGAGCTGCTCTTCGGTTTGGCCAACCCATGCGATTTCGGGGTTGGTGTAGATCACCCAGGGAATGGTGTTGAAATTAACGTGACCATGCTGTCCGGCGATACGCTCGGCGACCGCAACGCCCTCTTCCTCGGCCTTGTGCGCGAGCATGGGGCCGCGCACCACATCACCCACAGCCCAGACATTGGGCAAATTGGTTTTGCAATCGCCGTCAACCACAATGGCTCCGCGCTCGTCCAGCGCCAGGCCTACCGCTTCAGGTGAAAGGCCGATGGTGTTGGCTACCCGGCCAATCGAGATGATGAGTTTGTCGACTTCGAGGGTCTGGGCATCGCCCTTGGCATCCGTGTAGGCAACACTGACGCCCTTCTTGCCGCTCTTGATCTCGCCGACCTTCACGCCCAGCGCGATCTTCAGGCCCTGCTTGTCAAAGGCTTTTTTGGCTTCCCTGGCAATTTGCTGATCGACCGCGCCGAGGAAAGTCGGCAGACCTTCAAGCACGGTGACTTCAGAACCCAGACGACGCCAGACCGAACCCATTTCCAGGCCGATCACGCCGGAACCAATCAGGCCCAGCTTTTTCGGCACGGCGCCCATGCGCAGCGCGCCGTCGTTGGAGAGGATGTTCTCTTCATCGAACGGCGCACCCGGCAGCGCGCGTGCGTTCGAGCCGGTCGCCACAATGATGTGCTTGCCGGAAATCACTTCCTCGGCGGCGCCCGTCACCTTGATCTCGTATGCGCCATCTTTGGCTGCGGCAAAAGAGCCGCGGCCGTGGAAAAACGTGACCTTGTTCTTTTTGAACAGGTAGACGATGCCGTCGTTGTTTTGCTTGACGACGGTGTCCTTGCGGCCAATCATCTTCGCTACATCCAGGCCCAGGCCCTTGACCTCGATGCCGTGATCGGCAAAGTGGTGGCTGGCATGGTCATAATGCTCGGAAGACTGCAGCAAGGCCTTGGAGGGAATGCAGCCAACGTTGGTGCAGGTGCCGCCCAGGGCCGGGCCGCCCTTGGCGTTTTTCCACTCGTCGATACAGGCCACGTTAAAGCCCAGCTGGGCTGCACGAATGGCGGCGATATAACCGCCAGGACCGCCACCGATGACGATCACGTCGAATTGTTTGGACATCTGTTGCTCCTTAGATGTCAAACAACAGGCGTGCCGGATCTTCCAGCGCTTCCTTCATGGCCACCAGGCCCAGCACGGCTTCGCGGCCGTCGATGATGCGGTGGTCGTAGGACATGGCGAAGTAGTTCATCGGGCGCACCACAACCTGGCCGTTCTCGACCATGGCACGGTCCTTGGTGGCATGCACGCCAAGAATCGCGCTTTGCGGCGGGTTGATGATGGGTGTCGACATCATGGAGCCAAAGGTGCCGCCGTTGCTGATGGAGAAGGTGCCGCCCGTCATGTCTTCAATGCCGAGCTTGCCGTCCTTGGCCTTCTGGCCGAACTCTGCAATTTTCTTTTCAATATCGGCAAAGCTCATCTGGTCTGCATTGCGCAGGATGGGCACCACCAGGCCGCGCGGCGAACCGACGGCGATACCGATGTCGAAGTAACCGTGATAGACCACGTCATTGCCGTCAACAGATGCATTCAGCACCGGGTATTTCTTGAGCGCGTGAACTGCAGCCTTGACAAAAAAGCTCATGAAACCGAGCTTGACGCCATATTCCTTCTCGAACTTTTCCTGGAAGCGCTTGCGCATTTCCATCACGGGTGCCATGTTGACTTCGTTAAAGGTCGTCAGGATGGCGTTGGTCGATTGCGACTGCAGCAGGCGCTCCGCGATACGGGCGCGCAGGCGGCTCATGGGGACACGCTGCTCCGGACGATCGCCAAGGTCGGCGGCCTTCGCAGGAGACGCCACTTGAGGCAAGGAAGTGGCCAGAGCGCCCGTGGGGATTGCGCTGGCAGCTACGGATTTTGTAGCGCCCGCGGCGGCACCGAGCACATCACCTTTGGTGACGCGGCCATCTTTGCCGGTTCCGGCAACCGAACCGGCCGCCATGTTGTTGTCAGCCATCAGCTTGGCAGCGGCCGGCATGGGAACGCCAGCCATGGAACCACCAGCGGCTGGCGCTGGTGCGGAAGTGCTTGCAGTTGCAGGAGCGGCGACGGCCGCAGCAGGTGCCGGTGCGGCAGCGCCAGCCTTGCCTTCGGTATCAATTCTTGCGATCACCTGTTCGGCGGCCACGGTGCTGCCATCGGCAACGACCAGTTCAACCAGCACGCCGGCCGATGGCGCGGGGACTTCGAGCACGACCTTGTCGGTTTCGATTTCGATCAGGATTTCATCAATGGCGATTGCATCGCCGACTTTTTTCTTCCACTGCAGCATGGTGGCTTCCGCCACGGATTCGGACAACTGCGGGACTTTGACTTCTACGATAGCCATGTTGGTTCTTTCGAATGTATTCTTGTGTTGTGTGGGACGGCAAGGACCTTATTTGGTCAGCACAAAACCCTTGAGCTTGGCAAACGCGCCATCCACCAGCGCCTTTTGCTGCTCCTGGTGCAGGTGCGAGTAACCCGCCGCAGGTGAAGCCGAGGCCGCACGGCCCGAATAGCCCAGCTTTTGGCCTTCGGTCATGTTCTCGTGAATGTAATGCTGCACAAAGAACCAGGCGCCCTGGTTTTGCGGCTCGTCCTGGCACCACACGATGTCGGTGACATTCGGGTACTTTTTCAACTCGGTCGCAAAAGCCTTGTGCGGGAAGGGATAGAGCTGCTCAACGCGCAGGATCACAACATCGTCGATGCCCTTTTCCTCGCGCTTGCGGGCCAGGTCGTAGTACACCTTGCCCGAGCAGGCGACGATGCGCTTGACCTTGTCGGCCTTTTTGTTGATCTCTTCCTTGTTCTCGGGGATCACCGTCTGGAAGCTGCCCTTGGTGAACTCGCTCAAGGGCGATGCCGCATCCTTGGCGCGCAGCAGCGACTTGGGCGTCATGATGACCAGCGGCTTGCGCAGGTTGCGCACCATCTGGCGGCGCAGGATGTGGAAGATCTGGCTGGCCGTCGTGGGCTGGACCACCTGCATATTGGTGTCGGCGGACAGCTGCATGAAGCGCTCCAGGCGTGCCGAGCTGTGCTCCGGACCCTGGCCTTCATAACCGTGCGGCAGCATCAGGGTAATGCCGTTGACACGGCCCCACTTGACTTCACCGGAGGCGATGAACTGGTCGATCACGACCTGCGCGCCGTTGGCAAAGTCGCCGAACTGGGCTTCCCAGATCACCAGCGTGTTGGGGTCGTTGGACGCATAGCCGTATTCAAAGGCCAGCACGGCCTCTTCGGACAGGATGGAGTCGATGACCACAAACGGGGCCTGGTTTTCAGCCACGTTTTGCAGCGGCACATAGGTGCCGGTATCCCACTTCTCGCGGCTCTGGTCATGGATCACGGCGTGGCGGTGCGTGAAGGTGCCGCGTCCGCAATCCTCACCGGACAGGCGCACCGGGTAGCCGCTGGCCACCAGCGAGGCAAAGGCCATGTGCTCGCCCATGCCCCAGTCCACCGGAATATCGCCGCGGCCCATGGCGGCACGGTCGTCGTAGACCTTTTTGACCAGGTTGTGCGGCGTCACCGTGGCGGGAATGGTGGTGATTTTTTCAGCCAGGCGTTTCCATTCGGCCATGGGGAGCGCGGTTTCACCCGCATCCGTCCATTTCTTGCCAAGGTAAGGCCGCCAGTCAACCGCGTAATTGCTCTTGAAGTTGGTGAGCACGGGGTCAAAGGTGCTCTTGCCTGCGTCGAGCGCGGCGCGCACGGCCTTGACCATGTCGTCGCCCAGCGTGTCGCCCATGCCCTGGGCCGACAGCTTGTCGGCGTAGAGCTTGCGCGTACCGGGATGGGCGGCAATCTTTTTGTACATCAGCGGCTGGGTCAATGCAGGCGTGTCCTGCTCGTTGTGGCCCAGTTTGCGGAAACAGATGATGTCAACCACGACATCCTTCTGGAACTCCATGCGGAATTCAAGGGCCAGCTGCGTTGCCAGCACCACGGCTTCCGGATCATCGCCGTTGACGTGCAGCACAGGCGCTTCGATCATCTTGACGACGTCGGTGCAGTACAGCGTAGAGCGGCTGTCACGCGGGTCGCTGGTGGTAAAGCCGATCTGGTTGTTGATGACGATGTGCACCGTACCGCCCGTGAAATAACCACGGGTTTCGGCCAGCGCCAACGTTTCCATGACCACGCCCTGGCCGGCAAACGCGGCATCACCGTGCACCAGCACGGGCAGCACCTGCTTGCCCAGCGGGTCGTCACGACGGTCCATGCGGGCACGCACCGAGCCTTCAACCACGGGGTTGACGATTTCCAGGTGCGAAGGATTGAACGCCAGGCTCAGGTGCACCGGGCCGCCGGGGGTGGTCACGTCCGAGCTGAAACCCTGGTGGTACTTGACGTCACCGCTGGGCAGGTCTTCGGGTGCGGTGTGGTCGAACTCTGCGAACAGGTCGGCCGGCACCTTGCCCAGCGAGTTGACCAGCACATTCAAGCGGCCGCGATGCGCCATGCCGATGACGATTTCCTGCACGCCGATTTCACCGCCGCGCTGTATCAGTTCGTCCATGCTGGCGATAAAACTTTCACCGCCTTCGAGCGAGAAGCGTTTCTGGCCAACGTATTTTGTGTGCAGGAAACGCTCAAGGCCTTCGGCCGCGCTCAGGCGGTCAAGGATGTGGAGCTTTTTTTCCTTGCTCAGATTCGGCTTGCTACGAATCGCTTCGAGTTTTTGCTGCCACCAGCGCTTCTGGTTCTGGTCAGTCATGTACATGTACTCGGCGCCAATCGTGCCGCAGTAGGTCTCACGCAATGCATTCATGAGCTCGCGCAAGCTCATGGTGTCCTTGCCGAAGAAGGTATTGCTGGTGTTGAACACCGTTTCCTGGTCGGCATCACCAAAGCCGTAGAAGGACGGCTCCAGTTCGGGAATCTTGTCGCGCTCGGCGCGTTTGAGCGGGTCCAGGTCGGCCCAGCGGGCGCCCACATTGCGGTAAGCGGCAATCAGTTGCTGGACGGCGGTGCGTTTGCGCCCCATCTCGGAGTCCGCGCCACTGGCGACCACAACTTTGGTCTGGCCCTGCTTGGCGCGCTCGGCAAAGGCATTGATGACCGGCAGGTGGGGCACGTCCTTGGCATTGCTGCCATCGACTGCGGGAACGTTCTGGAGCGCGTCGAAATACTCGCGCCAGGTATCGGGCACGCTGCCGGGATTGGCCAGGTAGTTTTCGTACATCTCCTCGACATAGGGCGCATTGCCGCCGAAGAGATAGGTGTTGCCTTGATAGGCAGCATAAATTGACGATGCAGACGCAGGCGACTGCGAGTTTGAACTCATATCCGCTGACCTCCGTTTCCCTTGAGGAAACATTAGCTGGTTAAAGCTGGTTGATTAACCTTCCGCAACACGGCTGGACCGATTAGCGGATGCGACTGTGGCAGGAAGGGCCTTCAGAAACTGGGTCAATTGTGCCACTGTTCCACCACAAACAAAAGAACCCTTATGTTTTTAAGGTATGAACTTCTGCGTGATTCATGGCCCGCCGACGTGTCATGCAGGCGGCCGCCCCATTTTCAAGACGCTACAAAATCAGGAGCTTGCTGCGCCCATGCGGATTGGGCTACAGGCCGGAAAGCAGCTTAAAAGAGGCCCGGACCGGCGCAAATCAGGCCGGCGAACAGGGTTTGGCTCGGGTTCAGGCCACGTCGGACCGTCACTCAAGAGTAAATAGTGGCCGCAGTCACCGTCTGGTGTGCACAGCACGCTATTCATTTAATAGCAATCAGGGGCGAGGCACCAGGCACGCCCCTGCGGTTACAGGCGGGCAGCCTAGATCGCCATGACACTCACGGCCTTGGTGACCAGATAGGACTCCAGCGCTTCGGGGCCGCCTTCCGAGCCGTAGCCCGAATCCTTCACGCCGCCAAAAGGCATTTCCGGCGAAGGTGCTGCCGGCTGGTTGACCCACAGCATGCCGAGTTCCAGGCGCTGCGACAGGGCATGCACATTGGCGATCGATTTGGTGAACGCATAACCGGCCAGTCCATACGGCAGGCGGTTGGACTCCAGAATGGCCTCGTCCAGGGTGTCGAAACCACGGATCGCCGCCACCGGGCCAAAAGGCTCGTTGTTAAACACGTCGGCGTCCAGCGGCACGTCGTTAAGGACGGTTGGCATGTAGAAGTTGCCGACGCTGCCGACGCGCTCACCACCGGTTTCCACGGTTGCGCCCCTGGCGATGGCATCTTCGGTGACCTTGGCCATCGCCGTCAGGCGGCGCGGATTGGCCAGCGGGCCCAGGGTGGTGCCGGCTGTCATGCCGTCGCCCAGCGTCAATCCTTTGGCGTGTGCGACCAGCGCCTTGGCAAACGCGCCGCGTACGCTGTTGTGAACCAGGAAACGGGTAGGCGCAATGCAGACCTGCCCGGCATTGCGGAATTTGGCCGACGCCGAAGCCTTGACGGCCACGGCAATGTCGGCATCCTCACAAACAATCACCGGCGCGTGGCCACCCAGCTCCATGGTGACGCGTTTCATGTGCAGGCCGGCCAGCGCCGCCAGCTGTTTACCCACCGGGGTTGAGCCGGTAAAGGTCACCTTGCGAATAATCGGGTGGGGTATGAGGTAGCCGGATATTTCGGCTGGGTCGCCATACACCAGGTTGACCGTGCCTGCGGGCACACCGGCATCGACAAAGGCCTGCAGCAGGGCGGCCGGCGAAGCCGGGGTTTCTTCCGGTGCCTTGACAATGATGGAGCAACCCGTGCACAGCGCGGCCGAGATCTTGCGCACCGCCTGGTTGATAGGGAAGTTCCATGGCGTAAAAGCCGCAACCGGACCAACCGGCTCCTTGAGCACCATTTGCTGCACAGCCAGGTTGCGCGAGGGCACGATGCGTCCGTAAATGCGGCGGCCTTCATCGGCAAACCATTCAATGATGTCCGCCGCGGCCAGGGCCTCGCCCTTGGCTTCGGCCAGCGGCTTGCCCTGCTCCTGTGTCAGCAGCGATGCGATGTTAGCCGCGCGTTCACGCATCAGGGCTGCGGCCTTGCGCATGATGTTGGCCCGTTCGTTGGAAGGTATACGGCGCCAGGCTTCAAAGCCGCGCTGGGCGGATGCCAGCGCGCGGTCCAGGTCGGCAATGCCGGCATGCGCCACTTTGCCTATCACTTTGCCGGTGGCGGGATTGGCAACGGCTATGGTCTTGCCGCTTGCGGCATCAACCCATTGGCCGTCAATCAACAATTGGGTATCGGTGTAAGTTGTCATGCCCCGGTCTTTCTTCAAATACGGTTGTTGTTGCCTGACGCGCTGTCAGCCAGAATGCGCATCGCGTTTATACGCCGCGTGCTCCCTGCCATTTAAAGCGCCTGGAGCCCGGCAACGCCATGCCCGGCAATTATGCCGCCCGCAGCAAAACAAGGTGTGGCGACCGGCCCGACAGTGCCTGCAGCGGCACGAGGCCTCAAACGGTATGACCCCAGCCGTCCTGTCAGGAACGCGCCCAGCCAGGATTGCCGTCAGCCCCGATCAATCGCGGGGTATTCGGTTTTACAGGCTTGATGGTCTTTTTGGACTTGAGGTAGCTCTCGGCAATCTCCCAGACAGGCGGGCCGGCGTTCTTGCTGGCTTCAGCCACCGGCGCCCAGCCGGCGACCTTGTAGGTCTTGTCGGCTTCGATCAGCTTGCCCTTGAGGCGCATGTCCTGGATGCGCGAGCCCATCTTCGCGCCGGGCTCGCAGGTGTAGGTCAGCCCGCCCACGCGCACCATGTCGCCGCCCTGCTGGTAATAAGGATCGGGATTGAACAGGTTGTCGCCCACGTCTTCAAGGATGGTCTTGATCATGTCGCCGCGCATGTCGGTCAGCGTGGTCCAGGGGTAGGTGATGGCGGTCTGGTCCATCAGGTGCTCGCGCGTGATGGCCTGACCAGGCAACAGCGAGGTGCCCCAGCGGAACCCAGGCGAGAAGGCGATTTCTGCACCGCGCACTTCCATCAGGCCATCGAGGATAAGCTGGTCAAACGTGCCGTTGAAGTTGCCGCGCCGGTAGAGCGTGCCTTCCGTGACGGCAAGTTTTTCAGACAATTTGCTTTCATAGGGCGCGCGCACTTTGGTGATCAGCGCGCTCATGGCCGCGTCCGCAGGCAGCAGGTTTGAAAACACCGGCAACAGGCGGTAGTTAAAGCCGGTCACAGCCTTGCCTTTGACCTCCAGGTCCAGCACACCGAGGAACTTGCCATTGCTGCCAGCGTTGGTCACTATGGTCTGGCCGCCGGCATTTTTGACGATGACGGGCACCGGCACGCCGTCATGCGTGTGCCCGCCCAGGATGGCGTCAATGCCGGTCACGCGGGAGGCCATTTTCAAATCGACATCCATGCCGTTGTGGCTCAGCAGCACCACGGCCTGTGCGCCTTTGGCACGGGCTTCGTTAACGGTTTCCTGCATCTCGCTTTCACGAATGCCGAAGGTCCAGTTGGGCGTGAGCCAGCCGGGGTTGGCAATCGGCGTGTAGGGAAAGGCCTGGCCGACGATGGCGACCATCACGCCGTTCATTTCCTTGATGACGTAGGGCTTGAAAACGGCATCGCCAAAATCGCTGGTCTTGACGTTCTGGGCAACAAAGTCGACCTTGCCGGCAAAGTCGCTTTCAACAATCTTCTTGATGCGCTCTTCGCCGTAGGTAAAGTCCCAGTGGCCGGTCATCACGTCCACGCCCAACAGTTTGGCCGCATCCACCATGTCCTGGCCTTGCGTCCAGAGTGCGGTGGCACTGCCTTGCCAGGTGTCGCCGCCGTCGAGCAGCAAGGCACCCGGACGCCCTGCCCTGAGCTGCCTGACCAGCGTGGCCAGGTGCGCAAAACCGCCGACCTTGCCGTACTGGCGCGCCGCGCGCTCGAAGTTCAGGTAAGTGAAGGCATGCGCCTGCGGGCTGCCGGACTTCAGGCTGGCGGCCTTCAGAAAATGCTCGCCCACCAGGTGCGGCAGTTGGCCGCGCATGGCGCCCACGCCCAGGTTCACCGAAGGTTCCCTGAAATAAAGGGGCATGAGCTGGGCATGGCAATCGGTCATGTGCAGCAGGTGCACATTGCCGGTTCGCGGCACGTTGTACAGGGCGCCGGCCTCGGCCGCGCCGGCTTCGCGCTGCAGCGGAAAGCCCGTGGCCAGCGCAGCCGCCATGACACTTGAAAACTCGCGGCGGGACAGATTCATGGCAAAAATTTCATGGGTTGGGCGGCCCGCCGGCGAACCGGCCGGGGCTAGGTTGGCGCGATTTCGCTATTAATTCAATAGCTGGCTGCGCGCAGCCAGCCTGGGCCACAGGCCAAAAAGGCTATTAAAACAGCCTTTGTTTACCGGTTTTTTACTGGTTGACAGGCGATTTCGGGTCCAGCAGCAAGGCCATCACGTCACGGAGTTGCTGCTCGGTCAGGATGCCTGCGTGGCCGAAGCGCGGCATGCCGGAACAGGCGTTGTAGGCCTTGGAGTTCCACAGCTTGCTCCAGGTGTAGTCCACGATGGCTTTGCTGCCTGGCGCTGCCGGATCGCTGACGCCGCGCAGCTTGCCGTAGTTGTACAGGCTGGGGCCAATCGAGCCGTAAGACAGCTCGGCCTTGCTGATCTGGTGGCAGTTGTAGCAGCTGCCGCCATTGGCTTCGCCGGGCTTGTCGCTCCAGGTCAGGCCGCGGCCGTTCTGGGCGATTTTTTCGCCTTCGCTCCAGTTGCCTATCAGCTTGCCGTCGGCCGGGAATTTGACGGTTTGCAGGTTAGCGGCCTCAATCGACTTGGCCAGCTTTTCATCCAGCGCAGCGCCGGCCGCGTCAGAGCAGGCCTGGTTCGATGCGTCCTGCATCAGGCGGTCGAGTTTGGCTTCGCCCTGTGCGCGAAACGAGCTTTTCATGACCTGTTGCGTGGCTTCGGCGACCTGTTGTGAGGTCGGCGCGGCAGCGCAGCTGGCCAGCAGCGCGGCAACGGCCAGTCCGAGGGACAGCAAGGCGGTTTTTTTGATTGTCATTTTCATCTCAATGCTCCCGGATTAGCGTTTCAGGGCAGGCGCCGTGGAAGCCCCGCCTTTGCTGTTCACGCCCATAAAAACACCCAGGGCAATGGTGGCGTCGGATGCGTAGCCCGGGAAGGGGAAACGCTGCTGGCGGTAGCAGTCATTCAGGCGGCGCTGCATGCTCCACAGGTCGCCACTGGAGACACGGTAGGCCGGCCATGCGCCAAAACCGGTGCTGGCGCCGGGCTGTTTGGTCAGGTTGGGCAGGTCTTGCAGGCGCACGCGCTTGTTGTCTTCGCCGTGGCAGGAGGCGCACGAAAAATCGTATGGGCCACCGCGCAGGTAAAACACCTTTTTGCCGACTTCATACATCAGCTTTTCCTGCGCGTGCGTTTGCGGCAGGTTGAATTTCATGTCGCGCGATTCGCCGGAAATATAGGCGACCAGCGATTCAATGGTTTTTTGCTCGCCCGAGCCGAACGGGGTTTTGGCAATCTCGGCGGCGCTGAAACCCTGCTGCTGCTCCATGCAGGTAAGCAGGCGGGACTCCAGATCCTGCACACGCCCGGTGTCGGCAAAAAAGCGCGGCAGCTCCACAAAAGCGCCCTTGACCACGCCCGGGCCCTTGCCCAGGTCGCATTTTTCAAGCGATGCGTTTTTCGGGCCGCGCGCCTGTTTCCAGAGGCCCTCACCCTTGGCTTCATACAGCTCGGCGGGATTGCCGTCGGCCAGCATGGCACGGTATTCGGCAATGCCTTCCGCTGTGGTTTTCTGTGCGTGCGCAGACATGGGCAAGGCAGCCAGGGCCGCAAGCCAGAAGGCGCTCCCCGAAAGGGTCCATTTCATCGTGGTCTCCTCAATGTTTTTTTATAAGGCAGGTGCCGCAAGGCACCGGGATGGCGAACTGGCCTGGATCAGGCAATCACGGCTTCGTCGCTGCGCTTGTCGCCGCGGTTGTCCACCCAGCTGACAACTACTTTTTCGCCGGCCTTGCCACCCTTGAAACTGAACTGGATAAACGGATTTTTTGAAACCGCCGTGCCCCACTGGGCGCTCATGACGGTTTTGCCGTTCCAGGTGGCGTTGATGTTCTGGATAAACCAGGCCGGCACGATCTTGCCTGCCGCGTCCCTGCGCTGGCCGCTTTCCATTTCGTGGCTGACCAGCACACGGACCGTCGTTTTATCACCCTGGGCCTGGGCCCGAATTCGCATTGGATCTGACATGTTTTCTCCTGACTTCAACTGTTGTGGATGTGGGGACTGCGTGTGCCGGGCTTAACCCCCGCAACCACCCAGCGTGACCTTCACTTCCTTGACAGCGTAGAAATATTTGTCGCCGGCCTTTGCCAGCGCATAGACATTGGACGACTGGCCCATCTTGACGTTGGTGGACACGCTGGCATCGGTGCCGGCGGGAATGTCGAAGGCCGCAGCCAGTGCCGACGGATTTTTTTCAACCACAAAGGAAATCTGCGAGGTGTTGGCGATGTTGCTCTGGGCCGCCACACGCACCACGGCGCCGTTCTCGGCAATTTCGGGGGCCTGCAGGATGAGGTCCTTGCTTTCAACCGGTGCGCTGGTCGCACCCATGGCCTTGGCGGCATCGGCCAGGGATTTGGTATCAAAAGCGGCCTTGTTCCAGCCCGGCGCATTTTGCGCGTAAGCCGGTGACAAACCTGAAGCGGCGGCCAGCGCCAGCGCTGTTGCGCCAGAACCGCTGGCCAAAAAATCACGACGTTCCATGCTTGAACTCCTTAAGTCTGAACACTGTCAATATTGAACACAAAAACTGTCTTCCCCGACACGGGATTTCTACCCGGTCAGAGCCGCATCATTTGGGCATCCCCTGGGCCAGCCACCGGGCCAGTTGCGCGGACTCATCCGGGCTCAAGGACTGTGCGGGCATGGGTATCGCACCCCAAACGCCCTGCCCGCCAGCCCTGATTTTGCCCGAGAGGTAATTCACCGCGTCGGTACGGTCTTTATATTTGTTAGCGATGTCCCGAAAAGCCGGCCCTACGAGTTTGTTGTCCATGCCATGGCAAGCCAGGCAGGCGTTTTTTTGCAGCAGCGGCGTCACATCCGCAGTAGTCGCAGGTAAGGCTGATGTGCTTGCAGGCGCTATACTTTCTGTAGCACGCTGCGCAACGGCGACGGCAATCGGGGGCTTGTTTGATTCAGAATTTTGACTGGAGCCCAACGCCAGGGCCGCACGTGTGGTGTCCGCGCCCCGGCTCGGGCCGAGCTTGCGCGACTGCTCGGCCAGGTTGCCATGCGCATTGCGCGCGTAGTCCGGCAAAAAGCTTTTGACCACCGCCTCGCCGCCGCAGTTCGTCATGCAGGCCGAACCCTGGACGTCGGGCTTGTCGGTGCCGCCCAGTTCCTTGCCTGGCCACATGGCGTGTGCCGTGGTCATGCCATTGCGGTTGGGCACCCTGGCCTGGACCTCGCGGATATTGCTGTCGGAGAGCGTGAAATCCTCCGGCAAAACATTGCCCAGATTCAGGATGTAGGCGGTCACCGCGTAGACCTCGTTGGCCGTCAGCGATTTGGGCGAAGTCCAGGGCATGGCGCGGTTGATGTAGTCCCACAGGGTGGACAACGTGGACAGCTTCATCATGGTGGTGCGTTGCGGCTGGTTGGCGCCGGGCATCAGGCCATCCACCCGGCCGGCCTTCACATCGGCGGCGGTTGTGCCGCCGGCAATCGGCGTGAACACCGACGACGATTCGCCAAAGCTGCCGTGGCAGGAGGCACACTGCGCCTCCCAGATCACCTCGCCCTGCCGGACCGAGCCCTGCCCCTTGGGAAGGCCCTTGAAGTCCGGACGCACGTCGATGTCCCAGGCCTTGAGCTCGGCAGGCGTGGCGGTGCGGCCTATGCCGGCCAATGCGGATCGCTGGGATTTGGCTGGGTCCTGCTGTTGTGCGTGGGTCGTCAGCGCAAGCCAGGCCAGGGGCAACAGCCAGACGCGGCTCAAACGAGCGCCCGAAAATTTAAACCTGGACATTTTTCACCTCGCCGTTTTCTTCCAGTTGCCACGACTGGATGGCGTTGTTGTGATAGATGCTGCGCGAGGCACGCACCTTGCGCAGCTCGTGGTAAGTCGGCTGGATCTGCCTGGTTTCATCCACGGCGCGGCTCTGGAAAATCGCGGGTTTGCCATCCCAGACAAAATCAGCGTTGAAGCGCGTCAGGCACTTGGCCAGCACCGGGCCTTCAAGCCTGGTGGGCTTCCAGTTGCGCCCGCCGTCGGTGGAAACATCGACCCGTAATATCCTGCCGCGCCCGCTCCAGGCCAGGCCCGTGATGGTGTGAAAGCCCTTGTCCAGCAACACCTGGCCGCCACTCGGCGAGGTGATGACACTTTTGACTTCCTGGATGCTGGTGTACTGGCGATGCAGGCCGCTGGGCTGCAGGTCAACGTAATGAATGCTTTCGTCTTTGGTGGCGTAAGGCATGTCGCCGACCTCGATGCGGCGCAGATATTTGACCCAGCTCACACCCTGCACGCCGGGCACGATGAGGCGCAGGGGGTAGCCGTTTTCAGGCCGCAGCATCTCGCCGTTTTGCCCATAGGCCACCAGCACTTCACCACTCATGATCAGGCTCATGGGAATGGTGCGCGTCATGCTTGAGCCGTCAGCACCTTCGGCCAGAATGAACTTGGCGCGTTTGAAGTCAACACCGCACAACTCCAGCAAGGTGCGCAAGGGCACGCCGGTGAACTCGCTGCAGCTGAGCATGCCGTGGGTGTACTGCACCGTGGGCACGGCGCTGTTGCCCCATTCCATGCCGGTGTTGGCGCCGCACTCTATGAAATGCATGCGGCTGACACTCGGCAGGCGCATCAACTCGTCCATGCTGAACACCATGGGGCGTTTGAGCATGCTGTCGTCGGAGCCATTGACCATCAGCCTGTGTTTGGACGGATCGATGTCCCACCAGCCCTGGTGGTGCCGCTCAAAATGCAGGCCGCTGGGCGTGATGATGCCGAACAAGCCCTGTAAAGGACAAAAACTCACGCTGGCCTGGCCCACGCGCGTCAGGCCCGGGCTCTCGCGGCGCTGCAGGTTTTTTTCAAATTCACTGGGCATACCGTAAGGCCTGGCCGCCACCGGCTGACCCAGGCCCTTGCTGTGCGCTGGAAGATTGAGGATGTTCGGATCACCGCCCGATGCCTGCGCACGGGCCTGCGTTGCAGTGGCCGCGGCGGCAAAAGCACCGGCCAGAAAACCACGGCGTCCGGCGCGGACGTCCTGTATCTGCTCGCGGCTCAAAAAGTTTTCAGGCGCGCGCTGGATAAATCGACTAAACATGTGGTGTGCTCCGGACTCAGGCTGCAACGGGAGATCTGGGTGCCAGGCCCTGACCGGCAGCGGCGGCGTCAGGCTCGTCCAGTTCAATGGCGATCTGGGTGCAAACGCTGCGGCACAAGGCCACGGCCTTTTCACTTTGCACCCGGTAAATCACCTGCGCGCCCTCCTTGCGTTTGGCCAGCACGCCGGTACGGTAAAGCACCGCCAGGTGTTGCGACAGGTTGGGCTGCGTGGTGTCAATCTCCAGCAACAACTCATTGACGGATTTTTCACGCACACACAGGGCGCTCAAGACGCGCAGGCGCATGGGTGTGGCCAGCACGGCAAACAGCTCGGCGGCCAGTTCAAACACCCGGCCCTGCTCCACCGGCCCATCAGACTGAATCATCTGTTTCATAAATGCTCAATGCTTCAACGTCATTAAATATAAGTAACTGCTTATATATTAACGCCAGACATCCCGAAAAATAGCGGATTTACCCTAGGGCTGAGCACATCGGGCTGTAGCTTCACCACACCCGGCGGGTGTCCGTCAAAACAGATGTAAAAAATCACGGCCAACACTTGATTGCGTGATATAAAACTTTTTAGCTCGCTGGCTGTTACCCAAAATTACTAAAAAATAATTTACATGGCTTTCAAACACCACGCCCTGGCCGGCCATTTACTGGCCGCACTTCTGCTTTCGGGCCTGAGCCAAGCCCATGCGGAGGTGGACGCCATAGTGAAAGAAGCGCGCGTTTTGCTCGACAAGGGGCAAGCTCAGCAGGCGTTTGACCTGCTGGAACCCATGGAAACCCCGCGCGCGGGCGACCCGGATTTTGATACCGTGCTGGGCATTGCCGCCAACGAAACCGGCCAGTTCACGCGCGCCGTGTTTGCGCTGGAGCGGGTCCTGTCGGTGCAACCCGAAAATTCCCGGGCACGTGCCGAGCTGGGGCGCGCCCTTTTTTCCGTGGGTGATACGCAGGCCTCGCGCAAGGTTCTTCTCGAAACAAAAAAAGACAATATCCCTACGGAAGCCGCAGCGACCATTGACCAGTTTCTGCAGGCCATAGACCGCACCGAAGAAGCGGCCCGATCTTCCGTCCGGGCATATATGGAAACCAGTGTCGGTTATGACACCAACATCAACAGCGGCCCGGCCAACTCCAGCATTGCCGTGCCGGCTTTCGGCGGCCTGATCTTTACGCTGAATAACGCAGGCGTCGCCACAAAGGACAGCTTTGCCACGGTGGGAGCGGGGATTTCCGGTCGCTACGTGGTCGATCCGCGTTGGTCGCTGATTGGCAACCTCTCAGGCAACGGGCGGGGCAACCTGAACCAGGCCAATGGCGCATTCAACAGCATGCAGCTCGATGCCAATGCGGGCGCGAGTTACCGCTACGACAAACATGAATTTACCGGCGTCGTGCAAGTCGGCAGCTATGACACCAATGGCACCCGGGCACGCGACCAGGCCGGACTGGTTGGCGAGTGGACATACCGTATCGACGGCTTCCGGCAATTGAGCACCTACCTCCAGTGGGGCTCACTGAGCTATCCCGGCCAATCCGCCAGGAACGCCGACAGGACTGTTGTCGGAACCTCCTACGCCCATTCGTTTCGCAATGGCTTTCTCGTATTCGCCGGCGCTTATGTCGGCACCGAAAAGCAGAAAGACAGCGCATTCCCGCACCTTGGGCACAAGCTGTACGGCGTGAGGACAGGCGCCCAGCGGGAAATCGCACAAGACCTTTCTGCGTTCGGCAGTCTCAGTTTTGAGAACCGCAAATTCGGCGGCCAGGACCCGCTTTTCCTGGTGATGCGCAACGACAGGCAATTCAACCTGAACCTTGGCCTGACCTGGGTGCCGGCAAAACTCTGGCGCGTCATCCCGCAGCTGTCGCTGACCTCCGTCAAGTCAAATGTCGCCCTTTCAGATTTCCAGCGGAGCCTGTTTTCGGTCACCCTGCGCCGGGACTTCTAGGCTGAATACAGGTATGCCACCATGACCCAACCTTTCTTGCTCAAACACACCCTGCTTGTCGCAGCACTGGCCGCCATTTATCCCCTGCAGGCGATTGCGGCGGTTTCAGCCGGTGTGGCGCAGTTTATTGCCGGGGACGTCAACGTGCGCCGCCCTGATGGCCGGACCGACCCGCTGCTCAAGGGCAAGGACCTTGAAAGCGGCCAGGCCATCCTGACCGGCCCCAACGGGCGTGCACAGGTCAAGTTTTCGGACGGCGGCCTGATCTCCCTGCAGCCCAATACCGAGTTCAAGATCGCCAACTATGTGGACCAGGCCGATTCCAAGGCGGACCGCTTCCTGGTGGACCTGCTGCGCGGCGGCATGCGCGCCATTACCGGGCTGATCGGCAAGCGCAACCACAACAACTACAAAGTCACCACCACCACGGCCACCATAGGCATTCGCGGCTCGGGCTTTAACGTGGCGTACAACCCCGACGGTTCCCTGGGTGTAACGACCGAGCTTGACGCCATTGAAGTCTGCAATGCGGGCGGGTGTGTAGGCCTGACGGCCGGTGAGTCGGTGCGTGTTCTGAATGCCACCGACGCGCCAGTGCGCACCAACGTCAAGGCGACCATCCCGACGCCGGACCCTGTACGGGAGGTCGTCACAGTCGGCGACCAGGTCAAAGCTGACGGGAAAGCCAAGGTTGTTGAGGTAGTAACAACGGTAGAAACACCTGCGGCCACCCCGAAACCTCTCAATAGCGGCACGTTTACCAATTTAAAAGTGGTGGCAGCCGGCTACTTTCCGGGTACATCCGGGCCGGCAAGTTTCGGCGTCGTGCCTACCGTGGCGCCTACCGTGGCCAGTTCCGCAACCCTGGACAACGACAAACTGACGACCTTCACAACGTCGGGAAATGTTTTTACACCCTCCGTGACCAACGGCGTCAGCTCGGCAGGCTCGATCGCCGGGGGCGATTTCATAGGCTGGGGCACCTGGACCAATGCCAGCAAGAACAGCGCAGCATCGGTCGCCAACCTTCACTATATCGTCGGCCAGCCAACGACAACCATGCCGACAACGACCGGCATACTGACTTACACGCTGATCGGGCAGACACCGGTCACCAGCTACAACACGTCAACCAATACGGCGGGTGCGTCCGGAACGTTGACATCCGCCTCCATGTCCGTCGACTTCATCAACAGCAAGCTGGGTGTGAACATTGCCACGAGTCTCGGCAGCATTACCGTTGCCAATGTCATCACCATTTCAGGCGCGCAGTTTTCCTATTCTTCCGGCACCGGCATCTTCGTTGACGGATTTTTTACCGGCGTCAATGCGAACCGCGCCGGTCTTGTTTATACGGGCATTGCGGCCAGTCCTCCGGGCTCCTTCTCCGGTGCGGCCGCCTTCAAGGCCCCCTGACTTCAGGACAGGTAAAAAGCCAGGTGGCGCTCTGTCGCCTCTGGCCCATGCACCTTGATAGCCTGCCGGCGCGCGGCAAGGCCGGTTTGAAGCCGCAAGTCCATTGAATCGCCCAGCGCCAGCAGCGCATCGCAGGCCTCCTCCTGGGAGCGGACCAGAAAGCCTGAAATGCCGTGTTCCATCGCCTCGGCATAACCGCCCCTGGCGTCGGCCACAACAGGCAAACCGGCGGCCATGGCTTCAGGCACCACCCTGCCATAGGCTTCGGCAAACATGCCGGTGCGGTAGAAAACCGCGTCCAGCGAGCGGTAAAAATCAGGCATGGCTTGCGCACCCGACGGCAGCAGCTCAATGCCGTCCACACCACCCAGGCCTGGAGCCAGGCAACTGCCCCCCATGATGCGAACCCGTATGCCGCGGCTGGCCAGCATGCGGTACAGCGCAAGGTCGTGTGGATGGTGTTTGTCCAGCAAGTCCCGGCTGGCACGGCCAATGGTGAAAGGCCTGGCCCCCTGCCCGCCCTGGGGCCATTGCTTAAAACGTTCTTCAGCCACCCGCAGAAAAGGCGCGAGATCCAGCGGACTGGGTATCACACGGCCCGGCAAAGCCGCGGTGCGTTGCAGCAAGCCGGAAACAAACACGATCTCGGGCTCCAGGCCAGTCCATTCCCGCACGCTTTCAATCAGCGCAAAAAGCTGCGGCTGGTTGGCGAGGTTATGAAACACAACAATCCGCTCGAACCGCGTGTATTTGAGCCAGATACCTGGCTGTAGGTGCACGCCGCCTATCACCAGCGTGCCGTCTTTTGGAAACTGGTGTGCAAATGGCTGGATGGCGCTCACGCCCTCGTTGGCATAAGCCGGATGGATCGCCAGGTCAGACCAGAGTTTGACCGTCCGCCGCCCGGCCAACAGTGACTTGAGGTCAAGCAGCTCCTTTTCAGCGCCGGTATATAGCGTATTGAAACGCCCCAGCAAATGCAGCGGGGCAGCTTTCGGGGCAGATGGATCTGTCATGGCTCCGCGATTATCTATCCCATGCAGGCCCTGCCCAGGAATGCGCGGCTGCCACATAATCCAGCCATGCGAGATGGCAACAACCTGGCGCCGCACGAGCCCCTCCCTTCCCATGCAAGCGCCGCAACAATGCACAAGGCCGACACTGCAAGCCATGCCGAATGGATGGCGCAAGGCACGCAGTTGCATTCGGCGGGCCAGCCCGGGCAGGCGCTTGTCGCTTTCGAAAAAGCCTGGGCACTTGCGCCGCTGGATGTCAACGCCGCATCTGCCTGCGCAACACTGCTCGCAGAACTCGACCGGCCGCGGGCCGCCTACAGGACTTTGCAGGCGGTTGAAGCCTTGCTGATGGAAGACGCGGACGGCGCGACTAACCTGGCAATTGCCGCCGAGGCCTGCGGCGACCTGGACAAGGCGCAAGCTGCTTACGCGCGAGCCCTACAACTCAAGCCGGACAACCTGCGCGCTCTCAACAACGTCGGCATTCTCGCCGCGTCCTCCTCCCAGTGGGAAATAGCCATTGGACTGGCCCGCAAGTGCCTGGACCTGCAGCCCGGGCATGCGCCGCATCATGCCAATCTCTGCGAGTTTCTTTCGGGTGCCCGGCGTTACCCCGAAGCCCTGCTGGTCGCCACCCAGGCCGTGGCGCAATTTCCGCAGGACCAGGACCTGAAAATACGCCACGCCGTCCTGCTCGCCTTCAATGGCGAACTTGAACAGTCCGACCTTGCGCTCAACAGCATGGACAGCGAAACCCGCAGTCTTCTTGATGATTTTTTGCGCCGGCTGGAGTCCCCCACAGGCGCGTTAAGCCGTTTTGTCAGCAGCCAGACCAGTCCACCGACGCCGGTGCCCGACGCACTCCGGATTTATGCCGGCCAGGCATGTCGAAACCTGTCCCTTTGCGACTGGCGCGACAACGGGCAACTGACAGGCATCCTGCGCCAGGCCTTGTCCCAAACCGCCGGCAAGCAGCAAGGCCGCGACTGGCATGACGCGCCGTTTTACGGCTTGATGCTGGATTTGGGTGAAGATGAATTGCGGCAGATGCATCGCGAGTCGATGGCCGCACTGGATGCGAGGCTGAAAAATACCTTGCCGGCGTTCACGGTCCGGCGGGCTCCCACAGACACAGGCCAGCGCATCCGTGTTGGCCTTGCCGTGCAGGACTTGCACAATGCGCACCAGGTCCAGGCCTTGCAGCAACAACTCGCACAGCACGATGTGTCCCGTTTTGCGATCCACGTATATGCATTCACGCAGCAGCCCGATCCGCAACAAAGCCTCGTTTTGCGGCCCTGCGCGGACAGCGTATCCGAGCTGGCCCACATGACGGCACCGGAAGCCGCCGCACGGATACGGCTGGACCGGCTGGACATTTATATGGAGCTTGGCTTTGGTTCGGCATGGTGCAAACCGGAGATTGCCACCATGCGGGTCGCGCCTGTGCAGCTTCAGCAGTTCAGCCCGCATCGCCAGCATGTGCCGGGTCTTTGGGATTACAGCGTGTCCGACAGCTTTGTCCATCCCGACGGCAGCGGCCTTGCCCAATGCGGCGCTATCGTCCGCCTGCCGCACACATGCTGGCTGGCCGCTGCTGGCAATGACTTGCCCGGTGTCAAGGCATCACGCGAAGAAGCCGGCCTGCCGGCAGACGCGCTGGTCCTGTGCTCATTCCTGTCACCGGCCACGCTGGATTCGCAAAGCTTTGCGCTGTGGCTGAAAATCCTGCGCTCGCTGCCCGACGTCGTACTCTGGCTGCCCAACTGCGGACGGGCTGCGGCCAATCTGGTGCGGGAGGCGCAAGCCGCCGGCGTCGGCCCCGGCCGACTGCTTTTTTCAGCCCCCATGGACCGTTCCCGGACATTGGCGTGCATGCAGCATGCCGATCTTTACCTGGACACCCTGCGCCTCAACTCGGCAAGCGGGCTGCAGGACGCCCTCCGTCTCGGCGTTCCCGCCATCACCTGCGCGGGCGACAACATGGCATCGCGCCTGGGCGGCAGCCTGCTGCGCGCCGCAGGCCTGCTGGAATGTGTATTTGAAAGCCAGGAGGCCTATCTCGCCGGGGCCCTGCGCCTGGGACGCAAGCCGGGCGCGCTGCAAGGCTTGAAGGAGCGTTTAAAGTTGGCAAACCCGGGTGCGGCACTTTTTGATCTGGCCGCACGGACAAGGGAATGGGAAGCAGCCTGGACCGTGATGGCTGAGCGCTCACACGCCGGGCTGCCGCCTGCGGCTTTTGATGTCAACCAGCCTTAGCGCTATCAATTTTATAGCTGGCTGCGCACATGGCACGGCAGCCAGAGGCATATTTACACACCAAACCCGTCACTTCAGCCGGCAGATCAGCCTGAAACCAGGCAAACCTCGCCGGTCGGCGGCAGGCCAAGCTGGCTTTTGGCATCGGCAACATTGACCGCCTGGGGCAAAGCCACGGCGTTTTTGACAGCCGTCAACTCAGCCAGAATCGAAATGGCGATCTCCGGCGGCGTCTTGCTGCCGATGTACAGACCAATCGGGCCATGCAGCTTGTCCAGTTCAACGGCCGTCATGTCGAAATGCTCGGCCAGGCGCTCACGCCGGCGCTGGTTGTTCAGGCGCGAACCTATGGCGCCAACGTAAAAGGCCTCGGAGCGCAGCGCCTCCATCAGCGCCAGATCGTCCAGCTTGGGGTCGTGTGTCAGCGCAATCACCGCGCAGCGGCTGTCCAGCTTCATGGCCTGCACCACGTCGTCGGGCATGCCGGTGGCCAGCTCCACGCCCGGCACCTGCCACGAATCACGGTATTCCTCGCGCGGATCGCACACCGTCACGGCGTAGTCCATGCCCTGGGCAATCTGCGCCACAAAACGCGACAACTGCCCCGCGCCTATGATCAGCAGCCGCCAGCGCGGACCATGCAGCGTGACCAGCGCGCTGCTGGAGACCTGCATGGACTGGCTGGGCAAAGCCGTACTCAAGGTCACTGCACCCGTCTGCAGGTCAAGGCGGCGCGCCACCAGTTCGCCCGCCTCCAGCCTCTGCAACAGCTCGCCCATCTGGCTAGCCGCCGACAAAGGCTCAATGGCCAGTTCAATCGTGCCGCCGCATGGCAAGCCAAAACGATGCGCCTCGTCAGCCGTCATGCCATAGGTAACGATGCCGGGCTGGCTCCGGCTCAGCCCTTCGCGCCGGGCGCGGTCAATCATGTCGTCTTCAATGCAGCCGCCTGACACCGAGCCCACGACGCGGCCATCTTCACAGATAGCCAGCATGGAGCCTTCCGGCCGCGGGCTGGAGCCCCAGGTTTTCAGCACAGTGACCAGCTCGCTGCGCAAGCCCGAGGCCAGCCACTGTGAGCAGGTTTTCAGTACTTCAAGGTCTATGTTGTCCATAGCCCGCAGGTTACCGCAAATCCGGCGGGGCCGGCATCATGCCCTGGCAAGATTTTCATGCAGCGGCAGCTGGCGCACCCGCTTGCCGGTCGCCGCAAACAGGGCGTTGGCGACAGCCGGCGCCACCAGCGCTGTCGCCGGCTCACCAATGCCGCCGGGCTTTTCAGTGCTCTGCACCAGGGTGATGTCCATCACCGGCACCTCATGCATGCGCAGCACCGGGTAGTCGCCAAAGTTGCTTTGCTGCACGCGGCCCTTGTCCAGCGTGATCTGGCTGTTCAGCGCGGCTGTCAGGCCAAACACGATGCTTGACTGTATCTGGGCCTGCACCGTGTCCGGGTTGATCATGCGGCCCAGGTCAGCCACCACCGTCACCTTATGCACCGTGATCTGTTTGTCCTTGACTGAAATTTCAGCTACTTGCGCCATGTAAGTGTCGTAACCCTCCATCAGCGCAATACCGCGGAAATGCCCGGCGGCCGCAGGCGTGCCCCAGCCGGCCTTTTCGGCCGCCATCTTCAGCACATTGGCAAAGCGCGGCTGCTTCTCAAGCAGGGACATGCGGTAGGCATAGGGGTCCTTGCCGGCGCTGGCCGCCAGCTCGTCGATAAAACTTTCGTTGGCAAAGGCATTGAGCGCATGGCTGACCGAACGCCAGTAGCCGACGCGCAGGCCGCTGTCGTGCTTGACCATTTCATGCCGCGTGGCGGGAATTTCGTAGGGCGCCAGCGCGGCCTCGGTCATCAAGGGGTCCTGCACCTCGCCCGGCAAGCCAAACACACGGCCCGTGACCGACTGCGACACCATGCGGAAAGTCATGGCCGTGGGCTTGCCATCAGGGCCAAGCGCAGCGGCCAGCTGGTGCACCGACATGGGCCGGTAGAAGTCGTGCGTCATGTCGTCTTCGCGTGTCCAGAGCAGCTTGACCGGCTTGTTGACAGCCTTCGATATCTGCGCGGCCTGCACGATAAAGTCCAGGTCTATGCGCCGGCCAAAGCCGCCACCCAGAAAGGTCGTCCTGAGTGTGATGTCTTCCGGCTTCATGTCCAGCGCCTTGGCCACCGCGCCCTGGGCGCCATCCTGCCACTGGGTTGGGCCTATCAGCGCCATCTTGCCATTGCTGTAGCTGGCGGTGAAGTTCATGGGTTCCATGGTGGCGTGCGCCAGCAGCGGCGACACGTACTCGGCTTTCACTACCTTGGCGGCACCCTTGATCACCGCATCGGCATCGCCCACCGCCTTCAATGGCAGCGGCTTGTCGGTAGCGGCGCGAATGCCCGCGAGCATTGACGCATTGCTGATGCTGGCACCCGGGCCTTCGTCCCATTGGACCGCCAGCGTCTCGCGCGCCTTGCGGGCATGCCAGTAGCTGTCGGCCACCACGGCCACACCATCGGGGATTTGCACCACGTCAATCACGCCGGGCATGGTTTTAGCCTTGGCCCCGTCGAAACTCTTGACCTTGCCGCCAATCACAGGGCATTGCTCCAGGCTGGCATAGACCATGCCCGGCAGTTTGACGTCGATGCCGAACTCGGCCGTGCCATTGACCTTGGCGGGTGTATCGAGCCGCTTGGTGGCCTTGCCGATGATGGTGAAATCTTTCGGGTCCTTGAGCGCCACTTTTTCAGGCACGGGCAGTTTGGATGCGGCTTCGGCCAGCGAACCATAGGTCGCCCTCTTTCCTTTGGCGCCTATCACCATGCCGTTTTCAGCCCTGAGCGTGGATGCATCGACATTCCATTTGGCGGCAGCGGCGGACACCAGCATGGTGCGCACCTGCGCGCCGGCGATGCGCAGCTTCTCCCAGCCGTCGCGTACCGAGGTCGAACCACCTGTGAGTTGCGGGCCGCCCAGCAGCGCATTGCCGTAAACCTTGCCATTGGGCGGCGCGATCGCGACCTTGATGCGGCGGATGTCGACGTTGAGTTCCTCGGCGATCAGCATGGGCATCGCGGTGTAGACGCCCTGCCCCATCTCCGAGCGGGCCGAGATCAGCGTGATGGTGTTGTCGTCAGCGATATGCACCCAGGCATTGGGCGTATAGAGTGTGCCGGCCGCCTGGGTCGCGGTCGGCAGGCCCAGCGTGACGCCCAGCATCAGGCCGCCGGTGACTGTCGACGAAGTTTTGAGGAAGCTGCGGCGGCTCAGGGAAACGGCTGTTTTAAGTACGGTGTTCATGATGGCTCCTGATCAGGCTTTGCGCATGCTTGAAGCGGCATCTTTAATCGCGGCCTTGATGCGCGGATAGGTACCGCAGCGGCAAATATTGCCGCTCATGGCCGAGTCGATGTCGGAATCCGTGGGGTTCTTGTTGCTGCTCAGCAGCGCCGCGGCGCTCATCAGCTGGCCCGACTGGCAGTAGCCGCACTGCGGCACGTCATGCTTGATCCAGGCCACCTGCAAGGGGTGGGTGTTGTTGCGCGACAGGCTTTCAATGGTCGCCACCTTTTTGCCCGCGGCCGCCGACACCGGCGTCTGGCAGGAGCGCACCGGCTGGCCATTGAGGTGCACGGTGCAGGCGCCGCACAAGGCCACACCACAACCGAACTTGGTGCCGGTCATGCCCAGCTCGTCGCGTATCACCCACAAAAGAGGCGTGTCGGGTTCAGCGTTGACTGAAACGGCACGGCCGTTTACGGTAAGTTTCGTCGTCATGGTGGGGCCCCTTGTTATGTTTCAAAACGTCCAGCAAGCCGGATGAGCAGAGCATGCTACGACTGGGTCACAACAGGCTCTCGGTAGAAACCCTGAATCGAAACAAAGTCTTAACAAGTTTTCTCAAGTTGAAACAATTTCCGGCTGCCCGCCACCAGCCTGACCTCACTACACCGTTCAGGCTGAGCCTGTCGAAGCCTTTTGGAGCCCCCTTCGACAAGCTCAGGGCGAACGGTGACGTAGCTGGTCGAAGAACCTAAGCCGCAGCCACCCTGTCCCGAATCTGCTGCAGCGCGGCCGGGTCATCCATGGTCGTCAGGTCACCCGCATCGCGCCCTTCACATACCGCCTGGATCGCGCGGCGCAGCAGCTTGCCGCTGCGGGTTTTGGGCAGCGCCGTCACAAAACGCACACGGGAAGGCCGTGCCACAGCGCCAAGGTCGCCGTCAACACGTTTCATGATGTCGCCTTCGAGTTTGAGCGCGGCGGCCGCGTCGTCGAGCACAGCCGATTCCTTTGGCACAACAAAGGCCATGGCGACCTGCCCTTTCAGGGTGTCTGCAACGCCGACCACGGCGACCTCGGCCACGCCGGCGTGGCCCGAGATGCTTTCCTCGATCTCGCGCGTGCCCAGACGGTGGCCGGCCACGTTGATCACGTCATCGGTGCGGCCCAGGATGAAGAAGTAGCCGTCTTCATCGCGTATGCCCCAGTCAAAGGTGCTGTAGACCATCTTGCCGGGCACGGACTGCCAGTAGGTGTTGACGAAACGTGCATCGTCCTTCCAGATCGTCTGCATAAAACCGGGCGGCGTCGGGCCTTCGACCACCACCACGCCTTTTTCATTCGGCTGGGTCAGCTCCTCGCCGGTTGACTCGTGCAGTATCTTCACGCGGTAGCCGTACATGGGCACACCCGGGCTGCCGAACTTGCTGGCCTTTTTCTCGACGCCGTTGGCAATGGTGATGATGGGCCAGCCCGATTCGGTCTGCCAGTAGTTGTCGATGATGGGCACATTCAGCCCTTCGCTGATCCAGCGCCCCGTCGGCTCATCGAGCGGTTCGCCCGCGAGGAAGAGCGCGCGCAGGCTGGACAGGTCGTGTTTCTTCAGCAGCGCCGGGTCCTGCTTTCTTAAAACGCGCACGGCCGTCGGCGCGCTGAACATGGCGGTGACCTTGTACTTTTCAACAAGGCTCCACCAGATCGCGCCATTCGGCTGGCCGTCCATGCCTTGCGTCGGCAGGCCTTCATACATGATGGTGGCCATGCCGGCGATCAGCGGGCCGTAGACGATGTAGCTGTGACCAACCACCCAGCCGATGTCGCTGGTGGAAAAGTACGTTTCACCGGCGCGGCCGTCAAAAATATGTTTCATGCTGGCGGCCAAAGCCACGGCATAACCGCCGGTGTCACGCTGCACCCCCTTGGGTTTGCCGGTGGTGCCGCTGGTGTAGATGGTGTAGCTGATGGCAGTGGAGTCCAGCCATTCACACGGCACCTGGGCGGTCATGAACTTGGCGCGCAGCTTAGTCCACAAAAGATCGCGGCCCGCAACCAGATGCATGGGCGCTAGCTGGCGATCAACCAGCAGCACGGCTTCCGGTTTGTGGGTGGACAGCTTGATGGCTTCGTCGAGCAGCGGCTTGTAGGGGACAACCTTGCCGCCACGCGAACCGGCATCGGCGCTGATGATGACTTTGGGCGTTGCATCGTCAATCCGCGAAGCCAGCGAGCCGCTGGCAAAACCGCCGAAGACAACGCAATGAATCGCACCGATACGTGCGCAGGCCAGCATGGCAAATGCGGCTTCGGCAATCATGGGCATGTAGATCAACACACGGTCGCCCTGGACCACGCCCATGGCCTTCAGGCTGGCCGCCATGCGCTGCACTTCGACATGCAGTTCCTTGAAACTGTAGGTTTTTTCAACGCCGGTTTCGCTGGACACATAGATCAGCGCGGCCTGGTCCGCACGGTCTTTCAGGTGGCGGTCAACCGCGTTGTGGCAGAGGTTGGTTTGCCCGCCCTCATACCAATTGGCAAATGGCGGATTGTCATAGTTGCAGACGCGGGTGAAGGGTTTGTGCCAGTCGATCAGCTTGGCCTGTTCGGTCCAGAAAGCATCGGGCTGGTCCATGGATTGGCGGTAAAAATCTGCGTAACTCGTCATCTCATATCTCCGTTTTACAAACAATTCAAATCTTCACGATCACGCGGCCGCGGACCCTGCCTGCCATCAGCTCTGCGGCTTTTTCCACCGCGCGAGCCAGAGGCACTTCTTCAACCATGCTCTCAAGTTTGGCCGGATCCAGGTCAAGGGCCAGGCGGTCCCAGGCCTGCTGGCGTTTGGCCAGGGGCGCCATCACGCTGTCAATACCGCAAAGCGTGATGCCACGAAGGATAAATGGCATCACGGTCGCAGGGAAATCCGCGCCCTGCGCCAGCCCGCAAGCCGCCACCACTCCGCCATAACGCGTTTGCGCGCAGGCATTGGCCAGGGTGTGTGATCCCACGGCATCGACCACCGCAGCCCAGCGCTCTTTTTGCAGCGGCTTGCCGGGCGCGGACAATTCGGCCCGGTCTATCAGGCTGGCCGCACCCAGCTGTTTTAAATAGGCTTCTTCGCTGGCCTTGCCGGTGGCGGCCACCACGTTGTAACCGAGCTTGCCGAGCAGCGCCACGGCCACGCTGCCCACGCCCCCGGTCGCGCCCGTGACCAGCACCTCACCCGAGGCCGGCGTGACACCGTTTTTCTCCAGCGCCAGCACACACAACATGGCGGTGTAACCCGCCGTGCCAATCGCCATCGCCTGGCGCGTGCTGAAGGCCGCAGGCAACTTGACCAGCCAGTCGCCCTGCAGCCGCGCGCGCTCGGACATCAAACCCCAGCGCGTCTCGCCCAGGCCCCAGCCGTTGTGCACAAACCGGTCGCCGGCTTTCCAGTTAGCGTGTGTCGATTCCAGCACCGTACCGGCACCGTCAATGCCCGCCACCATGGGCCAGTTGCGCACCACCTGGCTCTTGTTGGTAATGGCCAGGCCGTCCTTATAGTTCAGGGTTGAATAGTCGACCTGCACCAGCACATCGCCGGCGGGCAACTGCGAATCGTCGGTATCCGTGATGGCAGCCGAAAAACCAGCCTCGGACTTGTTGAGTTGTAGTGACTTGAACACGGGTGTCTCCATGGGAATAATGCTGCAACAGTGTAAAACTGAATTCATAATTATGGATAACGGGCTTGCATCAGGCTGACGGCGGTCGCAGGCGGATCGCAAGATTTGCCAGTCGCTATAAGATTGATAGCTGGTTATACCCGCGGCCATTGGCCTATCGCCATATTTAACCAGGATAAATCGCTACTCCAGAGCTGAAATACGGCCTTTCCGGCACTTTTAGCGGCCAAACAGGCCCTTGGTTAGCGTCGCGCCTGCGCAGGCAGCTATCTTATTTATAGCAATTAACGGCGACCGGTCCGTCGCTGCGCGCCTATGCGGGACTGGGCCCGCCGCGTTCCTGATTCACCCTGAATTCATTCCGGCGGCCAGTGCCGAAAGCGCCCCGTGACCACCACCCCCCGGCGCTGCGACCTACAGCTTTTTTCAAATCTTACATTCACAGTCAATCCAGAGAAGGATTGCTTATGAAAACAAAACACCCCCCGTTGTTCAGCAGTGAACATTGTTCATCCATCACGAAACACACCACCAGCATCGCAGGCACACCTGCCAACCGTGAAGAGCAAAGCTGGAAGCAGTTTGCTTTGGCGCCAAGGGTGCTCTTGAACGTCAAACTGTTACCGCTGGCTTTGCTGGCGCTGGGCCAGGGCCTCCATGCCCAGCAGTTGCCCAGCGCGGGCAGCCAGATCCAGCAGATTCCGCCAGCCCCCACGCAGCAGAAAGCACCGCCCGAAATCCGTATTGAACGAGGCACGGCACCTGCCACGCCAGGTGCCAGCGAGATGAAAGTCCTGGTCCGCAGCCTGCAGGTCACGGGGGCCACGGTCTACTCGGAAGCCCTGCTCATCGCGATCACGGGCTTCACACCAGGGACCGAGCTGACGCTATCGGACTTGCGCGGCATGGCGGCGAAGATCACCGCCTACTACGCCGAACATGGTTACTTTGTGGCCCAGGCCTATCTCCCCGCGCAGGACATCAAGGACAACGCCGTCACCATTGCCGTGAGCGAGGGCCAATACGGCCAGATCACCCTGCACAACCAGAGCACGCTTTCCGACAAGCTGCCGAACAGCCTTCTGGCCGGCGTGAACAGCGGCGACATCATCACCAACGACCCGCTGGAAAGCCGGCTGTTGCTGCTATCGGACATCCCTGGCGTCAATGTCAAATCGACACTGGTTCCGGGCTCCACCCCCGGAACCTCCGACCTGATTGTTGACGTCCTTCCAGGTCAACGCATCACCGGCAGCATTGACGCCGACAACGCAGGCAACCGTTATACCGGCGAGTACCGCGCCGGCGCGACGGTCAACCTCAACAATCCGCTAGGGCTGGGCGATGTGGCCAGCGTGCGCGCAATCACATCAGGCTCGGGGCTGAACTATGGCCGGGTGTCCTACCAGGTGCCGTTCGGCCGGGCTACGGCAGGCGTTGCCTACAGCAAACTCCGCTATTCGCTGGGCAAGGAATTCGAAAGCCTGCGGGCCAACGGCACGGCAGAGGTGGCAAGCATCTATGGCCGCTATACGCTGGTCCGCTCGCGCGACAACAACCTTTACACCCAGCTCGCTTACGACACCAAACGCTTCCAGGACAAAATTGACTCCATCCCCTCGGTCACCGACAAGAAAGCGAACGTGTTGACGGCCAGCCTCTATGGCAACCACCGCGACGCGCTGGGTGGCGGCGGACTCAGCGCCTATTCGCTATCCCTGTCGGCCGGCAACCTCAATATCCAGACACCGGCAGCACTCGCTGCAGACGCCGCGAGCGCCCGCAGCAACGGGTCCTACAGCAAGCTCGGCTTCACCGCGATGCGGCTGCAGCGCGTGACCAACGTGGTGTCGCTCTATGCCTCCGTCAGCGGCCAACTCGCCTCGAAAAATCTGGATTCTTCGGAGAAGATGCAACTTGGCGGCATGAACGGCGTGAGGGCCTATCCCGAGGGCGAAGCGCCCGGTGACCAGGGCTACCTGGTCAATCTGGAAGCCAGGTTGCTGCTGCCCGGGCTTTCGGAGCGCGTCCCGGGCCAGACACACCTGATCGGCTTCATCGATGCCGGTAACGTCACCATCAACAAAAATCCCTGGGCGGCCGGCACCAACTCCAGAAGCCTGGCCGCCGTGGGCATAGGCGCAAGCTGGGAAGATCCCGGTCGCTTTCTGGTCAGGGCGTATTACGCCCGCAAGCTGGGCAGCGAGACTGCAATTTCAGCACCCGACAGGTCAGGCCGGTTCTGGATCCAGGCGGTGAAATATTTTTGATCCCGGCGCGCCAACACGGCACGGACCCAACCAGAACCCAAGGACCCTCTCATGAACCGCATTTACCAATCCATCTGGAATGCCAGCCTGGGCGCCTGTGTGGCCGTCCCGGAAAACACCAGCACCGCAGCCGGAAAAAAATCGTCGAGCCTAACGGGAGCCAGTCGCGCAGCAGCCTTTGCGATCAACACCCTGGCAGCCTGCCTGATGCTCTCATTTGGAGCGTCCGTTTACGCCTTGCCCACGGGCGGCGTCGTTGCGGCCGGCGGCGCCGGCATCACCAGCAGCGCATCAACCACAACCATTACGCAATCAACGGCAAACGTGGCGATCAACTGGCAGAGCTTCGGCATCGCCGCAGGCCAAACCGTGCAATTTGTGCAGCCGGGCAGCAGCTCGGTCGCCTTGAACCGTGTGCTGGGCGCCGACCCTTCCAGCATCCTCGGCAACCTTTCATCGAACGGCAAGGTGTTTCTGCTCAACCCCAACGGCATCCTGTTCGGCAGCGGCGCATCGGTCAATGTCGGCGGACTGGTTGCCTCCACCCTCGGCATTTCGGACGCAAACTTCATGGCAGGCAGGTACGCATTTACCAATGCAGGTCCCGGCACCGTGGTCAACCAGGGCAGCATTACCGCAGCCGATGGTGGTTATGTCGCCCTGCTGGGTAACAGCGTCAGCAACCAGGGGGTTATTTCCGCCAGGCTCGGCAGCGTGGCACTGGCCGCAGGCAACGCCGTCACCCTCGACATTGCAGGTGATGGCCTGTTAAATGTTTCAATTTCCCAGGGTGCCGTGAACGCCCTGGTTGAAAACGGCGGACTGATACGCGCGGATGGCGGCAATGTCCTGCTGACAGCGCAGGCGGCGGGCATGCTCCTGCAAACCGTGGTCAACAACACGGGCGTGATCCAGGCGCAAACCATAGACAACCGCAACGGCACAATTCGCCTGATGGGCGACATGCAGAGCGGCACCGTGAACGTGGGCGGTACGCTGGACGCCAGTGCACCCACCAGCGGCAATGGCGGCTTCATCGAAACCTCCGCGGCTCACGTCAATATCAAGAGCGACGCCCGCATCACCACGGCAGCCGCGCGAGGGCTGACGGGCAATTGGTTGATCGACCCGCAGGACTTCATCATTGGCGCCGGCGGCAACATCTCGGGCGCGACACTTGCGGCGCTGCTGGTGACCAACAGTGTCACCATCAGTACCTCGACCGGGCCGGATGCGACGGTAGCCGGCACGCCGCCGGTGACCAGTCTGAATACGGCGACGCCGGGCAATGGCGATATCTTTGTCAATGACGCAGTCGCCTGGACCGCCAGTTCCAGCCCGACGACCCTCAGCCTGAACGCTGCCCGGGACGTGAATGTGAACGCCGCCGTAACCGCCACCAATGGAAACCTTGTCGTGTGCTGTGGTCGCGATGTCAATGTGAACGCGGCCATTACAACGGTCAATGGAAGTGTCCTGTTGAGCGCCGGACGCAATGTCAATATGCAGGCAGCCATGACGACGACGGATGGAAACATCGCCATGTGCGCGGCACAGGATGTCAACATCGGCGCAAAAATCACGCTGACCAGAGGCAGCAGCATCCCGTCCCAGAGCCTGCAGAGTTTTGGTGTGCCACTCGGCCTGACGTTACGTGCTGATAGCGATGGCACGGGGCCAGGTATTGCGGGTGGCACGGTGGTTTTTAGCCAATTGGCCCCGCCTGTTACCGTTACCGGGCCAAACGCACCGGTCAATATTTACTACAACCCGGTTTCCTACGGTGCCCCGACTGACTTTTCGACCAAGTTCGTCCTGACCAATTCCACGCTATCCCAGTACATGCTGGTGTTTCCCGATGCCAGCAAGAGCTTTGATGGCACTACGGTGGCAACCTTTTCCGCATTAAAAGGCAACCCTGCAGGCGTGAGCCTGATTGCCGGCCCCGGCAGCAGCGCTTTTTATGACAACGCGAATCCAGGAATTGGCAAGGCCGTGAACTTCAGCGGCTATACCCTGGGTGGGCCAAACGCCGGCCAGTACGCGTTCGCGTTCAATTGCTGCGGGCCCATTACCGCAAAAACCACCGGGACGATCAAACCGGCCGTTCCTTATTTCGCCGTGACCGCAGCACTTGCGAGTCTGGCACCCTATTTGTCCAGCCTGATGCCGGCCAACTACTCCAATATCGGTGATGTCTACATGTCGGCCAATGAGGTGCCCGAGGAGACGGTCGTTCCGGTAGAAGCACCACCGAGGTCATACGTCAAACCGCGTTATTCGCCGCGGCCGGAGCGTAACTGAAATGTTTGAAAAGTCCGTGGATTTTGCGACAGGCGGAGTCCGCCGGTATGCCCGGAGGGCCATGCTGGCACAAGCGCTGGGACTGGTGCTGCTGGCAGCAAGTCCTGCCTTCTCACCAGCCTTCGCGGCTGGAGACGTTAGCCAAGCGGGCTCATCCGTTTCTGCCAATGCACCTCCTCAAACAGGACGCACCCAAGGCAGTCCCCAAAAGTACGCCAATTTTGGGACAGAGTCCGTTTCAGCCGAGGTCACCCAGGTTGCGGATTGGATCGTCGACTCCGGGGACAACCAGGGCATGCCCTTCCTGATGGTGGACAAAGTCAATGCCAAGGTGCTGATGTTCGATGCAAGCGGGCGTTTGCAGGGAGCGGCGCCGGCGCTGCTCGGGCTGGCGCGCGGCGACGACTCCACACCCGGCATAGGCAAACGCAAGCTGTCCAGCATCCTTCCAGAAGAACGCACCACACCCGCCGGACGTTTCGTGTCGTCCCTGGACCGCAGCACCCATGGCATGGAAATTCTCTGGATTGACTACGACGCCGGCATAGCGCTGCACAGGGTGGTGGCAGGCACAGCCACCGAAAAACGCGCCCAGCGCCTGGACAGCGCGACATCGGCTGACAACCGCATCTCCTACGGGTGTATCAATGTTCCGGTGAGGTTTTACGAAAAAATAGTGAGCCCTGCGTTCACTGGAACAAACGGGATCGTCTATATCCTGCCGGAAACCCGGACCGCGCGCGAAGTCTTCGGCGCCTACCCGGTGCCTACTTCACCAAGCCATGAATCTCCTTAAAAGCCGGGTGCTCCGCCGACCCCAGCCACTCAAACGCCACCATCTCGGTCGTCACCAGTTCAGCGCCATTACCGGCCAAGCGATCAAACGCCGCATCGCGGTTGCGCTCGCTGCGTGAGCTGCAGGCGTCGGTCACGACCCAGACTTCAAACTCTTCTTCGAGCAAATCGAGTGCGGTCTGCATCAGGCACACATGCGCTTCGCAGCCTGCGATCACGATGGTGCTTCTGCCCTCTTCCGGCTCTGCCGCGGCCTTTTGCAAATGCTTGGGCAGGCTGCGCGCGTTGCCGCCTTGCGTGGGTTTGCGCACCGGCGGGCGCAGCCAGTCACCCAGGCCTTCAGCCATGGCGCTGAAATGCATCTTGGACAACGTTCGGCCGCCCGCAGCTTCAATCGCCGCCTGCACGCCGGGCACATTGGCGCCAAGTTTTTCAGGGTTCTGCTCGGTGCCCCATACAGGCACCTGCAGCACCTGTGCCATGCGCGCCAGGCGCACGGCGTTGGCGATCACCAGTTCATTTTCAAAAATGACGGGCATCAGGCGGACCTGGTAGTCCACCAGAACGAGTTGGGAGTCATCGGCATCTAGCAACATGGTTATTCCTTAGTTTTTTTGTTGGACGGATTCAAGCTGTGGCATACAGCAGCGCGATCACTTCGCGCACTTGCGCAGCCGTTTCACTGTCGATTTTCCCAATGTGTTTTTGCAGCCGGTGTTTGCTCACCGTGCGAATTTGGTCAACAGCAATCTCGCCTTGCTGACCCGCACACTCGCATTGCACACGGCTGGCCCAAGCGGGGTGCAATTGACTGGTAAGCGGACAGATAACCACCGTCTCTATGCGCTTGTTCATCGCATCGGGACTGACAACCAGCGCCGGACGTGTTTTTGCAATTTCACTGCCCTGGGTCGGATCCAGATTGACCCAATACAGATGGTAGCGCTGGATCTTGAGGGCAGACGCAGCCACACGTATTACCAGACCAGTTTGTCCAAGCCGTCGGCCGTACTGGCCTCCAGGTCTGTCCAGTCTTCCTGTGCTGCAGCCATCTCGGTGAAGGTTTGTTCAAGCGTAGCTTTGCCATGGCCGGAACCGCGTAGCAAGATGCCTTCCGGTCGCTGCTCTGCGACGATCGAATGCTCAATGCCATATTTGTGCAGGAGCGGACGAGACAGCCGTACACCGAATGAATTACCGATGGGAACGATTTTCAGGTTGATGGTTTCAGGACCTGAGCCTGCTTTTTGCCTGGTCATTGAGAAATCCGTGGGTACAGTAATTACGCAATTATCGCATCACCAACTGCTTTTCGCAATCCACAAGCTTTTTGTCAACACATCCTCATCAGATGTCGCGCTGCAAACGCTCCACCAAGCCAATCACATAGGCATCAAACAGCATGGTTGCATCCTGCCCGAACATGCGGATACGGCCGGTGTGCTGCATCAGCAGCAAACCTACGCCGTGGGCAAACAATGAGGTATTTTCGCGCAAGGCGTCTTCGGCGCTCAAACCCATGACCTGCAGGGCCATTTCGCAGGGGCGCAGCGCATCGTGCAGGCGGTCGTTGAGCTGGTAGTTCAGTTCTGCCGTCAGGCCACGCGGCTGCATGCCCTGCACAAGGTAAAAGCCCAGGTCCAGGTCGCGAGGATTGGCGGCGTAAAAACCAAACCAGGCAGCAGCCTTGGCCTCCAGCAGATCGGCCGGGCTGGCGGCCCCCTGGCCCGCCGCATCAACCACCGCATTCAGGCGCTCCAGCGACTCGGCCAGCAGCGCGCCGTAAATCGCCTCCTTGTTTTCAAAATAGGAGTAAATCGCGCCCGGTGTGTAGCCGGCCTGTTTGGCAATTTCACGGATGCTGGCGCCTTCAATGCCCAGCCGCTCAAACACCGAGCGGGCGGCGTCGAGCATCAGCGCCCGGCGCGAATCATTCATGGCCTGTTGGCGGGCTAGTCTGGCTTGCATGGCCTGAATATAAGCGCAAATGCCCTAAGCCAGGAGAATTTGAACTATTGATTAATAAATTGAACAGTGTTTAAATACTGAAAAAATTCAACCCGGAGATGCCCAATGAATGCCCCCGCCCCCACCGAAACACTGATGTCCGGCGATGACTTTCGCGAATCGCTGCGCCGCTATAAACCACGTGTGTTCCTCGATGGCCGGCTGGTCGATAACGTGGTGGACGAACGCGGCTTTGGCCCGGGCATCAATGCGATTGCGCTGACCTACGATTACGCACTCAAAGCCCAGTACGCGCCCATCATGACGGCGCTGCAGCACACCAGCGGCAAGCTGGTGAATCGCCTGACACACATCAACACCAGCAGCGGCGACCTGCTCAACAAGCTCGAAGCGGTGCGACTGGTCTGCCAGGAAACCGGTTGCGCCCAGCGTTACCTGACGCACGACGCGCTCAACGCCATCGGCCAGGTATCAAGCCGCATCGATGACGCGCGCGGCACAACCGAGAACACCGAGCGTTTTTTGAACTACCTGCACCGCGTGCAGGACCAGGACCTGACCCTGGGCATCGCCATGACGGACGCCAAGGGCGACCGCAGCCGCCGACCGCATGAGCAGGCCAACGTCGACAGCTATGTGCATGTGGTGGAACGCAACGCTCTTCATAACGGCAAGCGGGGCATCGTCATCAGCGGCACCAAGGCCATCGTGACCGGCGCGCCTTATATGCACGAACTGCTGGTCATGCCCTGCCGCAACATGGGTAAGGAGGACGCCGACTTTGCCGTCTGCTGCGCCGTGCCGGTGGATGCGCCCGGCATCACCATCATCGCGCGCCCGGCGGGCCGGCCCGGTGAAAAGGTCGAACACGGCGCGGCACTGTTCAGCCGCAAGTACGGCCAGAGCACGGGCCTGGTGATGTTCGACAAGGTGTTTGTGCCCTGGGAAAGCGTGTTTTACGCCGGCGAATGGGAACACACAGGCCACCTGACCTATAGCTACGCCACGCATCACCGCCACACCTGCATAGGCGCGCGTGCCGGCTTTGGCGACCTGCTGATTGGCGCCGGTGCGCTGATGTGCGAGGCCAATGGTTTTGACCCGGCCAGGGAGACACATTTGCGCGAGCAGATGGTGGAGCTCATCACCATCACCGAGAGTTTTTACGCCTGCGGCGTGGCGGCCAGCGTCTACGGCAAGCCCGATGAACACAGCAAGACCTTCATGCCCGACCCGGTATTCAGCAACATCGGCAAGCTGCTGCTGGCGACAAAAATTTACGACATGCACCGCATTGCGCATTACGTCAGCGGCGGCCTGATCGTCACCCTGCCCGGCCCGGATGAAGACCACAACCCCGAGACCGGCGCAAAACTCTCGGAAGTGCTGCGCGCCAACCCGGATGTGCCTTACGAGCAGCGCATTGAAACGGCCCGCTTCATCGAAGACCTGACGGCTGGTTACCAGGGCGGCTGGTACAGCGTGATCAGCATGCACGGCGGCGGCTCACCGGCCGCCATGAAGCAGGAGATTTACCGCAACTACCCGGTGGGCAGCAAGGTCGAGCTGGTGGAACGCATCCTGGAGCGCGGCGTGGCACATGACCCGGACCGTGCCATCACCAAAAACCGCCAGCCCGGCAAATGCTGCGACACCGGCTGCACCACACCCGGCCAGCCGGTGATGGTGGATTTGCCGGCCGTGGAGGCAACATTGCCGTCCCGGCGTGGCATTTGAACACTTTTACAAATGAAAAAGGCCTGTAGCCGCCGTGCAGTGCGCGCAGGAAGCTACATTTTTAATAGCAAACCAGATCAAGGCCTGGACGCGCGCACCGGGTAGGCGCGCGCCATCCACAGGTAGATCAGCGCGCCCAGCACCAGCGCGCCAGCCGCGATCTGCAGCGACAGCGTGAAGCCAGCCTCGACCGTTGACGTGCGCCGCAGCATCACCGCCACCATGGGCGGGCCAGCGATCTGGCCCACGCCGTAGACCGCCGTCAGCAGGCCCATGTAGCTGGTGGCGCTGTGGGGCCGCAGGCGGCGTACTTCCTGCATTGCAAAAAAGGTCAGCGCGGTAAACGGTATGCCCAGCACAAAGCTGCCGACGATAAAACCCGTCAGCGTTGGCGACCACAGGCTGATGGCGATCGACAGCGCCTGGATGAAGTAGCAGCCCGCCAACAGCAAGCGCAGGTCGCCCGTGAGCGGTACACGCGTCGACAGCAGCGCACCCACCATCACGCCGAGGCCCAGCAGCGGCCAGAACATGTCGAGGAAAGGCGAGCCCGGCAGCGCCTGCCGCGCAATCACCGGCAAAAAGGTGGCCGTCACGATATAGCCCAGCCCCGCCAGGCCGTAGGCCCCCGCCAGCACCAGCATCTGCTTGCGACTGGCCGTGGCGACAGTGGGTACGGCGCCCGCTGCAGGCATGGCGGCCGCTATCGGGGCCAGCTGCTTTTCATTGCTGGCGTGAAAGGTGCGCCAGACAATACCAGTGAGGATGATCGCCATCACACCCAGGATGACCCAGGCCGTCACGGCCTGCCACTGCAGCGCCACCATGCCGCTGCACATCAGCCCGCTGAGCATGATGCCCGCACCCGGCCCGGCATACATCACGCCGCCCAGCCCGCTGGCGCCATGCCGCGCCAGCTGCGCCAGGCACCAGCCCGAGGTGAACAGAAAAACAAAGGCACTCGCCACACCCGCCAGAAAGCGCAGCAGCGGCCAGATGCCGGGCAGGTTGAGCGACATGCCCAAGGTCAGCAGCGCAGTGGCGACCAGCCCCGTGCGCACCCAGCTCGATGCGCCCACCTGCGGAAGAAAAGCGAAGCGCCGCCAGATCCACGGCTGAAAGGTGCAGATCAAGGCACCGACGAGGTAGCCGATGTAATTGGCCGTCGCCAGCCAGCTCGCACCCTGCAGGTCAATGACGCCGTCGTGCAGCATCATGGGCAGCACGGGCGTGAACGCAAAGCGACCAATGCCCATGGCGGTGGCCAGGGACAGCATGCCCGCCACGGCGATAACCCACGGGCCTGCCGCGGGGCGTGCGGCCTTGCCGGCGGAAGAAGAACTCATGTCAAAGGCCATGATGAAGAACCATCGAATTAACGCATTGCCTTGACATCACCCTGCGTCAGCTCGATGCGGCGGCGCAGGCGCGCGGCTTGCGCGCTGTCCCCGCCCTTTTCCGCCAGGCTGGCCTGCACGCCCAGCCAGGCCAGCAAAGGCCTGCGCCAGCCCTGTGCGGAAGCGGTGTCCACGGCCAGTTGCACCAGCGCCGGGCTGGCGCGGCCCGCCTGCAATGCCACGCCTGCAGCCACCAGCTGCGACAAGGGGTCTGTCATGCTTTTAACCGCCGCGTCATTGCTGCCGGCACCGGCCGATGCGGCGCCGCGTTGCGGCTCAGGCAGCAGCGCAGCATCCCTGGGCTGCAGTGCAGCCGCCAGGTAGTCGGCATAAGCGCGCTCGGCCGGCGCGGCGTCCTGACGCAGTTTTTCAAATCCGGCACAGGGCTCAAACACCAGGCTGGCCACATGGCTGGCGCAGTGCAGCAGCTCGGCCCTGGCCATCAGGTCTATGCGCCCGGTGCTGGAAATTTCAGTCCTGGCACGCGCGAACTCCACGCCCTCCACGCGCGAATTGCCTTCAAGGTAGGCCATCACCGATCGCTCCATGGAGCCCTTGGCTTCGAGCTGCCAGTCCGGCGCCTTGGGCCCGGAGGCACAGCCCGCCAGCACCAGGGCCAGCAGGCCGCAAAACAAGGGGATGCGAAAAACATTCATGGCAGCTTGACCTCGGTATCTCGCTTGAAGGGCCATTTGCGGTTGACTTCATTGACCAGGCTGTCGACCTTGCGCAGGCTGGTCTCGACCTCTCCGCGCAAGGTGCCGAGATCGGTGGTGGCGTCTTTGGCGTTGCTGCTGATGGCCTGCGCATCGACCAGAATCGCATCCACTTTTTTCAGGCTGGTGCGCGCCTCGCCCAGCAGCGCATTGAGCTGCACCACGGTGGCGCGGGTCTCGGGCATCACGCCCTTCTCGCCAAACACCTGCGTATCGGCCTTGGCCGCCATGCCGTCGAGTTTGGCCAGCAGCGCGTTGCTGCGGTCCAGCGTGAGCAGAAGTTTTTTGGCCTCAGCCTCGCCGCCCAGCAGCACGGTCAGGGCACCGCCCGTGCCGTTGAGCCTGGTGCTCAGGACCTGCAGATTGTTCAGGGAGGCGCCCAGGGCGCCGCCGCTTCCGGCCAGGCCATTGAGGGTTTCAATCAGGTCCTTGGCAGCGGCAATCAGTTTGGGCACCTCGCCTGCCGCATCGCCCTGCAGCACGGTGCGTACCGCGCCATCAGGCAGCAGCGGATCGGTCAGCAGGCCAGTGTAGGCACGGATATTGGTGCTGCCGACCAGGCCACGCACCAGCGTGAACACGCTGGATTGACGCAACCAGTGCGCGTCCTTGCTGTTGACGTCCACCAGAATGCGCGCCTTGCCGTCTTCCGCCAGTTCTATGCGCCGTACACGGCCAATCGGAAAGCCGGAAAAAGTCAGGTCCATGCCGACCACCACGCCTTCGGAGTCGTCGGAGACCAACACCAGTTTCTGGGTGCTTTCAAAGATACCCCGCGCGTACATCACATAAAGTGCCGAGCCGACCACCAGCACCAGCATGAATGCCAGCAACAGCACGGCCTTGAACTCAAGGTGCTCCCTGAAGGGTGCATCGGCCGGGCCTGCGGGAGATTGCAGCAAGGGGTCTGGGGCATCGCTCATGGAGGTGAGGGTTCTTTCAAGAAAACTGAATCTTCAATAGTAGTTGCCAACCAGTGACAAAACTTCTATCAGCAAAATAAGCGCAAACATGCGCACCAGCCCGCGCAACTCGGCGCTGGTGCGCGTGTTGCTCATGGCCATGCCATACAGGGCGGAGGCCATGGGTATCAGTGAAACGGCCAGGCTGAAAAACAGCGTCTTCATGACAAATATCAGGGTCACGGCGGGATTGAACACCTGGCCGAACAGGCGCGTGTAACCAGCCAGCCCCGCCAGCCCGAAACCATATATGGCCAGGTAGGCCACCACCAGCGCAACCACGCAGCTGAGCACCGCCAGCATGATGGTCGAAAAGATGCCGGCCACCACCCGCGGCAGCACTTCACGATGCAGCGGATTGATGCCCTGGCGGCGCAAGGCGTCCAGCGCCCCCCTAGCCTGCAGGCTGGCCAGGTCTGCACCATCCGGAATGGTGCAGCGCACGGCGACAAACAGTGCCGCCGTCAGGGGAATCAGCTCCAGCACAAGGACCCGGATGACCACCTGCAGGGCATAGTGCGAAAGGCCGTAGCTCAAGGCCGTGGTGGCAACGATGCGCGTCAGCACCAGGCTGATCAGCGCGCACAGCACGGTAAAGCCCGTCAGGATAGGCGCGGTGTTGCCGTAAAGATGGCGCGCCAGCACCAGCCGGCTGCTACGCCTGTAGCTTGATGGCGACAGCGCCAGCAGCAACAGGATGGACCCCAGATGCAACAGTTGCCACCATTCCGCGAACCAATGCCTGGTCGTGCGGTTGGTGCGGGCCAGCAGGCTCCGCCATGAAGACATGGAGGTCATGCAGGCATGATAACTGTGCGTTTCAGCACACCGCATTGAATTGCTGCTTGCAACTGCCGTTATATCAGGGTCAAAATGAAAAGTATCTGCCTGTGAAATGCTTTTCAGAATGTCACAAAAACTGAAATAACCAGAGAGGCCCTAACCCCTTGTATCTCCAGAACTCCCATGTCGGCCAGCAAAAGCCCTGCAGGTTAGCGCTGGCTGTCGCCAGCCCCGATGCGACCGGCGTGACAGCAACGGACCGCGCCTGATGCCGGACATTTCCCATCTTGCGATCTATCTCAGTGGCACTTTTGGCGGTATCAGCGTGCTGGTGCTGTTGCTCAGCCTGCTCATTGGTTACGCCTACACCGAGCGCATGTTGTGGTGGCACGCAGGCGCGCTGGCGGCCGCCCTGCCGGCCCAGGGCTTGAGCGAGAGCAGCCCACGGTTGTCCGCCATGCTTTGGTTGATTCAGCTGGCGCTTTCGGCCAGGGCGCTGTGCGTGGCTGCGGGATCGTCCGGGGCCATGCGGCGGCCCGCCGTGGCATTGCAGGTGCTGTCTTTTTCGCTTATTCCCGTCGCCGCCGTGGGGCTGGCCTTCCTGCCCCCATCGACAGACCTGCTCGACATATTGCTGCTGCCTTGGGCGGCCGTCACCGGCTGGTACATCTTGCGCGCCTGGAACCAGAGCAGGCCCTGGATTTTCTGGATGGCTTTGGGCCAGCTGGCGCTGTTTGTCCAGCATCTCTTGTGGCGGTCCGTGCTGCCTGGCCTGGAGCAGATAGACGCCGGCGTTGGCAGCCTGGCAGCGCTGGCGGTTTTTGCCATCGCGACCTACCTCGGCATGGTGTGGTTCAGCCGTTTGCGGGCAGAAAACGCGTTGCGCGTCGAAGCCCGTGAGCGTATAGACCCGCTCACGGGCCTGTCCATGCCCAGGGTGTTTTTTGACCGCGTCGATGGCGCCATCGTTCGCTCCCACAACCTGGGTTACGCCTGCGCGCTGATGCTGATCCGCGTTGAAAACATTGAGCAGATCGTTGCCGACCATGGCCTGGACAACAACGAAAGCGTGGTTTTGGCCGCATCGCGCGCGATCGCCGGCACGCTGCGCTCACACGACTCCGCGGCGCGCCTGACAGGCAACTGTTTTGGCGTCATGGTCGAAGGCATTGCCGAGGGCACGGCCAACGACCTCGCCACCAAAATACTGGCCAACGGCCTGCGCGCTGGTGAATGGGGACTGATGGGCTCGGAGCTGCAATTCCAGATTGCCCTGGTCGAAATCGACAAGACGGATATCCAGTCTCCCGCCGTCCTGCGCAAGCTGGAACAAGCCCTGCAGCAGATGGCCGACCACCACGACTCCAGCCACATCCGCATGCTGCCGCGCATCCGCGGCAAACAGGGCGCGTGAATCAGCCTGCGCTTTTGGGAACGTTCTGCGCCACGATGGCCGCCAGTTTGCGCAGCGCCTCATCAACAGCAGCTGAAAACGGAAACCCGCAACTGATGCGCAGGAAGTGGTCAAAGCGGCTGGAGTTGGAAAACATCGAGCCCGGCGCAACCCGTATGCCCTGGCGGATGGCGGCATCGAACACCGCCTGCGCCGAGGTTCCGGGCGGCATCTCCACCCACAGCAGCATGCTGCCGCCGGGCACGGAAAGCCGGGTGCCGGCCGGGAAATGCGCCGCAATCGCCTCGGCCATCTGCTCGCGCTGCAAATCAAGCTGGCGGCGCAGCCTGGCCATGTGGCGGTCGTAGGCGCTGGAGGCCATGAATTCGGCCGCAGTGAACTGGGCCAGCGCCTCATTGGCGCGGCTTTGCGCATACTTGAGCATGCGGATGCGGGCTTGCCAGCGCCCCCCGGTCATCCAGCCCAGGCGCAGGCCGGGCGCCAGCGTTTTGCGCAGCGACGCGCAATAAATGACGTTGCCCTGGTTGCCGGGTTTGTCCCAGGCCTTGGCTGCTTTCAGGGGACTGTTGCCATGCCCCAGCGCGCCGTAAGTGTCGTCCTCTATCAATGCCACCTGCTGGCGCTCGCACAAGACCACCAGCTTCTCTTTTTCATGGTCGGGCATCACGCTGCCCAGCGGGTTATGAAAATTCGGCATGACCACCACGGCCCGTATCCTGTCATGCGTACGGAAGGCCAGCTCCAGCGCCTCCACCGAAAGGCCTGTCTGGGGACTGGTCGGAATCTCCAGCGCACGCAGGCCCAGGCTTTCCAGTATCTGCAGCAGCACATGGTAGGTCGGCGACTCGACGGCAACGGTATCGCCAGGCCGCGCCACCGCGCGCAAGGCGATATTGAGCGCCTCTATGCAACCGTTCGTTACCAGGACGTCCTCCACCGACAGCTGCATGCCGGCCTCCAGTGCCCGCCTGGCCAGCACCGCGTTCAGGGGTGAATCATCTAGCGAATCCGGCGCACTCACCAGCAGGTGGGGATGCTTGCGCAGGGCCCGGGTAGCGGCGTTTTTCAGGGCTTGGGCCGGGTACATTTCCGGCGAGCCGTAAGTGCCGGCGAGGTTGGTGAGCAGCGGGTAGACCTCGCATTTGGCGACGTAGTCGGAAACCCGGTCATGGATGCCTACATACTGCGCCGGGTCCAGCTTGCGGCCGGCCTCCGGCTCGCTGGGCGGCAGGATGTCGACACGGCGCCGCTTGAGCACAAAATAGCCCGAACGGGGCCGGGCTTCCAGCAGGCCCTCGTCTTCCAGCGTGTGGCAGGCCTCCACGGCCGTCGACAGGCTGACCTGGTGCAGCCGGGTCAGGGCCCGGACCGAGGGCATGCGCTGGCCGGGCAGCAACACGCCCGACTGTATGGCCTGGCGGTAATGGCCTGAAAGCCTGAGGTAAAGCGGTTGCGCATCCATAGGGCCAATGATCCATGAAGGAAGAATCGCGACACAGCCACAGATGGACTGAAATCGAACCATAACAGATGCGCCAGATGCCATCTGTACCGATACAAAAAGGCATGGACTGCCTCTGTCGGCCAACAGGCATGCTCATTAACCTAGGGGCATCCCTCAGGAACTGGAGCCCCCAATGCAAGTCCGCCCCTATCGTCAATACCCCGTCCGGCTCGGCGCTGGCCAATCCCTGTTTTTGCAGGCCAAAGCCGGGAGCGTGCTGGCCGGCACCTCGGGCCGCCTTGTGCTGAGCGGCGCACCGATCTGGCTGGGTGAGCAGGTTTTTCGCTCCAGGCTGCAACTGGAGCCGGGGCAAGCACATGTGATAGCGCAGGACGGCTGGATCACGCTGACGGCCAGCCCGCATGGCGAAGCCGTTTGCCAGGTGATCCTGCAGGACAGCCCGGCACTGGTGCATACCTTGCACAGGCTGGGCGAGGCGGCCGGGAAGCTGCTCGGGCGCCTTCCCGGCATAAAAAGGCTCACGGGCGTCGGGTCTTTAAGCAGCTGATTCGCCCGCCGCCACCCCACTGGTAAATTCAAGACCTGTCATTCCCGTTTTCACACTTCAGCCTCATGACCGCCTCCGCCTGGCTTTTATTCATCACCATTTCGCTGGTCACCGCGTTCAGTCCCGGACCTGGCATTTTGCTGGCCGTGTCCAATGCCGTCACCTGGGGGCCGCGCAAAACGCTGTGCAGCTCGGCGGGCAATGTGCTGGGCGTGTTCGCCGTGTCCGGTGCGGCGATGGCGGGTCTGGGCACCTTGCTGCATACCTCGGCCTGGCTGTTTGCGCTGCTCAAGGCCCTGGGCGCGGTGTACCTGGTCTACCTCGGCTACCGCCAGTGGACCAGCAAAACATCGATGTTTGACAGCCCCCTGCCCATGGAGGCGCAGCCCGAAAAAACCAATGGGCTGCTGTTCCGGCAGGGCCTGCTGGTGGCGCTGACCAATCCCAAGAGCATCCTGTTTTTCACCGCGCTGTTTCCCCAGTTCATCCGACCGGAGGCGCCCATGCTGGCGCAATTCCTGACCTTGACCTGTGTCTTCGCCATCTGCGTGCTGGGCTCCCATTTCGCCTATGTGCTGCTGACAAAACACACCCACCGCTGGCTGGGCACGGCCCAGCGCGGCCGCCTGTTCAACCGCATCTGCGGCGGTGCGTTTGGCTTGCTGGGACTGAGCCTGCTGCGCCTGAAAAGCCCCGCTTAAGCCGGTCGCACGATGCAGCACGGTTTGCTGTCCTGCGCCACAAACGGGATGACAAGTAACTTGAAAGCACTCATTTGGTAAAAAAAGCCAGGTCACAGGTTTTTGCAGGCCCGCCGCGATGCTTTCCAGCCGGCCGGGCCGCGTCAGGATCGGTCATTTCAGCGCCCAAATTGCTATAAAAAGAATAGCTATCTACGCTTATCACTATTGGCTTAAAGGCATTTTTTACTCTTTAAATTCAGATGTGAGAAGCTCCATGACGGCCTTGCCGGGAAAGGGCTGGCCAAACCGAACAATCCCATAGCGCGGCATGTCCCGCCATCAAGCAAAAACCGGCTTTCAGCATTAAATCGTTACAAATCAAGGGTTTATATCAATCATCAAGAAACAACATAAGGTTGACGTAGGACCGCTCCTTCAAGTATCCTGCGGGCCATGCGTTTAAATGCCTCAACGACAGCCCCACTGCTTGCCCTGGCTTGCAGCATGCTGTTTGCAGCAAGCGCACACGCAGCCCCGGCCAACTCCGGCGACGATCTGGACAAACTGCTGGCCGACAAAGGCCTGCTGACCCAGATTGACCAGGTTCGGCAGTCGGTCGGCAACAAGGCCTCCGAGCTGGTGGTCAACGCCATGGGCTTCCTGGGCGTGCCTTACAAACGCGGCGGCAACAATGTGGAAACCGGCTTTGACTGCAGCGGTTTTGTGCGTGCCATCTATGAACAAAGCGTAGGGCTGCTGCTGCCGCGCAAGGCCGAGCAACAAGCCGCCGCCACCCAGAACATCGATAAAAACGAATTGCAGCCCGGCGACCTGGTGTTTTTCAACACCATGCGGCGCGCCTTCAGCCATGTGGGCATTTATGTAGGCAATGGCAAATTCATCCATTCGCCCAGGCCCGGCGCGGAAGTACGGGTCGAAAGCATGTCCGTTTCTTACTGGAGCCGTCGTTTTGACGGCGCCCGCCGCGTCCCCACCCAAGACGGACGTAGCGGCGGCCCACAAACTGCATCAGCAGATGCCCAGGCCGCGCAGGCCGTCACGTCACAATTGACGGCCCAGTAGCAGGACCAGGTCCGGTACCAAGTCGCAACCGGCATTGGCGCCTGGCAGCACCAGCCGCAAATGCCTTCCCGCCCTCTTGCCCCTACTCCTTGTCCTGCGAATTGCGCGGCGAAAGGTCCAGTTCCACCGTTTGCCCCTTGCCTATGGCTTCGCCTGCGGCACCGGGCACGCTCATATAAATGACGGTATCACCCTGTCCCGGCAAGCCACCGGCCTGCGCCAGTTGAAGGCCTGACAGGTTATCGGGCTCCGCGTTGTCGGCCAATGCACTGCCTGTCGGGATCACGCGGTTGTTCTCGGAGTTGGCCGACAGCTGCTGGCTGCCCTGGGGCTTGCCATTGACGTTGACCAGCCCACCGCCCGTGTTGCTGACCTGGCCAAAGTTGCCGCTGACGCTGCCGCTGGGCGCATTGACCGTGATTTGGGATGACGAGCCGGAGATTTGCGCATCGCCCACGGCGGCCACCGCCACGACCGGCGCGGCCACATTCGCCACAACCGAATTACCGGCCAGCGATGCCGAGCTGCTGGCTGCCACGACCACATTCAAATTGCCCTGGGCCTGCACAACGACCGTGCTGCCGCTGATGTTGGCCAGGATGTCTCCGCCGCTGGTAATGGCCACATTGCCCAGGCTGATGGTCGAGCCCGTCACATTGCCGCCGGCATTCAGCGAGTTGGCGGCCCCTGCATCCTGGCCGCGCAGGGTGTGGCCGCTTAGCGCCACGTTACCCAGCGCATCAACGCCATAGCCCTTGACCCACAGGGTGCCGTCCAGGCTGAAGCCGTTGGCAGACACCTCAAGCTGGCCCAGCGCATTGCTTTCGGATCCGCCCGTCGCCACATGCACATTGCCGCGGGTCGCACCCGAGCCCGCCATCAAGCGAAGCCCGCGGGCGGCCCCACCGCCGTTCTGGATATCCCCATTAAGCGTGATGTCGGCGCCATTGGTGGCGAGCGTCGTGTCACCCAGCAGCCGGACCGGGGCATTGAACAGGAAACCGCCCGCGCCGTCCGCCGTGACCTTGCCGCCTATGCCCGAGCCGGCTGCGCCCGCGTTGAGCGTCAGACTGTGCAGGATAGAGGCATTGAACAGCAGGTTGTAGAGGCTGTTGACCGTCACGTTTTCAGGGTAGGTTCCGGCGGCCACATTGACCGTATAGCCTGGAGAGGACACATCAATGCCGCGCTGGATGCTGCCGCTGGACGGCGTGACATACACGTTATTGGCATTCCAGGTCACCAGGCCGCGGCCCGCCGTATCAAGCGCATGGGTCACGCGGTCCTCAATGGCGAAACCGTCGGCGGCACCGACAAAAACCGCGCCACGCGCATCGACATTGTTGTTGTCGACCACAAGGTCCTGGCCATTGTTCTTGAACTGGGTCCCGCCGCTGATGGTCACTGTCGTGCGGCCACTGCTGCCGGTTCCGTTGCTCAGGGTTTCGATGCGAAGCCCGGTGCCGCTGGAGCCCTCGATGCTTCCGCCCATGATGTTGACGGCCTGCAGGCTGGCGGGCGCGGCGCTATAGGCGCCATCCTCGGGTATGCCGCGGGTCTTGATGACAACGGCCGCACGCGTGGGGTCGTTCGAGCTGTAGCCGGAGTTCCTGACGACCACGTTGTCGAAGGTCAGGTTGCCAAATGCGGCGTATTTCAGATTGACGTCAATGGCCGAGCCGTACCTCATGGAAGCCGGGTCGCCGTAGTTCCCGCTGTTGCTGACGGTGACATTCCTCAGCGTGAGGTTGTCGGCCGTTTCAAAGTAAAAACCCTTGAAACTGGGGCCGTCAACGGTGACGTTTTCAAACAGCGCATTGGCAAACGAGCCCGTCGCTACCGGCGCGCCGCCGACCATCTGGTAGCCGTTATAGGTCTGAAAACCAACCAGCCCGCCGGTGATCGTGCTGTTGAGCATGCGGAAGTTGTCCGCCCTGACCGATGTCCCGTTGCGCACGCCGTAGCTGTTGTTGTCAAAGGCAACACGGTTGACCGTCACATTGTTGGACGTCCCCTTGAGCTGCAGGCCATAAAAAGAATCGGCGATCGACAGGTCGGACAGGGTGACGCTGGACGCCTCGATGCTTACCGCGTTGCCGCTGAGAGCCGACGGCGCCTTCAGCACCGTTTGCCCCATGCCCGCACCACCAAGGGTCAAGGCCTTGGTGATATTCACATTCTCGACATAGCTGCCGGCAGCAACCTTGACCGTGCCCCCCGTCACCACCGCATTGATGCCGCCCTGTATCGTATCCAGGGGTGCCAGCAGGCTGCCCTGGTTGGCCGCGGAGCCACCGCCGGCGACCTGCACCTGCGTGCGGTTGGAAGAGGTGTAGCCCTGGTCCTGCACGGTCATGCCGCCATTGGACGTGCTCAGCTCAAGCAGGGCCTGCTGCCAGCTCAGCGTCGGTGCGGCTGCAATCGGGTTGGCGTAAATCGTGCTGCCGTTCCAGTAGCCGTTCAGGTGCAGGTTAAGCCCCCAGTCGTTGCCAATGGGTCCCTGGCTGTTGCCGGCAATCGTGATGCCACTGGCGTCCGTGTATTGCACGGAAATGGCACCCTTGGTATTTTCAATGCGATTGCCCGTCACACTGCCCGTGTTGCGGCCGTCAATCAGTATGCCGTTGCGGACGTCATGGATGTTGTTGCTGCTGATGGTGAAATTGTTGACCCCATTGGCCACGGCAATACCGCGGGTAATGCCGGCGGCCCACAGGTAGTCCAGATAGGGAACACTGAGAGGCCCGGCGATCTCCATGCCGCTCACCGTCACATTGTTGGCGGTGATGCTGATGCCGTTGAGCTGCTGCGCGCCCACCACCTCGGGCACGACAATTTTGGCGCCATCATGCCCGCCCAGCGTCATGTTGGCCTTGTTGAGCGTCACCTGTTCGGCATACGCGCCACCGTGCACATCCACCGTCGCGCCGGCGCCCGGCGAGCCGGTTTTTGCAATATTGACCGCATCCTGTATGCGCGCACCATTGTAGACATCCACCCTGTTTGAATTGCCGCTCACGCCGGGTGCATCCAGGGCGGACCGGAGCATCACGGTGTCGCCATTTACAACAATCGCACTGCTGGCCTGCTGCACGCCTTCCAGGTTGATCACACCAGAAAGCAAATTGGCCGCATCGCCCACGCCCAGCAGCAGGTTCGCGGCATTCAGGCTGGCGCCCGCGGCATTGGACACGGCCGTGCCCACCGCGCCGGCAGGTATGGCGAACTCATAGAGCCCGCCATTGAGTGAAACTGTGGCAGCCGTCGAGCCGGCCAGGGCAATTTTTCCGCCAATCGCGGCAATGCTGCCATGATTGGTGACCGAAGGCGCGACCAGCGCCACCAGTCCGGCGTTTTGTGCGGTGATGACCCCCTGGTTGGTGATGCTGCCCGCGGCGCCCGTGATCTGCGCGCCACCGGTGTTGATGAAGTTGTTCACATCGATATTGCCTGTCGTGGCAATCAGCGATCCCACATTCACCACAGCCCCCTGCCCGAACATCACCCCATTGGGGTTCATCAGCATCACCGTTCCGTTGGCCGACAGGCTGCCCAGGATTTGCGACGGATTGGCGTCGCCCGTCACACGGTTGAACATTGCCGACGCCGCGTCGGGCTGGACGAACAGCACCGCCTTGCCGGCACCGATATTGAATGAAGCCCAGTCGACCACCGCCCGCGTCGTGGACTGGTTAACGGTCAACTGGTTGCCCGACACCGAGCCCGTCGCGGCGCCCGAGAACACCACACCATTTTGCGGAAGGCCTGCCGCGCCGTCTATGGCCCAACCGGGCTGGGAGAACACCAGCGCCATGGCCGCCGGAAGCGCCTTGAGCATGAACACGGCCGGTCTCCCGCCTCCGCGGGAGGAACTTGAAACACCCTGGCTTGCCTGAATCATGGGTCACCTCTTCATTTCGCGCGCATGCGCCGGGAACAGATACTCAGAACCGGAATGCCACCGAGGCCAGCAGACGGACCTCCCTGCCATTGCCCGGGTTGCTGGCGACCGGTTTTGTCAGCGGCCAGGCCGCCTCGAACATCGCAAACACGTTTTTGTCCAGGAACAGGCGAGCGCCAAAACCGGCTGAGGCCAGGCTTTGGCTGTCGGCTGTGCCGGCCGCCGGGCTGCCGACTTTCCAGACCTTGCCGATGTCGTAGAAACCAAAGAGCTGGTAAGAGCGAAATCCCGGCGTGCTCATAGTCCCGAAATAACGCGGCTCCAGACGGAAGGCCAGTGCGCGTTCACCCACAAGCTCTGCGGGTTCATAGGCACGCCCGAAGCGGCGCCCTCCCAGCGCATACTGCTCCGAAGACAGCAGCGGCGTATTGGCCCATTGCCCGCCCAGGCCCAGCGTGAGCCCGACATTGGCCGCAAGCGGCTGGGAGCGTTCATAGTCAAACGTGAGTTTGTTGAAAACACCTTTGGCCCCCGCCCGGCTTTTGAGCAGGTCCGATGCCTGTGTGCCACCCAGCCCCTGGCTGAAATCCACATCCAGCGCGTTCTGCCCGTCGAGCCGGTCCAGCACGCGCCAGCTCAAGCCCAGGCGCAAGGCCCGTATCCGGTCTTCGATGACGCGGGTGCCCAGCACATCGGTGCGCACATCGGAATGGTCGTACGCGGCACGCGCTGTCAGGCTCTGGTTGCGTGTTCGCAGCAGCGGGTAGCTCAGGCCCAGCGAGATCGTGTCGGCATTGCCGCGCACGTCAAACACCTTGAGCACATCGCCGGGCTGGGTGCGCGCTCGGGACACGGCCGCCGACAGCTTCAGGCCCTCAGCATTGAGCACCTGGCTGTAGGAAAGCTGGCCAAAGGCCATTTCCGAATTGCCGGTGCCGACACCGATAAAACGCCACTGGTCGTTGACACCCAGCAACTGGTTGCCGGTCACACTGGCACTGAGCTGATTTGGCCCGAGGTATCTGGAGCCATAGTTGTCGAAAGAAGCAAAACCTTCGACGTTTTTAAGCGATGCGACCAGCGTGAGATCGGCAGCGCCGGGTGCCTGCGACGGCGCCAGCACACTGCGCAGGCCAATGCCGGGGAAGTCATTGGCGATCAGCAAATAGCGTTCAAGCACAGCGGCTTCAATGGGCCGCGACGCCCGGATTTTTTCGCCTATCTCCGCCAGCCTGGCCCTGACATGAGCGCTGACACCCTCGTCGGCCTGGACGCTCACACGGTCGATATAACCTTCAACAACACGCAGCGTGAGCCTGCCCTCCTCCAGTGACTGCGGAGGAATGACCACCAGCGACAGCATGTAGCCTGCATTGCGGTACATCGCCGTGAGTGCGGACGCCAGCTCCAGAATGTCATTGCCCGAAATCTCACGCCCGGTGTAGCTGTCCGCCCTGGCCTGCAAAATCCCGGCCGGCAGTACGGTTGCGCTTTCGATGCGTATGGTTTTCAGCGTCACCCGGATGGACTTCATGGCATCCGGCAGGGCTTCACGCTGCGGGTCTTTCGTCTCGGATTGCTCCAGCGTACGCCCGGGTTCAGGCTGAAAATCAAAACGCTCACGCAGGCGCCCTGGATCTATGGTGGATGGCACCGGCTGCGCCAAAGAAAGGGAAGGCATGCCAAACAGCGTTAGCGCAACAAGCAGCATGCAGCCAGCAAGCCGGGACCCCACACCATTCGTACGCTTCATTGCCTTATCCTGATAAACAATCACGGTTAATGAAATGCTTGCCCGGAAACTGAATCGCAGCCGACCGGTGCTAAATATATAAAACCACCCTGTCAACTCAATTTCAGTAATAAATTATGAAACTTGTTGCACAAATGAAAAGAGTCAATTACTTTGCTTACATTTAAGAACAGATCAAAAAATTGTCATTAATAGTGGTTTTAGCGGTCTATTTAGCGAGAAGTGATTAAAAATGGTGTCTTATTGGGCAATTAATCCCAACTTTTTGCTTAGCTTTCTTGGTTTTCCATTTTTATGGTTTTGCTTTTTGTCTCTTTTTGTTGCAAAAAACATTGTCAATTAGCTGAAATTTTTAATCCACCCACCTGCGCGAGCCCCTGACGCCCAAAGAAAACCGGTACTGATTTGAAAATCCACATCTATACCGATATAGACACCCTGTTTGGCCGCGCCGCCCGCCTGTGGATGGACGTCCTGCTGGAAGCCGGGCATGAGGTGGAGTTCATGGACTTGGGCAACGGGACCGATGCGCCACTGCCGGACGTGGGTCCATGCGATCTCAACCTGCTCGTTGTTGGCATCTTTGCGTTTGAGCGTTTTGGCACGCAAGGCTTGCCCCGGCACGGCAAACACCTGCTCTGGATGCTGGACCCGCTGACCCGGGACAGCGCAGCCACCATGCACCACCACAAGGCCAGGCTGTTTGATGTGCTGGCGCCCCGGCTCCATGCCGTGATCGCCATGGACGCCGCCATCGAGGCTTACCTGAACCGGCATTTCCCGGCGCTCACGACCTTTCGCCTGCCCTACCTGGTTGCGGAAAAACACATCACCGCGCCACGGGCCGAAGCCGCCAGGGAACGTGGGGTGTTGATGCTGGGCGGTGACTCGCCAAGGCGGCGTGAGGCTGAACAGTATTTCCTGGCCGGCAGCTTTCCTGGCCTGAAAGCCGAGTTCATATCCGGCGGCATGTGGGGCGCGGCGCGTGATGCGTACCGGGCCGGCAGCCGTATCTGCCTGAACATCCATGCCGACGCGCAGCACACCTACTTTGACCAGTTCCGTACCTTTGAAACCTGGGCTGCGGGCACGCCGGTGCTCTCCGATGTTTGTGACGATCTGGCGGAGTTCGGCATTGAAGCGGGTGTGCACCTGGCGATGGCGGAACCCAAAGACATGCCCGCCATGTGCGCAGGGCTGCTGGCAGACGCACCGCGCCGCGAAGCCATGGCGCAGGCCGCGCAGGCACTGCTGCGCGAACGCTTTACCCCGGCAGCCTGGCGCAGCAAAATGCTCGCCATGGTAGACAGCCTGGCCTGAACGAGGACAAGCACTCGGCATGCCCATGGAGACACCGGGCGTCAGGCCTTGAGCCTACTGGCCTCTTGCGGCCTTCAGCGGCCCGAAATGCTATAAATTCAATAGCTGCCCGAGCCCGTTCCTATTGGGTTAAACGGCCTTTTTACTTGAAGAACGACGCGCGACCCGGCCCGCAGGCCCGTTTCTTAAGACCACAGCGCGTACTTGCCCGGCCCTGTGACCGCCAGCAGCAGCAACCCGCCCATGATGCTGAGGTTCTTGAGGAAGTTGACCTTGTTCGCCTCACGGTCCGCACCCGACATGGTCCAAAAGTGGTGCCCCACCATCGCCGTCGCAAGGGTGAAGGCGGCATACAACAAGGCCAGGGGACGGGTCCATATGCCAAGAACCAGCGCGATACCGACGAAAAACTCCATCGCAATCGCGACGACTGTCGACAGCCTGGGCACAGGCGCACCCGTGGAGGCCATGTAGCCCACCGTGCCTGAGAAATTCGTCAGCTTTTTCCAGCCGCTCACCAGGAAAAGCGCCATCAGCAGCACGCGTGCCAGCAGTATCAGTGCATCGTTGTATTGCAGTATCAGGTTGTTCAGCATGGGAGCTCCTCTTATTGGTTTTAACTACAGGCATACACATACATCACATCGCCCGCTTTCGGGCCTGCTATCAAGATCAGGTGCCGATTGCCGTCTTAAAACGGAACACCGTCCAGCCGTCCCATCGCGCCGCTGGCGTAATCACGTTTGGCTTGCGCAAGGCGTTCCGGGGTATCCATCACAAACGGCCCGGAAAACAAAATGGCGCCTTCGACCGGAGCACCGCCAAGCAGGGCCACGTCGGCAGCCTGGCCAGGCGCGGCCGTCAAGGTGAGCTGCGATCCCGCCGTCAGCACCGCCAGCGCGCCGGGGCCAAGGTTATCAAGGCGGCCATCAAGAACGTAAAGGCCAAGTTCAAATGCCGCATCGACCGGCACAGTGACACTCGCGCCGGGGTCAAGATGGATATGGGCGAAGACGGTGGGGCTGGTGGTTTGCATCGGGCCCGTGACATCGCCCACGCTGCCTGCGATGACCCGAATCCGCACGCCTGCATGCAGGATCTCGGGGATGTCGGCGGCGCGAAACGAGGCGTAGGCCGGCTCGGCCAGCTTTTGCGCCGGCGGCAGGCTGGTCCAGAGTTGCAGGCCATGGCGCCCACCCGCCGGTTGTTCCGCATGCAGCATGCCGCGCCCGGCGCGTATCCATTGCGCATCGCCGGGACCGAGGGTGTCCTTGAAACCCAGGCTATCGCGATGCGCCACCCCGCCCTCCAGCAAATAGCTGATGACTTCGATGCCGGCATGCGGATGCGGAGAGTCGCCAATACCGCGCTGGCTCCTGTGCCGGTAGTGGTCAATGAACACAAAAGGCCCGAGTGATGCGCGTTCGCGCAGGGGCAAGGCACGCCACAACAACATGTCACCATCATCAATGGCCCGCTGCGCGGGAAAAATGCTTTCAATGCTGCGTTGCATGGTGTTCATACTCCGTTCATGACAGGAAATCCAGGCAGATGGCTGTGAGTATCACCCCAGCGGGTAAAACCTTCAAGCGTCCAGGCCGGGCTCGCTCGCCAGCGCTGGATGTGCGGATTGAGGGCATGTCGATGCTCAGAACGCAAGCAGAAAAAAGCCCGGACCTGTGAGGGCCCGGGCTGCATAAGAAAGTTTCTCCTGCGGCTTATTTTCGCGCCGGCGGCAAGTCCGTGCAGCTGCCATGCGCCACTTCTGCCGCCATGCCAATCGACTCGCCCAAGGTCGGGTGCGGGTGAATGGTTTTACCGATGTCCACTGCGTCGGCGCCCATCTCTATTGCCAAAGCAATCTCGCCAATCATGTCGCCGGCATGGGTGCCGACAATGCCGCCGCCCAGAATTTTGCCGTGGCCGTGCGCGTCCTCGCTGTCGTCAAACAGCAGCTTGGTAAAACCTTCGTCGCGGCCGTTGGCAATCGCGCGGCCGGAAGCCGTCCAGGGGAACAGGCCTTTTTTGACCTTGATGCCTTGCGCCTTGGCCTGGTCTTCCGTGAGGCCGACCCATGCCACTTCGGGATCGGTGTAGGCCACGCTGGGAATCACGCGGGCGTTGAAGGCCGCACTGACAAGCTCCTTGTTGCCCTGCAGTTCACCAGCAATCACTTCTGCAGCCACATGCGCCTCATGCACCGCCTTGTGCGCCAGCATGGGCTGGCCGACGATGTCGCCAATCGCGAAGATGTGCGGCACGTTGGTGCGCATCTGGATGTCCACGGGAATGAAGCCGCGATCCGTCACACTGATGCCGGCCTTGTCGGCTGCGAGCTTGTTGCCGTTGGGTGTGCGGCCCACGGCCTGCAGCACCAGGTCGTAGGTCTGCGGTGCGGGCGCGGTGCCGCCCTCTTCTGCCGCAGCAAACGTCACCTCAATGCCTGCCGGCGTGGCTTTGGCGCCCACGGTTTTGGTCTTGAGCATGATGTTGTCAAAACGCGGGGCGTTCATCTTTTGCCAGACCTTGACCAGATCGCGGTCAGCGCCTTGCATCAAACCGTCCAGCATCTCGACCACGTCAAGGCGCGCGCCCAGCGTGCTGTAGACCGTGCCCATTTCAAGGCCTATGATGCCGCCGCCCAGGATCAGCATGCGTTTGGGCACTTCCTTCAAGGCCAAAGCGCCGGTTGAATCCACCACGCGGGGATCGTTGGGCATGAAAGGCAGGCGCACGGCTTGCGAGCCGGCCGCGATGATGCAGTTCTTGAAGGCAATGGTCTGCGTCTTGCCGGTTTTTTCCTGGCCTTCAGCGCCGGCGGTTTCTTCCACCTGCAGGTGGTTGGCGCCGACAAAGCTGCCCACGCCGCGCACGGTGGTGACCTTGCGCATCTTGGCCATGGCCGTCAGCCCGCCGGTGAGCTTGCCGACAACTTTTTCCTTGTGCGTGCGCAGCTTGTTGATGTCCACAGTGGGTTCGGCAAAACTCACGCCCAGCGCTTCAAAGTGTTTGACCTCGTCCATCACGGCGGCCACATGCAGCAGGGCTTTGGACGGGATGCAGCCGACATTCAGGCAGACGCCGCCCAGCGTGGCGTAACGCTCGACCAGCACGACTTTCAGGCCCAGATCGGCGGCGCGGAAGGCGGCCGAATAACCGCCGGGGCCTGCGCCCAACACCAGCACGTCGCAGTCCAGGTCGGCCGTGCCGGCAAAGCTCGCGGCGGCTGGCGCCGGAGATGCTATGTTTTTTGTAGCTGGCTGCGCAGGTGCAGCGGTGGCCGCGGGCACCTTTTTATCGGATTCCTGGCCTGCAGCAGTGGCTGACGCAGCACCGGAAGCCTCCAGCGTCAAAACGACGGAACCTTGTTTGACCTTGTCGCCCAGCTTGACCTTGATCTCTTTCACGACGCCGGCGTGGCTGGACGGAATTTCCATCGACGCCTTGTCGCTCTCCACCGTGATCAGGCTCTGGTCGGCCAGGATGCTGTCGCCGGGTTTGACCAGCAGTTCGATGACGGTTACTTCGTCAAAGTCACCGATATCCGGTACCTTGATGTCTATCAGGTTCGAAGATGCACTCATTTGGAGGCTTTCAATTTGAGGGTAAATACGTCAAGCGGCCCGGCGGAGTTTTTGTCGAACTCGCAGCCGGCGTTCATGCCCGCAAGCGCCACTTCGCGTGCGGTTTTGGCCTTGTCCCAGACGGCGTGCATGGCGCCCAGCGCAAAACTGCGGCCCGAGCCTATGCCCCAGAACTCCTTGAACTCAAAAACTTCGCGGTAGCTGTACAGGCCAAAAATGCCACTGGCGTTGGCAATCACCACCGTGAACTGGCTGGACTCATACGGATCGTTGTCGTCTTCCTTGGTCTGCAGGAAAAACGTTTCCTTCAGCACGGGATGCAGCTTGAGGAAGGTGTCATACACCTCGTCACGGCTGCCCAGCTTGAGCTGCTCCTTGGGCAGCGCCGCCATGGCCTTGCGCAGGGCCGGAAAGTGCGCCACCGTGCCGGCCATGCCCACATAGCTGATGCCATGCAGGGTCTCGACCTTGAATATCTTGCTGTTGGCCTCGAAGCGGTGCGGCAGGCTGGTGTCGCCAAACGTCACCAGCGTGTCGGCGGCTATCGCGACCTGCCCCGCTTTTTTGACGACTACAAGCGTTGTCATGACAGCGTGCGCAGCGCCGGGCCGCCCCAAACAAGCACAGCCCCTTTATCCTGGGAAAGGGGCAGCGCACCGCCGAAGGCACACGAAGTGAAAAGCGTGGGGGCCATATTCACAGCAGGACGCGGCGGAAGTCGGCGAGTATCTGTCCGAGATAGGCGTTAAAACGGGCGGCAGCAGCGCCGTCAATCACACGGTGGTCCCAGCTCAGCGACAGCGGCAGGATCAGGCGCGGCTGGAAGGCCTTGCCGTCCCACACCGGTTCGATCTGGCTTTTGCACACGCCGAGGATGGCGACTTCAGGTGCATTGATGATGGGCGTGAAATAACGCCCGCCAATGCCACCCAGCGAGGAGATGGTGAAGCAGGCGCCCGACATGTCGGCCGGACTGAGTTTGCCGTCACGCGCCTTCTTGGCCAGCTCGCCCATCTCCTGCGAGATCTGCACAATGCCTTTTTTGTCCGCGTCCTTGATGACGGGCACAACCAGGCCATTAGGCGTATCGGCCGCAAAGGCCACGTTGTAATACTGCTTGAGCACCAGCTGGTCGCCATCAAGCGAGGCATTGAACTCGGGGAATTTTTTCAGCGCAGCGACCGAAGCCTTGATCAAAAACGCCAGCATGGTGATCTTGATGCCGGCCTTTTCGTTTTCCTTGTTCATCTGGACGCGGAAATTCTCAAGTTCGGTGATGTCGGCATCGTCATGGTTGAAGACGTGCGGGATCATCACCCAGTTGCGGTGCAGGTTGGCGCCGCTGATCTTCTTGATGCGCGACATGTCCTTGCGCTCGACCGGGCCGAACTTGGTGAAGTCGACCTTGGGCCACGGCAGCAGGTCCAGGCCAACACCGGAACCGCCGGAAGACGTTGGGGCTTTTGCCGCCTGCGCCTGGGTGCGGGTGTTGCCGTCCATCACCGATTTGGTGAAGGCCTGCACATCGCTCTCGGTGATGCGGCCCTTGGGTCCGCTGCCCTTGACTTCGGCCAGCGGCACGCCAAGCTCGCGGGCAAACTTGCGCACGGATGGGGAGGCATGCGGCAAGCTGCCGGTGGGGGCGGCAGTGGGCTCATGTGCCGGCAATGGAGCTGCGAGTGCTGATGACACAGCGGCAGCGGGTGCCGCCGCAGCTTGCGCAGGCGCCGAAGCAGCAGTGGCGGGCGCAGCTGCAGCAGCAGAGCCTTCCAGCACGGCCAGCAAATCGCCGATGTTGAGCTTGTCGCCCAGCTTGACCTTGAGGTCCTTGAGCACACCCGCAGCGGACGATGGAATCTCCATCGAGGCCTTGTCGGATTCCACGGTGACCAGCGACTGCTCGGCCTTGATGGCATCACCCACCTTGACCAGCACCTCTATCACCGTCACGTCCTTGAAGTCACCGATATCGGGCACGCGTATTTCCAGCGGGCCTGTTGCGGCTGGCGCAGCAGGCGCTGAAGCCGCTACTGAATTGATAGCTGACTGCACAGGTGCAGCGGCGGTCACAGCCTCTTTTGGTTCAGAAACAGCGGCTACCGGCACCGCAGCGCCTGCAGATTCAAGCACCAGCACAACGCTCCCCTGCTTGACCTTGTCGCCGAGCTTGACCCTGAGCTCCTTGACCACGCCTGCGTGGCTGGACGGGATTTCCATCGAGGCCTTGTCCGACTCCACCGTCAGCAGCGACTGGTCTGCCTTGATGCTGTCGCCGGGCTTGACCAGCAGTTCGATCACCGTGACTTCATCGAAATCACCAATATCGGGAACCTGTATGTCTACCAATGCCATGTTCTTGTCTCCGGCTCTGCTTCAAGCGTAAAGAGGGTTGATCTTGTCGGCCTGGATGCCGTATTTCTTGATGGCCTCGGCCACCTTCTCCACCGGCACTGTGCCTTCTTCGCTCAGGGCTTTCAGTGCGGCCACCACAATGTAATGGCGGTTGATCTCGAAGTGCTCGCGCAGCTTGCTGCGGAAGTCGCTGCGGCCAAAACCGTCGGTGCCCAGCACCTTGAAGGTGCGGCCCTTGGGGATAAAGGAGCGGATCTGTTCGGCGTAGGCCTTCATGTAGTCGGTCGACGCTACCACCGGGCCGGTGTGCTTTTCAAGTTGCTGGCCGACAAAGGACACACGTGGCGTGTCCGTCGGGTGCAGCAGGTTGTAGCGCTCGGCGTCCTGGCCATCGCGCGCCAGTTCGTTAAAGCTCGGGCAGCTCCAGACATTGGCGGCAACGCCCCAGTCTTTTTCAAGCAGCTCCTGCGCGGCAATCGATTCGCGCAGTATGGTGCCGGAGCCCAGCAGCTGCACGCGCGGTGCAGGCCCGGAGGTGCCCTTCGGTGGCACGTTGGCGCCTTCCTTGCAGAGGTACATGCCCTTGATGATCTGCTCTTCGGTTCCGGGCGTGAGGCCTGGCATCGCATAGTTTTCATTGAGCAGGGTGAGGTAGAAATACACGTTGTCCTGTTTTTCCACCATACGTTTGAGGCCGTGGTGCAGGATCACGCCGACTTCATGCGCAAAGGTCGGGTCGTAGGAGATGCAGTTGGGAATCGTGCCGGCCATGATGTGGCTGTGGCCGTCTTCGTGCTGCAGGCCTTCACCGTTCAGCGTGGTGCGGCCCGAAGTGCCGCCCAGCAAAAAGCCGCGTGCCTGCATGTCGCCGGCCGCCCAGGCAAGGTCGCCTATGCGCTGGAAACCGAACATCGAGTAGTACACGTAGAACGGGATCATGATCCGGTTGTTGGTGCTGTACGAGGTGGCTGCCGCGATCCAGCTGCTCATGCCGCCGGCTTCGTTGATGCCTTCCTGCAGGATCTGGCCCTTGACGTCTTCCTTGTAATACATCACCTGGTCTTTATCGACCGGGGTGTATTTCTGGCCTGCTGGGTTGTAGATGCCGATCTGACGGAACAGACCTTCCATGCCGAAGGTGCGGGCTTCGTCCACAAGAATAGGCACCACGCGCGGGCCGAGCGCCTGGTCACGCAGCAGCTGCGTGAGGAAACGCACATAGGCCTGCGTGGTCGAAATCTCGCGGCCTTCGGGCGTGGCCTCCATCACCGACTTGAAGGTCTCCAGCGCCGGCACGGTGAAGCTCTCGTCGGCCTTGGTGCGGCGGTGCGGCAGGTAGCCACCGAGGGCCTTGCGGCGCTCGTGCAGGTACTTGCTTTCAGGCGTGTCGTCGGCCGGTTTGTAGAACGGGATGTCGGCCAGCTGGCTGTCGGGAATCGGGATGTTGAAACGGTCGCGGAAGGCCTTGATGTCTTCGTCCGCGAGTTTTTTGGTCTGGTGGACGTTGTTCTTGCCCTCGCCTATCTTGCCCATGCCAAAACCCTTGACGGTCTTGATCAGCAGCACCGTGGGCTGGTCCTTGTGTTTGACTGCGGACGCAAATGCCGCATAGACTTTTTTGGAGTCATGGCCACCGCGCCTGAGGTCAAAAACCTCCTCATCGCTCATGTGCGCCACCATCTCCAGCGCCTTGGGGTGCTGGCCGAAGAAGTGTTTACGGACATAAGCGCCGTCATTGGCCTTCATGGCCTGGTAGTCGCCGTCCAGCGTGTCCATCATGATTTTCTTCAGGATGCCGTCTTTGTCGCGTGCCAGCAAGGGGTCCCAGCCCGAGCCCCAAAGCAGCTTGATGACGTTCCAGCCGGCGCCGCGGAACTCGCCTTCGAGTTCCTGGACGATCTTGCCGTTGCCACGCACCGGGCCGTCCAGGCGCTGCAGGTTGCAGTTGATGACAAACACAAGGTTGTCTAGCTTTTCACGCGCCGCCAGGCCGATGGCGCCCATGGATTCGACTTCGTCCATCTCGCCGTCGCCGCAAAACACCCAGACCTTGCGGTTTTCGGTATTGGCAATGCCGCGGGCGTGCAGGTACTTCAAAAAGCGCGCCTGGTAAATCGCCATCAGCGGGCCCAGGCCCATGGAGACGGTAGGGAACTGCCAGAACTCGGGCATCAGCTTGGGGTGCGGGTAGCTCGACAGACCCTTGCCGTCGACTTCCTGGCGGAAGTTGAGCAACTGCTCTTCGGTCAGCCGGCCTTCCAGGTAGGCGCGGGCATAAACACCGGGCGACACGTGGCCCTGGATGTAGAGGCAGTCGCCGCCGTGGTTTTCACTTTCGGCGTGCCAGAAATGGTTGAAGCCGGCGCCAAACAGGCTGGCCAGCGAGGCAAAGGAGCCAATGTGGCCACCGAGATCGCCGCCATCGGCCGGATGCAGGCGATTGGCCTTGACCACCATGGCCATGGCGTTCCAGCGCATGTAGGCGCGCAGGCGTTCTTCGATTTCGAGGTTGCCGGGGGAGCGCTCTTCCTGGTCGGTTTCTATGGTGTTGACATAAGCCGTGTTCGCGGAAAACGGCATGTCTATGCTGTTCTGGCGGGCATGCTCAAGCAATTGCTCCAGCAGGAAGTGGGCACGCTCGGGGCCCTCGCTCTCGATGACAGCGGACAGCGCATCCATCCATTCGCGGGTCTCCTGCGTGTCCTTGTCCATTGCGCCGTTGGCGGCGGCGCTCAAACTGTCGGCACCGGCATTACTTGGGTTGGCAGCCATGTCTTGTCTCCTGCTATAGGTCTCTCGGGTTTAACCCAGCCGCGCTTGTGTCGGGCCGGGCGCAAAGCTTGCATCCAAATGGGTTGTAAACGCAATTTAGATTCAAGTCTCTAGTTTCTCATAATATTTATTAAATTTCAAATAGTGCTTATTGATTTCACATTAAGAAATTTAATTCAAATTAAAACAAGCCTATGCACGCCCGGAATCGGGCAAGGCCAGCGCAGCTTTGCCCCCCTGAAATATCGGGAATAAGCGGCCCACCCAGGGGCATCTCACTTAAACTGGGCCTGCTTATGCCTACCCCCACCCCACCCTCTACCGCCCTTCCCGCCAGCCCGGCACCGCTGGCATGGTGGCGCCACTGGTGGCGCAAACAATCGCCCTCCAGGCAGGACCGTTTCATCACGCTGGGGCCTTTGCTGGCCGTGATGCTGTTCCTGGCGGCCGTGATTGCGGCCTTCGGTTACCTGCGCATTGAAGAAATAGACCGCGAGCAGCAGGCCGTCAAGCGTGATGTCGAATACGCGCAGCAACGCCTGCGCCTGCGCCTGCTGGAGCGCCAGGAGCAGCTCATGCGCATAGGCCGCGACATCTCCAACAAGGACGTGGACATCGAAGAGTTCATGTCGCAGGCGGAGTCGCTGGTCAACCAATACCCCGAACTGCTGGCCGTGACCTGGGTCGACTCCAAACGCCGCGTCAAGGTGGCTTATGTATCAGCCAGCGCCAACGCCACCCAACTGCGCGGCGCGGGCGAGCAACTCAAGGCGGGCGAGACCGACGGCACCTATGGCCTGGCCCGCGACTTGCGCCAGCCGGTTTACTCGCGCCCGCTGAACCCGACGGAAAGCGGCGACTACAACGCGCCTACGTTGCAAATACTCGTTCCGCTCGATGACCAGGGCAGGTTTGGCGGCGTGATCATGGGCGAGTATTCAATAGACGGGCTGCTGCGCTTTGGCGTGCCGACCGAAGTCACGGCCAAATATGCGGTGACCCTGGTGGACGACAAAAACCGGGTGCTGGCCGGCAACGTACCGCCGCCGCGCAACCCGGCGGCGCGCCTGCTGCCCTGGACCGATGACGCGGCCGCCTATGAGGTCCCGGTCTCACCCGTGGGCAACGGCCTGCTGATACGGGCCCAGGGCTACCGCGCCTCGCTGGGCGTGGTGGGCAGCGGCTTCTTCTGGCTGGTCAGCGCACTGAGCGCGCTCACGGTATGGATGTTGCTGGGCACCTGGCGCCATACGCGCCGCAGGGTGCAGGCCCAGCAGGCCCTGATATCGGAAACCAATTTCCGGCGCGCCATGGAGAACTCCATGCTCACCGGCATGCGCGCACTCGACCTGCAGGGCCGCATCACCTATGTCAACCCGGCCTTCTGCCAGATGACCGGCCTGGCCGAAAGCGAGCTGGTGGGCCGCACCCCGCCCTTCCCGCACTGGCCCGAGAGCGAACTGGACACCCTGATGGCGCGGCTGGACGACGAACTGCACGGGCGCACGCCGCCGGCCGGTTTTGAGGTCAAGGTCAAACGCAAAAACGGCGAGCTTTTTGACGCCCGCATGTATGTGTCGCCGCTGATTGACCCGCGCGGCCAGCAAACCGGCTGGATGACGTCCATGACCGACATCACCGAGCCACGGCGCATACGCGAAGAACTGACGGCGTCTTACGAGCGTTTCACCACCGTGCTGGAAGGGCTGGATGCGGCCGTCTCCGTGGCGCCGCTGGGCAGTGAAGAGCTGCTGTTTGCCAACAAGCTGTACCGCTCCTGGTTTGGCGGCGAGGTGTCCGGCCACATGAACCTGATTGCCCAGGCTGGCGTGCCGGCTGCCCCGCCCACCGACGATGCGCTCGACGCGGTGGACGGCCTGGCCGGCTTTCCCACCGACACGCTGACCACCGCCCAGACCGAGAACGCCGAAATCTTCGTGCCCGACCTCGGCAAGTGGCTGGAGGTTCGCTCGCGTTACCTGACCTGGGTGGACGGACGGCTGGCACAAATGGTGATTGCCACCGACATCACGCCGCGCCGCCATGCCGAAGAGCAGGCCGCCCAGCAAAACGAGCGCGCCCAGACCGCCAGCCGCCTCATCACCATGGGCGAGATGGCCTCCAGCGTCGCGCATGAGCTGAACCAGCCGCTGACCGCGATCAACAACTACTGCAACGGCATGGTCTCGCGCATCAAGAGCCGGCAGATCAGCAACGAGGACCTGCTGGTCGCGCTGGACAAGACCGCCAAGCAGGCGCACCGCGCCGGGCAGATCATCCAGCGCATACGCTCATTTGTAAAACGCAGCGAGCCCAACCGCACGCTCTCCGACGTGGGCACCATGGTCAACAACGCCATGGAGCTGGCGGACATCGAGCTGCGCCGCCACCACGTCCGCCTGAGCCACTACATCGCGGCGCGCCTGCCCGAGATCATGGTCGACCCCATCCTGATTGAGCAGGTGCTGATCAACCTCATGAAAAACGCCGCCGAGTCGATTGAGCAGGCCCACCTGCCCACGGCGCGCCGCAGCGTTGAGTTGCGCGTGGTGCCCAAGAACATCGAAGACCAGAGCGTGGTGGAGTTTTCGGTGCTCGATTCAGGCCAGGGGCTGTCGCCGGAAGTCATGGGCCGCCTCTATGAAGCCTTCTACTCGACCAAGGCCGAGGGCATGGGTATAGGCCTGAAATTGTGCCGCAGCATTGTCGAGTCCCACCAGGGCCGGATGCAGGCCGAGAACCTCTACAATGGAGACGAAGTGGTGGGGTGCCGGTTTACCTTCTGGATTCCCGTAACGCCCCTGCTTTCATCGGCATCGTCAGCTACCGATAACGTAGCAATCACCTGACCCGGGAACGGGCGGCGCCGTGCGAAAGATCTTCACAAGAGTTCAATCGAAGTTCACGAAAGAAAGTTTGGCATGAGCTTGATCCCGAAAAAAGGCACCGTCTACGTTGTTGATGATGACGAGGGCGTGCGCGACTCCCTGCAATGGCTGCTCGAAGGCAAGGACTATCGGGTCCGCTGCTACGACTCGGCTGAAACTTTCCTCTCGCGCTACGACGCGCGCGAGGTGGCCTGCCTGATCGTTGACATCCGCATGGGCGGCATGACCGGGCTGGAACTGCAGGACCGCCTGGTTGAACGCAAGTCGCCGCTGCCCATCGTCTTCATCACCGGCCACGGCGACGTGCCCATGGCGGTGAACACCATGAAAAAAGGCGCCATGGACTTCATCCAGAAGCCTTTCCAGGAAGACGCGCTGCTCAACCTGGTCGAGCGCATGCTGGAGCAGGCCAAGGACGCCTTCGCCGGCCACCAGCAGTCCGCCAGCCGCGACGCCCTGCTGGCCAAGCTGACCTCGCGTGAAACCCAGGTGCTGGAACGCATCGTGGCGGGCCGCCTGAACAAGCAGATCGCCGACGACCTGGGCATCAGCATCAAGACGGTGGAGGCGCACCGCGCCAACATCATGGAAAAGCTCAACGCCAACACCGTGGCCGACCTGCTCAAGATAGCCCTGGGATCCACCGCCCCCAAGGCCTGAGCCCCGGAAAACCAGCCGCTATATTTTTTATAGCTGCCTGCGCCCGTAGTTCCTGGACTAGCGGGCGTTTTTAATTGAAGTTTTAAAGAAATGACAGCACAACTCATTGACGGCAACGCCCTTTCAAAACAGCTGCGCGCAGAAGCCGCGCAGCGCGCCACCGCCTTGCGCGCGCGCGGCATCACACCCGGCCTGGCCGTCGTGCTGGTCGGCGAAAACCCGGCCAGCCAGGTGTATGTGCGCAACAAGGTCAAGGCCTGCCAGGACAACGGCCTGCATTCGGTGCTGGAGCAATATCCCGTCACGCTCAGCGAAGCCGATCTGCTGGCGCGTGTCGATGCGCTGAACAATGACCCGGCGATCCACGGCATCCTGGTGCAGCTGCCGCTGCCGGCGCACATCGATGCGCAAAAGGTGATTGAGGCCATCTCGCCCGAAAAAGACGTGGACGGCTTTCATGTGGCCAGTGCCGGCGCATTGATGGTCGGCCAGCCGGGTTTCTGGCCCTGCACGCCCTACGGCTGCATGAAGATGCTGGAAAGCATTGGCTACGACCTGAAAGGCAAACATGCCGTGGTCATAGGCCGCAGCAACATTGTCGGCAAACCCATGGCGCTGATGCTGCTGCAGAAAAACGCCACGGTCACCATCTGCCACAGCGCCACCAAGGACCTCAAGGCCATGACGCTGCAGGCCGATGTGGTTGTGGCCGCCGTCGGCAAACGCAATGTGCTGACGGCCGACATGGTGAAACCCGGCGCGGTGGTGATAGACGTGGGCATGAACCGCAACGACGAAGGCAAGCTTTGCGGCGACGTGGACTTTGACGGCGTGAAGGAAGTTGCCGGCTACATCACGCCGGTGCCCGGCGGCGTCGGCCCCATGACCATCACCATGCTGCTGGTCAACACGCTGGAAGCCGCCGAACGGGGCTAATGAAAACTAATCCTGTGTGATATCCGGCGAGGCTGCTGCTGCAGCTGGCCGGCTCAGGAACCACAGGCTGGCTCCGGCGCAAAGCCACTGCCCCACATACATGAGCGTGCCCAGCGCGTGCCAGAGCTTGAGGTTGCCACCTTCTGCCCGGGCATTGACGATGCGCGGCGACACGCCAAACTCCACCAGCAGGGCCAGCAAAAACCCGGCTACGATGAATTTGATAGCTGGCTGCGCAGGCGCCACGGTGTCCATGGCCTCTTTTTTATTAAAAACCAGCAGCATCAACATGGCGCAGGCAATGCTGAGCCAGGTTTGCGCGGTAAAAAGTTTTGCGGCCATTGCACCGGCCACAGCGGGGGTTCCCAGGTTGGCGAACAGCATGGGAACGACGACGACCCCTAAACCGGTCAAGCTGCCCCACCAGAGGGCCGCCACCATCACATTGAAGCGCTGCTTCATCGGTGAAATCAGATGTACATCACCGCAATGATTTCGTAGCGCTTGATGCCGCCAGGCGCCTGCACCTCGGCGGTATCGCCTTCGTCCTTGCCGATCAGGGCGCGCGCAATCGGTGAACTGATGTTGACTCTGCCGAACTTGATGTCGGCTTCGTCTTCGCCGACGATCTGGTAGGTCACCTTGTCGCCGGTGTCTTCATCTTCCAGCTCTATGGTCGAGCCGAAGACCACCTTGCCGCCTGCATCGAGTTCGGAAGGATCAATGATCTGGGCGGCGGACAGCTTGCCCTCGATTTCCTGGATGCGACCCTCGACAAAGCCCTGCTTGTCCTTGGCGGCATCGTATTCGGCGTTTTCGCTCAGGTCGCCCTGGGCGCGCGCCTCGGAAATCAGGTTGATGACATGCGGACGCTCGACCGTCTTGAGCTGGTGCAGCTCGGCCTTGAGCTTTTCTGCGCCAAGTTTGGTAATCGGAATGGTTGCCATACGTATCTTTAGAAGGTGTCTCTCAAACGGGTCTCTTACAAAAGCAAACCGCCGGGTGTTACCACTCGGCGGAATCAGGCCAAATTATGCCGTGAAAACACGGCGCCCGGTCTGCCGGGGTGGCGACTCAGCATGGCCAGCTGCGTTTTCATTTTACAAATATGAATACTTTTACAGTAACTCGTTTATGCGGCAGACAAAGCGCTGTATTGGGTATAAGCTTTTTGCCGGCTTTGCCACCCGCCTCAGCTTAAAGAAATGAACTGAATATAAAGAGGATTTATATGCTGTCACGCCGCCTTGCACTCCAATCTCTCAGCGCCCTGTCCGCCGCGGCGCTTGCCTCCGGCACCCAGGCACAACAAAGTTGCGAGGTGTTCACCCCGGCAACCCAAAACGCCGTCACGCCCGACAGTGCGCTGCAAATGCTCAAGGACGGCAACGCCCGCTTTGTGGATGGCCGCACACGCAATTGCGACTTGCGCAAGCAGGTCAAGGAAACATCCAGCCAGCAGTCGCCCATCGCCGCCATCGTCGGCTGCATTGACAGCCGGGTGCCACCCGAATTCGTGTTTGACCAGCGCCTTGGCGATATTTTTGCGGCCCGTATTGCCGGCAACTTCGTCAACACCGACATCCTGGGCAGCCTGGAATTCGCCACCAAACTCGCCGGCTCCAAACTCATTGTCGTTCTGGGCCACTCGGCGTGCGGCGCCATCAAGGGCGCCGTTGACAACGCAAAACTGGGCAACCTGACGGCCATGCTGGGCAATATCCGCCCCTCACTGGCCAGGCTGAACTACAAGGGCGTGCCCAGTTCAAAAGACAAGGCACTGGTGCAGCAGCTGGCCGACCAGAATGCCAAAGACGCCGCCAAAATGATCATGGACAAAAGCGATGTCATTGCCACCCTGGTCAAGGAGGGCAAAGTCAAAATCGTCTCAGCCATGCACGATGTCGGCACCGGCAAGGTCAGCTGGTTCGCGTAAACAGGCTCTAAGCCATCTGGGCGTGCATTTCCTGTACGGAAATCACCCCCAGGTTGTCCAGGTGCTTCATGCCTTCAACCGCGGCTTCCGCGCCCGCGATCGTGGTGAAGGTTGTGACGCGGGCCAGCAGCGCCGAGGTGCGGATCTGCCGTGAGTCGGCAATCGCATTGCGGCGCTCTTCCACAGTGTTGATGACCAGCACAATCTCGTTGTTCTTGATCATGTCGACCACATGCGGCCGGCCTTCGGTGACCTTGTTGACCACCGTGCAGGCAATGCCGGCAGCCTGAATGGCCGTTGCCGTGCCCTTGGTCGCCACCAGCTCAAACTTCAGCGCCACCAGCGCACGCGCTACTTCCACGGCGCGCGGCTTGTCGTTGTTCTTCACCGTCAGGAAAACACGGCCGGCGGTCGGCAGCTTGGTGCCGGCACCGAGTTGCGATTTGACGAAGGCTTCGCCAAAGGTCTTGCCCACGCCCATCACCTCACCTGTGGATTTCATCTCGGGACCGAGGATGGTGTCCACACCGGGGAATTTGACGAAGGGGAAAACCGCTTCCTTGACGCTGAAATACGGCGGCGTGACTTCTTTCGTGATGCCTTGCGAAGCCAGCGACTGACCGACCATGCAGCGCGCAGCCACCTTGGCCAGCTGTATGCCTGTGGCCTTGCTGACAAAGGGCACGGTACGCGAAGCGCGCGGGTTCACTTCCAGCACGTAGATCACGTCCTTGCCATCCACATGCTGGATCGCAAACTGCACGTTCATCAGACCGACCACGTTCAGGGCCTGGGCCATGGCGGTGGTCTGGCGCTTGATCTCGGTCACCGTCTCTGCGCTCAACGAATACGGCGGCAAGGAACAGGCCGAGTCGCCGCTGTGCACGCCGGCCTGCTCGATGTGTTCCATCACACCACCAATAAAGGTCTTGCCTTCGGAGTCGCGGATGCAATCCACATCGCACTCAATCGCGTCGTTCAGGAAACGGTCCAGCAGCACCGGCGAGTCATGGCTGACCTTGACGGCTTCGCGCATGTAGCGTTCCAGGTCACGCTGCTCGTGCACGATTTCCATGGCACGACCGCCCAGCACATAGCTGGGGCGCACCACCAGGGGGTAACCCAGGGCCGCGGCTTTTTCCAGCGCTTCCGGCTCGGTACGGGCCGTGGCATTGGGCGGCTGGCGCAGCTTGAGCTCGTGCAGCAGTTTCTGGAAACGCTCACGGTCTTCGGCCGCATCGATCATGTCGGGCGAGGTGCCAATGATGGGCACGCCGTTGGCTTCCAGATCCAGCGCGAGTTTCAAAGGTGTCTGGCCGCCGTACTGGACGATCACGCCGAAAGGCTTTTCCTTGTCAACAATTTCCAGCACGTCTTCCAGCGTCAGCGGCTCAAAGTACAGGCGGTCCGACGTGTCGTAATCGGTCGACACGGTCTCCGGGTTGCAGTTGACCATGATGGTCTCGTAACCGTCTTCGCGCATGGCGAGGGCCGCATGGACGCAGCAGTAGTCAAACTCTATGCCCTGGCCGATGCGGTTGGGGCCACCGCCCAGCACCATGATTTTTTTCTTGTCGGTAGGCAGCGCCTCGCACTCGCTACCCTCTGCCTCGTAGGTCGAGTACATATAGGCGGTGTTGGTCGCAAACTCTGCGGCGCAGGTGTCCACGCGCTTGTAGACCGGCCGCACGCCAAGCGCCTTGCGTTTGTCGCGAATCGCGGTGTCTGTGGTTTTCAGCTGTTTGGCCAGGCGGCGATCGGAGAAGCCTTTTTGCTTCAGCGCACGCAGCGTCACGGCGTCGATCTTGTCGAGGGACGTGGTTTCCAGCTCCAGCTCGATCTTGACGATCTGCTCTATCTGCACCAGGAACCAGGGGTCTATCTTGGTCAGCGCAAACACCTCGTCCACGCTCATGCCCAGGGCAAAAGCATCACCCACATACCAGATGCGGTCAGGACCGGGCGCGCCCAGTTCCTTCTCAAGCACCTCGCGGTCCTGGGTTTTTTCATTCATGCCGTCCACGCCGACTTCCAGGCCACGCAGGGCTTTCTGGAAGGACTCCTGGAAGGTGCGGCCCATGGCCATGACCTCACCGACGGATTTCATCTGTGTGGTCAGGCGGCTGTCGGCTTGCGGGAATTTCTCGAAGGCGAAACGCGGAATCTTGGTGACCACGTAGTCGATGCTGGGCTCAAAGCTCGCCGGCGTCGCGCCGCCTGTGATCTCGTTGCGCAGCTCGTCCAGCGTGTAGCCGACCGCCAGCTTGGCCGCGACCTTGGCAATCGGGAAGCCCGTGGCCTTGGAAGCCAGTGCCGAGGAGCGCGAGACACGCGGGTTCATCTCGATCACCACCATGCGGCCATCGACCGGGTTGATGGAGAACTGCACGTTGGAACCACCGGTGTCCACACCAATCTCACGCAGCACAGCCAGCGAGGCATTGCGCAGGATCTGGTATTCCTTGTCGGTCAGCGTTTGCGCCGGTGCCACGGTGATGGAGTCGCCGGTGTGCACACCCATGGGGTCCAGGTTTTCGATCGAGCAGACGATGATGCAGTTGTCGGCGGTGTCGCGCACGACTTCCATCTCGTACTCTTTCCAGCCGAGCAGCGACTCTTCAATCAACAGCTCGTTGGTCGGCGAGGCTTCCAGGCCGCGTTTGCAAATGACTTCGAACTCTTCCGAGTTGTAGGCAATGCCGCCGCCGGTGCCACCCAGCGTGAAGCTGGGGCGGATCACGGTCGGGAAGCCCAGCGTCTTTTGCACCGCCCAGGCCTCTTCCATGCTGTGCGCAATGCCCGAGCGCGCAGAACCGAGACCGATCTTGGTCATCGCGTCCTTGAACTTCAGGCGGTCTTCGGCCTTGTCGATGGCTTCAGGCTTGGCGCCAATCAACTCGACCTTGTACTTTTCAAGCACGCCGTTGTGCCAGAGGTCCAGCGCGCAATTGAGCGCGGTCTGGCCGCCCATGGTCGGCAAGATGGCGTCGGGACGCTCCTTGGCGATGATTTTTTCAACCGTCTGCCAGGTGATGGGCTCGATGTAGGTGACGTCGGCGGTCGCCGGGTCGGTCATGATGGTCGCCGGATTGCTGTTGATCAGGATGACCTTGTAGCCCTCTTCACGCAAGGCCTTGCAGGCCTGCACGCCGGAGTAATCAAACTCGCAGGCCTGGCCGATGATGATGGGGCCGGCGCCAATGATGAGAACGGATTTGATGTCGGTACGCTTAGGCATTTTTGTGTTGCTCCATCAGTGCCGTGAAGCGATCAAACAAATAGGAAATATCGTGGGGGCCGGGCGAGGCTTCAGGATGGCCCTGGAAGCAGAAGGCCGGCTTGTCGGTACGAGCCAAACCCTGCAAGGTGCCGTCAAACAGGCTGACATGCGTGGCGCGCAGATTGGCCGGCAGGTTCTTGTTGTCCACCGCAAAACCGTGGTTCTGGCTGGTGATGCTGACGCGGCCAGTGTCCAGGTCTTTCACCGGGTGGTTGGCGCCGTGGTGGCTGGACTGCATCTTGAACGTGGTCGCACCACTGGCCAGGGCCATGATCTGGTGGCCCAGGCAGATGCCGAAAACCGGGATGCCGGTTTCGATCAGCTCACGGGTAGCGGCAATCGCGTAGTCGCAGGGCTCGGGATCACCTGGGCCGTTGGACAGGAAGATGCCATCGGGTTTGAGCTTGAGCACATCGGCAGCTGGCGTCTGCGCCGGCACCACCGTGATGCGTGCGCCACGCTCGGCCAACATGCGCAGTATGTTTTTCTTGACGCCGAAGTCATAGGCGACGACATGGAATTTCGGCGTGATCTGCACGCCGTAACCAGCGCCCAGCTTCCACTCGGTCTGGGTCCACTCGTAGGTCTGCTTGACCGACACGACCTTGGCCAGGTCCAGCCCGGCCATGTTGGGCGCGCCTTTTGCCGCCGCGATGGCCTTGTCAATCGCAACCTGGCTGACCGCCTCGCCCTGGGCCAATGCCAGGATGCAGCCGTTTTGTGCACCCTTGGTGCGCAACAGGCGTGTCAGCTGGCGGGTATCGATACCGGCGATCGCCACCGTGTTTTCCTTGACCAGATAGTCCGTCAAGGTCATGGACATGCGGAAGTTGGACGCCAGCAAAGGCAGGTCCTTGATGATCAGGCCGGCCGCATGGACTTTTTCGGCTTCGACGTCTTCGGCGTTGATGCCGTAGTTGCCGATGTGGGGATATGTGAGGGTGACGATCTGCTGGCAATAACTGGGATCAGTCAGGATTTCCTGGTAGCCGGTCATGGCGGTGTTGAACACCACCTCGCCGACCGTGGAGCCTGCTGCTCCAATGGAATTGCCAATAAAGACCGTGCCGTCTGCGAGCGCCAGAATGGCGTGAGGGGTATTACCCTTTAGAGACAAAAGCACTGGGTTCTCCGGGTTGGTTACGGGTACGCCCAAGCGTGCTCAAGAGCGGACTCTTGGTTGCTGCTTTTGTAAGGGAGTTGGCTTGAATGCGCTAGGCGTACAGGGGTTTGCGGGAAAGCCACTGATTATAGCTGAGGGAGACCCCGTTTACCCTCCTGAAGGGCGAATTCCCCGGGCAGGCCATTGGAAAATGGCCGCCAAACCTCAAGCGCAGCGCAGAGAGCTTGCGTAGAGGCAAATAGCGGCAGCGGCAGCCACATTCAGCGACTCCTCGCCGCCGGGCTGGTCTATGCGCACCTTCAGGGCCGCCCTGGCCATCAGATCGACGCCTACGCCCTGCCCTTCATGGCCCATGGCCCAGGCGCAAGGCATGGGCAAATTTTGTTGATGCAAAAACTCGCCGTGGTGCGAGCTGGTAACCACAATGGGCACGCTCAGCGCGGCCAGCGCATCGGCCTCGACGCCCTCCACCAGGCGCAGCGCAAAATGCGCGCCCATGCCGGCCCGCAGCACCTTGGGCGACCAGAGTGCGGCCGTGCCCTTGAGCGCAATCACCTGCCCAAAACCAAAGGCTGCGGCGCTGCGCAGGATGGAGCCGACATTGCCGGCGTCCTGCACGCGGTCCAGGATCACCGAGGCGGCGTCCAGTTGAAGGCCGGCCGCAGCGGGCAGGTCCATCACAAAACCCATGCGCGCGGGCGACTCCAGGCCGCTGATTTCCGGCAACAGGGCGTCGGCAATCACTATGTTTTTGATAGCTGCCTGCGCCCATTCAGTGGGCGCCAGAGGCCAAAAAGACTCTGAGAATACGGCCATAGCCGGTTTTAGCCCGCGCAACAGCGCCGCCCGGCAAAGATGGTCGCCCTCCAGCCAGACCCGCCCCTGCTTGCGGTAAGCCGTGCTGTCCTGCGAGAGTTTGCGCAAATCCTTGATGAGCGGGTTATCACGCGAGCTCACATGGGTGACAGGTACAAAAAAAACCCCAACATCTTGTGCCCCCACGCTTGTCGCTTCGCGTACTGCGCTGCCCCCCGAGGGGGCCGGGCTTGCTTGGGGCGGCCCGGCGCGGCGCCTCACCGCAACACCTCGGCCACCGGCGCAAACGACCTGCGATGCTGGGGGCAGGCGCCATGCTCGCGCAGCGCCGCCAGGTGCATGGCCGTGCCATAACCCTTGTGGCCGGCAAAACCGTACTGCGGGTATTCAAGATGGAACTCGGCGCACCAGCGGTCCCGGTAGACCTTGGCCAGAATGGAGGCCGCCGAAATGGCCGGCACCAGGGCATCGCCCTTGACAATCGCCTCGGCCAGAATGTCCAGCGTTGGCAGGCGGTTGCCGTCTACCAGCACCTTGTTGGGCTTGAGCCGCAAACCTTCCACGGCGCGTTTCATGGCCAGCATGGTGGCCTGCAGGATATTCAGGGCATCGATCTCTTCAACGGTTGCCAGCGCAATGGAGCAGCACAGCGCCTTGGCGCGGATTTCGTCATAGAGCTTTTCACGCCGCAAAGCCGTGAGTTTTTTGGAGTCGGCCAGCCCCTTGATCGGATTGAGGTCGTCAAGAATGACCGCAGCGGCCACCACCGGCCCGGCCAGCGGCCCGCGCCCGGCCTCGTCAACGCCCGCCATCAAGCCGGGGGTATCCCAGGACAGCGCGGTCTGTTCAGCCTTCAAGAATTTTCTGGATCGCATCGGTCGCCAATTGGGCAGTGTCGCGCTGCAGTTGGGCATGCAGCAGTGTAAATCGTTGTTCAACAGCGGCTATTTTGTCAGGTGCCGCAAACTTGGCGTCCACCCAATGCAGCACGACGGCGGCCAGCGCCTCGGGTGTGGCCGCATCCTGCAGCAGTTCGGGCACCACAAAATCCTCGCAGAGGATGTTGGGCAAACCCACCCAGGGCTGCAGCTTTTTGCGCCGCATGATCTGCCAGGACAGCCAGTTCATGTTGTAGGCAATCACCATGGGCCGCTTGAACAGCGCGGCTTCCAGCGTGGCGGTGCCGCTGGCAATCAGCGTGAGGTCGCAGGCGGCCAGCGCCGCGTGCGATTGGCCATCGAGTATCTGCAGGTCCGCACGCACACCGCTGGCATCGGCCAGGCGTTCGATCAGGCCCTTCAGCGAGGGGACCGCGGGCACTATGAATTTAATAGCTGGCTGCGCACGCTTTATAAGGGCTGCAGCCTCAAAAAACCTTTTGGCCAGGTACTGGATTTCGGATTTCCGGCTGCCCGGCAGGATGGCGACCACGGTGTCTTCATCGCGCAGACCGAGCTTGCGCCTGGCCGCGGCCCTGTCCGGCTGCATGGGAATCACATTGGCCAGCGGGTGCCCCACATACGTCGCGGCAATGCCGTGGGAGGCCAGCAGGGCCGGCTCAAACGGGAAAATGCACAACACATGGTCCACGCTGCGCCGGATTTTTTCCACGCGATCGGCCCGCCAGGCCCAGACGGCAGGACTGACAAAATGAACCGTCTTGATGCCCAGCGCCTTGAGTCCGGCTTCAAGGTCAAGGTTGAAATCGGGTGCATCCACGCCGATAAAAATATCGGGATGCTGCCCCAGCAGACGCGTCTTTAGCTGCTCGCGTATGCCAACGATTTCCCGGTAGTGGCGCAGCACCTCGACATAACCGCGCACCGCCAGCTTGTCGCTGGGCCACCAGGCGTCAAAACCGCGTTTGGCCATGTGCGGTCCGCCAATGCCGGCTGAGGTGAGTGCCGGCCAGCGCGCCTTGAAACCATCAAGCAACAAACCCGCCAGCAGGTCGCCGGACGTTTCTCCGGCTACCATGGCAAAACGGGGAGCGGACCGGCCGACCTCTGCACGGGCAGGCACAGGGGTGGGCGCAACCGACATGGGCGCCTACCGGACAATGCCGCGCTGCGGCGATGTTTGCTCCAGAAATGAGAGCATCACCTGCACGTCTGGCGCGGCCTCAGGGATTTTTTCAGTGAGGGTCGCGATCTGCACCCGGGACTGCTCAAGCGTCAGGTCCTCACGGTACAAGGCCTTGTGCATGGCTTTCACGGCAGAAATCCGCTCAGGTGAAAAACCGCGGCGGCGCAGGCCTTCAAAATTCATGGAGCGCGCCTGGGCGGGCTGGCCCTGGCACATCACAAAAGGCGGCAGGTCAGCAAACAGCAGGGAGCACATGGCGGTGAAACTGTGGGCGCCTATCCTGACGAACTGGTGCGCCACGGTGAAGCCGCCCAGTATCACCCAGTCATCCACATGCACATGCCCACCCAGTTGCGTGTTGTTGGCAAAGACGGTGTTGTTGCCCACCACACAGTCATGCGCCAAGTGCACATAGGCCATGATCCAGTTGTCGTCGCCGACACACGTGACACCGTTGTCGCCCGGCGAACCTATGTTAAAAGTGCAAAACTCGCGAATGGTGTTGCGGTCGCCAATCACCAGTTCACACGGCTCGCCTGCGTATTTTTTATCCTGGGGAATCGCACCCAGCGAATTGAACTGGAAGATGCGGTTGTCACGGCCTATCGTGGTGTGGCCCTCGATCACGCAGTGCGCGCCAATCGTCGTGCCGGCCCCCACCTTCACGTTCGGGCCGATGATGCTGTACGGCCCGACGCTGACCGAGCTGTCCAGCTCGGCCTTGGCATCTACAAGCGCTGTCGGGTGAACACCCGTTGCTGAAACTCTCTGCGTCATGTTTTGCGCGCCAGCTTCAGGCAATGGTCCGCATGGTGCACATCAGCTCGGCCTCGCAAGCCACGTTGTCGCCAACGCGGGTGATGCCCTTGAACTTGAAAATACCGGCCTTCATGCGATCCAGCGTCACATCCATGATGAGCTGGTCGCCGGGTTCCACGGGCCGCTTGAAACGGGCGCCGTCAATGCCGGCAAAGTAATAAACGGTTTTGTCATCGGGCGTCACGCCCAGCGTGTCAAACGCCAGCAAGGCCGCCACTTGCGCCATGGCTTCCAGCATCAGCACACCCGGCATCACCGGGCGGTGCGGGAAATGCCCGACAAAGAACGGCTCGTTGATCGTGACGTTTTTCAGCGCTTTGATGCTTTTGCCTTTTTCAATTTCAAGCACCCGGTCTACCAGCAAAAAGGGGTAACGATGCGGTAATTGCTTGAGAATCTGGTGAATGTCCATCATGATTTTTCTTCGGAGTATGTGAGAGGCAATCGGGGCGGTCGGGGCTGTCAGGCAGCGCTGTCCTTGAGGCTTTTCTCAAGCTGCTTTATCTTTTCACGCAGGGCGTGAAGCTGCTTGAGCGTGGCGGCGTTTTTTTCCCAGGCTGCATTGTCGTCGATGGGAAAAAAGCCAGTGTAATTTCCGGGTTTCAGAATGGAGCGCGTCACCACGGACGCGGCCGAAATATGGACGTGATCGGCCAGCGTCAAATGCCCCAGCACCACCGCGCCACCGCCTATCGTGCAATGGGCGCCAATGCGGGCACTGCCCGCAACCCCGACGCAGCCGGCCATGGCGGTGTGGGCGCCGATATGCACGTTGTGGCCAATCTGGATCAGGTTGTCCAGCTTGACGCCGTCTTCAATCACCGTGTCCTGCAGGGCGCCACGGTCAATACAGGTATTGGCGCCTATCTCGACATCATTGCCGATACGGACCGCGCCCAGTTGCTCTATCTTTTCCCAGCGCCCATCATGCGGCGCAAAGCCAAAGCCGTCGGCACCAATCACCGCGCCGGGATGCACGATGCAGCGCTCGCCCATGCTGCAGCCGTCTGCCAGCGTCACGCGGGCAGACAGGCGGCTGCCTTTTCCCACGACGGCATTTCGCCCGATGACGCAGTGCTCGGCAATACGCGCACCAGCGGCAATCACGGCGCCCGGCCCTATGCAGGCAAACGCGGCAACAGATGCGTCAGGCGCAACCCTGGCCAGCGGGTCGATAAAGGCGCCGGGGTGAATGGCAGCGGCAGGCTCCGAGCCGTGGTGGCGTTTCCAGAGCTGCGTGATACGCGCAAAGTAGCGGTAGGGGTCGTCAACGATGATGCAGGCGCCGCGCTGAACCGCGGCAGCTTCAACGGACGGAGACACCACAACACAGGCCGCAGCGGATTGCGCCAGTTTTCCGGCGTATTTGGGATGGCTCAGGAAAGTCAGCTCATGGGCTGTTGCCTGCTCGAGCGTGGACAGGCCTTCAACCAGCATCTCGGGATCGCCCACCAGACGGGCATCAAACTCACTGGACAGTGATTCAAGGATGGCAGCGAGCTTTAAAGTCACGCTGCACCTGCCCTGCCAGGCCTGTAAATGCTTCGCCCGTTATTTGCCGTTCGAGGCATTCAGCGATTTGAGCACTTTGTCGGTAATGTCGTGCTTGGGGTTCACGTATACCGCTTCCTGCAGGATCAGGTCGTATTTTTCAGATTCCGCAAGCGCTTTCACCACCCGGTTGGCACGCTCTATGACCTGCTGCAATTCTTCATTTTTACGGGCGTTCAGGTCTTCCTGGAATTCGCGGCGCTTGCGCTGGAAATCACGGTCCTGGTCCACCAGCTGCTTTTGGCGCGTATTGCGCTGGCTTTCAGACAGGGTGGGCGCTTCCCGCTCGAATTTATCGGACAGCGTCTTGAGCTGCGTCGCAACATCGTTGAGTTCTTTTTCGCGCTTGCTGAATTCCGCTTCCAGCTTGGTCTGTGCGGCCTTGGCCGAATTGGCCTCGCGGAAAATCCGGTCCAGATTGACAATCCCGACCTTGAATTCCTGAGCACTGGCGGCAAACCCTGCCAGTGCAATCACCGAACCCAGGAATAATTTGCGTGAAAGGTTCTTCATTAGAAAGATGTACCGATTTGGAATTGGAAGCGCTCTATTCTATCGCCTACTTTTTTGCGTATTGGATTGGCAATGCCAATCCGCAAGGGGCCTACAGGTGAAATCCAGCTGATACCGACACCAACGGACGCCCGCAGGTCATTCAGCTTGTAAGGATCGTTTTCGCCGAACACATTACCGGCGTCAAAAAACGCGAACATGCGCAAAGTCCGGTCATTCCCGGTGCCTGGAAACGGCGCAATCAACTCGCCATTGAGGGTGATTTTTTTCGCCCCGCCCAAGGCAAGATCTGCGGAATCCCGTGGACCCAATGAGCCCTGCTGAAAGCCGCGAACCGAACCCAGGCCGCCCGAAGCAAAGTTTTTAAACACAGGGAAAGGCCTCTGATCCAGGCCACGCCCCCAGCCGATCTCGCCATTCAGCGCCACGGTATATTGCTTGTTGAGCGGAATGTATTGCTGTATCTGGTAATTCCCGCGCACATACCTTGCATCGCCGGCTGGGCTCCAGTCACCAAAAACCCGCTGGTAGCGGCCTTTTGTCGGCACCAGGGCGCTGTCCCGGTTGTCACGCGTCCAACCCACCGTCAGGGGAATGGCATCACTGGTGAAGCCAAACTGATTGGCATAAGCCTGATAGGTGACGGGCAATGGATTGATGCCGGGCTCTATGGTCAGCCTTTCGTAGCCACCACCAAAATAAACCGTATCGGTCTCGGTAAAAGGAATGCCAAAACGAACGCTTGCACCGGTTGTTTTCAGGGCGTAGTCCAGGCTCAGCCCCGTCGTCAGGGAATTTTGTCCATCGTACGGCCGGCTGGTACGAAAGTACACGTCAAAGGCGCGCGAAATACCATCCTTGGTGAAGTAAGGGTCTACCGTACTCAGGACGAGTTGCCGGTTCAGCTTGCTGGTGTTGACTTCAACCCCCAGATAATTGCCCGAACCAAAAACGTTTTCCTGTTTGATACCAAAACTCAGGGAAAGCTTGTCATAACTGGAGAATCCCGCACCCAGTTGCAGATTGCCGGTGGGTTTTTCAACAACATTCACCGCGATATCCACCTGATCCGGGGTTCCGGAGACATCCTGTGTATCGACATTCACGTCGGTAAAAAAGCCCAGGCGGTCCACCCGGTCCCTTGAAAGGCGTATCTTGTCGCCGTCATACCATGAGGACTCAAACTGCCTGAATTCGCGGCGTATCACTTCATCGCGCGTGCGATTGTTGCCCGCAACATTGATGCGCCGGACATAGGCGCGCCTGGAGGGTTCAGCCTGCAGGACAAAGGCGACCCGGTTGTTGACCCGGTCAATTTCCGGCACGGCCTCCACCCTGGCAAAGGCAAAACCAAAGGTTCCGAAATAGTCGGAAAAGGCCTTGGTGGTCGCGGCCACGGTATCGGCGTTATAGGCTTCACCGGGCTTGATGGTGACCAGCGTCTTGAACTCGTCTTCCTTGCCGATGTAGTTGCCTTCCAGCTTGACGCCAGAGACCACAAAACGCTCGCCCTCGGTCACATTGAGTGTGATGCTGACATCCTGCTTGTCCGGCGATATGGCCACCTGGGTGGAGTCGATCTTGAACTCCAGATAACCACGCGACAAATAATAGGAGCGCAGGGTTTCAATGTCGGCATTGAGTTTTGCACGTGAATAACGGTCGGACTTGGTGTACCAGCTCATCCAGCCGCCGGTATCCAGGTCAAACAGGTCACGCAAGGTCGATTCGCTAAACGCCTTGTTACCGACGATACGTATTTCCTTGATCTTGGCGATATCGCCCTCGACCACATTGAAGGTCAGGTTGACACGGTTGCGCTCGATGGGCGTGACCGTCGTGATGACTTCCGCCGCATACATGCTCTTGTTGATGTACTGCCGCTTGAGTTCCTGTTCAGCCTTGTCGGCCAGGGCCTTGTCAAAAGGCTGACCATCGGCAACTCCTGTTTCACGAAGTGCCTTTTTCAGGACATCCTTGTCAAATTCCTTGGTGCCTACGAAGTTCACGTCCGCGACCGTCGGGCGCTCTTCAACAATGACCACAAGGACATCGCCATTGACTTCAAGACGCACGTCCTTGAACAGGCCCAGGCCAAACAAAGCGCGAATGGCGGTTGAGCCCTTGTCGTCGTTGTAGGTTTCGCCGACCCGGAAAGGCAATGAAGCAAAAATGGTTCCGGGCTCCACACGCTGAAGGCCTTCGACCCTGATGTCCCGTACCGTAAAGGGATCCACAGCCCAGGCCGAATGCGCTATCAACAAGCTGGCCGCAATGGCAGACACGGTTCGAAGTTTGAATCGATTGAATTGTTTTTGCATTGAACGTTAGGTGTTGGCCTGGGGTGTGAATTGGGGGTCAGCCAAAGAGCCGGGTGACATCATTAAACAGGGCTACGGACATCATGCACAGTAACACTGCAACACCACCGCGCTGCAATCTGCCCATCCAGGCGTCAGACACGCTTCGCCCAGTGATCGCTTCCCAAAGATAATACATCAGGTGCCCGCCATCCAGAACCGGCAGGGGCAGTAAATTAAGCACGCCAAGACTGACGCTGATCAATGCCAGGAACAGCAGGTAAGCGCTCCAGCCCAGGCTGGCGGACTTGCCGGCATAGTCGGCAATGGTCAGGGGGCCGCTCAGGTTTTTCAGCGAGGCCTGCCCTGTCGCCATTTTCCCCATCATTTTCAGGGTCAGCAGCGACACGTCCCAAGTACGGATCGTGCCCTGCCACACACCCTCAAAAACGCCGTAGCGCACCGTGACGAATTCCGGTGGCGCACCAACATAGGCTCCAATGCGGCCAACAGACACCTTGCCGTCCTGCCGCACATCCGGGGTCACTGGCAGCGATAGCGTTTGCCCGGCCCGCACAATTTGCCAGGTTTGTGCCACGACAGCAGGCGGCTTGCTCTCAAGCTGCACCGAAGCGCGTATGGTTTCACGCAGTTGCTGCCCATCCACGATGGCGGTGTTCCCCACCCGCCGCACGACATCACCGGCACGCAGCCCGGCTTTTTCGGCAGCGCTGCCGGCCATGACATCGCCAATCACCGGCTTGGTCCAAGGGCCAAGAATGCCGATTTTGCGGAACAGCTGCGCATCGGCATCGCTGGCATTGAGCTCACCCAGGCTCAAGAGCACTTCCCTTGTCGGCTGGTCGGAAGCATCGGCCAATGCCGTTGCGGCCTGGCCTTTACTGACGGCCAAACGCACGTCGCGGCCGGTCAATGCGCCTTGCGTCAGGCGCCAGCGCAAGTCCTCAAACGAGCGCACCTGCTCAAGCGGCTCGCCGTCAAACCCGGCTTGCTGCACCAGCTCTTCGCCGCGCAGCCCTGCCCGCTCGGCGATTGAGCCCGCCACCGGGCTGGCCAGCAGTGCTTTCGGCTCCTGCAAGCCGCTCCAGTTCACCACGCTGTAAAGCACGATGGCCAGCAACAGGTTGGCAATGGGACCCGCGGCAACCACGGCGGCCCGTGATTTAAGCGGCTGGGTGTTAAAGGCCAGATGGCGTTGCGCCGCCTCAACCGGCGCCTCGCGCTCGTCCAGCATCTTCACGTAGCCGCCCAGCGGCAGCATGCCTATGGAAAACTCGGTCGGTTTGCCTTTCAGGCGCCAGGTGTAGATGGGTTTTCCAAAACCGATGGAGAACTTCAGAACCTTGATGCCGCATGCCACCGCCACCCGGTAGTGGCCGTATTCATGCACCGCAATCAGCACACCCAGAGCCACTACAAAAGCAAGCAATGTCAGCATGTCAGAACTCCAGCTGTTCGGCGATTCCACTGGCAGTCGCCCGCGCCTCGGCATCCAGCGCCAGCAGGTCGTCGATGCCACTTATTCTGGATGCGGGAAGTTTGTCCAGGGTCGCACGGTTCACGGTATGGATCTGGTCAAAGCGTATGCGCTTGTCCAGGAACGCGGCAACCGCGATCTCGTTGGCGGCATTCAGCACCGCCGTGGTGCCCGTGGGGCCCGCCAGGACTTCCCATGCCAGTTGCAGGCCGGGGAAACGCTCATGATCCGGCACCTCAAACGTCATGTTGGCCATGGCCTTGAAATCCAGCGCCTGGGCGCCCGAGGCAATCCTGCCCGGCCAGGCCAGGCCATAAGCAATCGGCACGCGCATATCAGGCGTGCCCAACTGGGCGACCACAGAGGTGTCCAGGTATTGCACCATCGAATGAATGATGCTTTGCGGATGGATCACCACTTCGATTTGCGCCGGTTGAAGGGCAAACAGGTACTTGGCCTCAATGACTTCCAGCGCCTTGTTCATCATGGTGGCGGAATCCACCGAGATTTTCCGCCCCATCACCCAGTTCGGGTGCGCGCAGGCCTGTTCCGGCGTGACTTCACGCAGGGTAGCCGGATCGCGTGTTCGAAACGGGCCGCCCGAGGCTGTCAGGATAATTTTCTCGACCCGCCCGGCCCATGTTGAAGGGTCTTCGGGCAGCGACTGGAATATGGCCGAGTGTTCGCTGTCGATGGGCAACAGCTGCGCGCGCCCCGCCTGCACGGCCTGCATGAACACATCGCCGCCCACCACCAGCGCCTCCTTGTTTGCCAGCAGCAAACGCTTGCCGGCCCTGGCCGCAGCCATGCAGGGTGCCAGGCCGGCCGCGCCCACAATGGCCGCCATCACGGCGTCCACATCATCATGCGACGCTATGATTTCAAGAGCATCATGCGCTTGCAACACCTCGGTTGCAAGCCCATTCGCCTTGAGTTTTTCGGCCAGCAGGCGGGCATGCTGAGGGCTCACCATCACTGCGTAACGCGGCTTGAAACGCATGCATTGCGCCAGCATCAGTTCAGTCTGTGTCGCGGCACTGAGCGCAAACACCTCAAACCGGTCGGGATGGGCCGCAATCACATCCAGCGTATTGACCCCCACTGAACCGGTGGAGCCCAGGACGGTGACGCGCTGTTTCTGGAGGGTCATAAAACCTGGAGGTTGGCCAGCATCATGGCCAGCGGTAAAGTGGGTAACAAGGCGTCAACACGGTCCAGCACACCGCCATGGCCAGGCAACAAACCGCTGGAATCCTTGGCACCCGCGCTGCGCTTGATCAGGGACTCCACCAAGTCGCCCACCACGCTCATGGCAGCCAGGAAAACCACGGCCACCAGCATGACGATTGCACCATGCGCGCTCCACAAGCGGGCATACAGGCTGCCGCTGAAAACACCGGCATTACCCGAACGATCCAATACAACCCAAAGGACTGACAAGGCCACCACACCGGCCATGCCGCCCCAAACACCTTCCCAGCTTTTGCCCGGGCTGATGGCGGGGGCGAGTTTGCCTTTGGTAAACCGCCCACCCAGGGTACGGCCGGCAAAGTAGGCAAAAATGTCGGCCACCCAGACCAGCAGCAGCACCGACAGCAAAAAATTAATACCAATCACACGCGCCTGCGCAACGGCCAGCCAGGCCAGCCACAGGGCGATCAAACCGCCAAACAGGCGCAGCTCCCTGGGAATGCGCGACCAGCCCGGCACACCCTGGCGCAAGAGCCAGGCGCCGACCAGCACCCAGACAGCCCCCGCCAGCGTCCACAACACCGGCAGCGGTTTGCCCAGGAGGCCGAAATACCAGGAAAGCCCGCACAGCAACACGCAGCACAAGGCCAGGAATACCGAAAGGCCCTGGCCACATGCATTCAGGCGGCCCCACTCCCAGGCGCCTGCGGCAATCAGCACCAGCGCGACCGCGCAAAAAGGCAGCGGTGTGCGGTAAAAAAGTGCGGGCAGCAGGATCGCCAGCAACACGATTGCAGTGATCACACGCTGCTTGAGCATCAGGCGACTTTCATGTTTTGGGCATCCGCTGCCTGCTGCGTTTTGCCCTTGCCGCCCAGTTGCGCGGAGGTCTGGCCAAAACGCCGCTCCCGGCTGCGGAAAACAGCTATTGCTTCGTCCAGCGCAGCGGCATCAAAGTCCGGCCAGAGCTTGTCGGAAAAATGCAGCTCCGAATAAGCCACCTGCCACAGCAAGAAATTGCTGATGCGCAACTCACCACCCGTGCGTATCAGCAGGTCGGGGTCGGGCACATGCGCCAAAGCCATGGCGCGGTCCAGCGACATTTCTGTAATGGCCTGCCCGCTGCTCACCAGTTTTTGCGCGGCCTGGGCAATGTCCCAGCGACCGCCGTAGTTAAAGCAGACGTTAAAAACCAGCCGCTGGTTCTCCGCGGTGCTGAGTTCCGCCTGCGCCAGGCCCGCCTGGACCTTCTCGGACAAGCGCTGACGGTCGCCGATGAAATGCAGACGAACGCCGTTGGCCTTCAGGCTCGGGACTTCCCGGGACAAAGACAGCGCCAGGAGTTCCATCAGACCGGAAACCTCGTCCGAAGGCCGGTTCCAGTTTTCCGAGGAAAAAGCAAAAACCGTCAATACGGCAATGCCGCGGTCCATGCAGGCCTGGACACAACGGCTCAGCGAATCAACGCCCTGCTTGTGGCCGGCCACGCGCGGCAAAAACCGTTTGGTCGCCCAGCGGCCATTGCCATCCATGACGATGGCCACATGGTGCGGAACGGTAGTGGAGTTTGATGAGGCCATCGTTAAAAATCAGGCCGCAAGCTAAGGTGCGCCGCGCCGGGCCGCCCCAAGCAAGCACAGCCCCCTCGGGGGGCAGTGCAGCACATGAAGTGGCAAGCGTGGGGGCACTTTAGACCGCCATGATGTCTTGTTCCTTGCCCGAGACCAGTTTGTCTACTTCGGCAATGAAACGGTCCGTGAACTTCTGCACGTCATCCTGAGAGCGGCGCTCGTCGTCTTCCGACGCCAGCTTGTCCTTGACCAGTTTTTTGACATGGTCGTTGGCATCGCGGCGCAAATTGCGGATAGCCACTTTTGCATGCTCTCCTTCACCCCGTACAACCTTCGTGAGTTCCCTGCGGCGCTCTTCGGTCATGGCCGGCATGGGCACACGGATCAGGTCGCCCTGCGACGCGGGATTGAGCCCCAGATCGGAATCACGTATGGCTTTTTCGATTTTGGCGCCCATGCCTTTTTCCCAGGGCGCAACACTGATAGTGCGTGCATCGAGCAAGGAAACGTTGGCTACCTGGCTGATCGGCACCATGGAGCCGTAATAGTCGACCTGCACGGTGTCAAGCAGGCCGGGATTGGCGCGGCCGGTGCGGATTTTGGTCAGGCTGTTTTTGAATGAATCCACAGATTGCTGCATTTTCTGCTCTGCGTTCTGCTTGATCTCAACAATGCTCATGATTGAAACTCCGGATTTTTATGCAATGGAAAGTCTGATGAAGCCAGATTAGCGCAGGCTTAAACGTGAACCAGCGTTCCCTCGTCCTCGCCCTGCACCACACGCTTGAGCGCGCCATGCTTGAAGATGCTGAACACCTTGAGTGGCAGCTTCTGGTCGCGGCACAGCGCAAAAGCCGTGGCGTCCATGACTTCCAGGTTTTTGCCCATGGCTTCATCAAAAGTGATGTTGGTGTAACGCGTGGCGTTCGGGTCCTTTTTCGGATCAGCCGAATAGACCCCGTCAACCTTGGTCGCCTTCAGCACAATTTCGGCGCCTATCTCGGCGCCGCGCAATGCCGCGGCGGTATCGGTGGTAAAGAAGGGATTGCCGGTGCCTGCGGCGAAGATCACCACCTTGCCTTCTTCGAGGTACTGCAAGGCCTTGGGACGGACATAGGGCTCGACCACACGCTCAATCGCGATGGCCGACATGACGCGGGCGATCAGGCCCGCCTTGTCCATGGTGTCGCCCAGGGCCAGCGCGTTCATCACGGTGGCCAGCATGCCCATGTAATCGGCAGTGGCGCGGTCCATGCCGACCGAGCCGCCCGCGACACCGCGAAAGATGTTGCCGCCGCCAATCACGACCGCCACCTGCACACCCATGCGGGTGACTTCGGCGATCTCTTCGACCATGCGCACGATGGTGGCGCGGTTGATGCCAAAGGCATCGTCCCCCATCAAGGCCTCACCTGACAGTTTTAACAAGATTCGCTTGTAGGCTGGCATGTAGGCGCTTTCTGGGGTTGGGTTGGATCTGAAGTTTAGCGGCCTTCCGGCTGGACTGGAGTGCTTAAGCTGCCTTGGCAGCTGCGACCTGGGCCGCGACTTCGGCAGCGAAGTCGTCGACCTTCTTCTCAATGCCCTCGCCCACCACGTAAAGGGTGAACGATTTCACTGCGGTGGCCTTTTCCTTCAGCATCTGCTCGACCGTCTGCTTGTCATTCTTGACAAAGGTCTGATTGTGCAGGCTGACTTCCTTGAGGTACTTCTGCACGCCGCCTTCGATGCGCTTGGCAACGATTTCCGGCGACTGGACAGGCTTGCCGGCGGCAACGGCAACGGCCGCGTCTTCGGCGGCTTTTGCAGCGGCGACAGAACGCTCGCGGGCGACCAGCTCGGCCGGCACCTGGTCGCTGGACAGCGACACGGGCTTCATGGCGGCAACGTGCATGGCAACGTCCTTGGCGGCGGTTTCGTCGCCGTCAAACTCGACCACCACGCCAATGCGCGTGCCGTGCAGGTAAGAAGCCAGCTTGCCGCTTGCAAAACGCTGGAAACGGCGCACCGACATGTTCTCGCCGATCTTGCCGATCAGGCCCTTGCGCACGTCTTCCACCGTCGGGCCGAAGCCGTCGAGGCTCAAAGGCATGGCGCCAACGGCAGCCACGTCGGCCGGGTTGTTCTTCACGATGCCCTTGGCCACGGCATCCGTGAAAGCCAGGAAGCTGTCGTTTTTGGTGACGAAGTCGGTTTCGCAGTTGATCTCGACCAGCGCGCCAATGCCGCCTTCGCTGTGATAGGCGATCACGCCTTCAGCCGTGACGCGCGATGCTGCCTTGCCGGCCTTGTTGCCCAGCTTGACGCGCAGGATTTCTTCGGCTTTTTCGAAGTTGCCATCGGCCTCGGTCAGGGCTTTTTTGCACTCCATCATGGGAGCGTCGGTCTTGGCGCGCAGTTCGGCGACCATGCTTGCGGTAATAGCCATCTTCAATTCTCCGTTTGTCGTTGCGGCCGGGGCGAGCGACTTGTCGCTCCTGCCCGCACCGTCAATTGTTCAATTATCTTGTTCTCAACTTGTGAAAAAGGGGCTACGCGAGCCCCTTTTTCGCGTCTGGCTCAATTCACCAGTTATGCCTGAATTTATCAGGCAGCCGCGTTTTGCACTTCCACGAACTCATCCGAGCTCTCGGGCTGCACCATTTTGACGACGTCGTTCACGGCGTTGGCACGGCCTTCGATGATGGCGTCGGCGATGCCGCGAGCGTACAGGGCCACAGCCTTGGACGAGTCATCATTGCCGGGAATCACGTAATCGATGCCGATGGGCGAGTGGTTGGAGTCAACCACGCCGATCAGGGGGATGCCGAGCTTTTTGGCTTCCAGGATCGCGATTTTGTGGAAACCCACGTCGATCACAAAAATGGCGTCCGGCAAGGCGTTCATGTCCTGAATGCCACCGATGTCTTTTTCAAGCTTTTCGATTTCGCGCTTGAAGGTCAGCTGTTCTTTTTTGCTGATGGAATCAAGGCCGGCTTCCTGCTGGGCCTTCATCTCTTTCAGGCGCTTGATCGAGGTCTTGACCGTCTTGAAGTTGGTCAGCATGCCGCCCAGCCAGCGCTGGTCAACAAATGGCACGCCAGCGCGCTTGGCTTCGGTGGCGACGATTTCGCGGGCCTGGCGCTTGGTGCCGACCATCAGGATGGTGCCGCGGTTGGCGGACAGCTGTTTCGCGAACTTCATCGCGTCCTGGTACATCGGCAGCGATTTTTCCAGGTTGATGATGTGGATACGATTGCGATGGCCGAAGATATACGGGGCCATCTTGGGGTTCCAGAAGCGGGTTTGGTGACCGAAATGGACGCCAGCTTCCAGCATTTCACGCATGCTTGTCGACATATAAATACTCCAAAAGGTTGTGTCTAAAATCAGCGCTTATCACCCGGAAAACTGTTTTCACAACAGTTCACGGACAACACCTTGAATGGCTGATTTGCGATTTGCCCCGCAAACAACAAAATCGTCATCTGCAAAGCCATTCGAGTATAACATCCTCCTGCCCAATGAGCCAGACACCCAGCCTCGACATTCCGCATAGCGATATTCACGGCATCCGCGAGGCCCTGAAAACCGGCAAAACCAGCCCGGACGAGGTGCTGGCCCGTGCCGCGGCCGTATCCGCAAGCGCCGCCTGTCGCCATGTTTTTATGCCCGGCAGCGTCGCGCAGCCCCAAACCGCTGCCGCAAACCCGTCTTTGCCCCTGGCCGGCATTCCCGTATCCGTCAAGGACCTGTTTGACGTGGCAGGCCAGACCACCGCCGCCGGCTCGACCGTGCTGGTCCATGCGCCGGCGGCCGCCGCCGACTGCCTGGCCGTGGCGCGGCTGCGTGCCGCGGGCGCCGTGCTGGCCGGGCGCACCAACATGGTGGAATTTGCCTTTTCGGGCGTTGGCATCAACCCGCACTACGGCACGCCGGTCAATCCGGCCGATGCCAGCATGGAACGCATTCCCGGCGGCTCATCGTCGGGCGCGGCGGTATCGGTCGCCACGGGCGCCGCCATGGTTGGCCTGGGCTCGGACACCGGCGGCTCTATCCGCATTCCGGCCGCGCTGTGCGGCATCGTCGGTTTTAAAAGCACGGCGCGCCTGGTCCCCACAAGCGGCGTCCTGCCCCTGTCCATCAGCCTGGACACGGTCTGCGCCCTGACCCGTTCGGTGCGGGATGCGGTCACCGTGCATGAAATCCTGGCCGCGCGCAGCGTGCAACTTGCCGGCAAACCCCTGTCGTCGTGCCGCCTGGCCGTCGCCCGCCCCCTGATGCAGGACGGCCTGAGCAGCACGGTTGGCAATGCGTTCGAACGTGCCCTGCGGCTGCTGCGCCGGGCCGGTGCGCAAATTGACGAAATCGCGCTCGATGAAATCAGCGAGCTCGCGGCCATCAACTCGACCGGCGGTTTGTCGGCCGCCGAAAGTTATGCCTGGCACCGACAGCTGATTGCCAAACACGAATCCGAATACGACCCCCGCGTGGCGCGGCGCATACTGCGCGGCGCCCACATGACAGCCGCCGACTACATCGATCTGCTGGCCGCCAGGCGGCAATGGATAGAGCGCATGCAAGCCCGCCTGGACGGCTTTGATGCCGTGCTCTCGCCCACCGTGCCCATGGTGGCGCCCGCCATAGCCAGCCTGCTGCGCGATGACGACGAGTTTTTCAGGGTCAACGGGCTGCTGCTGCGCAACACATCTGTTGTTAATATGCTTGACGGATGTGCAATTTCCCTGCCTTGCCACACGCCCGACCAGCTTCCGGTGGGCCTGATGCTCTGGCATGCGGCACTTCGCGACGATACTGTGCTCGACCTGGCGCTCCAGGTTGAATCGGCACTCACCCAATCACTATAAAAAAGATAGCTGGCTGCGCCGCCCCACATTGGGCTGGCGGCCTGTTTCATGCACAAAATGACTACCCTTACGTCCCGCACCTTGCCCCGCGCTACCAGCCACCAAAGTACCGCGGCATGAAGGTTGCCGTCATTGGTGCCGGCATCATCGGCATCACCACCGCCTACGAGCTGGCCGTCGACGGCCACGAAGTCACTGTCTTTGAGCGCAGGGGCACCGCTGCCGAGGAAACCAGCTTTGCCAATGCCGGCGTGGTTGCGCCCGGCGCCGTCACGCCATGGGCTGCGCCCGGCATGCCGGGCAAGGTGTTCAGCCACCTTTTCAGCCGCCATGCGCCCGTCAAGCTGGGCCTGCCGCTGTCGGCCAGCGAACTGGCCTGGATGTGGAAGTGGTACCGCGCCTGCAGGCTTGAACCCTACCTGGCCAACCGCGCAAGGCTGCAGCGCCTGGCGTTTTACAGCCGCGAACGGCTGCACCAGATCACCGCGGAACTGCAACTCGAATACGACCGCAGCCCGGGTTACATGGTGCTGCTGCGCGGCGAAAAAGACAGCCGCATGGTCCAGCCCGGCCTGCAGGTGCTGCGCGACGCGGGCGTGGTTTTCCGCGAAATCAACGCGGACGAGGTCCGGAAGATAGAGCCCGCCATCAATGCCGACACGCAGTTCCTGGGCGGCATACACCTGCCCAACGATGAAGTCGCCAATTGCCGGCAGTTTGCGCTGCTACTCAAGAACGAAGCCCAGCGCCTGGGTGTCAGTTTTGAATTCAACAAGACCGTAGCCTCCGTGGACCGGGCCCAGCCGGCTAGCATTTTGATAGCGGGTGAAAGCGCGCCGCGCAGCTTCGACAGCGTGGTCATGTGCGCCGGCCTGGCCGCGGCCCAGCTTCTCAAACCGCTGGGCCTGAAGATTCCCATGGCCGCCGTCTACGGTTATTCCATCAGCGCCCCCATCCGTGAGCCGCTCAATGCGCCGCGCAGCGCGCTGATGGACGAACGCTACAAGGTCGCCATTTCGCGCCTGGGCAACCGCGTGCGCGTGGCGGGCAGCGCGGAAATGGGCGGCTCGCTGGCGACCAAACGCGCGTCCTCGATCCAGACGCTGTACAAGGTCCTGCACGACTGGTTTCCCGGCGCCGCGCAGCACTCCAACCTGGGCGTGAACGTGCAGGAGTGGAAAGGCGCCCGCCCCATGCTGCCCGACGGGCCGCCCGTCATAGGCAACAGCGGCCTGCAGGGTTTGTGGCTCAACCTGGGCCACGGCTCCAGCGGCTGGGCGCTCAGCTGCGGCAGCGCACGCGCGCTGGCCGACCTGATGGCCGGCAAAAGCGCGGCCATAGACATGGAAGGCCTGGGCATCAGCCGCCTATCCTGAGCCCGCCGCAGCAGTGAAAGCATCACAATGGCGTGATGCAAAGAATCTCCAGCGCCTCAAGCCACAAGCTCTACAGCGTGGCGACCACCCGCCAGGTAGAGCAGCAGGCCGCAGCCGGCCTGCCGCACCACACCCTGATGCAGCGCGCCGGGCTGTCGGTGGCCCGCCTCAGCATGGCGCTGGCGCCGCACGCCCGCTGCATCTGGATCGCCTGCGGGCCGGGCAACAATGGCGGTGACGGTTTCGAGGCGGCGATGCACCTGCACCAGTGGGGCAAGACGGTCCTTGTCACATGGACCGGCCTGCCGCCGGGCAAAACCACCTTGCCGCCCGATGCCCAGGCTTCCCGCGAACGCGCCCTGGCCGCGGGCGTGCCCATGGCAGAACAGCCTCCGCAGGATTTCGACTTTTGTATAGACGCCCTGCTCGGAATCGGCGCCACGCTGGACACCGGCCGCGCCGGCAGCGCGCGCATGGCACAGTGGCTGGAGCTGATGCAGGCCAGCCAGGCGCCACGGCTGGCGGTGGATGTGCCCAGCGGATTGGATGCCGATACCGGGCAATCAGGTCTTGCAAGCGCTACAAAATCAATAGCTGGCAGCGCACTATCCACGCCAACTTCAGGCATTTTTACCTTAAGCCTTCTGTCCCTGAAGCCCGGGCTGTTCACGGCCAGTGGGCGCGATTGCGCCGGGGAGGTCTGGTTTGACGACCTGGGCATCCATTCAACCGCCCTGCCCGCCGCCTGGCTGCTGGGCCAGGACCGCATCGCGCAGCCGCTGCGCGCCACCGCCGCGCATGCCAGCCACAAAGGCAGCTTTGGTGATGTCGCCATCCTGGGTGGTGAATCCACAACCGCCAGCCATATGGCCGGCGCCGCCCTGCTGGCGGCCCGCGCGGCCTTGCACGCGGGCGCGGGCCGGGTCTATGTGGCCCTGCTCGGCGCGCCGGGCGCCAACAGCATCACGGTCGATCCCGTCCAGCCCGAGCTGATGTTCCGCAGCCCCGAGGCACTGGACTTGAAGAGCCAGGTCGTGGTCTGCGGCTGCGGTGGCGGAGAGGCCGTCAAAAGCGTTCTGGCCAAGGTGCTGTCTGCCACCCCCAGACTGGTGCTGGACGCCGATGCGCTCAACGCCATCGCCATGGATACCCAGTTGCAAACCCTGCTGAAAGCGCGCCACGCACGCGGCCATGCCACGGTGCTGACGCCGCACCCGCTGGAAGCCGCGCGGCTCGCCGGCCTGGGCACGGCAGAAGTGCAGGCCAATCGCCTGAAGGCCGCCGAATCGCTTGCCGCCCAATACCAGGCCGTCGTCGTCCTCAAGGGATCAGGCACGGTGATCGCCGCGCCGGGAGAAACCAGCTGCATCAACGCCAGCGGCAACGCCTTGCTGGCCACAGCCGGCACCGGCGATGTGCTGGCGGGCATGCTGGGCGCATCGATCGCCGGAGGAATTGGCGCATTTGAAGCGGCCTGCAGTGCGGTGTTTGCGCATGGACGCCTTGCGGATGACTGGCTACTTGAACGGCCCGGGCAGGCGCTGCTTGCATCCGGTCTGGCCAGGGGTTCTGTTCGCTGCGTTTAGCGGCCCTCGCCCCTCTTGTTTTTTACTCTCAGGCCGGCCGGTCAAACGCAGCAACAACCGGTGCACTCCAACGCTCGACGCGCATGAACTGCACAAAAGATTTGCGTTGCTCGACAAACTTTGCCGCCAACGCCGTGTCCGCCGAATAACGCTCAAAGGCGTCCCGCGATTCAATGCCGTAAATCATCGAATGCGCCTCCCAGCCCTTGTCGTCTTTTTGCTGCAGGTCCAGTTGCCTGCACCACAAAAATCCGGGCTGGCTGACAACCTCAGCCACATGGCCATCCGCCAGCCATTTCATCAGCGCCGCTTTGCCTTCGGGCGCAACCCAGAACTTCACAACGTAGAAATAGCCCGCTTCTTTCATGCTCCTGCCTTCAATGGTGGTGGGGGAAATTCAGTATCGCTCAGGCGCAGTGACCAGCCCACGCAGTGAGGTATGGCGTTTGGTCGGGGCGCATTCCACGTTCACACCCTAAACTCCAACCTTGCAGCAGGTTTTTGCCATGGCAAAAACCCTGCGAAAACCAGGCCGCCGCGCCCTTCGCTCCAAAAACCAACCGATACCCATGACCCCTATTCCAGAGCGAACCGCCAGCGGATGGCCTGAACTCTTGATCACCCTGGCCATCCAGGCTATGGCGTCCATGGCGGTTTTGACCTTGCCGGTTGTCGCCCCCGTGATCGGCCCCGCACTGCATATCTCACCGACATACGCCGGCCTGTACATCGGCATCGTTTATGTCGGAGCCATGACCGGCAGCCTGGCCGCCGGCGCAGTCGTCGAGCGCTGGGGGCCGGTACGCGTCAGCCAGGGCAGCCTGGTGTTGTGCGCCATCGGCCTGGCACTGTGCTGCACCGGCATCCTCAGCCTGATGGCGCTGGGTGCGCTGCTGATGGGCATGGGCTACGGCCCGATCACGCCGGCCAGCTCGTACCTGCTGGCGCGCAGCACCCCGCCGCACCGACTGTCGCTGATGTTCTCGCTCAAACAAACCGGCGTGCCGCTGGGCGGGATCATGGCCGGCGCGCTGGTGCCCGGCTTGATGCTGGTGGTCGGCTGGCGCTGGGGCCTGGCCGGCGTTGCCCTGATCTGCGTGGCCTGCGCGGTGCTGGCGCAAGCCCTGCGCGCCCGCCTTGACCAGCAGCGCAACCCGGCCTCCGCCCTTGGGCTGGGCAAACTGGCGGAGCCGGTACGCCTGGTTGCCGGGCATGTGCGCCTCCGGTCGCTGGCGCTGTGCTCGTTTTTCCTGTCGTCGGTGCAGTTGTGCCTGACGACCTACACGGTGATTTACCTGAACTCGGAACTCGGTTTCGGGCTGGTGGCCGCGGGCTTTGCGCTGTCGGTTTGCCAGCTGGCCGGCGTCATCGGGCGGGTGCTCTGGGGCCACATCGCCGACAAAGGCCTGGGCGCAACACGCACCCTGGCGCTATTGGCCCTGATCATCGTGTTTTGCTGCCTGGGCATTGCCTTGCTCCAGGCCACCACCCCACGGCTTGTGGTGCTGATCCTGCTGGCAGTCTTTGGCGCCACCGCAATTGGCTGGAACGGCGTGTTTCTTGCGGAAGTTGCGCGCCAGGCACCATCAGGCTTTACCAGCTTGGCCACCGGCGGTGTGTCCGCATTTACCTTTTTGGGCGTCGTGATAGGCCCGCCGCTGTTTGCCCTGCTGGCATCAACCACAGGCAGCTACCGCATCAGCTACGCGGCGCTGGCCCTTCCCCTGGCTTGGTGCGGCCTGCGTTTGTGGCGTTTGCATCGGGATACGCTGGTTGCGAGTGCGCAGGTTCCTTGAGGTGAACTGATTCTGCGCGCTCCAATGAGGCGCAGCTTGCGGGCGTTTGATTGGGCTACGAATCCTTTTCCCCGGAGAATTTTGTCAAGTGCAACGCGATGGCATTGCGTTGCAGCTTAGTTTGACTGGTCGACTCGAAGTGCAGGTGCCGCCTCCAGCCGTTGATAAGCCGAGGTTCAGGCCGTCGACAATATGTACTCATCGATACTCAGTGGCGTTCACCTTATTTTTGATACCTGAAAAATGTCCTGCGGCGCTTGGGGCAAGCACTAGTGCTGATATCAAGCACATTGCCCCACAGCTTCAACTTCAACCGCAAAGCCGTAGTGCAACTCTGGCACCGGCACCACCGCACGTGCGGGCATTGACAGCCCGGCCCACGCCTCGTACAGCTGGTTGAAGGCCGGCCAGTTGCCGATACTGGTGATATACACGCGCACCTGCACCAGTTGCGCGACGGTGCTGCCGGCGGCCTCAAGTGCGGCCTGAACGTTGGCCAGGGTTTGCGTGGCTTGCTCCTCGAAGCTGGCGTGGTTGAGTCGCTCGCCTGAGGGCGTGATGGGCAGCTGGCCCGAGACAAATACCAGGCCGCCGGCGATCACGGCGTGGCTGTAGTGGCCGCCGGGTGGGGCCATGTTGCCTGGGTTGATCTGGCGAATGCTGTTTTCCATACAACTCACCAGCCGTAAAAGCGTTGCCAGGTCGGGCCTGCTTCGGGCTCGCCGCTCTGGTTGGCGATGACGGTGTGGTACTCAGGGAACTGCGCGCCGGTGGCGCAGGCGTGATTGGGCAGGATGCGCAGTTGCGTGCCGATGGGGAAGCGTTTGGTGATGTCCTGCTCAGGCTCAGCGCTTGTGCTGCTGAGGATGCCGTGCTCCTGGTTGACGCCGGTGAGCTGGTAGGCCTCCAGCGGCTTGCCGTCGGCGTTGCAGACTTGGCCGTAGCCGTAGTCTTGCGACTGTTTTTGTGTGCCGCGGTCGCGGCTCATGGCCATCCAGCCGGCGTCGACGATGGCCCAGCCCTTGTCCTTCTGGTGGCCTATGACCGTGGTGAGCACGCTCAGCGCAATGTCGTCCAGGCTGCAGACGCCGACGTTGGCCATAACCAGGTCGAACAGCACATAGACACCGGCGCGCACTTCGGTCACGCCTTCAAGTTGCAAGGCCGACAGCGCGGTGGGTGTGGAGCCGACGCTGACATTCGGGCAAGGCAGGCCTGCATCGAGAAGGCGCGTTGCGGCCAGCACGCACAGGCTGCGCTCCTGCTCGGCCACGGCCTGCAGGGCCTCTGGCGTGCTCAGCTCGTAGCTTGAGCCCGCATGCGTCATCACGCCGCCCAGTGTGACCGCGCCCTGGTGCAAAAGGCGGCCTATGGTGAGCAGGTCATCGCTGGCGGGTTGCACGCCGGAGCGGTGGCCGTCGGTGTCAATTTCTATCCACACCTCAAAGGGCGTGTTGTTGGCACTGGAGAACGCCACGATGGCGGCGGCCGAGTCAGCGCTGTCGGCAATGATCTTGAGGGCGCAGCCCTTGTCGATCAGCGCGGCGGCCTGTTTGAGCTTGGGGGCAGCCATGCCCACGGCGTACAGGATGTCGGTGATGCCGGCTGCAAAAAACTGTTCGGCCTCTTTCAGTGTTGAGACGGTGATGCCGCGTGCGCCTGCTGCTATTTGTGCCTGGGCGATGTCAACGCACTTAGTGGTCTTGACGTGCGGGCGAAAGGCAACGCCGAGCGTGTTCATGCGCTGCTGCATGCGCTGGATGTTGCGCTGCATGCGCGCGGTGTCGATCAGCGCGGCGGGTGTGGTGAGGTCTTGCAGTTGCATGATTTATTTTCAGTCAATGTATTCGCCGCGTGCCTTCAGTGCGGGCACGTCGCGGCGCAGGCCGAGTGTGATGAGGTCCGAGACGATGCCGGGGGCAACCGTTTCGGCAGTCGGCAGGTCTACACCGACGGCGGCCATTTGCGCGCGCAGTTCCGGGTCGGCCACTGCTGCGGCCAGTGCCTTATTCAGCTGCGCCAGCACGTCTTTGGGAACGCCCTTGGGTGCGAAGATGGCGTTCCATGAGCGCACATCGACGTCGCTGTAGCCGAGGTTTGCCAGCGTGGTCACGGCAGGCAGCTGCCTGAGCGGCTGGCGTGACAGCACGCCCAGCGCCTTGATCTTGCCGCCGGCCACCTGCGGTAGCGCAGTGGTGGTCTGGTCACACATGAAGTCGGTCTGCCCGCCCATCAGGTCGTTCATGGCCGGGGCCACGCCGCGATAGGGCACGTGGGTGATGTCGATCTTGAGGGCCGAGAGCATCATCACGCAGCCGTAGTGCGAGATGGAGCCGACGCCGGCGCTACCGTATGAAAGTTTGGCCTTGTTGGCTTGCGCATAGGTGATGAAGTCCTTGAGGTTGCCGGCCGGGAGCCCGGACCTGGCGACGAGGATGAGCGCGGCGCTGCCGGCCATGCCTATGGGCTCGAAATCGGCAATCGGGTCATAGGGCAGTTTTTTGAACAGGGCCACGTTGGCCACATGTGTGCCTATGGTGCCAAAGCCCAGCGTGTAGCCATCGGGGTTGGCGCGCATCATCTTGCTCAGGCCTATGGTGCCGCTGGCGCCGCCTATATTTTCAATCACCACCGTCTGGCCCAGGTTTTTGCCCATGCGCAGGGCGACGGCGCGCGCCAGTGCATCGCTGGGGCCGCCTGGCGGGAAGGGCACGATCAGCGTGACCGGCCGGGCCGGAAAGCCTTGCGCCGCTGCTGTCAGGGAGACAGCGGTGAGCAGGGCAAGCGTTGTTGCTGCAAGCAGGTGGCGCAGGGTTGGGAGGTGCATGTCAGGCTTTCGGGTTGGGCTTCAGGTTGGGTGAGGCGTTGAAGGTTTGCAGCCACGGCAGCGCCGCGTCAAGCGTGGGCGATTCGACTTCAGCCAGCGGTGCGCCTTCGGGCCGCTGCAGCGCAACGCGGTTGTGCCAATAGGTGCGCAGGCCGACTTTTGCGGTGCCAAACAGGTCGTAGCCTGAGCCCGCGACAAAGGCGGCATGGCTGGCCTGCACGCCAAGCTTGTCGAGCGCCATCTGGTAGGGCCGTGGGTCGGGCTTGTAATAACCGGCCTCCTCGCTTGTGATAACGGCGTCCCACGCAATGCCCAGCCTGTCGGCGGCCTGCCTACCCAGGGTGACCGAGCAGTTGGTGACTACCGCCAGCTTGCAATGGGGTGCGAGCGCCTGCAGAAGCTCGCGTGCGCCGCTCCATACCGGCAGCGTGGACCATGCGGCATCAAGCCGGTTTGCTGCGCCCGGTTGCATGCCGGTGTTGCGGGCGGCGTCGCGTACTAGTTGTTCATAGGGCTGGTAGGCACCGCAGCCGTAGGTCAGACGCAGGTATTCGGCGCGCCAGGTGCGGCCGGCGGCTTCTGATCCGGCAGCGGCGTTCCACACTGTCCATGAATCGAGCAGCGCGGTGAGCAGGTCAAACAGTACGGCACTCGGATAGCCGTTTGAAACATCGGTGTTATTCATCATGAATCCGACTATACGAGGACAGCTATTAGTTTTGGTTAAACTAGATTGAATCAATCGTTTAGTTGAATTTAACTGTCATCTACTGTTAAAGACCTGCTGTTTGACCACCATGCTTCACATTGAAGACCTGCAACTGATCAGCACCCTGGCCAACAGCCCGTCTCTCAGCGCGGCGGCGCGCGCATTGAACGTTACGCCACCAGCGCTGTCAACGCGGCTCAAACGGCTGGAGGCGCAGTTGAAGGTGAACCTGGCGGTGCGCAGCGCGCGCCATTTGTCACTGACGCGTGAGGGCGAGCAGCTGGCGGCAAGCGCTGCCGAATTGCTGGCGCAGATTGAGGCCTTGCCCGAGTCCTTTGCGCGCATGGGCCAGGACGTGAGCGGTAGCCTGCGCATCACGGCGCCCTTTGGTTTTGGGCGCGAGCACATTGCGCCTGCAGTGGCCGGGTTTGCGAAGGCGCACCCGCGCGTGCGACCGGTGCTTGAGCTGCTTGAAACACCGTGGCCCGACAAGCGTGACGCCGATGTGGTGGTGCACATAGGCGCGGTGCGCGACTCGTCCTGGGTGGCGCATCTGCTGGCGCGCAATGTGCGCTGGGTGTGTGCCAGCCCCGCTTACTTGAAGGCGCAGGGCGTGCCGGCGCACCCGCGCGAGCTGGTGTCGCACGCGACCATCTGCATCCGCGAAAACGATGAAGACGTGAGCCTGTGGCATTACCGCAAGGGCAGCACGCGCAGCGCCACACGGGTGTCGCCGACTATGGTGAGCAACGACGGCGAAGTGGCCCGTACCTGGGCGCAGGCCGGCCTGGGCGTGGTGCTGCGCTCGCAATGGGACGTCGAGCACCTGGTGACGCAGGGCAAGCTGGTGCGCCTGTTTGCCGACTGGCAGTTTGACAGCGCGGACATCGTGGCACTGGTGCCCAGCCGCCGCGGCAACACGCTGCGCGTGAAAGCCTGTGTGGAGCACCTGCGGGCCGCCTTTGCCGCACCAGCATGGCAGCAAAGTGCGGTTGTCAAACGTTAATCGGAGTCGGTTTGCGGTTTGCGGTTTGCGGTTTGCGCATAGTAGTTTGCCTTCGCACCGTGAATTGATCTTCACAGAGATACAGCACACGTCAGTGCGTTAAATGCGGCTGACTATCGATAACTACATATTGCCGACAGTCAGGATTTCCAGCCTACCGCACAGACTTTGGTATCAAAGACCAAGCTACTCAAACAAGGACTCAAACCCATCCACAGGCTCAAACCGCTTGTTCCGATAACCTAAACGTGTCGGCCCGGGCATGGCCCTTTCCCTGATGGGATGCCGCTCGTCGCCGGGGTAGCACACCGCGCGGACGCCCTCCTGCTCAAACGGTTCAGGCTGGATCACGGGCGGCTTGCGGCTGCGCGCATCGGCCATCGCCTGCTGCACATCACCGAAGCGCGTCAAATGCGCCAGCGTCATGATCTGCGGCGGCGCCAGCACGATGTGACCATCGCGGTATTGCTCAAGGGCCGCCCTTGGCTTGAGCCAGGCGCTCTCCGTCGCTTCGTGGTTGTCGTGTACGGCGGTCTGGCCGGCCGGCACCGCAGCCACAAAAAAGCGGGTGTCAAAACGCTTGTTTGTCACCGACGGCACAACCGGGGTGATCCAGCGTGACCAGGGCGCCAGGCTGCTGGTCTGCAAACGCAGTTGCATCCGGGCCAGCATTTCGTCAAAGGCCTGGCCTTCGCGCAGCAGCGTTGTTGCGCGCACCGCATGCTCATGGGTAACGCCCTGCGCAAACAATATTCCGGATTCTTCAAACACCTCGCGCATTGCCGCCACATACAGGCCTGCGGCCGTCAGCACATCAATGTCCGGCTCGTTTAGCGCGGCGTGCAATTCACCCGGGGGCTGGTCCAGGTGGGCCGCCATGTCGAGCTCGGCGTCACGGCCGTCCACCTTGCCACCGGGAAACACAAAGGCGCCGCCAAGCACATCGGACAGCCCGTGGCGTTTGAGCAGAAAAACTTCCAGGCCATCGGCGCCGTCGCGCAGCATGATGACAGTTGCCGCAGGCCGTGCGGGTCCGGCGATGATTTGATTGTTCAGTTCCATGGGTGTCTCTGTGGGTATCAGGGCAGGCTAACAGACATCCCGCGCCGGCGCAGTCCCCTGCATGACGGGGTCCGCGCATCACCACAGTTGCGTTGCCTCTAGAAATCCCCGCTACCGCCGCTGGCCAGGCTCTCAAACTTGGTAATACGGTTGAGGAAGGCCAGCTTGACCGTGCCGGTCGGGCCGTTACGCTGCTTGCTGATGATGACCTCGGCGACACCGGGCTCCTTGCAGGCCTCTTTTGTGTAGTACTCGTCGCGGTAGATGAACATGATGATGTCGGCGTCCTGCTCGATGGCGCCGGATTCGCGCAAATCGCTCATCATGGGGCGCTTGTCGGTGCGGGATTCGACACCGCGGCTGAGCTGCGACAGTGCAATCACCGGGCATTGCAGTTCCTTGGCCAGCATCTTCAGGCCGCGCGAGATCTCGCCAACGGCCGTGGCGCGGTTTTCATCAGCCATGCCGCCGGATACGCTCATGAGCTGCAAATAATCGACCACGATCAGGCCCAGCTTGCCGCACTGGCGGGCCAGGCGCCGGGCGTTGGCGCGCAGTTCGCTGACGGTCAGGCCGGGCGTTTCGTCGATGTGCAATGAGACCGTACGCAATTTTTCAATCGCTTCGGTCAGACGCGGCCATTCCTCGTCCGTGAGGGCGCCTGTGCGCAAATGGGTCTGGTCTATGCGGCCTATGGAGCCGACGATACGCACGGCGAGCTGTGACGCACCCATTTCCATGGAGAACACGGCCACCGGCAGGCCTTCGAGCAGCGCCACGTTTTCAGCGATGTTGATGGCCAGTGCGGTTTTACCCATGGAGGGCCGCGCCGCCAGAACGATCAGATCGCCGGCCTGGAAGCCCGAGGTCATGCGGTCCAGGTCGTAGAAGCCGGTGGGCACGCCCGTGACGTCCTGCGGGTTCTCGGCCATCTCGGTGACGCGGTCCAGCAGGCTCACGACCAGCGTGTCCATGCTCTGGAAGCCCTCTTTCATGCGCGAGCCCTGCTCACCGATCTTGAAGATCTTCTGCTCGGCTTCGTCGAGGATGGTGGCGACATCCTTGCCTTGCGGGTTGAAGGCGTTGGTGGCTATCTCGTCGCTGGCGGACACCAGCTTGCGCAGGATGGAACGCTCGCGCACGATCTCCGCATAACGGCGGATATTGGCGGCGCTGGGCACATACTGCGCGAGCGAGTTGAGGTAGCTCAAGCCCCCTACTTCGTCGGCCTTGCCTTGGTTTTGCAGGTACTCGTAAACGGTGATCACATCCGCCGGCTTGGAGGCGTTGATCAGCGCGCCAACGGCGCCGTAAATCAGTTTATGCTCGGCACGGTAAAAATCCTGATCCACCAGCAGGTCACCCACGCGGTCCCAGGCGCCGTTGTCCAGCAGCAGGCCGCCCAACACGCTGGATTCGCCCTCAATGGAATGCGGCGGAATGCGCAGCTGGGCGATCTGGCGGTCGGGGCTGTAGCCGGGGTCGTCGAAGGTGGAAAGTACGGCGGACATGGGTTTCCTTGAGAGAGGGTAAATGGTACGCCGGGAGCGCAAAACCCCGTGGGATAAGGCTGTGGATAAGCGGGGGAAATCGGGTGGAAATGCGGCCTGAACGTGTGCACAGCCAGTGGGTGCGAGCAGCCATGAAAAAAGCCGCTCGGCGAGCGGCTTTTTTGCGGGGGTGAAAACGCTTAAGCGGTTTCGCCCAACACGGTCACGGTGATGTCAACTGCCACGTCGGTGTGCAGTGCAACACTGACAGCGTGGTCGCCCACGGTTTTCAGCGGGCCGACTGGCAGGCGGATTTGCGATTTGGCAACCGCGAAACCCTGCTTGGTCAACTCGGCGGCGATGTCGTGGTTGGTCACCGAGCCGAACAGGCGGCCGTCAACGCCGGCTTTCTGCGTGAGCTTGATGCTGGTGCCACCGAGCTTTTCGCCCTGGGCCTGCATTTCAGCCAGCTTGGCAGCGGCGGCTTTTTCGAGTTCGACGCGCTTGGCTTCGAATTCGGCCTTGTTGGCTTCGGTGGCGCGGCGGGCGCGGCCCGAAGGAATCAGGAAGTTACGTGCGTAGCCGTCTTTGACTTTGACGACTTCGCCGAGGTTGCCGAGGTTAACGACTTTGTCGAGCAGAATGATTTGCATGGTCCTTGCTCCTTACAGGCTACGGTGCTGGTCGCTGTAAGGCAGCATCGCGAGGAAGCGAGCGCGCTTGACGGCGGTGTTGATCTGGCGCTGGAAAATCGCGCGCGTGCCGGTCAGGCGAGCGGGGATGATCTTGCCGTTTTCGGCAACGAAATCGCGCAAGGTGTCGATGTCCTTGTAGTCGATTTCTTCAACGCCAGCGGCTGTGAAACGGCAAAAACGCTTGCGTTTGAACAGCAGGGATTGGGTATTGCGCTTGGGGCGCTTGTCTTTGTTGAAACGTTTTGGTCCGGGCATGATGGACTCCTTAAATCGGGTTTATGGCTTGAATGTGTAAAACAATGCTTTTGCTTGTACGTGCGTTGATCATGAACCCGGTGAACAGCTGGGGCTTGCCTAATTCGAGCTGGCCTGTGCTTTCTGCCAGCGCTCCAAAAGCAACCGCTCTGACTGTCAACTTGACCTGCCTTGTGACACCTGCTTCAACAACTTCGGACTCGTGTTCGAGGACGAGGTTGAGGGCGGGGATTCCGGCTGGCGTGTAGCGAAGAGGACTTGCCTCGGCAATACGCGCGGTCAGGTTTACCTGGTTCAATGCGTGATCAGTTGGCCGCGTATTCCGCTTGCTGGGTCTTGCGCGCTTCTTCGCGTTCGACGTTGCGCATCATCAGGGATGGGCCGGTTTCGGCTTTCTTCTTGACAACGGTCAGGTGGCGCAGCACGGCATCGTTGAACTTGAACGCATGTTCAATTTCTTCCATCACGGCCTGGCTGGCTTCGATGTTGATGCACAGGTAGTGGGCTTTTGCGAGTTTCTGGATCAGGTACACCAGCTGGCGGCGGCCCCAATCTTCAACACGATGCACTTTTCCACCGCCGGCGGTGATCATGCCCTTGTAACGTTCCAGCATGGCTGGGACTTGCTCGCTTTGATCCGGGTGGATCAGCAAGACGATCTCATAGTGACGCATAAAACTCCTTTTGGTTGATTAAAGCTGCCCCAGCGTCGTGAAGGGTGCAGCAAGGCGAAGCCCATGATTATAGCCTGAAATGGAGCCCCCACGGTTGCTCACTTCGTGTAGCGCCCTGCCCCCCGAGGGGGCCGCTGCTCCTGCGGCCCGGCGAAGCCGGTTCCGCGGACCCTGCTTGCGAAAACCCCGCTTCGGTTTGAGGCCGGAGGTATCGCTGGTGACCAACAACGGAGAGCAAGCAAGTTCGAGCCATGGAACCGGCTTTGCCGGGCCATAGGCGGGCCCCCTCGGGGGCCTCGGGGGGGCAGCGACCCACACGCAGTGGGTGAGCGTGGGGGCTAAAGGGACTTCAGGTCCGGGTAGCGGATGTACTCGACCAGATCCTGTGACTTTTGGCCGGGTTTGGGGGTGATGAGGCTGACCAGAATAATCACGGCAAAGCCCACAGGTACGCCAAAAATGCCGGCGGAAATCGGGTCAATCCCCCACCAGAGCTGGACAGGCGAGGTAATGCCAAAGGTCGCACGCAGCCAGGGCTGGTTCACCAGCATGTAGTAGAAAGTTATACCCAGGCCGGACACCATGCCCAGCGCGGCGGCGATGCCGGTGGCGCGTTTCCAGAAAATGCCCAGGCTGAGCGCCGGAAAAAACGACGCCGCCGCAAACGAAAACGCCGCCGACACCAGGAAAAGAATGTCGGCGGGCTTTTGTGCCGCCACATAGGCCGCCAGCAGGGCCACGATGAGCAGCAGGATTTTGGACACCGTGACCCGGCTCACCGTCGAGGCGTTGGGGTCAATCATTTTGTAATAGAGGTCATGGCCCAGCGCATTGGAAATCGTCAGCAGCAGGCCATCCGCCGTAGACAGCGCCGCCGCCAGCCCGCCCGCGGCTACCAGGCCCGAAATGACATACGGCAACCCGGCCAGTTCTGGTGTCAACAGCACAATGATGTCGCCGCTGATGGTCAGCTCGTTGAGCTGCAGGATGTTGTCCTGGTTCACATCGGCCACTGACAGCAGGGCCGGGTCCACCCTGCTCCAGGCATTGACCCACGCCGGCAGGTGGTCAAACGGCATGCCGACCAGCCCGGTGAACACTTCGTACTTGACCAGCACCGCGAGCGCGGGCGCGGTGAAGTACAGCAACACGATAAAAAACAGCGACCAGGTCACGGACTGGCGCGCCTCGCGCACGCTGGGCACGGTGTAGTAGCGCATCAGGATATGCGGCAAGGCGGCCGTGCCCACCATGAGGCAAAAAACCAGCGCCAGGAAATTTCGGCGCGAGGTGTCATACAGCGCCTGCTCCCTGGGCGTGCCATCCGGGTCGCCCGCAAATTGCGTTGCATGCGGCGGCATGCCGTTGAGCGGCCGGGTTTTGATATCGGCCGTGACCTGGGCAGCAGTCCAGGCCTTGACCGCCGCAGCCTCATCCCTGGGCATATTGGCCATGACCTTGCCCGCAGCAGAAATCGCGGCGACCGAGGCATTGCCGTTTTTAAGCGATTCGAGTTGCTTGTTGGCGGCCAGTTTGTCGGCGGCAAGTGACTCCGCCGGGTGCTTGAGCTTTTCAAGCAGGGCATCGGAACGCTGCCCGTAAAGGGCACGCACCTGCTGCTCTTTCGGGTCCGCGATGAGCTCTTTTTCCTTGGCCGTGACTTTTTCCAGCTGAAAGCCATACACCACTTGCGGCACAGGAATGCCCGTCTGTTTAACCGACAGCCAGACCACGGGAATCAAATAGGCGACAACCAGAATGATGTACTGCGCGACTTGGGTCCAGGTAACGGCGCGCATGCCACCCAGGAAGGAGCACACCAGGATGCCGCCCAGGCCCAGGAAAATACCGAGTTCAAAGGCAATTCCCGTCAGGTAGGAGGTGATGAGGCCAACCCCGTAAATCTGGGCGACAAGGTAGGTGAATGAACAAAGGATCGCGGCGCCCAGGCTGATCAGCCTGGGCAGGTTGCCGCCGTAGCGCTCACCCAGAAAATCCGGGATGGTGAACTGGCCGAACTTGCGCAGGTAAGGCGCCAGCACCAGCGCGACCAGGCAGTAGCCGCCGGTCCAGCCCATGATAAAGGCCAGGCCGCTGTAGCCTGTGAGGTAGAGCGTGCCGGCCAGGCCGATAAAAGAGGCGGCAGACATCCAATCGGCGCCCGTGGCCATGCCGTTGTAGACCGCCGGCACGCGGCGGCCGGCCACGTAATATTCGGATGCGTCCGTGGTGCGGCTCATCACGCCAATGCCGGCGTAAAGGCCTATGGTCGCCATCAGGAAGGTAAACCCTATCCACAGGCGCGGCAGGCCCATGCGCTCGGCCAGTGCCAGCACCAGAACAAAGGCCACAAAACCGGCGGTGTACCAGCTGTAGACGCGGTTGAGCTGCGCCCTGAACTGCTGGCTGGACATCCTGACACCATCGCGGGTACCGAAAAAACCTGCCACGCCTAGTCGTCCTCTTCTTCCACGCCGTGCTCTATGTCAAGGCGGTTCATGTACCAGGCGTAAAAACCGATGATGAGGCAGTACACCAGCAAGGCGCCCTGCGCCCCCATCCAGAAGCTGAAGGGCCAGCCGAAAAAAGTGAAGTTCAGCGCACGCGCGAAGTAGCTCACGCCAAATGTGACGCTGAACCAGACCAGTAGCAGCATTGCAATGACAATGCGGTTCTTGCGCCAGTAGCTGCGGTGGTTTTCAGTGCGCGGCATCGGGCACCGCCAGTGTTGTGCTTGAGAAAGCGCGTTCACGCTCAAGCTGTTCGGCCACCCGGGGTTCAAACCGGCGCAGGTGGTCCAGCACCCTGCCGGCCTCCTCCCGCCGCCCCAATGCCAGCCAGACTTCGGCCAGCCGGTACCAGCCATGCGGGCTCATGGGTTGCAGTTCGGTGTTTTTCTTCAGCGCCTGTGCGGCGTCTTCAAACCGCTGCTGCCGCATCAGGACCAGCGCCAGGCCGTACCAGGCTCTGTCCATGCGGGCGTCAAGCGCCAGTGCTTTTCGAAATGCAGGTTCCGCCTCGTCATGGCGGCCGGCCTGCTGCAACACATAAGCCAGATTGAACCAGGCCGGGGCAACTTGCGGCCAGGCACCGGTAAGTTGCAGCAGGCTTGTGATGGCTGCTTCAAAATTACCAAGTTGTACCTGCACATGGGCATGGCTGGCCAGCGCATACCGGTCTGTAGGCTGAAGTCGCAGCATGTGGCCAAACCTGTCAGCCGCGCTTTGCGTGCGGCCACAGGCAAGCAGCACCATGGCCTGCATTTTCAGGAAAAAACGCTGCAAACTTATTTGCATCATTGACATGAAGCCACGCCTATCTGCAGGCAGATGCTGATCTTGGCGATGCTGGCCGCGGCCCACAGCAGCAGCAACACAAAAAAAGCCACCAGCGGCACATGGCGGTCCAGCACGATGCGCGGCGACACCCAGCGTGCCGCGCGCACCCAGGGTCTGGCTACCAGTTGCAGCAGGCGGTAAACGGGGTTGCGGTCCCTGGCCGCGCCGGACAGCAAACCGACCAGGCCTTGGGCCAGCAATGCCAGCAGCGCAATTTCAGCAAGCAGTTTGACGATGACAGCGAGAGTAAGCATGGCGTTCGGTTGCGATGCTTACGATTGTCGTGGCGGGGCTTGCCAATTGCTTACCCCGGGGCGGCAAAGCACCCGGGGTTTTCCCTCAGACGGGATACAGCCGGGCTTTAGTTGGCCAGCCGCTTCCAGGTGTCGATCACCGTGTCGGGGTTCAGGGAGATCGAGCCAATGCCCTGCTCTTTCAGCCACTGGGCAAAGTCCGGGTGGTCGCTGGGGCCCTGGCCGCAGATGCCGACATACTTGCCCTGGCGTTTGCACGCGTCAATCGCCATGCTGAGCAGAGCCTTGACGGCCGGGTCGCGTTCGTCAAAGTCTTTTGCCAGGATCTCCAGGCCGGAGTCACGGTCCAGGCCCAGGGTGAGCTGGGTCAGGTCGTTGGAGCCGATGGAGAAGCCGTCGAAATATTCGAGGAACTGGTCGGCCAGCACTGCATTGCTCGGGATCTCGCACATCATGATGATGCGCAGGCCGTCCTGGCCGCGCTTGAGGCCGTGCTGCGCCAGCAGTTTGGTCACGGCTTCGGCCTGGCCCAGCGTGCGCACAAAAGGCACCATGACTTCAACATTGGTCAGGCCCATGTCGTTGCGCACGCGTTTGATCGCCTCGCATTCCATGGCAAAGGCCTCTGCAAAGTCGGCACTGAGGTAACGCGCGGCGCCGCGGAAACCAAGCATCGGGTTTTCTTCTTCCGGCTCGTAACGCGAGCCGCCAATCAGCTTGCGGTATTCGTTGGACTTGAAGTCGGACAGGCGAACAATCACCGACTTGGGCCAGAAGGCCGCGCCAATCGTGGCAACGCCTTCGGTGACCTTGTCGACATAAAAAGCGCGCGGCGAGGCATGGCCTCTAGCCACGCTTTCAACGGCCTTTTTCAGGTCGGCATCGACGTTCGGGTAGTCCAGGATGGCCTTGGGGTGCACACCGATGTTGTTGTTGATGATGAACTCCAGCCGCGCCAGGCCCACGCCCTGATTCGGGATCTGGCAGAAGTCAAACGCCAGCTGCGGGTTGCCCACGTTCATCATGATCTTGATGTCAATCGGCGGCATGGCACCGCGCTGCACCTCGGTGACTTCGGTTTCCAGCAGGCCGTCATAGATGTTGCCAGTGTCGCCTTCCGCGCAGCTCACCGTGACCAGCATGCCGTCTTTCAGCTGCTCGGTCGCGTCGCCGCAGCCGACCACGGCCGGGATGCCGAGTTCGCGCGCAATGATGGCGGCGTGGCAGGTACGGCCACCGCGGTTCGTGACGATGGCGCTGGCGCGCTTCATCACCGGCTCCCAGTTCGGGTCGGTCATGTCGGTCACCAGCACGTCGCCGGGCTGGACCTGGTCCATGTCCTTGATGTCATGCACGATGCGCACCGGGCCGGTGCCTATCTTCTGGCCAATGGCGCGGCCTTCGGCCAGCACAGTGCCTGTGCCCTTGAGTTTGTAGCGCTGCTCGGCCTTGCCCTTGGACTGGCTTTTGACCGTCTCTGGCCGGGCCTGCAGGATATAGAGCAGGCCGTCGGTGCCGTCTTTGCCCCATTCGATGTCCATGGGACGGCCGTAATGCGTTTCGATGATCAGGGCGTAGCGGGCCAGTTGCAGGGCGTCATCGTCCGTCAATGAAAAGCGGTTGCGCAGTTCGGTCGGCACATCGGTGGTCTTGACCAGCTTGCCGCCGGCCTTTTTCTCTTGCGCCGTGGTGAACTCCATCTGCAGCAGCTTGGAGCCGAGGTTGCGACGGATCACCGCGCGCTTGCCAGCCTTCAGCATGGGCTTGTGCACATAGAACTCGTCGGGGTTGACGGCGCCCTGCACCACGGTTTCACCCAGGCCGTAGCTGGACGTGATGAAGACCACGTCTTCAAAACCGCTTTCGGTGTCGATCGTGAACATCACGCCAGCCGCGCCCTTGTCGCTGCGCACCATGCGCTGCACGCCGGCGGACAGGGCCACGTCGGCATGCGCAAAACCCTGGTGCACGCGGTAGCTGATGGCACGGTCGTTGTAGAGCGAGGCAAACACCTCTTTCATCTTGTGCAGCACGTCCTCGATGCCGACCACGTTCAAAAAGGTTTCCTGCTGGCCGGCAAAGGATGCGTCGGGCAGGTCTTCCGCCGTGGCGGACGAACGCACGGCAAAGCTGGCCTGGGCATTGCCCGCGCTCAGGGTGGCGAAACTCGCGCGCACGGCTTTTTCGAAGTCTGCCGGGAAAGGCTGGGCCTCGACCAGCGCACGGATCTGACTGCCGGCCGTGGCCAACGCCCGAACGTCATCGGTGTTGAGTGCGTCCAGCACTGCGTTGATTTTTTTGTCCAGCCCGTCGTGGGCCAGGAACACACGAAAGGCATGGGCCGTCGTGGCGAATCCGGTGGGCACCCGCACGCCCTCGGGTCCGGTGGGCAACTGCGAGATCATCTCGCCAAGGCTGGCGTTTTTACCGCCTACGGCCTCGACATCTGACATTCTCAGGTTTTCAAACGGTACGACCAGGGCGGTCGCCTCAAACAGGTTGGACATGAAAATACTCCGGGAGGTTTAAAAACCGGGGCGTCCGTCATGCGCGGCAGGCAACCTTGTTGTTGTTTGAAGGGGTTGGAGCGGGGCATGAGGTCAGAATCTGGATAATTACCCCAATTGTAGGGGCCAGTCCGGAAAAATGCCTCGTCCCTGCCTTTCACCATCCTGAATCCCCCTACCAACCCCGTACAGGCCCCCATGCCCAACCGCACCGTATTTTTCATCTCCGACGGCACCGGCATCACCGCCGAGACCTTTGGCAACGCCATCCTGGCCCAGTTCGAGATGAAACCGCGCCACGTCCGCCTGCCCTTTATCGACACCGTGGACAAGGCCCACCAGGCCGTGCGCCAGATCAATCACACCGGCGAAGTCGAGGGCAAGCGGCCGATTGTCTTCACCACCTTGGTGAACATGGAAATCCTGGCGGTCATCAAGGCGCATTGCCACGGCATGCTGCTGGACATGTTCGGCATGTTCGTCGCGCCGCTGGAGGGCGAGTTGGGCATCAAGTCCAACCACCGGGTCGGCCGCTTTTCGGATGCCTCCAAAAGCAAGGAATACGACGACCGCATCGAGGCCATCAACTTTTCCCTGGCGCACGACGACGGCCAGAGCAACAAGGACCTGCAGGGCTCGGACGTGATCCTGGTCGGCGTGAGCCGCAGCGGCAAAACCCCGACTTCGCTGTACCTGGCCATGCAATACGGCCTGAAAGCCTCCAACTACCCGCTGATTCCCGAAGACTTCGAGCGCCGCCAGTTGCCGCCGGCACTGGTGCCGCACCGCAAAAAGATCTTTGGACTGACGATTGCGCCCGAGCGCCTGAGCCAGATCCGCAACGAACGGCGGCCCAATTCCAAATACGCCAGCCTGGAGAACTGCCGCGAAGAGATCCACGAGGCCGAGGCCATGATGCGGCGCGAAGGCATACGCTGGCTGTCGACCACGACCAAGTCGATTGAAGAGATCTCCACCACCATCCTGCAGGAGATCAGGCCGGAGCGGCTGGTGTATTAATTAAAGTAGCCAGGTTCGCTCCTGTTTTTATAGCTGGCAGCGCCCATTCCTGCTTGGCTGCAGGCATATTCCATGCATGAAATGAGCTCCCGCAGCCTTCAGAAACCTGTCTCAGGCATTTCTTGAGGTCGTTTTCGGTGAAGAACGCCTGGTTTTCAAGCCAAAAAGGCCTAAAACCTCCGTTCTGCCTGCGCAGCCAGCTATGCTATTGATAGCACCCAACAAGCAGCCAGGCGACATCAGCCCACAACAGCCACGCCCTTGACCTGCGCGTAGACCTGGCTGCCAGGCTGCAGCTGAAGCGCATCAGCCGACTTTTGCGTGATGCGCGCCAGCAGGCTGCTGCCGCCCGCATCCAGGCCGACCATCACCTGGCCCGGGCTGTCGGGGGAAATGCCGGTCACCGTCACCGCAAGGATGTTCAGCACACTGGTGCCCTCCTGTTTTTGCAAGGTCAGGCTGACATCGCGCGCCTGTATGCGCACGCGCACGCGCTGGCCGGCTTTCAAGGTCAGGTTAAGCAGGCTGATCTGCCCGCCGGCAAAGTCTGCATGGCTCAGGTGGTACTGCGGCTCCACCCGGTTCACGCTGGCCTCAATAATGGCGGCGGCGCTGTCGCCATGGGCCAGCGGCAGGTCCATGCGGGTCATCAGCTCGCGCGTCGGCCCTGCCGCCACCACGCGGCCCGCCTCCAGCAGCACCAGGTGGTCGGCCAGCCGGGCCACTTCGTCAGGCGCGTGGCTGACGTAAAGAACGGGAATGTCCAGCTCGTCGTGCAGCCGCTCAAGATAAGGCAACACATCGGCCTTGCGCTGCACATCAAGCGAGGCCAGCGGCTCGTCCATCAGCAGCAGACGCGGGCTGGTGGCCAGCGCCCGGGCAATGGCCACACGCTGGCGTTCGCCGCCGGACAGCGTGTCGCTGCGCCGCTGCAACAGCTTTTCAATACCCAGCAGTTCTATCGCCTGGTCCAGCGCCACCCGCCGCTCGGCCACCGGCACGCGGCGCAGGCCATAGTCGAGGTTGCGCTGCACATCAAGGTGCGCAAACAGGCTGGCTTCCTGGAACACGTAGCCAAGCGTGCGCTGGTGCACCGGCAGAAAGACGCCGGCGCTGTCGTCCTGCCAGACCTCGCCATTGATAGAAAGAAATGCGGGGCTGGCACGCTCCAGCCCTGCCACGCAACGCAGGAAGGTGGTTTTGCCCGAGCCCGAAGTGCCGTGGATCGCCGTGACGCCACGCCCGGGCAAGGCCAGCGCTACATCGAGCAGGAAATCGCCATTGCGGCGGCTGAATGTTGCCCTGATGCCGTCCTTGCCGCTCATGGCCGGGCCTGTACACGCAGGCGGCGGCGTCCGGTGGGCTGAAGGATATACAGCGCTAGCAGCACCAGGAAAGAAAACACCAGCAGCCCGCCGGCCAGCCAGTGCGCCTGGGTGTATTCCAGCGCCTCGACGTGGTCATAGATCTGCACCGACATCACACGCGTCTTGCCGGGAATGTTGCCGCCCAGCATGAGCACAATGCCGAACTCGCCCACCGTGTGCGCAAAGCCCATCACTGCCGCCGTCAAATACGCCGGCCTGGCGAGCGGCAGCACGACGCTGACAAAGGTGTCCAGCGGCGAGGCGCGCAGCGTTGCCGCCACCTCCAGCGGCCTGTCGCCAATCGCCTCAAAGGCGTTTTGCAGCGGCTGCACGACAAAAGGCATGGAATAAAACACCGAACCTATCACCAGCCCGGCAAAGCTGAAAGGCAGCAGGCCCCAGCCCAGCGATTGCGTGATCTGACCTATGGGGCCATGCGGCCCCATCAGCACCAGCAGGTAAAAGCCCAGCACAACAGGCGGCAAGACCAGCGGCAAAGCCACCAGCGCGCCCACCGGGCCCTTGAGCCAGGAGCGCGTGCGCGCCAGCCACCAGGCGAGCGGCGTGCCCAGCAACAGCAAAATCAGCGTGGTGGTGCCCGCCAGCCGTATGGTCAGCGCTATCGCCTGCAGTTCCGCGTTACCCAGCATTGACGGCTTTGTGTTTGATGTATGACTGCTTCAGAATTTCAGGGCTCGTAACCAAAAGACCGGATCACGGTCTTGGCTTTTTCGGTCTTCAGGTAGGCAACCAGTTGCACGGCGGCCTGGTTGTTTTTGGCCCGCGTGAGCAGCACGGCGTCCTGGCGGATCGGGCTGTGCAGGTTGGTCGGCACTATCCAGCCGGAGCCGCTCTTGAACCGGCCGTCTTCATAGACCTGCGACAGGGCCACAAAACCAAGCTCGGCATTGCCCGACGAAATCATGCTGAAGGTCTGGCCTATGCTTTCGCCCTGCACCAGTTTGGGCTCCAGGCTGGGCAGCAGGCCGACCTTGCTCATGGTCTCCATGGCCGCCGCGCCATAAGGTGCGAGCTTGGGTGCGGCGATCGCCAGGTGTTTGAAATCGCCGCGCAGCAGCGCCGCGCCCTTGTCATCCACCACGCCGGGTTTGGCGGACCAGAGCACCAGCCGGCCCGTGGCATAGGTAAAGCCGCTGCCGGATACCGCGGCACCTTCTTTTTCGAGTTTTGCCGGGGTTTCGTTATCGGCCGCGAGAAAGACGTCAAAGGGTGCACCATTGGTGATCTGGGCATAGAACTTCCCGGTTGCACCGAAAGACAGCACGGCCTTGTGGCCCGTGTCCTTTTCAAAATCCGCAGCGATCAATTTCATGGGCGCGGTGAAATTGGCAGAGACGGCGACCTGGACTTCCTCGGCCAGGACGGATGCAGAAGCCAGCATGGCCAGCAACGCCGGCAACAATCTAAACAGGGGTCGGTATATCACGGGTGCTCCAGTGGTTAGAGGGTCAGAGACCGGTTTTCGCCCAGGTTGGCGGGCTGTTTTTTCGTTATTCTATTTTAGAATAGCGCTACCCCGCCCTCCCGGCAGCAAAACAAGTTCATGAAAAAAACTGCAGCAACGGCCCAGTCGTTCAACAGCGCGCTCAGCCACGAGCCAACCGACAAGCGGATTGAAATCCTGCGCCTGGTGGCCGAAAGCGGCTCGATCTCGCAAGCCGCGCGCGAGGCCAAAGTCAGCTACAAGGCCGCATGGCAGGCCATAGACACCCTGACCAACCTGGCAGGCGTGGTACTGGTCGAACGCACCGTGGGCGGCAGCAAAGGCGGCGGCGCCAGCCTCACACCAGCGGGCCAGAAACTGCTCTCCATCGCCAGCCTGCTGGACGAAACCCGCAGCCAGGTATTTTCATCTTTCCAGTCGAATGAATTGTTGCTGCCGCGCGCCCTGCCGGTGCTCTCCAACATGAGCGTGCGCACCAGCATGCGCAACCAGTTGCCCTGCAAGGTCGAGAAGATAGCCGTGCAGGGCCAGGTGGTGCGTGTGTACCTGCGGCTGGCCGGGCCGCCGGACAAGGCCCTGCTGGTCTCGCGCATCACCAGGGCCAGCGCCGAGCTGCTGGGTTTGAAAAAGGGGCAGGACGTGCTGGCGCTGTGCAAGGCAACCGCAGTCCGGGTGACGCCTCTTTCAACCGGTGCAGGGGCATCAAACGCCCAATCGCTGGGTGGCCAGGCTGTGCGTGTCAGCCGCGGCAAAGCGGGTGACGAGGTCTCGCTGCAACTGGACGCCGGCCTGCAACTGGTCGGGTTTGCAGCAGCCGGCAGCGGCCTGAAAGCCAGGGCACGGGTGGCTGCCCTGGTGGATGAGTCGGCCGTGGTGATTTCGCTGGCCGCCTGATCTCATCAGGACGCTGCTTCAAATACATACTGGAGCAGGCCGGGGGAGCCAGGCGTCCTGACCGGATGCGCCACAACCCCCCAGACCCGGGCAATGCATTCCGGCGACAACACCTCGGCCGTGATGCCGCTGGCCACCATTTTTCCCTGCTGCAGCACCACACAGCGCTCGCTGTAGCGCAGCGCCAGGTTCAGGTCGTGCAGCACGGCCACCACGCCTATGCCCTGCGTATTTGCCCAGCCCTGCATCAGTTGCAGGACGCGGTGCTGGTGTTGCAGGTCCAACGCTGCGGTGGGTTCATCTAGCAACAGCCATCGAATGCCCTTATCTCCCGCGCCCTCCCAAACCTGAGCCAAAGCCCGCGCCAGATGCACCCTCGCCTTCTCGCCGCCCGAAAGCGTGTTGAGCGCACGCTCGGCCAGGTGATCGACTTTTGTCGCCTGCATGGCCGAAAGCGCTATCGCAGCCTCCTGCGTACCGGCCTGTTTGCGGTGCGGGTAGCGCCCCAGGTCCACCACCTCACGCACCGTGAAGTCGAACGCGACCTGGGTTTCCTGCGCCACAAAGGCTCGTATCCGCGCCAGCTCGCCTGGCAGGCGATCGTGCAAGGCTTGCCCGCCCATGTCAACGCGGCCTTCGCCGGGTTGGCGCTGGCCGGTCAATACCGATACCAGCGTGGACTTGCCCGCGCCATTGGGCCCGAGAATGGCCGTGACCTGGCCGGCCATGAAGTGGGCCGATGTAGTGTCCAAAAGCGTCCTGTGGGCCATGGCCACGGACACGTCAAATGCCTCCAGCCTTGAGTTCACAGCCAGCTCCTGTTTTGAAAAATCAGCCAGGCAGCGCGCGTTCACAGGCGGCTCCTGAAGTGACGCAGCAGCAACAGGAAAAACGGCACGCCGACAAACGCCGTCAGCACGCCCAGCGGCAGCTCCGCGGGCTTGACCACGGTACGCGCCACGCTGTCGGCCAGCAGCACCAGGGCCGCGCCCAGCAAGGCCGAGCCCGGCAGCACCACGCGGTGGTCTGGCCCGGCCACCAGTCGCACACAATGCGGCGCGACCAGCCCGACAAAACCGATGATGCCGGTGGTCGCCGTGACAGCACCCACCGCCAGGGCCGTCACCAGCACTGCAAACCGTTTGACATGCTCCACCGGCACGCCCAGCAGTTCGGCCTGCGCTTCGCCAAGGGCGATGGCATTCAGCGGCCTGGCCAGCGTCAGGCCCGCCAGCACCGCCACCAGCACGATGCCCCCCACCAGGACGACCGCACTCCAGCGTGCGCCGCCCAGGCTGCCGAGCAGCCAGAACTGGATGTTGCGCAACTGCTCATCGCTGGCAAGAAAGGTCAAAAAACCCAGGCCCGCGCCAACCAGTGCATTGATGGCGATACCGGCCAGCAGCATCAACCCCACCCGCGTCGCCCCATCCTGTTGCGACAGTGAATAGACCAGCAGCGTGACCAGCAGGCTGCCGAGAAAAGCCGCCAACACAAGGGTCCAGCTGCCCAGCGTGCGCGACATCTCCGGGAACCACAGGCTGCCCATGACAATGGTGGCGCCCGCCGCCAGCGCGGCGCCGCTGCTGACACCAATCAGGCCGGGGTCGGCCAAGGGGTTGCGAAAGAGGCCCTGCATCAAGGCGCCGGACAAACCCAGCGCCGCGCCTGCGGCAATGCCCAGCAGCAGGCGGGGCAGCCGGATGTTCATGAACACCATGTGCTCAGGCGAGGCCTGCCCGCCGGACAGCTTGCCCATCAACATGTCCCACACCACGGTCATGAGTTGAAAAGGGCTGATGGCGTAGGCACCGCGTGCGCTGCCAGCTATAAAACTGATAGCAAGCAACAACAGACCAAAAATCAGCACGGTGCGTGCCGGGGGCCGCTTGTGCAGCCCCAAATAGTTCAGTGTTTTCATGCGCGTGCCTTCATACACGTGTCTTTTGGCCGAGTTTGTGCGGCGCAGATTGCACCAGCAGCAAACGGTTGCCGTCGCAGTCGCTCAAGCCAAACTCGGCGCCCCAGGGCTCTTCGGTCAAGGCTTGCGCTACCTGGCCCGGGGCCGATTGCAAGGCGAGTTGCCATAGTTCAAGGTTGTCCACCAGCAACCGGCATGCAGAGGTTTGCGCGGCCATGTCGGTACGGCGCTGCCACAGCTGCACCGTGACGGATTCACGCGTCAGGATGGCCAGCACACCGGGCACCTGCTGCCTGATGGAAAAACCCCAGGCATCGCGGTAAAAAGCCAGCGCGCGTTTCAGTTCGAGGCTGTGCAAAACGGCGGGTGTGCGGGCACACAGGACTTCGGTCATGCAGCGCTCCTGAGCACGGATTTCCGGGCCTGCTGGTGCAACTCGCGCACCGCCTGCGGCAGGCGCGGGCCAAACCCAATCAGGTACAGCGCATCAAGCGCCACCAGCGAACGCCGCTTGTAGGCAGGCGTCAGCTCCAGGCCAGCGCGTGACCAGAATTTTTCAAGGCCGCCACTGGCTTCAAGGCCTTGCGTGGTAGTGACGATCACATCGGGCGCGGCCACCACCAGTGCCTCGGCAGTCATGGCGCGGTAACCGCTGAAGCTGGCCGGGTTTCCCTGCCCTGCCAGCGCGTTGTCCAGGCCCGCATAAACCAGCACGGCGTGTGCGGCGGTTTTGTCGCCGGCCACCTGCGGGCTGGCGCTGTGCGCCAGGATAAAAATGGCCTTGGGCTTGCGTCCGATCTGCCTGGCAACATAGGCCAACACTTCGACCCACTGCGTGTCCAGCCTGGCCTGCAGGGCCGCGGCTTCTGCAGTACGCGCCGTGGCGCGTCCCACAGCAGCCACCTTGCGCTGCACCTCGCCCCAGGAGTGATCGGCATTCACCAGTTCCACCTTGACGCCCGCCGTGCGTACCTGGTCCATCACCACGCTGGGGCCGGCCTCCGTTGTGCCAATCACCGCATCGGGCTTGAGCGAGAGCAAACCTTCGGCGGAAAGCGCACGCATATAACCCACCTTGGCTGTCTGCAAGGCAGCAGCCGGATACAGGCTGGTGGTGTCGGAGCCTACCAGCTGCTTTTCAGCGCCCAGCGCGTAGACGATCTCGGTCGTGGCGCCGCTGACGGAGACGATGCGCGGCGGACGGCTCGTCTGGGCCAGCGCAGCAGGCGCAGACAGGGCGCAGACCCCTGCTACCGAGCTTACCGGGCCCAGCAGAGGCAGGGAAAAGCGGCGCAAGGCGTCGCGCCGGGACAGTGTTTGCCGCGTGGGTTTCATGGACTTGCCGTTCATCGGGTTTCTTTCGCAAGTTCAAGGCGCGACCGCCAGTTGGTACAGCCGCGGCAAACGCGCCGCGATGTCGCGCCAGGCCTGCTGCTCCGGGATGCCGGGCTTGCGGCTGCCGAAGAACATGGCCATCAGGTCGCCGTTTGCGTCGAACACTTCCACCGAGGTAACCACGCCGTCTTCGGTCGGCTTGCGCACAATCCAGGCGTTCCGGATCATGTCTTCGCGCAGGTGCAGGTTGAAACCCGCATCCAGCACATTGATCCACCGCGCTGCCGGCGTGACCATGGGCTCTATGCGTTTGACCGGCCCGCTATGGATCTGGATGCAGCCGCTGCTGCTGACAAACACCATGATGGAGGTGCCGTCCACAGCCGCTTCATCAAGCAATGCGCGAACGATCTCCGGTTTTGCGCGCTCGGTAAACCGCCCCTCCACCAGCCTGAAAGCCTGCTGGCGTTCGGCGCCGAACTTGCTGATCAGGCCAAAGAACTGGTGCGTGTCCGTCATCTTGCTCCAGGCCTCGGCAAAAACGGCGGCGTCAAGCGCCGCATCGGGTTTGATGGCGGGCTTGGGCGGTGCATTGGTAAAGACTGTCGCCTTGTCCATATCCGTGAACTGGCTGACGATGTCATTGAAGGCAGCGCGGTCCGTCTCCGCGCGCACAAACACCTTGTGGATGGCCACACCGTGCGCATCAAAAAACTGCAGGCTTTGCGAGGCCGGGTTTTTCGGGTCGCTGGCGGGCTCAAACACGGCGAAGCCCGCAAACCAGCGGCTGAAAAACAGGCGCAGGTCAATCTCTTCGCCCAGTGCCAGGCCCATATGGCCGCTGGCGCTGATGTTCTGGTACACGCCGGTTTTTTCATGCACGGTGGACTCGTTGCGCGTCAGCGCCATCACCGGGCCGCACAGTTCAAGCGCCTGCAGCAACTCGACCCACGGCCCCTTGAGCGGCGTGGCCTTGAGGGCAAAGTCATGCTGCCCGGCGTGCGCGGCTATCGCCTCCCCCTCGCTGAACCCCGAGCTTTCAGCGGCGTCTTTCGCCCGTTTGCCGCTGCTGCGCGCAGCCTGGAAACGCTCACGCACGGATGCCGCGCTCAAAGCCTCATGTGACGGGGACGTGGAAGGGCTGGCGGCTGATTTTTCAACCATGGCCTGAAGAACGGCGCTCATTGGAATATCTCCGGATTTGTGTGCCACAAGGCAGGGGAATGGCCGGCGGACATGGCATGGTCATGCACGTCGGGATCATTGATGCCGTGGTCAGGGATCTGTTTCATGGTGTGCTCCTTCATGGTTGGCAATAAATGCAAGCGGAAAAAATCAGAAATCGGCAACCAGCGCGACATTGAACTTGCCTCCAGGCTGGGTATAGGAATCAAGAACCGCTGAATTGGCGGCCACACTGCGCACGTCAGACCAGTTCCAGTACTTCCTGTTCGTCAGGTTGACCAGGCTCGCGTTGACGCGCAGGGCCTTGCTGATGCGCCACTGGCCGCTCAGGTCAAACGTGGTGGCAGCGGGCACCGCAAACTGCGGTGTGGCGGGTGTGCCGACAAGCTGGGTGCCTATGTCGCTGAAGTTTTTGGCGGCGTGGTGGCTGGCATCAAGCCGGAGATCCCACACCGCGGTTTCGTAGCGCAGACCCAGGCCGAGCTTGGCCGGGTCAACCGTGTCCAGCGGCTTGCCGGTGTTGCTGACCTTGCCGCGGGTTTCGCCATAAAAGAATGGCGTGCTCAACCGGCCCATGCCCGCCTTGCCCCAGTCCATGGAACCGCGGACTTCAAAACCACTGATGGTGGCGTTGTCGATGTTGACGGACTGGAACACTGTCGGGCTCAGTGCCGTGCCATTACCTGCGACCTGCACGTTGTCCTGGATCAGGTTGGTGAACCTGCCGTAAAACACAGCCGCATCCAGGGTCAGCCGGTCCAGCCGGCCACGCGTGCCGAACTCCAGGTTCCTGCTTTTTTCCGGCTTGAGGCCAGGATTGGGAATGGTCTTGTAAAACGATGTCGCGTTCTCAAAAAACGCATTGACCTGCCCGGCATTGGGCGCACGGAAACCGCTGGCGTAATTGCCGAACACGCTCCACTGCGGCGTGGCCCGGTAAAGCACGCCAAACTTGGGCGAAACCGCAGAACCCGACAGGGACACCGCAGGCACGGGGAAACCAGCCTGTGAGGCGTCGATGTTGAAGCGGTCGATGCGCACGCCCAGGGTGATGCTCCAGTCGCCGCTCATCACCTCGTCCTGTATATACAGCGCAGAGCTGGATTCGGTGGTGTCCGGGAAACGCTTGAGCGGAAAGGTCTCGCCCGCGGGCGGCACCACGCCGGTCTGCATGTTGGTGATTTTTGCCGTGGTGTAGTCGATGCCGAAGGTCAGCTTTTGCGCCCACTGCGAAGACATGCGAATGGTCTTGTCGGCCTGGATGCCGGCCTGCAGCGTGCGCTCCTGGTAATAGGTATCGCGCACCCTGTCCGGCGAAGTGTTGCGGTCTTCAAATGCGTATTCACGTGACTTGGCATCCTGGAAACTGAGTACGGTCTGCAGGTTGTCGGCAAACGCCGTATTCAGCTGGTACCGCGCATCCCAGGTCAGGCGGTTGCGGTCCATGGTGGTGAAGGCATTGGCGTTCAGGACCGAGGTTGCCGCCACCACCGGCACCGCGCGTGCCGTGAGCAGCTCGTAGTCCGAGCGCTTGTCCACATGCTCAAAGCTGATCACGTGTTTTTGTGATGCCGAGGGCCGCAGCACGACCTTGGCCAGCAGCGCATTGCCTCTGTCTTTTTGCGGGTTCGGCGTCGTGCGGTTGGGGCCTGCGACATCATTGCTGCCCATGTTGCCCAGCGCCTCGGCGCGATTGCTCGCGGCAGTGATCTGCCAGTCAAGCGCTTCGCTTGCGCGCCCTGCCACTGTCGCAGAAGCGGCCAAGCCCTTGTCATCGCCGCTATAGCTGACGGATGCCCGCCCGCCCAGGGTCTTGCCGTCTTTCAGGAAATCGGAAGGTTCGTAGGTGATGAAGTTCACCAGCCCGGCGATGCCGTCGGAGCCATACAGCACGGACGCCGGCCCCTTGACCAGCTCGATGCGCTTGACCAGGTCTATCGACAGGGCATCGCGGCCGAAGGCGTTGACGCCAAACGAATAACTGCGCGGTATGCGTATGCCGTCGACCAGCATCAGGACGCGGTTGCCGTCCAGGCCGCGGATATTAAAACCCGCGTTGCCCTCGCGCCCGGTATCGCCCTGGGCCACGCCAAAACGCGCCGGCGCACGCCGTACCGACACATTGGGAATGTTTTTTGCCGCATCGCGGATGTCACGAATCTGCCCTTCCTCGATGTCCTTGGCATTGAGCACATCCATGGTCATGGGCAGGTCGTCCAGCGACTGCTCATTGCGTGAACCGCTGACGACGACCTCCTTGAGCACCGCTGCCGCCACCTGAGTGGAAGCCAAAACACCCGGCTCGGCAGGTGCGGTCTGCGCCTGAACGCTCAGGACGGAGCCGCATAACGCGCCCACAACACAGGAGAGCTGACGCAGTGCGAACGGAAGGGAAAGATGGGACGCGGAAAAAGGAAGGGAAAAGCGAAGTGTCGCCACGATGGAGCCTTGAAACAGTTGAAAACAACCGCTGGCTGCAGACGCCGAAAAAGGATTTCAGCTTGGTGGCTAGCTATAGATGGTGAGATTGTGAAAAATCTGCGTTTAATTATATGAGAATGATTCTCATTTGTAAATTGCTATCTGAATTTTAGTTTTATTCAATCGAAAGCATGAAATTGATAGGATAAAATAAACCCAACGCCAGACCCGAAGCAATGCAAAAGTCATCGGCGTTTACCCCTATCAATCGTTCAGTATCTACAAAGGAATCACCATGTCCCTGATCAACACCCAAGTCCAGCCCTTCAAGACCCAGGCCTACCTCAATGGCAAGTTCATCGATGTGTCCGACGAGACGCTCAAGGGCAAATGGTCCGTGCTGATCTTCATGCCGGCGGCATTCACCTTCAACTGCCCGACCGAAGTCGAAGACGCGGCCGACAACTACC
>JAZKCE010000005.1:0-70467 GCA_040388255.1 Pseudomonadota bacterium | reverse complement strand
CCGCACTGGCCCGAGTCGGGCGATAAGTGCACAACAAATCGGCGCACCACACTAGATATCCAATCAATAGCAATATGGCAATGAAAACGGCCAAAGCTGGCTTTCTATTCAAATAACGCCACCAAGATAGAAGTTTCGCAACGCTCTCAGGCTCCTCGTGTGAAGTATGAAGTCTCAACTCCAAATTGGAATTCTCAAGCCCCTGCCGGCAGGCATTAGAGACTGCCGCTTGGTACGCAGCAATACGTACCTGATCACGGGAATGGTCTCTTAAGGAGTTGATGCCATATCCAGCGGCAATACGCTGCATAGAATCAGCGTAAAAGTCCAATCTATGCACATAATTTTTTGAAGCAAATATGTCTTTCAAAAAAGTATCTACCTGCTTTGTATTCAACCCACGCCAAGAATTTCCGACTGTCTTAAAGATGCGCTCTATCTCTTTTGAGATTCGGTCGGATTTTCCAAGGACCGATGCGATGAATATCTTTGATGCAACATCGAGCTCTGCAAAAACAAATTTGGTACCGTTAAACCTCGCGTCTTTGTACAAGGTTTGTATCTGCTCGTTGAGCTGTTCCTCACACTCCTGATCGACTGTCCGCAATTTGGCTAAAAAGATCTCTTCGTTTGTCATCAGGACCCTCCCTTTTCAGCTTGAATCTATTTTTTTCGACAACCAATCTTGAGGGCTATACAGTCACTGTACGCCGCTTCAGCGCCCAGGCAAAAAACACACCCTCAAGCGCCATCACCACCCCAGCCCCGGCAATCACCACGCCGCTGCCAATCCGGTCCATCAAACTCGCGGCCAGCACCACACCGATCGACTGGCCCAAAAACAGGAATGATGAAAACAGCGACACTGCAGTGCCGCGTGCCTCGGGCGCCATGCCTGTGGCGTTAGCCTGCATGGTGTTGTGGAACATGAAAAACCCGAAGCCCGCCAACAGGCTGGCGGGAATGGCGGGCAGCCAATGCGGCGTGAAGGCCAGCACGCAGGCGCATACGCCCACAATCGCGCCGCCCCCAATGACCAGGCCCTGCTGGCCGAAGCGGGCGATCAGCTGGCGGCCCATGGCCATGTAGAGCATGCCGCCCAAACCATAGAGCGCCACCACCGCGCCGGCCATGGAAAGTGACAGGCCCAGCTTCTGGTGCAGGTGCGTTGCCCAGATAGCCGGCACACCAAAACCAACGGCGCCCTCCACCACCGCCATCAGCAGCACGGTGCGCGACCAGGAGCCGGTGATGATGATCATGGCCTGCTTGACAAAGCCCGGGCGCGCCGCCGGCTGAATGGCATCTGCGGCCAGAGGCACTGCAACAACTGCGCGCTGGGGCAACAGCGTGATGCCCTGGCGGCGCAGGTCTGTGTAGAGCAGTGTGCCGACCACGGTGAACAGCACCGCCATGAAGATAAAACACCAGCGCCAGCCCAGGGCATCGGTCAGCAGCCCGCCCATCAGTTGGCCGATGACCAGGCCCAAGGTGCTGCCCAGGCCGGTGCGCGTGAGCATTTCCTGCAGGCGGTCTGTCGGCACCGAGTCGCCTACCCAGGCCATGGCCAGCGGGATCATGCCGGCTGCGCCAACGGCCATCAGAAAGCGGGCAAACAGCAACACATCAAGAGTGCCCGCCAGCACGGCCACAACACTGCCCACGCTGCAAAAAAATGCGGACAGGGTGACGATGCGGTACTTTCCCAGCCTGTCGCCCAGCGGGCCGAAGAAAAGCTGCGCTATGCCATAGGTGATGGCAAAAATCGACACAACCTGCGCGGCCTGCGCCAGGCCGACAGAAAACACGCGCGACAACTCGGGCAACATGGCATCGCAGATGCGCTGCGCGACCATGCTGGAGAAGGTGGCCGTGGAAAGAAGAAGAATGGAACGCCGGGTTGCGGCGGAGACGACGTCGGGAGAGGTCACTGTTTAATGGCGCAGGCTAATCAGCAGGGATGGCATGGTGGTTTGTCATTGCGGACTTGATCCGCAATCCACGGCAGCACAGAAAGACGGGAGCATGGATTGCGGGGCTAGCCCGCAATGACAGCTGAAGGCCAATCAAATCGCCTTGCCCAGCCGCGCAACACCTTCCTTGATCTTCTCGACATCGGCCGTGGCAAAGCTCAAGCGGAAAGTCGCCACATCCGGGTTGGCCGCAAAAAACGGTGCGCCGGGTACAAAGGCCACGCCTTGCTCAATGGCGCGTTTGGCGAATTCGCCTGCGTCCCTGATCTTGCCGCCCTTGCCTGTCAGCCTGGCCCAAAAGAACAAACCGCCCTGCGGCTGGGTGAACTCGACCGCATCGCCCAGCTCTTTGGTCAGTGCCTCGCCCATGGCGCGGGCGCGTTCGGCGTAAACCTTGCGCACGTTGGCCAGGGTGGCGGGCATGCGGCCGGCTTTCAGGTATTGGGCGGCGGTGGCCTGGGCGAAAGTGCTGGTGTGCGCGTCGCTGAACTGCTTGCACATGACGGCATTGGCCAGCAGTGCGGGCTGGGCAATCATCCAGCCCACACGCAGGCCGGGTGACAGCACTTTTGACAGGGAGCCGCAATGCACCAGCAGGTCGCGGCTGCCGGGCACAGTGTTGCTCAGGGCCAGCAGTGAAGGCGGTGGTGCCTCGCCAAAGTAGAGATCGCCGTAGGGGTCGTCTTCAACCATCAGCGTGTTGTATTTGACGGCCATCTCCAGCACTTTTTTGCGGCGCTCCAGGCTGAGCATGGCGCCACTGGGATTGCCGAAGGTGGGGATCAGGTAAACAAATTTTGGCTTGTGCTCGGCGATGAGTTTTTCAAGCTCGTCGGTCTTGACACCGTTGCCGTCCACCGGGGCGCTGATGAGCTCCGCGCCGTAGAGACGAAAGCACTGGATGGTGGCCAGGAATGTCGGGCCTTCCACAATCACCTTGTCGCCGGGCGAGATCAAACATTTGCCAAGCAAGTCAAGCGCCTGCTGGCTGCCGGTGGTGACAATCAGGTTGTCGGGCGCAACGTCTTTGGCGCCCTTGGTCGCCATAAAGGCACTGAGCTGCTCACGCAGGGGCTGGTAGCCCTCGGTGGCACCGTACTGCAACGCGCCGCCGGGCTCTTCTGCAAGGGCCTGGGAGCAGGCTTGTTTGATGCCGTCGACATCAAACATGGCCGGGTCGGGAAAGCCACCGGCAAAGCTGATGATGCCGGGCTTGCCCAGCAGCTTGAAGAGTTCACGGATGGCGGAGGTTTCAACGTTGTTGAGGCGGTCGGCAAATTGCAATGGCATGGCTGGGGTTCTCGATTGCTTTTAAGAAGTAAGCCATATTGTCGCCAATTGCAGGCAGTAGCACCGGGATCGGGGGGCATGCACCTGACGGCGACGAACTTAACAATACTACTCAAAAGGAGTTATTTGACTTAACTACTTAAAAGGCGTATTCTTTATTAACTACTTAAAAGGCGTATTTTGACTTACCCGGTAGATACACCCCAACAGCTACGCACAATCCTGCGAACGCTCAGACAGTCGCGCAAGCTCACCCAGACGCAACTAGGTGAGATGCTGGGCGTTGGCCAGAAACGTATCGCGCGCATAGAGGCCGCACCAGAGGTCACTGCTTTTGACCAGATTGCACGCATGGTCTCGGCGCTGGGATGCAAGCTGGTCATTGAAGAGCCGCCCCGACATCGCGTGGCGGAAGACGAACCGCCGCCCTACGCCCCCAAATGGTGAACCTATGGTGACCTTCCGCCGGTCCCGCACAAAGCCACGCGACAACGAGCTTGTGGTCTGGACCAACGGCGAGCGTGTGGGTAACTGGTCTATCGGCGAGAGTGAGCACCGGTTTCAATACGACGCAGCCTGGCTGCAGTCCCCGGCGGGACGGCCACTGTCCCTGTCGCTGCCATTTATGCCGGGCAACCTGCCCCACCGCGGCCAGGTGGTACACAACTTCTTCGACAATCTGTTGCCCGACAGCGACGCCATACGCCGACGCCTGCGCGACAAGTTTGCAACCGGCAGCACGGAAGCCTTTGAGTTGCTTTCCGCCATCGGGCGGGACTGCGTAGGCGCGGTGCAATTGCTTGCGCCGGATGTTCTGCCTGAAGGCTTTGACCGGATCAACGCCGCCCCCCTTGACGAGGCAGGCGTCGAACAGGCCATCAACAACGCCGTAACGGCCGGTCGCGTGCTGGGACTTCAAACCGAGGATGATTTTCGTATCTCCATTGCCGGCGCGCAAGAAAAGACAGCCCTGCTGTGGCACGACGCACAGTGGTGCAGGCCACTGGGTGCAACGCCCACAACACATATCTTCAAGCTTCCATTGGGACTGGTCGGCAATGTGCGGGCTGACATGCATACATCGGTCGAAAACGAATGGCTATGCGCGCAAATTCTGGCGCTTCTCGGCCTGCCAGTGGCCTCGTGCGAAATAGCCACCTTTGGGCAAAGAAAGGTGCTGGTCGTCGAACGCTTTGACCGCGCACTTGAGGAGCCACCGGGCCACGCACCATGGCTGGCACGCCGGCCTCAGGAGGACTTTTGCCAGGCTCTGGGCGTAGCGGGCGACATGAAGTACGAGTCTGATGGCGGACCGGGCGTACGCGCCATCCTGCGCCAGCTTGACAACAGCAGCCAGGCCAATGCTGACAAGCTGGTATTTGTCAAAACCTTGCTCGCCTTCTGGATCATGGCCGCAACAGACGGTCACGCCAAGAACTTCTCCATCTTTCTCGAACGCGGCGGCGGCTATCGCATGACACCGCTGTACGACGTGCTGTCAGCCTGGCCCATCATCGGCAACGGGCCCAACCAGATCAGCCCGCGCCGCGCCAAGCTGGCGATGGCCCTGCGCAGCAAAAACGCGCACTACAACCTGCAGGAAATCCACACCCGCCACTGGCAAACGCTGGCACAACAAAGCGGCGTGCCCAACACCTTCGACAGCATGGTGGCGCTGGTGCTGCAGGTGCCGGATGCGCTGGAGCGCGTGGCCACGCAGTTGCCGGCGGGTTTCCCGGTCAGGGTGTTCGCAGCCATACGCCGTGGCATGCTGGCGCAGGCCCAGCGTTTTACGGCTGAGTTGCCGTGACAGAACCCCGCCCGACACACCAAGGCCGGCATGTCGCCATGACTGGACCTGCGCCGGCAGGCTTCCGCGCAATACACTTCAGGGCATGAAAACCGCCGACATTGCCCCGTTTTTTGCCACCCTGAAAGCCGCCAACCCGATGCCGGTGACCGAGCTTGAATACACCAGCGTGTTTGAACTGCTGACCGCCGTACTGCTGTCGGCCCAGGCCACCGACGTGGGCGTGAACAAGGCCACGCGCAAGCTGTTCCCGGTGGCAAACACACCGCAGGCCATACTGGAGCTGGGCCTGGACGGGCTGGAGAGTTACATCAAGACGATTGGCCTGTTCCACAGCAAGGCCAAACACCTGCTGCAGACCTGCCGCATGCTGGTGGACCTGCATGGCGGCCAGGTGCCGCGCACGCGCGAGGCGCTGGAGGCCCTGCCGGGCGTGGGCCGCAAAACGGCCAATGTGGTGCTGAACTCGGCTTTTGGTGAAGCCACCATGGCGGTGGACACGCACATCTTTCGCATGGGCAACCGCACCGGCTTGGCGCCGGGCAAGACGCCGCTGGAGGTGGAGTTGAAACTGCTCAAGCGCATTCCCGCCGAATACCTGGTGGACGCCCACCACTGGCTGATATTGCACGGGCGTTATGTCTGCGTGGCGCGCACACCGCGCTGCTGGGAATGCGCGGTGTCGCCTTATTGCGACTTCACACCCAAGACGCCGATGCCGGCTTGAACTGTGGTCATTGCGGGCAGAGCCTGTCCCGGACTTGATCCGGGAACCCGCAATCCATGTCACGCGTGCGGGCTTGGTAGTGCATGTGACATGGATGCCAGGTCAGGTCCGGCATGGCAGCCTCTTTCGCAAGCCCGGGGCGCTACTATATTAATAGCTGCCTGTGGCCGTCAACAAAGGGCTGCAGGCATTTTTTACTTAAAAATCCTCAATCGGCGTAAATCCCGGCCTTTCTGATGACCGGGCCCCATTTGTTGATCTCGGACTCCAGGTGGGTCTTCAGCCCCGCTGCGGATATCTTGTCCACCGGCGGAATGTCGGAGCTCAGGTCTGCCAGCCGCTGCTTGACCATGGGGTCCTGCAGGGCCACGCGCAACGCGGCGTTCAGTTTGGCCATCACTGGTGCGGGTGTACCCTTGGGCGCATACATGCCGTGCCAGACCTTGACCTCAAAACCCTTGAGCCCCTGCTCATTGAGCGTGGGCACATTGGGCAACGCGGACAGGCGTGTCAGCGAGGTCACGCCGTAGACCTTGACCCGGCCGTCCTTGATCAGCGGCACGGTCTGGGTTGTCTGGTCACACAGCAAGTCCACCTGGCCGCCCAGCAGGTCGTTCATGGCCGGGCCAGTGCCTTTGTAGGGGACGGTGTTGAGCTCCACGCCGATCTGGCTCATGAACAGCAGGCCGCACAGGTGCGACACCGCGCCCAGCCCGGCGTTGGCCAGCGATATCTTGTTGCCATTGGCCTTGAGGTAAGTCTGCAGCTCGGCAAAATTGGCGGGCGGGAAATCCTTGCGGGCCAGCAGTGTCATGGGCACATCAACCACCTGGCCGACGTACTCAAAATCCTTGAGCGGGTCGAAACTCAGCTTACGGTACAGCGCAGGCGCGGTGGCCATGCCCATGTGGTGCAGAAAGATGGTGTAGCCGTTGGGCGCCGCGCGCGCAACCTTGGTCGCGGCAATGGTGCCGCCTGCGCCCACGGCGTTTTCCACCAGGACGGTCTGCCCCAGCGATTTGCCCATGGGAATGGCAATCATGCGGGCCACCACGTCGGTCGGCCCGCCGGCGGCAAACGGTACCACCAGCGTGACGGGCCTGTCGGGAAAAGCCGCCTGGCCCAAGGCAAGCGGGCCAGCACCCAGCAAGGCCGCCGCAGCAGCTGCCAGTAAAAAAGTTTTAAATCCGAATTTCATCTTCTGTCTCCTGGTTGTTTTAAGAAAATACCCACCGAAATAATTACCCGCCGGCATGCCGCGCCAGCACCCGCTGTGCCAGCAGCAAGACCGGGGCATCGACCATGCGGCCGTCCAGCGTGAACACGCCCTCGCCGGCCGTGAGGCTTTTTTCAAGCACCCGGCGCGACCAGTCCACCTCGGCAGCCGTTGGCCCCAGCGCGGCATTGACCACGGCCACCTGCGCGGGGTGAATGCACAGCTTGGCGCCAAAGCCGCCGCGCCGGCTGCGCGCGGCATCAAGCTGCAGTTGTCCCATGTCCCCGGTGCCAGGCGTCACACCATCAACCGGCGCCACCAGGCCGGCCCGGCGCGATGCAAGGACCACGGCCAGCCGCACCGGCACCAGTTCAGCTTCATCGGGGCCGCAGGCCATGCCCGCATCGGCCTGAAAATCAAGGTTGCCGAACGCCAGCCTTGCAACGCCCGGGCTGGCTGCCAGCACATCCAGCGCTGCCAGTCCGGCGGCTGACTCAATCAGCGGCAGCAGCGCGCAGGCCGGGCCAAGGCCGGCCGCCACGCGGACAAGCGCCTCAGCTGTTTCAGCCTTGGGCAACACCACTCCCGCCAATCCATCACGCGCCAGTTGCGTCACCAGCAGCAGGTCATCGTCATGCCAGGGCGTGCCTGCGGCGTTGATACGCACCAGCAGGCGCGCGCGCTGCTCAGGCGGCAGTTGCGCAAAACCGTCGGCCAGCTGTGAGCGGGCCGTGAGCTTGTCGCCGGCTGGTACGGCGTCTTCAAGGTCAATGATGACGGCACCCGCGCTCGAGGCCAGCGCCTTGGCGTAGCGCTCCGGGCGGTTGGCGGGCACAAACAGAAAGGAGCGCGCCAGGTGGACGGCACTCATACATCACTCTCCAGCAGACGCCCGACCTTGGCGCTCCGCGCTATGGTCCACAAGCCATCAATCGCGCGTGCCATCTCGGCTTCGGTCGCGCCATGGCTGAAAGCGGCCAGCCGCTGCGCCTTGGCCGTGATCTCTTCGCGGCTCAGGGTGTTGCCGGGATCGCCCTTGGGTTCATCCACCCGGCCCTGCAGCACGCGGCCGTCGGTGGTGGTGACGGTGACCTTGCCTATCCAGCGACGCGGGTAAGCGGCGTCCACTTCGGCGTCCAGCACCATCTCGACTTTTTCGCGCAGCGCGACCGTGAGTTCTTCCTGGAAATGCTGATCAAATTCAACCAGGCCGGCATGGCCAAAACGCGCGACCAGGCCCAGCACCGTGCCCATGGAAAACTTGCTCTGGTGCACGGTGGCGGGGTTGACGACAGGACCCAGCACGTCGATCGCACCCTGGTGCACATGCGTGACCACACGCGCAATGTCAGACGGTTGCAGCCGATTGGCCTGCATGACCTGCAGCAAGGCGTCGGCCGCCGGATGGGTGTGGCGGCAGGAGGCGTGGTACTTGAAAGAGGTCTCAGCCGTGGCCCAGCGTGTACCCAAACCATCGGTCAGCCTGGCCGGGTCGGCGTCGCTGGACATGCCGGCAGCCATGCCCTGCGGGCCTTCGAGGATTTGCGCGGCACCGGTAAAACCGTCACGCGCCAGGCAGGCAGACATCAGGCCGGCCGCCGCTGCATGCGCGGTGTGCAGCTGCTTTGAGTCGGCGGCCGTGCGCAAAAACTCCCACAAGCCGGCCGACTGCGTGCCGGCCGAGCCAAACGCATGCTGCATCTGCGCCGCGTTCAAGCCCAGCAGGCTGCCCGCAGCAGCGGCCGCAGCCAGCGTGCCCGCCGTGCCAGTGGTGTGGAAGACCTTGTAATGCGAGCGGCCCAGAAACTCGCCGACACGGATGCCGACTTCATAACCCACCACCGCCGCCGTCAACAACTGCCGGCCGCTGCCGCCCAGGCTTTGCGCCATGGCCAGCGCGGCCGGGAACACCACCGTGGCCGGGTGAAACACCGAGCCATTGTGCACATCGTCCTGCTCGGCCACATGCGAAGCCGCGGCATTGACCATGGCGGCAAAGTAGGCGCTGCTCTGGCTGCGGTTGATCAGCACTTCGGCTGCGCCACCGGCCGGCCCCATGCTGGCAGCAAAACGCGTGATGGTCTCGACCGGGCGCGAACCCTTGCCGGCCAGGGCCGAGCCAAACCAGTCCACCAGGAGGTCTTCGGTTTTGCGTACGACATTCGCGGGAATGGCATCGAAGCGCAGGCCCGCGACAAAGGCAGCGAGCTCGGCGGTGGGGCTGGTGGTCATGCTGAATTTGAAAAATATTGAAGAAATCAGGCTATAGCCCAGTTATGGCGGGCACAGGAAGCTATCAATTAAATAGCGCCCGACTGCTGCAAGGCGGCAATGCCGGTCTCGCCCTGCCCCAGTTCACGCAGGATGGCCTGGGTGTGCTGGCCCACGGCGGGCACCGCGTCCATGCGGTAGTCAAAACTGTTGTTGCGCCCAGGCGGCAGCAGCGCTGGAATGTCGCCCGCCGGCGAGCCCACGGTCTGCCAGCGCTCGCGCGCCTTGAGCTGCGGGTGCGCCCAGACCTCGGCCATGCTGTTCATGCGCGCGTTGGCAATCTGCGCCTCGTCGAGCCGCGCTACGACCTCGGCCGTGTTCAAGCCGGCAAAGGTGGCCAGGATGATGGCTTTGAGCGCCTCGCGGTGCTCATTGCGTTTCGCATTGCTGTCAAAGCGCACATCGCCGGCCAGGCCCGCATCCTGAAGCACCACCTCGCAGAACAATTTCCACTCGCGCTCGTTCTGCAGGCCCAGCATCACCGTGCCGCCATCGCCCGCCTGGAACGGCCCGTACGGATAGATGCTGGCGTGCGATGCCGCAGTGCGCGGCGGCGGCGGCGCGCCCTCGAAGGCGTAATACAGCGGGTAGCCCATCCACTCGCCCAGCGCTTCGAGCATGGACACATCGATGTGGCTACCCTGCCCGGTCTTGCCGCGCAGCAGCAGCGCCGACAGGATGTTGGTATAGGCATACATGCCGGCGGCAATGTCGGCCATCGAATTGCCGGCCTTGCTGGGTTCATCGGGCGTGCCGGTGATCGACAGCATGCCAGCTTCGCTCTGGATCAAGAGGTCGTAGGCTTTCTTGTCACGGTAGGGGCCGTCCTCGCCATAACCCGAGATATCACAGACGATGAGTTGCGGGTGCGCCTGGCTTAGCGCCTCGTAGCCCAGACCCATGCGCGCCGCCGCGCCGGGTGCAAGGTTTTGCACCAACACGTCGGCTTTCGCCAGCAACTGCTTGAGCACCGCCAGCGCACCAGGCTGCTTGAGGTCCAGCGTCAGGCTTTCCTTGGAACGGTTAGTCCAGACGAAGTGCGAGGCCAGTCCCCTGACGCGGCCGTCATAGGCGCGCGCAAAGTCGCCTACGCCGGGGCGCTCAACCTTGATGACGCGCGCGCCCAGGTCAGCCAGCTGGCGGGTGCAGAAAGGCGCGGCGATGGCGTGTTCCAGGGAGACGACGGTGATGCCGTCCAGGGGTCTTGTTTGCGGGGACATCAAAACGACCTCGGCAGCCCGAGCAAATGCTCGGCCACATAGGAATAAATCAGGTTGGTGGAGATAGGCGCGACCTGGTACAGGCGCGTCTCGCGGAACTTGCGCTCCACGTCGTATTCACAGGCAAAACCAAAACCGCCGTGTGTCTGCAGGCACATATTCGCCGCCTCCCACGAGGCCTTGGCGGCCAGGTACTTGGCCATGTTGGCTTCAGCACCGCAGGGCTTGCCGGCGTCAAACAACTCGCAGGCCTTGAAGCGCATCAGGTTGGCGGCCTCGGTTTCGATGTAGGCGTCGGCCATGGGGAACTGCACGCCCTGGTTCTGGCCTATGGGCCGGTTGAAGACCACACGTTCGCTCGCGTAACGGCGCGCCTTGTCAACAAACCAGTAAGCATCGCCTATACATTCGGCGGCGATCAAAGTGCGCTCGGCGTTGAGGCCATCAAGAATGTATTTAAAGCCCTTGCCCTCTTCGCCGATCAGGTTCTCCGCGGGGATTTCCAGGTTGTCAAAAAAGACTTCGTTGGTTTCATGGTTCACCATGTTGGCAATCGGCTGCACCACCATGCCCTTGCCAATGGCGTCGTGCAGGTTGACGATAAAAATCGACATGCCTTCGGACTTCTTCTTGACCTCGGCTAGCGGCGTGGTGCGGGCCAGCAGAATCATCAGGTCGGAATGCTGGATGCGCGAAATCCAGACCTTTTGCCCGTTGACGACATACTTGCCGCCTTTTTTCACGGCGGTGGTCTTGAGCTGCGTGGTGTCGGTGCCTGTGGTCGGCTCGGTCACGGCCATGGACTGCAGGCGCAACTCGCCGGTCGCGATTTTGGGCAGGTACATTTTTTTCTGCGCGTCCGAGCCATGGCGCAGCAAGGTACCCATGTTGTACATCTGGCCATGGCAGGCGCCAGCGTTGCCACCGGCGAAGTTGATCTCTTCCATGATCACCGAGGCCTCGGCCAGGCCCAGGCCGGAACCGCCGTATTCGGCAGGAATCAGCGCGGCCAGCCAGCCGGCTTCAGTCAGCGCGTTGACAAAAGCTTCGGGGTAGCCACGTTCATGGTCGACTTTTTGCCAGTAAGCGGAGTCAAAACCGGCAAGCATGCCGCGCAAGGCCTCGCGCATATCCTGATAGGCGTCGGGGGTGGGTATCTGGGTTTTCATGAAATTGCCTGGTGAAAAATAAATCAGGCCAGCGTGGCCGTGGCTTGCATGGTCAGCCAGCCTTCATGGTCTTCGGTCCAGAGCTGCACGGTTTTGCCGTCCGGCGAAGGTTTGCCGTGCAGTTTGAAGGGCGCAATGTCAAACACCGGGCGCACGGCGCGGAACTCGAAGCGCTCTACCCGCGCATCGGGCCGGTTCCTGCGCAGCAAGTCAAGCAGCAGCGTGGCGATCAGCGGGCCATGCACGATCAGGCCGGGGTAGCCTTCAACTTCGGTCACGTACTTGCGGTCGTAGTGGATACGGTGGCCGTTAAAGGTCAGCGCGGAGTAGCGAAACAGCAGCACGTCGTCGGGCACGACCTCGGCCGTCCACGCGGCATCTTGCGGCGCGGGCTGCGGCGGCGGCACCGGGTCACCCGGCTGCGGATTGGCGCGGTACACGATGTCGTGCTCTTCCGTCAGGGCCAGGCCGCTGGCGTTGTGGATTTCATGCTTTACCAGCACAAACAGCAAGTCGCCGCTACGCCCCGCCTTGTGCGTGACCGACTCGATGCGCGAAACCCGCTGGACGGCATCACCCACCACAAGGGGATTGCCCTGCATCCATTGCAGGCGGCCGCCCGCCCACATGCGGCGCGGCAGCGGCACAGGCGGTAAAAAGCTGCCGCGCCGGGCATGACCGTCAGGGCCGATTTCGGACTGGCGCGGCTGCGGCAGAAAGAACAGCCAGTGCCACAAGGGCGGCAACGCAGTGCCGCTGACGGGCGATGCGTCCCCACGGTCCAGCGTGGCCGACAAGGCGCGCAGCGGTGCGGCGGTGACCTGGTCGTGCAGGGTTTCAGTCTTGCCCGCCCAGCTTTGCAGATGGGCTAGCGTGGCGGCGTCTACGGTTCGAATGTCAGAGGTCATAGGGCGCCATGTTCGCCGTAGCCGGGCCAATCGACAATCTGCATATTCAGCACCAAGGCTTCGTAAATTCAGAAGGCTTGAATGCAATTTTCAAGCGTTTACACCGAAAACCTCACGACATAGGGCCAAAGGCTTAGTTCAGACAGAAGACCTTGCGGTAGCATCGCAGCATGCAGTTTGACCTGACGGACCTGAGACTTTTTGTATTGACCGCCGACGAAGGCAATATGACCCGCGCCGCCGAACGCCAGCATCTTTCACTGGCAGCGGCCAGCGCACGCATCAAGGCACTCGAAACCCAGTGCGGCCTGGGCCTGTTTTACCGCGAAGCCAGGGGCGTTCGCCTGACGCCGCCGGGTGAAGCTTTTGCCTACCATGCGCGTGGCGTGCTGCGCCAGGCCGAGCAGCTGCGCGCCGACCTGCAGGAATACGGCGGCGGCCTGCGCGGCCATTTGCGGGTGTTTGCCAACACCACGGCGGTGACGGATTTCCTGCCGGAAATCCTGCCCGGCTTTTTGTCCGGCAACCCCAAAATCAATATCGACCTGCAGGAAAAGCCGAATGCGGAGATTGCGCGCGGCGTGCTCGACGGCCGCGCAGACATCGGCATCGTGGCCGGCAAGGTCGATACGCTGGGCCTGCAGGCGATTCACTTCAGCACCGACCGGCTGGTGCTGGCAACCACCAAAAACCACCGCTTTGCGCGCCGCAAAAAAATCGCCTTTGCCGAAACGCTGGACGAGGACGCCGTCGGCATGCAGTACGGCAGCACCTTGCAGACCTTTCTGGCGCAGGTGCTCGACAGCCTGGGCAAACCGCTCAAGCTGCGCATCCAGCTCTCCAGCTTTGACGCCATGTGCCGCATGATTGGCGCCGGCGTGGGTGTGGGCATCGTTCCGGAGTCCACCGCCAGGCGCAACCAGGCCGGCATGGGCATTGCGCTGATCGAGCTGACCGATGCCTGGAGCGTGCGCGAGCGTTTCATCCTGGTGCGCGACCGCAAGGCGCTGCCGCGTTATGCCGAGGCCCTGATTGAAACGCTGTGCGCGCATTACCGGGAATCGGGGGCCTGAAACAGTTGGTGGGCCGTGCGGCTGGCGCGGCGGTGGCCCGCTTGACCTCGCCCGCTAGTTCTTGCCCGCAAAAGCCTGCGGCTTCAGGGAGCGCAGGTAGGCGATCAGCGCGCTCATGTCGGTGTCGTTGATGTTTTTGTAGAAAGCAAATGCCATGGGCGGCTTGTAGGGCTGGCCGTTCCTGTCCACGCCTTCGCGGATCACCTTGGCAATCTGGGCGTCGGTCCAGCCCTTCAGGCCGGTCGCATGCGGCGTCAGGTTGCGCGAAACGCTGGCACCCCACGGCCCCTTGAACACCTGGCCACCCGCGCCCTGCCTGGCGTGTTCCAGCATGCCCTTGTCGTTGCGCGGCGTGTGGCATTCCATGCAGTGGCCTATGTTGGCCAGGTATTCCCCATACTTGACCTTGTTGCTGGCCGCCGGTGCCTTGATGTTTGTGACAGCAGGGCCGTAGTCAGACGGCAGGGGGATGTTGTAGCTGGACCTGGGCACCGCGTTCCGGACGGCCGGCTGGGCCCTCAGGTAGGCGATGATGGCGCCAAGGTCTGCGTCCGAGAGGCGGCGGTAGAACTCGATCGGCATGGGTGGGCCTATGACGCTTTTGTCGGGCCGCACGCCCTCGCGGATGGCCTTGGCCAGTTGGGCGTCGGTCCACTTGCCGATGCCGGTGTCCGGGTCTGGCGTGATATTGGCGGCGTAGGCCTTGAAAGGCGGCTCGTCAAACAACATGCCGCCCGAGAGTCCCTTGTCAAACAGCGGCTGGCCCTTGTCACCCCGGGCAACGTGGCAGTTGCCACAGGCGACAACACTTTCCATCAGGTATTTGCCACGCTCCACCTGCATCGATTGCTGCGCCAGGGCGGCACCGGCGGTGAGCAGGACAGGCAGGACCAGTTTTGAAAATTGGTTCATGGTTTGGCTTTCGTTGTACCGGACGTGGGGTTAATGAACAGGCCATTGCCGGATTCAAAAACTACAGGCAGACAAGCAGCCAGGCAGGCCGCCGCCAGTTTAGCCAAACCACCACCAGGCACACCAGCAGGCAAAACCCGCAGTCCATGATGCAAAACCGCTCCGCCACACCGATGCGGACTAGGCCAGAACCATCAAGCCAATCTGCAAAATCAAAATCAGCGCCAGCGCTGACAGGTCAACCCCGCCTATCGCCGGGATGATGCGGCGCAAGGGGGTCAGCAGGGGTTCGGTCAGGCGGCCCAACAGGCTGTAGGCCGGCGAGCCGGGCTGGACCCAGGACAGGATGGCGAAGCCTATGACCAGGATCATCATGGTTTGCAGCGCCACGCGAACCAGCATCTTCAAGGCAAACACAAACAGGCTGTACACGGCCGTCAGGGCCAGGTCGGGCATCCACTGCTTCACACCCAGCAGCACGCCAAACAACAGGCCCCACAGCATCGCATAAGCCAGCGCCAGCACGACCGCAGCAATCACACTGGCCCAGTCGATGCGCGACTTGCCCAGGCCAGGCGGCAAGGTGCGCCGCAGGGGTTTGACGATCCAGTCGGTCAGCGCCATCACAAAGCTGCCCGGCTGTGCGCTCATGTTGACGCGGCTCCAGTTCATCCAGGCGCGCAGCAATGCGGCGCCTATCAGCAGGAAAAAAAGCGTCTCAAGCAGGAAAGCAAGAATCCGGATCAGCATGGGTTTTCAGGGGGGCAAGTAAATGGCATGAAAGATCAGCGGCGCGGCTTTTTGCCCTGCTTGCGGCTGGCTTTGCCGGCGGATTTTTTGACCGCGGCTTTCAATGCCTGGATCGGCGACGGATGCGCCCTGCCGGAACCCTTGTCGGTACGGCTGGAAGAACTGGACGCGCTGCCACCGCGCCCACCAGAACGCGACTCGGCGCGTTTTGCGCCCTTGCCTTGCGTGCCGTCTGCGCCACGCGAGGCGCCGCGCTCACGCGCGGGCAGCTCCGCCGCGTGGCCACCGGTCTTGTCCTTCATGGCACGGCCCAGCAGCTCTTCGCCTTCATGCACCAGGCGGAAGTCAATCTTGCGCCCGTCAAGGTCCACACGGCTGACCTGCACCCTTACCCGCGTGCCAATGGCATAACGGATGCCGGTGCGCTCGCCACGCAACTCCTGGCGTGCTTCGTCAAAACGGAAATACTCGCCGCCCAGTTCGGTGATGTGCACCAGGCCCTCGACATACATGGCGTCCAGCGTCACGAAGATGCCGAAGCCGGTAGCCGCCGTGACCACACCGCCGAATTCTTCGCCAAGGTGCTCGCGCATGTATTTGCATTTGAGCCAGGCTTCGACGTCGCGGCTGGCTTCGTCGGCGCGGCGCTCGTTGGCGCTGCAGTGCAGGCCGGCAGCCTGCCAGGCAAGCTCGTCGACGCTGGCCTTCTTTGGCTTGAGCGTTGGCTCCTTGACGCGGGAGGCCAGGCGCTTGGACAGCTTGGCTTCGGCCTCGCCCGGCGTGGGCAGGGTCGGCAGCTGGTATTTGGTCTTGTTCAGCACCGCCTTGATGACGCGGTGCACCAGCAGGTCCGGGTAACGGCGGATAGGGCTGGTGAAGTGTGTGTAGGCCTCGTACGCCAGGCCGAAGTGGCCGCTGTTCATGGGCGTGTAGATGGCCTGCTGCATGGAGCGCAACAGCATGGAATGGATTTGCTGCGCATCCGGCCTGTCCTTGGTGGCCAGTGCGATTTGCTGGAACTCGCCCGGGGTCGGGTCGTCGCTGATCGTCATGCCAACGCCGGTCGCCTTCAGGTAATTGCGCAGCATGTCCTTTTTCTCTGGCGTCGGGCCTTCATGCACCCGGAACAGGCCGATGTGCTTGCTCTGGGCGATGAAGTCGGCCGAGCAGACATTGGCCGCCAGCATGGCTTCTTCAATCAGCCGGTGCGCCACGTTGCGGGTGCGCGGCACGATTTTTTCAATACGCCCGGCCTCGTCGCAGACGATCTGGGTTTCTGTGGTTTCAAAGTCCACCGCACCGCGCACGCCGCGCTCCTTGAGCAGGGCCTGGTACACATCATGCAGGTCTAGCAGGTGCGGCACCAATGCCTTGCGCTGCGCGGCTTCCGGGCCGCGCGTGTTGGCCAGGATGGCTGCGACTTCGGTGTAGGTAAAACGCGCCTGGCTGAACATCACCGCCGGGTAAAACTGGTAGGCGTGAACCTCGCCCTTGGCATTGACCAGCATGTCGCAGACCATGCACAGGCGCTCGACATTCGGGTTGAGCGAGCACAGGCCGTTGGAGAGCTTTTCCGGCAGCATGGGAATCACGCGGCGCGGGAAATAAACACTGGTGGCGCGGTCGTAGGCATCAACGTCGATGGCGCTGCCGGTTTCCACATAGTGGCTGACGTCGGCAATCGCCACCAGCAGGCGCCAGCCCTTGCCGCGGCCCACCTTGGCGGGCTCGCAATACACGGCATCGTCAAAGTCGCGGGCATCTTCGCCGTCTATGGTGACCAGGGGGATATCGGTCAGGTCAACCCGGCCTTTTTTGTCTGCCGGACGCACCGCATCCGGCAAGGCGCGGGCCAAAGCCATGGCGGCATCGCTGAACTCATGCGGCACACCGTATTTGCGCACCGCGATTTCGATTTCCATACCGGGGTCGTCGATCTCGCCCAGCACTTCCTTGACGCGGCCAACCGGCTGGCCGAACAGCGCAGGCGGTTCGGTCAGCTGGACCACAACAACCTGCCCCGCCTTGGCGGTGCCGGTGGCCCCCTTGGGGATCAGCACATCCTGGCCGTAGCGCTTGTCTTCGGGCGCGACCAGCCAGACGCCGCTTTCCTGCAGCAGGCGGCCGATGATGGGGTTGGATGAGCGCTCTATGATTTCCGTGACGCGACCTTCGGGCCGGTTTTTGCGGTCGTGCCGCACGATGCGCGCCTTGACGCGGTCCTTGTGCAGCACAGCGCGCATTTCATTGGGCGGCAGGTAAATGTCGGCCTCGCCGTCGTCGCGCTGGACAAAACCATGGCCATCACGGTGGCCGGAAACGGTGCCCTCGAATTCAGCGAGGAGTCCGGACGATGCGCCGGTATTTTGATGAGTTGTTTTGATAAAAGTCTCTTCTTGTATGAGGTTTTTTTGGGATGCTACTTGTTTTGAGTATGCAACCGAAATATTTCAGGGTTGTGGCCTGAAAAAGCGTTGATGTAATGGTACACTGCTAGCTGTGCCCGGGTGGCGGAATTGGTAGACGCGCACGGTTCAGGTCCGTGTATCGCAAGATGTGGAGATTCGAGTTCTCTCCCGGGCACCAAAATTACCCAGACTTCCTGATTACCAACAGGGAAGTCAACATTAAAAGCCACTGTTTTCACAGTGGCTTTTTTATTGCCCGAAGCCTTTTTCCTGATCATTCCGTTTCCACATCATTCGTGAACGCGAAGGCAAAGCGCAGACAGTACAAACGTACGGCCAGCGAAGCCGACAAAGTGCACGGATGATTTGGAAATGGAATCAGAACGGCACTGCAATCAGGTCGTGACCCTGCACCCCGACAATGCGGGCCCTGGTAAATTCGCCGACCTTCAGGGTTTTGCTGATTTTCTCGGGCGGCAGCAGCTTCACCACACCATCAATCTCGGGCGCATCGGCATAAGAGCGTCCGGTGCCGCCCTTGCGCCCCAGCGCCGGGGCCGAGTCCACCAGCACCTGCATGGTTGCGCCTATGCGCTGCTGCAGCTTCTGGCTTGATACAGCCTCCGCCACCGCCATAAAGCGTGCACGCCGCTCTTCACGCAGCTCGATGGGCAACATGCCGGGAATGTCGTTGGCCGTGGCGCCTTCGACGGCGCTGTAGGCAAAACAGCCGGCACGGTCAATTTTGGCTTCCTGCATGAAGTCCAGCAGGTGCTCGAACTCCGCTTCAGTTTCGCCGGGAAAACCTGCAATAAACGTGCTGCGAATCACGATCTCGGGACAGATCTCGCGCCAGCGCGCAATGCGCTCCAGGTTTTTCTCGCCGCTGGCCGGGCGCTTCATGCGCCTGAGCACATCCGGATGGCTGTGCTGCAAGGGCACGTCAAGATAAGGCAACACCTTGCCGGTCGCCATCAGCGGCAGCACCTCATCCACACTTGGGTAGGGATAGACGTAATGCAGGCGCACCCAGGCGCCATAAGGCTCGGCGATTTCGCCCAGCGCCTGCACCAGTTCGAGCATGCGCGTCTTGACGGGTTTGCCGTCCCAGAAACCGGTGCGGTATTTGACGTCCACGCCATAGGCCGAGGTGTCCTGGCTGATCACCAGCAACTCTTTCACGCCGCCTTCAAACAGCGCCCGCGCCTCGTTCAGTACATCGCCTATAGGCCGCGACACCAGGTCGCCGCGCATCGACGGGATGATGCAGAAAGTGCAGCGGTGGTTGCAGCCTTCGCTGATCTTCAGGTAGGCGTAATGCCTTGGCGTGAGCTTGATGCCGGCAATGCCAAAGGCATTGGGCACCAGGTCCACAAAGGGGTCATGCGGCTTGGGCAGGTTCAGGTGCACAGCATCCATGACTTCCTGCGTCGCGTGCGGGCCGGTGACGGCCAGCACGCTGGGGTGCATTTTCCGCACCATGTTGCCGCCGTCCTCGCCCGCCTTGGCGCCCAGGCAACCGGTGACGATAACCCGGCCATTGGCAGCCAGCGCCTCGCCAATGGTGTCCAGGCTTTCCTTGACGGCATCGTCGATAAAACCGCAGGTGTTGACGATCACCAGGTCCGCGCCTTCAAAGGTCTTGGAGGTCTGGTAGCCCTCTGCGCTCAATTGCGTGAGGATCAATTCGGAATCGGTCAGGGCCTTGGGGCAGCCCAGGCTGACAAAACCGACGCGCGGGGCGGCTTTGCTATCGACGGGTAATGGTGGGGAAATAACTTCGCTCATAGGCCCTATTGTCTCAGAGCCCGAAAAATCAGGGTGTTTTTAACGCTTAAGCCCTAAAGCCGCCAGCATCTGCTCGCTCTGCTTTTGCATTTGCTCCTGCATCTGCGTGAAAACATCCTTGGATTGCTCGACGTAGGTGCCCATCATGCCCTGCATCATGGGTGACTGCGCATTCACGAACTGCGCCCACATTTCCGGGCTCAGCCCCTTGGACTGTTCTGCCATCTTGACCTGCAGGTCCATGAAACTCTGGACGTTTTTCTCCAGGTAGGCGCCCATGAAGCCCTGCATGGCATTGCCGTAAAAACGGATGATGTTGGCCAGCACAGCTTCGGTGAACATGGGCGCGCCGCCCGATTCTTCTTCCAGGATGATCTGCAGCAGGATGCTGCGTGTCAGGTCCTCATTGCTCTTGGCATCACGCACCACAAAATGGGCACTGTCCATCACCAGTTGCCTGACCTCGGTCAGCGTGATGTAGGTGGAGGTTTCGGTGTCGTAAAGCCGCCGGTTCGGGTATTTTTTAATGATCCGGCCAGGCACGCCCTTGTCCGCCACGCCCTCAGTGGAGGCGTCTTGTGATGGAGGTACGCCGGATTTTGGGCCGGTGGATTTGGTTTTTGGCACTGGATTGATCCTCTGAATGAACGGCAACTGCAGGAAGCCGTGGATCATTACATTCTAGGAAGTCTGGATGTACACAATCCCCTTGGTTTACCCTGTACAAATCGTACTGCACATCCAGCGTGCAGTCTTGTAATTCAGGAACCGTCTTAAGGGAATTGGTAGGCGCAATTGGACTCGAACCAACGACCCCCACCATGTCAAGGTGGTGCTCTAACCAGCTGAGCTATGCGCCTAAAGTCGAGCCCAGAGTATAGCAGAGAAGATTTGGCGTCCTTCGCTTTTCACTGCGTGTATGCGCCGCGAGCGGTTGGCCTTGTCTGGAACAACCCAGTGAAAAACGTCCTGCCCAAACCCTCAAAGGTGCGCGCAACGAACGCCGCGAAGGGCCGCCCCGAGCAAGTTCAGCCCCCTCGGGGGCAGAGAACTACACGCAGTGAGTGAACGTGGGGGCTCTATTTATCGGCGTCGTGCAGATCGCACACCCGGCACCTCGGCCACTATGCCCAGCACCTGTCCGAGGCGGCCGGACTGCGCCACCTCCACGGTAAAGGTCATCCAGGCGGTGCCGCCGCGGTTGTCCTTGACCGACTGCGTCTGCACGCCGATCACGTTCATTTTTTCCTTGGCGAACACCTCGGAAATATCGCGCAGCAAACCCTGCCGGTCCGAAGCCTCAATCGAAACATCGACCGGGTAGACAGAACTGCCCTCACCCGTTTTAGGCGCGCTCCACTCGACCTCGATCACACGGTCCGGGCTGCCCGAGGCCATGTTGCGGAAATTGCTGCAGTCGCTGCGGTGGATGCTCACGCCCTTGCCCTTGGTGACAAAACCGAGGATGTCGTCAGGCGGCGCGGGTTTGCAGCATTTGGCCAGTTGTGTGAGCAGCGAGCCCATGCCGACCACCAGCACGCCGCCGCCCTTGGCGTTTTGCCTCGGTGCGCGCGCCTTTTTGGCCAACACATAGTCGTCCTGGGTCAGCACCGGCTCGGGCGGCCTGAGCATGGTTTCAATCGTGCGCAGGGACAGCTCGTCCTTGCCCACCACCTCAAACAAATCGTCCGCCGTCTTGAAGCCCAGCTGCACCGCCAGGTCATCCAGCTTCATGGCGGTTTTGCCTTCGCGCTGCAGCAGCTTTTCAACCGCCTCGCGCCCCCTGGCCACGGTTTGCGCCATCTCCAGTGCGTTGAACCAGGCGCGCACTTTTGACTTGGCACGGTGGCTGGACAAAAAGCCCAGCTCGGGGTTCAGCCAGTCGCGCGACGGCCCTCCGTCCTTGACGGTGATGATCTCCACCGTCTGCCCGTTTTGCAGCGGCGTGTTCAGCGGCACCATGGCCCCGTCAATGCGTGCGCCGCGGCAACGGTGGCCTACGTTGGTGTGCACGCTGTAGGCAAAGTCCACCGCCGTGGCGCCCTGCGGCAGCTCGACAATCGCGGCGTCCGGCGTCAGCACATAAATGCGGTCTTCAAACAAGCCCTTGTTGGCCTCGCGGGCGTGGGCCGCGGCTGGGCCGGAAAGATCGCGCTCCCAGGCCAGCAACTGCCGCAGCACGGCAATCTTGGCGTCGTATTCGCTGCTGGCCGACACGCCGCCGTAACCCTTGGTGCCGGCCTCCTTGTAGGCCCAGTGCGCGGCCACGCCGTGCTCGGCATGGTCGTGCATGGCCTGCGTGCGGATCTGGATTTCAACCGCCCGGCCCGCCTCGTCGCGCACCACGGTGTGCAGCGACTGGTAGCCGTTGGATTTGGGCTTGGCGATGTAGTCGTCGAACTCGCCTTCAATCGGCGTAAAGCGCGAATGCACAAAACCCAGCGCCGCGTAGCAGCCCTTCACATCGGCGGCGATCACGCGCAGCGCACGAATGTCAAACACCTGGTCAAAGTCCAGCGACTTGCCGCGCATTTTTTTGACAATGCTGTAGATGTGTTTGGGCCGGCCCTGCACAAGGGCGGCAATGCCGCTCTTGTTGAGCTCGCGCTCCAGCTGCACCCGCAGCGCCTCCATGAATTGTTCGCGTTCCACGCGTTTTTCATCGAGCAGGCGGGCGGTTTCCTTATAGGTATCAGGTTCAAGAAAACGGAAGGCAAGGTCTTCCATTTCCCATTTGACCTGCCAGATGCCCAGGCGGTTGGCCAGCGGCGCAAACACATGCAGCGACTCGTAAGCCAGCGATTGCGGCGCCGCCTGCCTGGTCGCGGCGTAATGCCGCAGCGTCTGCAGGCGCGAGGCCAGCCGCAACATCACCACCCGCAAATCGCGCGAGAACGCCAGCAGCATCTTGCGCACGTTTTCGGTCTGCGCAGCCGGGTCGTCTATGAGCTGGGCCTTGGCATTGGCCGTACGCGCCTGGCGCTGCACATTGACCAGCTTGGTGGTCTCTATGGCCAGCGCGGCATAGTTGGCGCCAAAGGCCTTGGTGATGACTTCCAGCGGCTTGGTCAGGTGCTGGCAGGAGTGCACCAGGTAGGTGGCGGCCTGCATGGCCTCGGAACCGCCAATCGACTTGAGGATGGCCGCCACCGCATCGGCATGCGCCAGGATGTTTTCGCCGGTGTCAAAGGTTTCGCTGGCGATCAGCGGCTCGGCAAAGGCGCGCGCGCGCGCCAGCGCATGCGGCTGGTCCGGCAGGCTGTCTGCCGTGGCGGTCACGATGGACGCATTCGTACTCGGGGAAGCTGTCGGGCCATCCGGCCCCAGCACATTGCTTTTCATGAAAACCTAAACCATCAAAACTTTTCAGACAACTCACACAAAATCAGGCCAGAAGAAAACCCGCCACAACATCGACCTGGTCGCCGGCAATCAGCGTGGGCGCATGCCCGACACCGGCAAACTCCACCAACCGGGCATGCGGGCCGCGCTGGACCATGGCCTGGGCTGTTTCAGGACTCAGCAAATCAGAGTTCTTGCCACGTACAAGCAAGGTTTGCGCCTTGATGTTGTCATACAGCTGCCAGAGCATGGCCTCACCCTGCTGGGTTGCGGCCTGCGTCGCCTGTTTAAAGGGCACGGCCATCGCCGGGTCGTAATGCAGGCGCAGCTTGCTGCCCGGCGCGCCGGAAACCGGCTTGACCATGTGCCGCGACAACGCCAGCCACTGCTCGGGCGTATGCGGGCCAAAACCGGTGGAAATCGCCCACATGGCATCCGCCGCCGCCTGCACCGAATCGAACTCGCCGGCCTGCCCCAGGTAGGCGCCAATCCGCACAATCGCCTCCCACTGGATGGCCGGCCCGACGTCATTGAGCACCAGCCGGCGCACTTGTACAGGCAAGGGCAAACCGGGCTGGCCGCAAAGAATAATGCCTATCAGCCCGCCCATGCTGGTGCCCACCCAGTCCAGCGTGCTGATGGGCGCCTGGGCCTGCAGTTGCGCCAGCATGGCCAGCATGTCGGCCGCATACACCGGCACCTGGTAGCCCATGGGGTCCTTGAGCCAGTCGCTTTCACCGCGGCCCACCACATCGGGGCAGATCACGCGCAGGTCCCCGCCGGCCTTGTCGCACAGCGCCTGGGCCAGCACATCAAAATCCCGCCCCTGGCGCGACAGGCCATGCGCGCACACCACGACGCGGCTGCTTCCGGGCTTGCCCCATTGCCAATACGCCATGCGGTGGCCGCCATTGGCGTCGGGGCAGCTTACGTAGTTAAGCGTAGGTTCAGTCATGTGCGGTCGGTTTCATTCAAAGGCTTCATAATTACCCGGGGAAGATTGCTGCTGCGCCAGCTACACGGCTGTGTACCCGCTGCGCAGTTCAAATCCCAGACCAACCATCGTAAATCATCCGGAGAAACTTCAATGCTCAAAGGCAAAACAGCGCTCGTCACGGGCTCCACCAGCGGTATCGGCCTGGGCATCGCCAAGGCATTGGCAGCCCAGGGCGCCAATATCGTCATGAACGGCTTTGGCGATGTCGAAGGCCCCAAAGCCGAGATTGCGGCGCTGGGCGTCAAGGTGGCCTACCATGGCGCCGACATGAGCAAGCCCGCCGAGATTGAGGACATGATGAAATACGCCGCCGCCCAGTTCGGCCAGGTCGACATCCTGGTCAACAACGCCGGCATACAGCACGTCGCCCGCGTCGAGAACTTCCCGATTGAAAAATGGGACGCCATCATTGCCATCAACCTGAGCAGCGCCTTCCATGCCAGCCGCCTGGCTTTGCCCGCCATGCAGGCGGCCAACGGCGGCAAGGGCTGGGGCCGCATCATCAACGTGGCCTCGGTGCACGGCCTGGTCGGCTCGGCTGAAAAATCAGCCTACGTCGCCGCCAAACACGCCATCGTCGGCCTGACCAAAGTCACAGCCCTGGAAAACGCCACCAGCGGCGTGACCTGCAACGCGATTTGCCCCGGCTGGGTGCTGACGCCCCTGGTGCAAAAACAGGTGGACGCCAAGGCCGCTGCCGGCGGCATCAGCAACGAAGCCGCGACGGCGCAACTGCTGGGTGAAAAAGAGCCATCGCTGCAATTCACCACACCGGAAGAACTGGGCGCGCTGGCGGTGTTTTTCTGCTCGCCAGCCGGCAACAATGTGCGCGGCGTGGCCTGGAATATGGATGGCGGCTGGGCTGCGCAATAAATTTGCTATCAAATATATAGCCGACTGTGCCCTTCCCACGGTGGCCAGAGGCTTCTTTGACTCTGATTAGCCGCCTGCCTCAGACGGTAGATTGTCATTGCGGCCTTGAGCCGCAATCCATGAGTCCGAATCCTTGCAAGGCAAGTGCTGTAGCAGGCATGGATCCCCCCGGATCGGAGTCCGGGGCAGGCACCTCAAGGCCGGGATGACGATCTCTGAGGCAGGTATCCAATCAGGCTATTTGATTCACAAAAAGGCCTTCACAGGCCGGGGTCAAGTTGGGTTGGGTGGGCGACACTCTCGGTCGCACCCTGATCGCCGGGCGACAAGTCGCGCCGGCAACACAGGCACATTTCAGCTGACGCCATGATGCGCAACCACGATGATGACAGGCAGCAACAGCTCGGGAATCAGATAACCCAGCCACACGGCTGCGGGCTTTGGCAAGCCGACCTTGCGGATGGACACCAGCCTGCCGATACCGGCAAGAAAAACCCCCAGCGCAAGCAGATAGACCAGCGTTCCCTGCTGCCGAATGGTGATGGCGGCCCAAAAGCTGATGACGCCGGTGGAAAAATACACACCAGCCATAAACCGGTGCACATTGTCCAGCCGCTGCGAGGTGTCGGGCTGGCCAAGATACATCTGCAACGCGCCACCAAACAGCGCGATGGCCGCGACCAGGAACAGGCAGACCTGTACAACAAGCTGGCTTGCAAGGAGCGGGGCTTCTGGTGTCATCTTCGGTTCCCTGTAAGTAAAAAAACGGATGAAAGCAATTTCCCTGTCCCAGGCGGCGCGCAGCCCGCTGGGGGCCGCGGTTCACCGCATTTTCCACAAAACCCGGCAAAACACTAGAACATCGTGTTCGCATGCGCCGACTCACCGGGCACAACCTGCAAAACATCCCAGTGCTCGACGATTTTGCCCTTGTCGTCAAAGCGGAAGATGTCCATGCCGGCCCAGTCCTTGCTGGCGTCGGTAGGCCAGACCTGGTGGCAGTGCAGGACCACCAGATAACCCTCGGCAATGACGCGCTTGAAAACCACGCGTTTGCCGGGATAGTCTTTTGCCATGCGTTCAAAGTAGTCGATGAAGGCCTGCTTGCCGTCCGCGACATGCGGGTTGTGCTGGGTGTATGACTCTCCCACAAAGCGCTCTATGGCTTCGGCAGGCTTGCAGTCGTTAAACATGAGCTCGTAGAACGCCATGGCGTTCTGCTTGTTGCGTTCAAGGGCAGTATCCATTTTCAAACCCCGCATTCAAAAAAAATGGCGTCAGATCACGCCGCTTGCACTCAGGTTTTGTATTTCATCCGCGCCCAGCCCGGCGGCTGCGTAGACCTCTGCATTGTGCTCGCCTGCGGCGGGGCCGGTTCGCGGAATGGGCATATCGTAGCCCTTGAAGCGCGGCACGGCGCAGGGTGCGGCAACTTCGCCGAGGTCGGCATCCGGGAGCTGGATGATGGCCTGCCGCGCCTTGACCTGCTCGTCGTTGACGATGTCCTCAATGGTGTAGACCTTGCTGTAGGGCACCAGATGGCGCTCCATCAGCGCGCTCAGTTCCGACAGGGGAAGGGATGCGCACCACCGGGTGACCATGTCGTCTATCTCCAGCATGTGCGCAATGCGCTTTGCGTTGGTGATGAAACGTTCGTCGTTGGCCAGTTCGGGCCGACCCATGGCGGCGCACAGGCGCATAAAGGTCACATCGGACGAGCCCACCAGCGTCAGCCAGTGGCCATCGCCGGTTTCGTAAATGTTGGACGGCGCGGTATAGGTTGCGCGGCTGCCGGCGCGCGACCTGGCCAGGCCCATGTGCTGGAACTCTGCGGCCAGCGGGTCAAGCAGGCGAAACAATGCTTCAGTTGCCGAAAGGTCGACCTCGCAGCCCCTGAGGCCGCTGCCGTCAGCATTGCGCGCCCGGCCCGCCAGCGCGGTGCTGATGGCAAAGGCGCCAAACAGGCCGGCAATGACATCGCCCAGCGGGTAGTTCATGTGCTGCGGCGGGCGGCCCTCCTCACCGGTGAGGTGGGCAAAGCCGCTCATGGCCTCGAATATCCGCGCGAAACCCGGGCGGCTGGCGTAGGGGCCGGTCTGGCCGAACCCGGTCAGACGCAAGACGACCAGGCCGGGGTTGTGGCGGTGCAGGGTTTCAATGTCCAGGCCCCAGCGCTCCAGCGTGCCGGTGCGGAAGTTCTCCACCAGCACGTCAAAGTCGGGCAACAACTTCAGGAAAAGCTCGCGCCCTTCCGGCTTGCGCACATCCAGCGTGATGCCTTTTTTGCCGCGGTTGGTGACCTTCCAGAACAGCGAATGCTCGCCCATCACCGGCGCCAGCGCACGCAGCGGGTCATGTCCATTGGGCAGCTCAAGCTTGACAACTTCGGCCCCCATGTCGCCGCACAGGGTTGCCGCAAAAGGCGCGGCCAGCACGGTGGCCATGTCCAGGATACGGACCCCGCGCAGGGGACCGGCAGCAGTTGAGGTATCTGACGATTTCATCACTCACTCCGCCTTGATGTCGTTGTCCTTGACGATCTTGCTCCAGACGGCAATCTCGTTGCGGATATAGGCGCCATACTCGGCCGGTGTGTTGGCGATGATTTCGTAACCCATATCGGTCAGCTGCTTGCGCACTTGCGGCGTCGAGATCACCTTGAGCATCGCGGCGTGAATCTTGTTGATGATTTCAGTCGGTGTTTTTGCGGGCGCCATCAAGCCGAAGGTGCCGCCAAAGTTCAGGCCGGGATAACCGGCCTCGGCAAATGTAGGCACGCCGGGCAACAGCGGGGAACGCGTGCTGGACGCGATGGCAAGCGCCACACCCTTGCCGGCCTTGACCTGCGTCGCGGAGGGAATCATGGCATCCATCAACACCGGAACCTGCCCGCCCACCAGGTCAACCAGTGCGGGTGCGCTGCCCTTGTAGGGGATATGTGTCATCCGCACGCCGGTCTTCGCCTTGACCAGCTCGCCGCCCAGGTGGGCAATGCTGCCGACACCGGCGCTACCGTAGTTCAAGCCCTCGGGCTTGAGCTTGCTGAATTCGACCAGCTCTTTCATGCTCTTGACCGGCACGGAAGAATTCACGATGAGCAGCCCGGGGTTGTTGACCAGCAGGGAAATCGGCGCGAGGTCCTTTACCGGGTCATAGGCCATCTTCAGGCCCAGCGCGGTGTTCAGGTAAATCGGAGCGCCGGTGGCCAGCAGGGTGTAGCCGTCCGGCGCGGACCTGGCCACAAAGTCGGTGGCGTTCATGGTGCCACCGCCCGGCTTGTTCTCAACCAGTATCGGCTTGCCCAGCAGCTCGGACATTTGCGGCGAGAGCTGCCGTATGACGGTATCCACCCCACCGCCCGCCGCGTAGGGAATGATGATGCGGATCGGCTGCCGGGGATAAGCGGCTGCGCCCTGCTGTGCCAGTGCCGGCGCGGCGGCCAGCAGTACGCCCAGGCTGCAGGCGATGTTTTTGAGGATGCCGGGTTTCATGAAGTCTCCTTTGGGTTTGTGGTTCTAAGCCCTGCCCTGCGCGTTTTCCATGCCTTGAACCAGGTTAAGCAGGCGCGGTGCGATGCGCTGTTCCAGCGCGTTGGACTTGAGGTTGAAAGGCGCGACGGCGCAGTTGATCACCAGGGTCTCGCCGTCAAAGTTGGAGCGGACCGGCACGGCAATCGCCTGTATGCCGACCGACGCGGTGGTGAGCGTGCAATAGCCCTTGGCTGCAAACTGGAGCTGGCTTTCATTGAGCTGCTTTTCAAGGGCCAGCCAGCCTTCTGCATTGTCTTTTTGCAAAAGCTCGCGTATTTGCGCCTGCTCTGCAGCATCGGCGGCGCAGTAATACGCCATGCCCAGCGCGGTGCTGGCAATCGGCCGCGTGGCGCCCACGTCCGGCCTGCCGGTCAGGGCGTTGTTGTCCATGCAGCTCTCGACGATGACCATGTTCAGGCCGCTGCGCATCGCCAGCGACACCGCGCCCTTGGCGTAGTCGGCCAGTTGCTGCATCTGCTGGCGCGCCATCTGGCGCACGCTGAGCTGGGTCAGCAAGGGGTAGCCAAACGACAGCACCGATGCCGCCAGCCGGTAGCGCGCCGTCGCCTCGTTGTATTTGAGGTAGCCCTGCAGCGCCAGCGTGCGGGTCAGCCGCGCCACGGTCGGCCGGGAAATCCCGGTGCGCTGGGACAGCTCGCGGTTGCCGAGCACCGGCGAAGACGCGTCAAAGGCGCGCAATACGTCAAGCCCCCGCGCCAGTGTGTAGGCGAACTGGGGGTCTTTTTCTTCCTGGGAAGACTGGTCGGCGGCAGATGTACTCATGTGTTTATTCCGAACTGGATTTTTACCGGGTTTTGACAAATAATCAATCACAAAGAATAATAATTATATTATCTGTCAGATAGTTAGACAACCTAAATTCACTTTCAACAGGAGTTTTTCATGAGTTCAAACCGCCTTCGTACCCGCCTCAGCCAGAAACTGGGGCTTGAGCACCCCATCTTTGGCTTTACCCACAGCGCACCGGTCGTGGTCGCCCTCTGCAAGGCCGGCGGCTTCGGCGTGCTAGGCGCGACCCGCCATACACCCGAAGAGATCGAGCACCAACTCGCCTGGATTCGGGAAAGGGTTGGCAAGCGGCCTTTTGGCGTGAACCTGGTCTTGCCCGACGGCATGCCGGAAGACAACGACAGAAGCGCCATTGAGGCCCAGCTGCCGCAGGAGCACCGGGATTTTGTGCAGACGATTTATAAAAACTACGCTGTCCCTGTCGCCACCAAGGCCGGCGAACGCTCGAGGTTTGTGCGCTCCAACGAAGTGGCCGCGCAACAGCTGGAAGCCGTCCTGCGCTCGGACGTCAACCTGCTGGCCTGCGGCATAGGCTCACCCGTGGAAGTCATCGAGCGCGCCAAGGCCGCCGGCAAGATGGTGCTGGCACTGGTGGGCTCGCCCAAACATGCCAAGCGGGCGCTGACAAAACCCATAGACATCCTGGTGGCGCAGGGCTACGACGCCGGTGCACACACGGGAACCATAGGCACCTTCTCACTGGTTCCGCAAATCGTGGACATGGCTGGCGGCATTCCCGTGCTGGCGGCCGGCGGGGTTGCCACCGGACGGCATATCAATGCAGCCATCGCCATGGGCGCCGAGGGTGTGTGGATGGGCACGGCCTGGCTGACCTCGGTGGAACACCAGATGCCCGACCTGCTGCGGCAAAAACTGCTGAGCGCGGGCAGCGACGACACCGTCATCTCGCGTGCCGACAGCGGCAAGACCCTGAGGCAGATCCGCAGCGCATGGTCCGAGGAATGGGCCGCGCCAAACGCCCCCCGGCCGCTGAAGATGCCCTACCAGGACATCCTGGTCGGCGACCTGCTGGGCGCCATTGACGAGCACAGCATTGCACCGCTGATACACAGCCCGGCCGGGCAAAGCATTGCCTACTTCAATGAAGTCAAAACCGTCGCGGACATCATCGAAGGGCTGGCCGCGGAATCAGGCCAGGGGCTGGAGCGGCTGGCGGCCGCCGCAGTGAAGTAGCCCCCGGGGAGTTGGCGCACTGAACTGCGCCATCTTTTTTGCTATTGAATACGTAGCTGGCTGCGCGCATTCTGATTGGGCTGCAGCCGTTTTTCCTTACAGCCCAGCCGGTGCCGGCACGGCCGCCTTTGACACACCAATCATGCTGGCGGCAGCAATGACATTCGCAAAAACGCTGGCCAGTATCGGCAGCATGTAGCTGTGGCTGAAGTCAAAGGCAAACCCTGCAGCGCTGGGGCCAACCAGCATGCCAAAAGCCACGCTGGCTACTGCGCACGCCGCGCTCGCGCATTGTCAGCATCACGCCGAAAGGCCATGTGGCCATACGGAAAGTGCTGGGTATGCCGTCACGCACCTGATTTTGCTGCGGCCTGTGCCGTGGGGTTGGGCGTAGGTTCGCCGATCTTGCGCAGCGTGTTTCGATCCGTATGGTGGAACGGCTCCGCCTGCCCCGGGATGATCAATACCGTGTCCTGCTCGTAGGACCACGTTCCATCGGCGTTGATAGTGACCGTGATGGTGTAGCTCTCCGTCCTGAATGCGTGCTCCAGAAACGGATTGGACACAATCCCATTCGTCGCCGATCCCCGCACTGCCTGGAGGCGAAACGTTTTCGCGTCAGCTGCCGCGTGACCGACAGCCATCGCCGTTTGCCCGCGCGGTATCGACAGCGTCTGCAGCACATTGCCTGTCGCCGGCTCCCAGAGCCAGTAGCCGACCTGATCGTGAAATGTCTCGACATCATCAGGCTTAACGATCCGCGTGTGGTAGCGCAAGCCGTAGAACAGTTGCGGCCCATTGGTCTGCGCATCAATCGGCTGCAACTCCAGATGCTCGATGAAAGCCTGCTTTTCAGGGCCATCAGGCTTGGGGTTGAGGTCAAGGCCGCGCGTCCCGGTCCAGATGCCTGCCATTCCGGTGAGCGGCCCCAGATTGGCGAGCGTATCGACGTCCGGTTCGGGTTCTGTGTAGATGTCTTTGGGGTAGTTTTCCATGGTTACTCTATAGGTCTAACGTCAGAAATGACCGGCGGACAGACCGACGAAGCAGGCCGATAGGACGTCCTTGCCGATTGACTTGTTAGAGCGCATTGCTCGCCGCTTTCCTTGCTTCGTATTCTCGAACTTCCTCATTGAATCTTCCGACTTCGATCACCTGCTTGTGGAGTAAATCTATCTCCAATTCCAGCGACAGGAGATGGTGTTCCATTTGGAAAAGATCATTCAGTGTGCGCTCATTCGACAATGCGAGCTTCGGGATGACCTCCTCAGCGAAGGCATTGACTGTGGCCAGGAGCACCGAGCAATCGTCAACATCGTCGGTGGACTCGATCTTGTGCTTGAGGTCCTCAGACTTTCGGCGGAGATCTTGCGCCAACCGAAGTAACGACGTTGCTCTTTCACCTATGCGGATCCTGTGGAGGATACGGTACTGGTAGATGCTGAAAGCTAAGCTTCCGAGTGAGATGACCAGCGCAACGATGGCAGTAACAGCAGTCAGCCAGAATGAGCTCTAACGAATGAAAAGGACTTTCGCGTCCCATGCGAACCGCGCCCGGTCAGGGTTGCGGTTAACGGCAACAGAGTGCCACGATGGAGACGCTAAATTTTTCATCAACTCACTTGAAAGGGGAAATCACGGTAATCGTAATGGGTGGAATCGATCTGGCAAAGAGCGTCTTTACCGTTCATGGTATCGATGCAACAGGCAAGCCTGTGTTGCTGCGGCCCAGCGTGCCGCGCGCCAAACTCACAACCAGCGCTTAAGCAAGCCCATCACCTGGTCAAAACGTTTGCCATACGGCGGATAAAACAAATCGCCGCGCGCCCACTTCGACGACAGCAGCACCGGCTTTTGCTGGCTCAGGCGCAGGAAACCGGCTTCGCCGTGGTAGCTGCCCCAACCGCTTTCGCCGACACCGCCAAAGGGCAGGTTTTCATGGGCGATATGCATCAGCGTGTCATTCACCGTCACACCGCCGCTCACGGTGCGCGCCAGCACCGCGTCGCGCGATGTGGTGTCTGTGCCAAACCAGTACAGCGCGAGTGGACGCGGCCTGGCGTTGATGTACTCGATGGCGCTGTCCAATGAGTCGTAAGGCAGCACGGGCAGGATGGGGCCGAAGATTTCTTCGTTCAACAGTTTGGAGTCGGCCGCAGCACCAAACACCAGCACAGGCGCCATCTGCCTCGACTCAGGCCCTCCAACGGCGGCACCCGGGTTCAGCATCTGCAAACGCGCGCCCTCGCCTTCGGCTTGCGCAAGCAGCGCCTGCAGGCGTTCATGATGGCGCGGACTGATGATGGCTGCGTAGTCCGGGTTGCCTTCTATGCTGGGAAAGAGTTTGGCAACAGCCTTTGCAAAGGCCTCGCCGAATGCGGCCTCGCGCCCCCTAGGCAGCAGCACATAGTCAGGCGCGATGCAGGTCTGACCGGCATTGAGCAGCTTGCCGTGGGCGATCTTGATGGCGGCCTGCTCCATGTCGCACGATGCATCAATGATGCAGGGCGACTTGCCGCCCAGCTCAAGCGTGGTCGGCGTGAGGTTGGCCGCAGCCGCCTTGGCCACGATGCGCCCCACGGCGGTGGAGCCGGTAAAAAACAGGTGGTCAAACGGCAGGCTGGAGAATTCGGCGGCAAGCTGACTATCACCCAGCACCACACAAACTTCGTCTGCCGCAAAAGCCTTGCCTATCAGTTCGGCCAGCAAGGCAGAAGTTTTTGGCGTCAACTCACTCGGCTTGAGCATCACGCGGTTGCCCGCTGCCAGCGCGGTAATCACCGGCCCCAGCGACAGCTGCACCGGGTAGTTCCAGGGCGAGACCACGCCGACCACGCCCAGCGGCTGGCGCTGCAGGTAGGCATGCGAGGGTTGCAGGTACAGCGGTGTGCTGACCTTGACCGGCTTCATCCATTTGGGCAAGGCCTTGAGTGTGTGCGACAACAAAGTTCGCAGCACAAACAGGTCGGCGATCTCGGTCAGCTGCAGCGAGCGCACGCCGAAATCGGCCTGCACAGCCTGGGCCAGCGCCGTACCGTTTTCGTTCAGCAGGCTGCGCATGCGCAGCAGGCGGTCGCGCCGCAAGGCCCGCGGCACCTCGATCTGGGCGCGGCTGGCGCGGTACTGGACGTCAAACAAGGAACGAAGGTCGGTGTTGGGCATGCTTAAAGTCATTTGGCCATGATAGGGCCGGCAAGCGCCGCGCAGTAGATGCGCAACTCCAGTACTGGTTCACATCGCCGGGCCGGACCTGCGTGCACAAATCCGCACTGGCGCATTTTTCTTACAGTCAGCGCGCCAATTTTCCGGTACGGTGATGCATTCCTCCTGAAAGGTTGTCATGGAATTCAAGGATTACTACCAGGTCATGGGCCTGGAGCGCAGCGCAACGCCCGAGGACATCAAGCGGGCGCACCGCAAGCTGGCGCGCAAGTACCACCCCGATGTAAGCAAGGAAAAGGACGCCGAGGCGCGTTTCAAGGAGCTTGCCGAGGCCTACGAGGTGCTGAAAGACCCCGAAAAACGCGCCTCCTACGACCAGTTGGGCGCCAACTACAAGGCGGGGCAGGACTTCCGGCCACCGCCCGAATGGGCCGGCAGCCAGGCATCCAGTGGCGGCGATTTTGCTGGAGGCCCCTTCGGCGGGCATGGCGCCGACCACAGCGATTTTTTTGATGCGCTGTTTCGCGGCATGGGCGGCGGGCGGCACGGCGCGCAAGGCCAGCGCAGCCACGAGATGTTTGACATGCACGGCCAGGACCAGCACGCCAAAATCCAGATCAGCATTGAAGACTCCTACAAGGGCGCCACCCGCACGCTGCAATTGCGCATGCAGCAGGAAGGCAGCGACGGGCGCATGCAGATGCAGGACCGCAGCATAGAGTTTGTGATCCCCAAGGGCATACGCGCGGGCCAGCACATACGGCTGGCCGCGCAAGGCGGGCCGGGCATAGGCAAGGGCAGCCCGGGCGACCTGTACCTTGATGTTGAGTTTTTGCCGCACACCCGCTACCGCACGGAAGGCCTTGACGTGTACATGGACCTGCCGGTGTCGCCCTGGGAGGCCACGCTGGGCGCCGAGGTTGAAGCGCCCACGCCAACCGGCAGGCTTGAAGTCAAAATCCCCGCCGGCTCGGCCGCAGGGCGCAAGCTGCGGCTCAAGGGCCGCGGCCTGCCAGGCAAAACAGCAGGCGACTTTTACTTTGTACTGAAGCTGGTTTTGCCTGCGGCCGATACGGCCAACAGCCAAAAAGCGTATGAAGACATGGCCGCCGCGTTTAAATCATTCAACCCGCGCGCCGCACTGCAAGACACTGGAGGCCAGGCATGACACCCCCAACAAACCAGATGCAACTCACAGGTTTTATCCTTGAAGAGCAGACAGAACTGACGCTGGAAGACATTTGCCGTGCCTGCGCCGCGCAGGCCGACCTGGTGATTGAGCTGGTCCATGAAGGTGTTCTGACGCCCATGGGCACCGCGCCGGCGCAATGGCGTTTTACCGGCATCCACATGCACCGGGCCACGGTTGCGCTGCGGCTGCAGCGCGACCTCGGTGTCAACCCGGCGGGTGCGGCGCTGGCGCTTGAACTGATGGACGAGATGGAGGCGCTAAGGGCGCAGTTGCACAGGATGACGGGCGCCTGAAACCTGTCCGACCCGAATGGTGTTTTCGGGTCCTGACTTCTGCCATCATTCCGGGCATGACATCCGCATCAGCCGCCGCGCCCGCCCTCAAGGACATCTTCAACGCCGACCGCTTCCGCCACGTGGCGGCGGAAACCACCGCCGTCTACCCGCGTTTTGACAGCGCGCATTTCCTGAAACTGGCCCTGCCCGGCCTTGGCCCGCTGACGCTGATGCAGCGCCTGCGCCGCATGACGGAAAGCCTGCATGCCACCCTGCCCGCCGACTATCAAAAAACCATCACACTCCTGCGCAAGCTGGCGCCGCGCATCAACAGCGGTTTTGTAACACTGGTATTGCCCGATTACGTTGGCTTGTATGGTCACGATGATTTCGACACCTCGATGCAAGCCTTGAAATTTTTCACCGCCTTTGGCTCATCGGAGTTCGCCATACGCGAGTTCCTGCGGCGCGACCCGACGCGCACGCTGGCCGTGATGCAGGCCTGGTCGCTGGATGAAAGCGAACACGTCCGGCGCCTGGCCAGCGAAGGCAGCCGCCCCCGCCTGCCCTGGTCGTTCCGCCTTGACGCGCTGATGGCCGATCCGGGCCTGGCTGCGCCCATTCTTGAAAACCTCAAAGCCGATGACAGCCTGTATGTGCGCAAGTCGGTCGCCAACCACCTGAACGACATCACAAAAACCCATCCTGACTGGGTATTGCAGCGCCTGGAAGGCTGGCCGCTGGAAAATCCGCACACCGCGTGGATCGCCCGGCATGCGCTGCGCACCCTGATCAAACAGGGCGAGCGCCGTGCGCTGGCCGTGATTGGCGCCGGCAAAAAAGCGGCAGTGCACTTGCATGACTTTTCCGTCAGTCCGAAAAGGATCAGGCTTGGCGAGCGCCTGGACTTGTCATTCAGGCTGGAGTCAAAGGCGCGCAGCAGCCAGCGCCTGGTGGTGGACTACACCATTCATTACGTCAAAAAATCAGGCGCCAGTTCGGCCAAGGTGTTCAAGCTCAAGGAGTTGACCCTGGGCGCGGGCGAAACCGTGTTGCTCACCCGCAGCCAGGTGATCCGTGACTTCACCACGCGCGTTCACCATGCGGGCCATCACGCGGTGGACATTGTGGTCAACGGCGAGCGCCTGGCGGAAGGCGGCTTTCACCTGCTGCGCTAGGGGCGGCCTGTCCCCGGCGAATCAGGCCGCCAGCCGCGCGTTCTGCGGAAACATATGCTTTTTGGCCTCGTCGTCCATCTCCATCTTGAAGTTGAACCTGGCCTGCAGCGCCTCGGCCCGCTTGGGTGCCGGCCGCGCATTGACCTCTTCAAAATGGCGCTTGAGATTGGGCAGCTTTGCCAGCGCATCGGGGCCCAGCACACGCGGCAATGAGCGGGTCCAGCCCCAGACCGCCATGTCAACCAGGGTGTAGGTGTCGCCCAGCATGTAGCGGTGTTTGGCCAGTTGCGCGTCAAGAATTTTGAAATGGCGCTCGGCCTCAAAGGTGTAGCGGTTGATCGCATAGGCATTTTTCTCGGGCGCGGCATGCTGGAAGTGCACCGCCTGGCCTGAGTAGGGGCCGATGCCGCTGGCCACAAACATCAGCCACGACAGCATCTGGCCGCGCGCGGCCGGTGTGTTCTCCGGCAAAAACTGGCCGGACTTTTCAGCCAGGTAAAGCAGGATGGCATTGCTGTCGAACACCGTCACATCGCCGTCAACAATCGCCGGGGTCTTGCCGTTCGGGTTGATCTTGAGAAACTCCGGCGAATGCTGCTCGCCCCTGCGGGTGTCCACGGCCATCAGCTCATAAGGCAGGCCGGCCTCTTCAAGGAAGAGCGCGACCTTGAGCGGATTCGGCGAGGGGTGGTAATAAAACTTGATCATTGCGGCTCGTCTTTCTGGCTTTGGATTTATTGGGACCCCCGTGCCGCCAGCTTGCCTGGCAGCACGGGGGTTTTGATAATACCGGTATCCCCCGTCCTCTGCAGACACGGTTTTTGCCTTTTTCATTCATAAAAAGGCCTGTATACCCCAGGGAACAAGCGCAGCCAGCTATCAAATCAATAGCATATACAGCATCCATTCAAACCTGCCGCCCCCTGCCAGAACGGCAAAATCCTCAAGCCAGCGGTTCTCGGCGGCTTAGGCTACATTGGGCGCTGCGTCAGTACACGCCCCTTTTCGCCCCAACCAACCCCATTCAGCATGACCCCTCTATCCGCCTTCCCCATCACCCAAAAATGGCCAGCACAACACCCTGAACGCCTACAGCTTTACTCGCTGCCCACGCCCAATGGCGTCAAGGTTTCCATCATGCTGGAAGAGACCGGCCTGGCCTATGAACCGCACCTTGTGAACTTCGGCAGCAATGACCAGATGACGCCGGAGTTCCTATCACTCAGCCCCAACAACAAGATCCCCGCCATCCTCGACCCGAACGGCCCGGGCGGCAAGCCGCTGGCCCTGTTCGAATCCGGCGCCATCCTGATCTACCTGGCCGAAAAGACCGGACAGTTCATGCCGAAAGATGCGGCCGGCCGCTACGAGACGATTCAGTGGCTGATGTTCCAGATGGGCGGCATAGGCCCTATGTTTGGCCAGCTCGGTTTTTTCCACAAGTTCGCCGGCAAGGACTACGAAGACAAGCGCCCGCGCGACCGCTACGTCGCCGAGTCAAAGCGCCTGCTGGGCGTGCTCAACCAGCGCCTGGAAGGCCGCAACTGGATCATGGGCGACGACTACACCATCGCCGACATCGCCACCTTCGGCTGGGTGCGCAACCTGATCGGGTTTTATGAAGCTGCCGAACTGGTGAAGTTTGAGGACTTCACGCAGGTCAAGCGGGTACTGGAGGCCTTTGTTGCGCGGCCTGCCGTCGTCAAGGGCCTGAACATACCCAAGCGGGACTGATTACCCAGACCCGTTATTGCGTTTCAATGCGCCGTTCAGCCACGATACGGCGCATGTTCTGGATATCGCTGTCCACCCGGGCGCGAAATACCGCCGGCGTTCCAGCCTTGGGCGAGCCAACCCCGGTTGCAGGAATTTCACGCGTCTGGGTGTATAACCAGAACCCCCGGTCACGCGCCGCTTTGCTGAAATGCCGCGCTTGACCCAATGATCAGGAACAGGCCAGGCGCATGTGGGCGCCGCAACAACAAGGAAATTCAAACATGGGCGCGCAATGGAAAGCAAAAGGCAAGGAACTTGCCGCAAATGCCAAGGGCAAGGTATTTGGCAAGCTGGCCAAGGAAATCATGGTCGCGGCTCGCAGCGGGGCCGATCCTGCCTCCAACGCACGTCTGCGGCTGGTTGTGGAACAGGCCCGCAAAGTCTCCATGCCAAAGGACACGCTGGAGCGCGCCATCAAGAAAGGCGCCGGCCTCACCGGTGAGGCGGTGCATTTCGAACACGTGATTTACGAAGGGTTTGCGCCGCACCGCGTTCCCGTCATGGTCGAGTGCCTGACAGACAACCTGAACCGCACCGCGTCTGAAGTGCGCGTGCTGTTTCGCAAGGGGCATCTGGGCACTTCCGGCTCGGTCTCCTGGGACTTTGACCATGTGGGCATGATCGAAGCCGAGCCCGCAGCGCCAGGCACGGACCCGGAACTGGCCGCCATTGAAGCCGGCGCCCAGGACTTCGAGCCCGGCGAGGAAGAAGGCAATACGATGTTCCTGACCGACCACGCCGACTTGGACCTGGTCAGCCGCGCCCTGCCGGCCCAGGGCTTTACCGTGCTGTCCGCCAAGCTGGGCTACAAGGCGAAAAACCCGATAGCCCCCGCCAGCCTGAGTGCCGCGGAGCTGGAAGAAGTTGAAGCCTTCCTGGCCGCCATCGACGCGAATGACGATGTGCAGAATATTTTTGTGGGCCTGGCGGCTTAACAAGCGCCAGTAAAAGCCCCGCCACCTATTCCGCAGGCCGGTCTGATGGCGGGCGTATCCGGGTCTTTTTCACTATCCCGGACGGCGCAAACAAAATGACAAATTCAGCGCCCGTGGTGGTGGCCTTGCCATCCTTTCCCCGGTACACCCAGACCTCGTAGGCGCTGTCAAATTTCACGACAGTGGCGGCTCCAAGCGCTGCCCTGACGTCGGCCTTGGTGGATGTCCCGATGGTGATGGCAGCCTGCGCCTCCTGCACCGACATGTTTGCATCAAGAAACACTGGCCGGGCGTCTTTGGATTTGGCGAACTCCCCGGTGCCCACACAGCCTGCCAGCCAGAAGCAGGAGGCGAGCAGAAGGCCGATGCAAAACAACGGCTTGCCAGGCAGGCTTGTCATCATTCGCCCTCCATGTATTCAAACTCCACCAGCGTGTCATCCGGCCAACTGCGGTCGCCCAGCGGCAGGAAGTAGGTGCGGTCCACCAGGACCTCGCAGTCGCAATCCGGCAGGTCCTGGCTCAGTTTCGGGTCATCGCTCGCGGCGGCGTACAGCTTGTCTATGGACAGGATTTCCCTGCGGGTACCGGCCACCAGGGCCACGCTGAACAGGGGCCTGTCCGCAAAGAAAAGGTAGAGCGGCGCCTTGCGCTCGCAATAGGCCGGCGTATCAAGCGCGGCGCTGACAAGCAGGCCGGCGAGGCTGCGGCTGTTCGACACCAGGCCCGCCTCCATGCCCACCCTGCATTCCAGCCGCAAGTCCCCAAGCCGCCTGGTATTGGGCGGCAGGCCCGGCGTGCGGATCTCGGTTCGCCAGGTCATGCTCTGCGCTTTGCGGTTCGGGATCACCTGCGAATTTTCGTCAAACGCCTGCTGGTTGCGTTCCAGGGTAAAGCTGTGGTCCGGCGCCACAGGCACCAGCAAATCCACGCTGGTGCCCATGATCTCAATCTCGATGCTGTTCATGTCCGTTTCACGGCGGCGCGGCAGCAGCTTGTACCGCAGCGATGCGCCCGGCGCGAGGCTGTGCTCACGCTCAAACAGGTCCATTCCCCGAATCATCTTGCGGTAGGACTTTTCGACCGGGTCCCGGTTGGCCTTTGCGCTGATGGTCACCGGCGCAAGGGTCGGCCCGCTTTTGTCCTGGGCTGCCGCGTCCACGCACACGACCGCGCATGCCGCCACCCAGGCGACGTACATCGCGGCGCGGGCAAGGCAGTTTGGCATGTCACCTCCGTTGAACAGAAGACGATGGTAGGCCGCACGGGCCTGCGGGCTTGTAGGACGATTCCAGCATTTGACATGCTGGCGTGGTTATGGTGCGGCTTGCCGCGGCCACAAAAAAACCCGCTGCCCACGCAGGAGCGGGTTTTTCCCAGATTTACCATTGAAAATGGCTTGCAGACCAACAAACACCTGCATGACCAGCTATCAAATAAATAGCAATTAAATGGCAGTTCAGTGCACCGTCGCCTCAAACCTGAAGACGCCCGGATCACGGATAGGGTCTACATCCACCGGTATCGTGCTCTTGGGCGGAAAGCGCCCTTCCAGCAACAGCTTGCTCAGCGGGTTTTCAATGCGCTGCTGAATGGCACGCTTGAGCGGCCGCGCGCCAAACACCGGGTCAAAGCCGACCTTGGCCAGCTCGGCAATCGCCGCTTCCGACACTTCCAGCCTGAGGTCCATTTTTTCCAGCCGCGCCATCAGCACCTTGAGCTGGATGCGGGCGATGGACTCGATGTTTTTCGCATCGAGGGCGTGGAACACCACGGTCTCATCGATACGGTTTAAAAACTCGGGGCGGAAGTAGTTCTTCAGCTCGTCCGTCACCGCGTCCTTGACGTCCTCATAGGGCTGGCCAACCATGGACTGGATGATGGGTGAGCCGATGTTGCTGGTCATGACGATCACGGTGTTCTTGAAGTCCACGGTACGGCCCTGGCCATCGGTCAGTCGCCCATCGTCGAGTACCTGCAGCAGTACGTTGAACACGTCCGGGTGGGCCTTTTCCACCTCGTCGAGCAGCAGCACGCTGTAGGGCTTGCGGCGCACGGCCTCGGTCAGGTAACCGCCCTCCTCGTAACCCACATAACCCGGGGGCGCACCAATCAGGCGGGCCACCGAGTGTTTCTCCATGAACTCGCTCATGTCGACGCGGACCAGGTGGTCTTCGCTGTCAAACAAAAAGCCCGCGAGTGCCTTGCACAGTTCGGTCTTGCCGACACCCGTGGGGCCGAGGAACAGGAAGGAGCCGGTCGGGCGGTTCGGGTCCGAGAGGCCGGAGCGCGAGCGGCGAATGGCATTGGCGACCGCGCCAATGGCTTCTTCCTGGCCGACCACGCGCTCGTGCAGCTTGCCTTCCATGAGCAGCAGTTTGTCACGCTCGCCCTGCATCAGCTTGCTGACCGGGATGCCGGTTGAGCGGGCCACGACTTCGGCGATTTCTTCAGCGCCGACCTGCGTGCGCAGCAGCTTGGGCGCCGTGCTGGTGCCGGGCTTGGCCTCGCTGTCCTGTGCTTCCTTGAGGCGTTTTTCAAGGTCGGGCAGCTTGCCGTATTGCAGCTCGGCGACCTTGTTGAAGTCGCCCTTGCGGGTCTGCTCTTCAATCTGGAACCTGATGCGGTCTATCTCTTCCATCACGTCCTTGGAACCGAGCGCCTGGGCTTTTTCAGCCTGCCAGATTTCGTCGAGGTCGGAGATTTCCTTTTGCAGCTTGGTGATTTCTTCTTCAATCAAACCAAAGCGTTTTTGCGAGGCTTCGTCTTTTTCGCGGCGCACGGCTTCGCGCTCGATCTGCAACTGGATCAGCCTGCGGTCGAGCTTGTCCATCACCTCGGGTTTGCTGTCGCGCTCTATGCTGATCTTGCTGGCGGCTTCGTCGATCAGGTCAATCGCCTTGTCCGGCAAAAAGCGGTCTGTGATGTAGCGATGGCTGAGTTCTGCCGCGGCCACGATGGCCGGGTCGGTGATCTGCACCCCATGGTGCAGTTCGTACTTTTCTTTCAGGCCGCGCAGGATGGCGATGGTGGCCTCCACCGTGGGCTCTCCGACCAGTATCTTTTGAAAGCGGCGCTCCAGCGCGGCGTCTTTTTCGATGTACTTGCGGTATTCGTCCAGCGTGGTTGCGCCCACGCAATGCAGCTCGCCACGCGCCAGCGCGGGCTTGAGCATATTGCCTGCGTCCATCGCGCCCTCGGCCTTGCCGGCGCCGACCATGGTGTGCAGTTCGTCAATAAAGACAATGGTCTGGCCTTCGTCCTGGGCAAGCTCTTTCAGCACGGTTTTCAGGCGCTCTTCAAACTCGCCGCGGAACTTGGCGCCGGCCAGCAGCGCGGCCATGTCCAGCGACAGCACACGTTTACCCTTGAGCGAATCCGGCACCTCGCCGGCCACGATGCGCTGGGCCAGGCCTTCGACAATGGCGGTCTTGCCAACGCCCGGCTCGCCGATCAGCACCGGGTTGTTCTTGGTGCGGCGCTGCAGCACCTGGATGGCGCGGCGGATTTCGTCGTCGCGGCCAATCACCGGATCGAGCTTGCCCAGACGGGCGCGCTCGGTCAGGTCCATGCAGTATTTTTTAAGGGCTTCGCGCTGGCCTTCGGCGTCGGCGCTGTTCACGCCCTGACCGCCGCGCACGGCTTCAATCGCGGCTTCCAGCGATTTGCGGGTCAGGCCGTTTTCCTTTGCCAGTTTGCCGACCTCGCTTTTGCTGTCGGCCACAGCCAGCAGATAGAGCTCGCCCGCGATGAACTGGTCATTGCGTTTGATGGCTTCCTTTTCGGTGGCTTGCAGCAGTTTGGCCAGCTCCGGGCCGACCGAAATCTGGTCTTGCCCCTGGACCTGGGGCAGTCTTTTGACGGCAGCGTCGGCTGCCTGCGTCAGGCCGCCAACGTTGACGCCGGCTTTCTCAAGCAGCGCACGCGGGCCATCGTCCTGGCGCAGCATGGCGGCCAGCAGGTGGGCCGGCTCTATATAGCCGTTGTCATTGCCCAGCGCGAGGGACTGGGCGTCGCTCAGGGCTTCCTGGAATTTTGTGGTGAGTTTGTCTTGGCGCATGGGGGTCTTTCTCCGAACTTCCGAATTATTCGGTAGTTCGGGGTTATCCCCTCATTTTCAAGCGGGTTATCTGCAACCGGCCTGCCCCAGCTCAAGCCGGATTGGCCGCCCCGGCCAGCGCCTCGCGCGAAAAACCGGCGATTTTGGCGTAATTTTCCGATATCTTGCGCAACTCGTCCTGGCTGATCAGCTCATCAATATGGTTGAAGGGCTTGCCGCCGCTCAGCTCGTTGGCTTTCATGATGATGAAGTCCGGCGGCACCGTGCGGTTGGTCTCCACAATTTTTGCGGTCGGTGCCAGGCGCAACTTTTCGTAGCTTTTCAGGGCGGCAACCGGGTCCGGGTTTTGCACCAGTTGCTCGGCCAGGGTGCGTCCGTCTATCAGGGCCTGGGCCGAACCGTTGGAGCCGCGCGGGTACATGGGGTGGGCGGCATCGCCCATAAAGGTGATACGGCCAAAAGTCCATTGCGGCACCGGGTCCTTGTCGACCATGGGGTACTCCAAAATCTGGTCGGCATTGGCGATCAGGGCCGGCACGTCCAGCCAGGGGAAACGCCAGTCCTTGAAGATGCCGGCAAAATCATGCGCGCTGCCCGACTGGTTCCAGTCGTTCATGGCATCGGCTTCGCCCTGTATCTCCGCCATCCAGTTGATGAGCTGATTGCCGTCGGCATCGATGTTGTCGACGATGGGGTAGATCACCATCTTGCCGGTATCAATGGTCCCGACCCGCATATAGCTTTTGCCGGTGAGTATGGGTTTGTGCCGCGTCACGCCGCGCCAGGTGTTGATGCCGGCAAAGGCCATTTTTTCGTCGGGGTAAAAAAGTTTGCGGATGGCCGAATTGATGCCGTCGCAGGCCACCACGATGTCGGCCCGCACGGCCGGTCGCTGCGCGCCTGTGCCGGGGTCTACAAAATGAACCGTGGCACCGCCCTCGTCCTGCTCCACGCCAACGCAGCGGTGGCCGGTATGGACGTGCTGCGGCCCCAGCTGGGCCAGAGCTTCTTCAAACAGGATGCGGTGCAGCTTGCCGCGGTGGATGCCCAGCTCGGGCAGCGGGTAACCCGCATGCCGGCCGCGCGGCTCGCTGTAGATGAACTGGCCATAGCGGTTGAAAAACACGCTTTCGAGGTTCTCTATGCCCACGGCTTCGAGCTTGTCCTGCACGCCCAGGGCGGCCAGCTCGCGCATGGCGTGGGGCAGCAGGGTAATGCCGACACCGAGCTCCTTGACCTCGGGCACGGACTCATAAACGTCGCAGTCCAGGCCCTTGCGCTTGAGTGCGAGCGCAAAGCCGAGTCCGGCGATACCACCCCCTACCACGGCGATGTTGATGCGTTTTTGGTCGTCCAAGGTATGCTCCGGTCAAAACCGTTAGCATACACACAATCTAGGACTTTTAGCCCCAAAGCCCCCGGCCGCGACCGGGTAAAAACCCTGAATCAGTCCGCGGTGATGCCGTTGCGCTTGATGACCGATCCCCAGCGCTTGTAGTCCTTGCCGACAATCGAGGTCAATTCTGCCGGCGACGAGGAGGAAGCATCCAGCCCGCCCTTGCCCAGCACGGACTGGATCTCGGGCATCTTCATGATGGCGGCTATTTCGGTGTTCAGGCGGGTCACCACGCTGGCCGGGGTTTTGTGGGGCACAAAAAAGCCGTACCACATGTCAACGTTCAGGCCCTTCATGCCGAGCTCCTGCATGGTTGCCACATTCGGTGCAACCGGGTTGCGTTTTGGGCTGCCCACGGCCAGGGCGTTGAGCTTGCCGGCGGCCACAAAACTCTGCGCCACGTGGATGGGAAGAAAGCCCACCATCACTTCGCCGCTCAGAAGATCCTGGACATAACCTGCCGTGCCTTTGTAAGGCACATGCAGCATGTACACATTGGCATCGGATTTAAGCAACTCCATCGCCATGTGGTGAGGGGTGCCTATGCCGGGTGAGCCGTAGGACACGTAGCCTGGTTTGGATTTGGACAGGGCGAGCAATTCCTGCAGCGACTTGATATTGGTTTTCGGGTTGGCCACCAGCATCAGCGTGCCGTAAGCCGCCATGGACACCGATGAAAAATCATCCACCGGATTGAAGGGCACTCTTTTGTAGAGTTGCGAGGCCATCAGCATGGTGTTGGCGCCCATCAGCACGGTGTAGCCGTCGGGTGCGGCTTTGGCCACGAGGTCGGCACCGATGTTCCCGCTGGCACCAGGTGTGTTCTGCACAATCACCGGCTGGCCCAACCGCTCGGACAGCCTGGGCGAGACAGCGCGGGCAATGGTGTCCATGCCGGTGCCCGGCGTGAACGGCACAATGATCTTGATGGTCTGGCCTGGCCATGTCTGCGCCTGGGATGCGATGGCAAAAGCCATCAGCAACCCACCCAGAACGATTTTTTTAACTGCTTTCATGCTGTCTCCTGATACCGTCATTTAAAACTTTGCGGCGCCGGGGATGACCCGGCGGCCGTGTTGCATTGCTGGCTTTGTGCTTTAGCGGATCTTGAAAACCGTCTCGGCATTGGTCTGGAAGAATTTCTTTTTGTCTTCAATGCTCATGTCCATGTTATCCAGCGCGATAACCTCGTCAACCTGGTGTTGGTAGGGGTAATCCATCGCATACAGCACGCGGTCAACGCCCAGCACCTGTTGCGAAAACTTGATCGCCGGCTCCCATGCCACACCGCTGTTGGTGATGTAGAAGTTTTCCTTCAGGTAGTCGCCGGGCGTCTTCTTGATGGGTTTCATGCTTTCGTAGCGTTTGGACGCCACCGTGGCGCGGTGCATGTAGTTGAGGCGGTACATCCAGAACGGCAGCGCCTCGCCCATGTGGCCGATGATCATGCGCAGCTTGGGGAAGCGGTCAAATGCACCGGATGTGATGATGCGCATGGCGTGCAGGCCGGTCTCCACGCCAAAGCCGTAGATCGCGCCATCAAGGCCGGCCTCCTGGAAAGGCTCGATCATGTTTTTGGGCAGCGAGTTGGGGTGCAGGTAAATCGGGGCGTCATGTGCCTCTGCTGCTGCAAAGATGTCCCAGAATTTCTGGTCAGACAAATACTCGCCCTGTGTATGCGAGTTGATGACGACGGCGTTCATGCCCAGCTGCGTCACCCCGCGTTCGATTTCCTTTGCTGCAGCTGCCGGGTCCTGCGGCGCGACCGAGATCATGCCGGTAAAACGTGTCGGGTGGCGCTTGACGGCAGCGGCCAGGTAGTCATTGCCAACCTTCGCGAAGGCGACGGCGTCGTCCTTGTCCATCACCTGCACACCCGGTGAGGTCATGGCCAGCACCTGCCTGTCGATGCCGCACTCGTCCATGTGCTGGATACGCAGCTCGTCCATGTCGGTCAGGCAACGCATGATGTGCTTCGCCCGGTCGCTCGGACTGGTCATGTAAAAACCCATCAGGCCATTGAAGCCGGGGTCCACATTGCCTTTGGCGATGATCTTGCGGTATATCTCCAGCAGCTCGGGTGGGGCAAAAGCCTCTTCGGTGGCGATGCGCTGGTAGGCGCTGGACTTGGGATGGTGGGCTGGAATCTTGTCTGGCGAATTCATGACGGCTTGTCTCCTGATGGGTAAATGCTCAGTCACAAATATTAATTAACTTCGAATTGCAGGACAATGGGCTATTTTTAAGATAAACCTTTTCCAAATTGCGATGAATCATGGACACGCTGTCTAACCTCAAGGCCTTTGTGGCCACGGCTGACGCAGGCAGTTTTTCCGGCGCTGCGCGCCAGCTGGGGCTGGTGCCATCGGTTATTTCCAAACGCATAGACCAGCTGGAATGGCGCATACGCGCGCCGCTGTTCACACGCACCACACGCAAGCTGACGCTGACCGATGTGGGCGACCGCTACCTGCGCACCGTGCGGGAAGTGATACGCCAGGTCGACGACGCACTCGCGGGCATGGCGCGCGCCAGCGGGGGGCTGGAGGGGCATATACGCGTGAAGGTACCCACCACGCTGGGCACCCTGTACCTCAGCGACATCCTCACCGACTTCCTGCGCAGTCAGCCCATGATCAGCATGGACATTGTTTTGGCCGACCGGTCCGTCAACCCGATTGAGGAAGGTTTTGATATTGCCATTGGCGCACGCCCAGAGCTTTATGGGCGCGTGCAGGACAAACCGCTGTGCCTGCTCAACCGGCGTTTGTGCGCCGCGCCGGCCTATCTTGAACGCCGGGGGACGCCGCTGCACCCGGGTGACCTGGCGGAGCACGATTGCCTTGTATTCATCACTTCGGGCACCCGCTGGGAATTCCACAGCGAGCAGGGCATGATCGGCATTGATGTGCGGCCCAAACTGCAGACAAACGATGGCGCGGCGATTTGCCAGGCCGCCATTGCCGGAGGCGGCATCGCACTGATGGCCGATTACCTGTCCGGCCAGGCCCTGCGCTCAGGCGAACTGGTGGAGGTTCTGCAGCCCTTTGAAATACCCGGCATCTGGCTCAAGGCACTGGTGCCCAGCAACCGCATCGAGCTGCCGCGCGTGCGCATGCTGCTGGACTGGCTGGAACAAAACCTCAAGCCACTGACGCCATGGGAGAAAATCCAGCAAACGCCGCGTCCTGACGCGGCGGACAGGAAGGTTTCCGCATCACCCGTGCCGCGCCAACCCACACCCGCAAAACGCTCCAGACGCCCCACCACATGACCGCACCCATTTCAACCGACCTTGCCCTGCTCTACACCCGCCCCGGCTTCCTGCTGCGGCGGGCGCATCAAATCTCTGCCGCGGTGTTTGAGGACGAATGCCGCAACGTTGGCCTCACCCCGGCCCAGTTCGGTGTGCTCACGGTGTTGCGCGCCTCGCCCGGGCTGGACCAGTCCAGCCTGGCACGCGCCCTGGGTTTTGACAAGGTGACGGTGCTGCGCGTGCTGCGCGGGCTGGAAACGCGCGGACTGGTGCAACGCTCGCCGGCCCCGGAAAGCCGCCGCAACCTGGCGGTGGTCTTGTCACCGGATGGTGAAAAACTGCTCAGGCAGGCGCAAAAGCCTGCGGAACAGGCTTACGAGCGGCTGATGTCACCCCTGTTGCCCGAGCAGCAAATGCAGCTGGTCGCGCTGCTGCAGCAATTGACCGAGGGCCTGGAAGAGCACGCCCGCGCGTCGTTTGTGCCGCCTGGTCAGGCATAACGCACAAGGAAGGAATCAAGGCATCAGGCGTTGCCGGCCTGTATGCCCCACCTGGCCAGAGCGGCATCATCCGTAACCCGTGCATCGACCCAGCGCGCGCCTTCGGGCGTCTGCTCTTTTTTCCAGAACGGCGCCTGGGTCTTGAGGTAATCCATCAGGAACTCACAGGCCTTGAAGCTCTCGCCACGGTGCGCAGACGTCACCGCCACCATGACCACCTGGTCCAGCGGCTGCAGCAACCCGACGCGGTGCACCACGCGTGCGCCAAAGATATCAAAGCGTTTCATCGCCTCGTCAATCATGGCCTCGATGGATTTTTCCGTCATGCCGGGGTAATGCTCCAGTTCCATCGAAAGAACCATATCTTTCGCCGACGGGCCGCCCCCAGGCGAAAGGGCCCCATCTTCCCGTGAAAGGGGCAGCGTACCGCCGCAGGCTCGCGAAGTGACAAGCGTGGGGGCCATGTTTCGGTCACGAACGGTACCTATGAAGCTGCAGACTGCGCCTATACGTTTATCGTTAGCGCGCAGCGTTTCAATCTCGTCAGCAAGATTGAAGTCCTCCGTGGTGATCAGCACGCGGCCGGGCATATCAGCCTCCCGTCACCGGCGGGAAAAATGCCACCTCGCAGCCCTCGCGCAGCACGGCCGACTCATCGCTCATGACCTGGTCCAGCGCCATGCGCACGGCCTTGCCGCGCGCCAGTGCCGCGGCATGCGCTGGGCCGGCGGCCAGCAACTCATCACGCAAGGCCGACAGGGTGCCAGCCGCGGTGTCCCGCAACTCGCTGCCCTGCCCTATGGCTTCACGTATCGATGCAAAATATTTGATGGTGACTTTCATGACCGCAGCTTCATCAGGACATGAGGGAAGAAAACGGGATGAAGCGCACCACGTCGCCATGCGCAATCGTCTGGCCGGCCGGGTTGTCGACCAGCCCGTCACCCCAGACCGCGGAGGTGAGCACACCCGAACTCTGGTTGCCAAACAGTTCCAGCCCGCCAGCCGCGTCCTGCCGGACACGCAGGAATTCACGGCGTTTATCGGCCCTGGGCCAATTGAAATGCGCGCGATGCGCTATGGATTCAGGAGCAAGTCGGGTCGCGCCCTGGAGCTTGAGAAGAAAAGGCCGCACCAGCAACATGAAGGTTACAAAGCTGGACACCGGGTTGCCCGGCAAGCCGATGAAATGGGCCGCCCCCAGCTTGCCATAGGCAAAGGGTTTGCCGGGCTTGATGGCGATCTGCCACAGGTTCAGCTCACCCAGGGCCTGTACAGCAGGTTTGATATGGTCTTCTTCACCGACTGACACGCCGCCGCTGGTCAAGATCAAGTCATGCTGCTGGCTGGCGCCTTTGAGCGCAGCCACCGTGGCATCCAGCCGGTCTGGCACTATGCCCAGGTCCGTCACGGTGCAGCCCAGGCGCTGCAGCAGGGCGCGCAAAAAGAAACGGTTGGAGTTGTAGATGGCGCCGGGCTTCATGTCGGCCGGAGCCACCTCACCCGGCATGACAAGTTCGTCACCGGTTGAAAACAGGGCCACACGCACACGCGGCGCCACTTGCAACTGGTCGAACCCAATGCTGGCCGCCAGGCCAAGCGAAGCCGGGCTCAAACGCTCGCCATGCCTGAGCACCACATCGCCGGATGCGACATCCTCGCCACGGCGGCGAATCCATTGAGCCGGTTTGGGCTGCACCTGGACCCGGACGCCGGGCACGCCGCCATCCGCGGCATCGATGGCAACACAATCCTCCTGCATCACCACGGTATCCGCGCCCGGTGGAATCGGTGCGCCGGTAAAAATCCGCGCCGCAGAGCCAGGGGCCAGCGCATGCCCGCTGCTGCCGGCCGGAATGCGCTGCGCCACCTGCAAAAGCGTATGAGCATCGGCCCAGTCGGCGCAACGCAGGGCGTAGCCGTCCATGGAGCTGTTGTCCAGCGCGGGCACATCCAGGCTGGACACCAGGTCCTGCGCCAGTACCCGGCCATCGGCATCAAATGTGGAAACCGTCTCCATGCCCGGAAGCGGCGCGGCATGGGCCAGCAACTCGGCAAGCGCCAGGTCCAGCGGCTTCAGGGGGGCACGTACGGTTGGAGGTGTGACGTCAGAACTCATGGCTAAATATCCGGGGAGGCAGGGGTTAACAATCCTGGACGAGACGGTTTTCAAACGAATAGTTGAAGCGTTCCTGATTGTTGACCAGGTAATCGGCCACGGCATCCGCATCGTCCAGATCCAGCACCGGGCGCAAGGTTGTTTCAGGGAGCTGGTCGGGCGCATCGGTGGCGATGGCCACAATGAAATCGTCGTCCATATAGCGGGCCGGTTTGCCGGGATAGTCGGCGGAAGGCGCACGCCAGACTTCGATCTTGAGCAGGTCGCTGTGCTTGAAGCCCTCCACCAGCACCCAGTCCACGCCCTCGTAGAGTTCGGCAATCAGCTGGTGAACCGTCATCTCCGACGGTTTTTCAAACTCGCGTATCAGTGCCAGCCGCTTGTCGGACGCCACCACCACTTCAAAAGCACCGGCCTCGCGATGCCGAAAGGTGTCTTTCCCGGCATGGTCGATGTCGAATTTGTGGTGCGCGTGCTTGACGACAGACACCCGCAAACCGCGTTGCTTCAGGGCCGGAATCAGCTTTTCAACCAGCGTCGTTTTGCCCGAGCCGGAGTAGCCGGCAAACCCGACAACATTCATATGGCCGCTTTCCGAAAATACAGATCGCTATCAATTAAATAGCTGGCTGCGCCCAACAGGCAAGGGCTGCAGCCCGATTTAATGCACATTTTCGGCAATATAACGCTTGATCAGCGCGGCATCGGCCGGCATCACCTTGACGCGCTTGGGCAAGGCCTCTATGCCCTCGAACTTTGCCGGCCGCGTTGGCAACTGGCCCAGCGCCTCTTCAATCGTCTCCGCGAACTTGATGGGCAAGGCGGTCTCAAGCACGATCATGGGAACGCCTGCCTGCAGATGCTCGCGCGCCACTTTCACGCCGTCGGCGGTGTGGGTATCGATCATGGTGCCGAAGCTTTTGTAGGTGTCCCGGATGGTGGCCAGCCGGTTGGCGTGGGTGCTTTTACCGCTTACAAAACCGTACTTTTGAGCGGCCGACTGGAAGGCGGCAGAAGCGCTCAGGTCAAACCGGCCCTGCTGGCCCAACTGATCATGGAACAGCGCTTTGGTCTGCTGCCCATCACGGCCCAGCAGGTCAAACACAAAACGCTCGAAGTTGGAGGCCTTGGAAATGTCCATGGACGGACTGGACGTTTCGTGCGTGTCGGCGCTGCTTCGAACACGGTAGACACCGGTGCGGAAGAACTCGTCAAGCACGTCGTTTTCATTCGTTGCAACCACCAGCTTGTCTATGGGCAAGCCCATGCTGCGCGCCACATGGCCGGCGCAAACATTGCCGAAATTACCCGAGGGCACGGTGAAGCTGACTTTTTCGGTATTGGCTTTCGCCGACGGGCCGCCCCTAGGCGAAAGGGCCCCCACGGGGGGCAGCGAGGACACGCCAGTGCCGAGCGTGGGGGCAACATTCGTTGCCTGGAAATAACCGGCAAAGTAATAAACCACCTGGGCCATCAGGCGCGCCCAATTGATCGAGTTGACCGTGCCTATCCGGTACTTGCGCTTGAACTCCAGGTCGTTGGAGACAGCCTTGACGATGTCCTGGCAGTCGTCAAACACGCCATCAACCGCGATGTTGTGGATGTTTTCATCCTGCAGGCTGAACATCTGCGCCTGCTGAAAAGGGCTCATGCGGCCGTTCGGCGAGGTCATGAAAACGCGCACGCCCTTTTTGCCGCGCATGGCGTATTCGGCGGCGCTGCCGGTGTCGCCGCTGGTGGCGCCCAGGATGTTGAGCTCTTCACCGCGGCGCGCCAGTTCGTACTCGAACAGGTTGCCCAGCAACTGCATGGCCATGTCCTTGAAGGCCAGGGTCGGGCCGTTGGACAGGGCTTCCAGGTACAGGCCGGCTTCAAGCTGGCGCAAAGGCACGATCTCGGCCGTGCCAAACACGTCTGGCGTGTAGGTCTTGTGGCAAATCGCCTTCAGGTCGGCCGCAGGAATGTCGTCGATATACAGCGACAGCACTTCAAACGCCAGGTCGGCATAGGCCAGGCCGCGCCATTTGGTGAGCATCGCGTCACTGACCTGCGGGTAGCGCTCGGGCAGGTACAGGCCGCCATCCGGCGCCAGGCCTTCGAGCAGGATTTCGCAGAAATGCTTGCGGTCGGCTGCATCACCGGATGCGGCTCGGGTGGAGACGTACAGCATCAGTTCAGTTCTTCCTTGCGGATGCGCGTGATGGGCGCCAGCACGGTCGGCAGGGCCTGCATCTGTGCGATGGCTTGGTTCATCTTCGCTTCCACGCAATCGTGGGTCAGGATGATGAGGTCGGTCTGGGTCGAACCTTCGCCGCCCACTTCATCGGCCTCGCGCTGCAACACAGCGTCAATGCTGATGCCGGCTTCGGCCAGGATGCCGGTGACCTTGGCCAGCACGCCGGCTTCGTCAGCCACGTTCAGGCGCAGGTAATAGCTGGTGACCACATCGCCCATGGCGAGCACCGGGGTGTCGCTCATCGAGTCAGGCTGGAAAGCCAGGTGCGGAACGCGGTGCAGCGGATCGCTGGTGTGCAGGCGGGCAATGTCCACCAGGTCGGCAATCACCGCGCTGGCGGTGGGCTCGCTGCCTGCACCCTTGCCGTAATACAGCGTGGTGCCAACGGCATCGCCATGCACCATCACGGCATTCATGGCGCCTTCGACATTGGCAATCAAACGCTTGGCGGGCACCAGGCTGGGGTGTACGCGCAGCTCAATGCCCTTGGCGGTCTTTTTGGTGATGCCCAGCAGCTTGATGCGGTAGCCGAGCTGCTCGGCGTATTTGATGTCCTGCGCGCCTAATTTGGTGATGCCTTCGACGTAAGCCTTGTCGAACTGCACCGGGATGCCGAAGGCAATCGCCGACATCAGGGTGACCTTGTGCGCGGCGTCCACGCCTTCAATGTCAAAAGTCGGGTCGGCCTCGGCATAACCCAGGCGCTGGGCTTCCTTGAGCACCACCTCAAAGTCCAGGCCCTTGTCGCGCATCTCGCTCAGGATGAAATTGGTCGTGCCGTTGATGATGCCGGCAATCCATTCGATGCGGTTGGCCGTCAGGCCTTCGCGCAGCGACTTGATGATGGGAATGCCACCAGCCACTGCAGCCTCAAAAGCCACCATCACGCCCTTGCGGCTTGCGGCGGCAAAGATCTCGGTGCCATGCACGGCCAGCAAGGCCTTGTTGGCCGTGACCACATGTTTGCCGGCTTCAATCGCTTCCAGCACCAGTTGCTTTGCAATGCCGTAGCCACCTATCAGCTCGACCACGATATCGATCTCGGGATTGGCAATCACCGCGCGGGCATCGGCCACCACCTGCACATCCTTGCCCACGGCGGCTTGCGCACGTGCAGTGTCCAGGTCGGCCACCATGGTGACTTCAATACCGCGGCCCGCGCGGCGCAGGATTTCACCCTGGTTGCGCTGCAATACGTTGAATACGCCGCTGCCTACGGTGCCTATGCCCAGAAGGCCTACCTGGATGGATTTTGGATTCGTCAATTTCGGTTTCATGTCGTTCAATGGTCAAAAACACCTGCAGCAAGCGGCTGCAAATTTCAGCTGTGATTCTTTCGGTACTTCTCAAGGAATTTCGCGATCCGCCCAATGGCTTCCCGCAAGTCTTCCTCATGCGGCAAAAACACGATTCGGAAATGGTCCGGCGCCGGCCAGTTAAAGCCCGTGCCCTGCACCAGCATGACCTTGGTTTCCTTCAGCAGTTCAAGGAAAAATTGCCGGTCATCCGCAATCGGGTAGACCTTGGGGTCCAGCCTGGGGAACATGTAAAGCGCAGCGCTGGGCTTGACGCAGCTCACACCAGGAATCGCCGTGATCAGCTCATAGGCCACGTCGCGCTGGCGCCGCAGGCGGCCGCCCTCGCCCACCAGGTCGTTGATGCTCTGGTAACCGCCAAGGGCCGTCTGCACCGCCCACTGGCCCGGCACGTTGGAGCACAGCTTCATGTTGGCCAGCATGTTCAGGCCCTCGATGTAGTCTTTTGCATCCTTTTTCGGGCCCGACACCACCAGCCAGCCGGCCCGGTAGCCGCAGGATCGGTAGCTCTTGGACAGCGAGTTGAAGGTCAGGGTGAGCACATCCGTCGACAGGCTGGCGATGGCCGTGTGTTTGACACCGTCGTACAGCACCTTGTCATAGACCTCGTCGGCCAGGATCACCAGGCCGTGCTCGCGCGCAATCTCGACAATGCTTTTGAGCAGGTCATCCGAATACAGTGCGCCGGTCGGGTTGTTCGGGTTGATGACCACGATGCCCTTGGTCTTTGGCGTGATCTTTGCGCGGATGTCATCGAGATTGGGCATCCAGCCGTTTTCCTCGTCGCAGATGTAGTGCACCGGCGTGCCGCCCGACAGGCTGGTGCTGGCCGTCCACAGCGGGTAATCCGGTGCCGGCAGCAGCAGCTCGTCGCCGTCGTCCAGCAGCGCGTTGGTGGCCATTGCAATCAGCTCGCTGGCGCCGTTACCCAGGTAGATGTCGTCCAGCGTGACGCCTTTGATGCCCTGCTTTTGCGTCTCGTGCATCACCGCCTTGCGCCCGGCAAAAATACCCTTGCTGTCCGAATAACCTGCCGATGCGGGCAGGTTGCGGATCATGTCCTGCTGGACCTCCTCGGGCGCATCAAAACCGAACACCGCGAGGTTGCCGATGTTGAGCTTGATGAGCTTTTGCCCTTCATCTTCCATCTGCTTGGCGGCGTCCATGATCGGGCCGCGAATGTCGTAAAGCACATTGGCCAACTTGGCTGATTTGGTGATCGGTTTCATGAGGCTTTTGAAAATGGATGCAAAGACCATACCGGCAAGCACGCTGACGGCCGCAAGCACGGGCTTGCAACGTGAAATTCGGGCGGAATCTATAATTTGACCACATAAAACGCCTTTTTCGCTGGAGGGCAGCCCTTTCCAGCCGCGGTTTTGCAACGTCCAGACACCTCCAGCCCCGCATGAAACTTCAACCCGACCGCCTCGACGTCCAATCCATCCTGGGCTATGGCCCCGGCTGGGTCGGCCTGGGGCACAACGGTGTGGCTGAAAAAATCGGGTACAGCGTCGTGATTGGCTCGCGTGGCGAGAAGTTCGCCTGGAACTGCCCCCGTTTCGAGGACCTCACGGAAGGGCATTTCGCGCTGCTGGCCGCCACGCAGCCCGAGCTGGTTATTTTTGGCAGCGGCACGCGCCTGCGTTTCCCGCCGCCCGCATTCATGCGCGCACTGATGCAAAAGCGCATAGGCATTGAAACCATGGACACACTGGCCGCGTGCCGGACCTACAACATCCTGGCGGGAGAAGGCCGCCAGGTGATCGCGGCGCTGCTGATCGAATCAGAAGAACAGAAGGCTGAAGGGCCTTCTCTTTCAGAGTAAAATCTAGGGTTGCACTTGTTTGGTACCACATCCGGGTTTGCATCCGGTTGCCAAAAGCCGCGGCTCATTACAACTACTTTCGTCAGGGTCTACTCAGTATGGCAGTCGTCGTCAATAAACTCCTCCCCGAATTTGAAGCGAACGCCACAGGCGGCGTGAAGGTTTCCAACCAATCCCACATGGGCAAGGTCGTTGTCCTGTACTTCTACCCCAAAGACAACACACCGGGCTGCACCACCGAAGCCATGCAATTCCGTGATCGCTACAAGGACTTTGTCAAGGCCGGTGCGACCGTGTTTGGCGTGTCACGCGACAACATGAAGTCGCACGACGAGTTCAAGTCCAAGCTTGAACTCCCCTTCGAGCTGATTGCCGACACCGAAGAAAAAATGTGCCACATGTTCGGTGTGGTCAAAAACAAGATCATGTACGGCAAAAAGGTTAAAGGCATAGAGCGCAGCACCTTCCTGATAGGCGCCGATGGCATCCTGAAAGAAGAGTGGCGCGGCCTGAAGGTGCCCGGCCATGTCGACGACGTGCTCAAGGCCGTCAAGGCGCTCAAAAAAGCCGCCTGAAAACGTTTTGAGGCCGTCGCGCAACAATGCCCGCAAGCGTCGATTGCCCCGTCACATGAGTTGTGCATAATGAAGCCATGCTGTTGAGTTTCACGACCGCGTTCAAAGAAAAAGCCGCCCTGGACTCAAGGCGGCTTTTTCACTTCTGGAACCTTCTTTTAGAGAGTTACAAGCACTATGCCCTTGCCCCCCGCCCCGACCAAACGTGCCGCCCTGCTCTCCACCGACGCGCTGGATGCGCCAGCCCGCTCGCCCTCCAAGGTTGCACGAAAAACGGAAAACGCTGAATCCGCCCAGAAGCCACCCGTACTGGACCTGTTTGACAGCCGCACCGCCAGCGGCGGCGATCATCCCGTCGCTTTCAGCAAGAAAGAGCCCGCCAGCCCAACAAAGACCAGCGCAGGCAGCTATAAAAAAGAGAGCATTGCGACGGCCCAGCCAGCCGTCAGGCCGAAAAAGACCAAACATACCGGGCCGGCAAAACTGTTTGTGCTCGATACCAATGTGCTGATGCACGACCCGATGTGCCTGTTCCGGTTTGAGGAACACGACATCTTTTTGCCCATGATCGTGCTCGAAGAGCTCGACGGGCACAAAAAAGGCATGACCGAGGTCGCCCGCAATGCCCGCCAGACCAGCCGTACGCTGGACGCGCTGGCCGGCGCCACCGGCGCCGACATCGCCAAGGGCCTGAAACTCGACACCACCGGCCACCGCGAGGCCGGTGGCAGCCTGTTTTTCCAGACCAAGCCGCTGGACTACACACTGCCCATGAGCCTGCCGCAAGGCAAGGCGGACAACCAGATCCTGGGCGTGGTCGAGGCCCTGCGCAAGGAATACGCGCCACGCGAGGTGGTGCTGGTGTCCAAGGACATCAACATGCGCGTCAAGGCCAGGGCGCTGGGCCTGGCCACGGACGACTACCAGAACGACAAGACGCTGGAAGACGGCGACCTGCTGTATTCGGGCGCGCTGGCCCTGCCCGCCGACTTCTGGACACGGCAGAGCAAAACCATAGAAAGCTGGCAACAGGGCAGCCACACCTTCTACCGGATCACGGGCCCGATTGTGGCCAGCCTGCTGATCAACCAGTTTGTGTTTTTCGAAGCCCCGGGCGAGCCGCCCCTGTATGCGCGCGTGACCGAAATCCGGGCCAAAACAGCGGTGCTGAAAACCCTGAAAGACTACAACCACCTCAAAAACGCCGTGTGGGGCGTAACCACCCGTAACCGCGAGCAAAACTTTGCAATGAACCTGCTGATGGATCCGGAAGTGGATTTCGTCACCCTGGCAGGTACGGCAGGCACCGGCAAAACGCTGATGGCGCTGGCCAGCGGCCTGACGCAGGTGCTGGACGACCGCCGCTACACTGAGATCATCATGACGCGCGCTACGGTGTCCGTCGGTGAAGACATCGGTTTCCTGCCTGGCACCGAGGAAGAAAAAATGGGCCCCTGGATGGGCGCGCTGGATGACAACCTGGAAGTGCTGGGTAAAACCGACAACGGCTCCGGTGAATGGGGCCGCGCCGCCACCAATGAGCTGATCCGTTCGCGCATCAAGGTCAAAAGCATGAACTTCATGCGCGGCCGCACCTTCCTGAACAAGTACGTCATCATCGACGAGGCGCAAAACCTGACGCCCAAGCAGATGAAAACGCTGATCACGCGCGCCGGCCCCGGCACCAAGATCATTTGCATGGGCAACCTGGCGCAGATCGACACGCCTTACCTCACCGAGGGCTCATCTGGACTGACTTACGCGGTGGACCGTTTCAAGGGCTGGCCGCATGGCGGGCACATCACGCTGGCACGCGGTGAGCGCTCCAGGCTGGCGGACTTTGCCAGCGAGGTGTTGTAAGCGCCCCCTTGCTGCAACAGAAAGCAGAAAGCAAAAAGCCAAGTCAGATGACTTGGCTTTTTTTATGCTGCGCTGAAATTCTGGTGGGCGGTGCAAGTTTCGAACTTGCGACCCCTGCAGTGTGAATGCAGTGCTCTACCCCTGAGCTAACCGCCCTATCGGTCAGCCTATGATTATATGCGGTTTCGCGCCGGTTTTTTAAAATTCAGGCCGGCACGGCACGCCAAACCGTTTTTCCCTTGCTGGCCTTGTCGATATCGGCCAGCAATTTTTCATGATCGGCGATCTCCTGCTCATTGGCCAGCAGCAAAGGCAGCTCGATTTTGCTCAGGTCCACCGCCGGCAGGTCGTCACCGCTTTGCGTCGCGCCCCCCACATCCATCATCAGGCTGTTTTGCCCGCGCGTGAGGTTGATGTAGACGTCGGCCAGCAGCTCGGCATCCAGCAAGGCGCCGTGCAGCGTGCGGCCCGAATTGTCCACTTCCAGGCGGTCGCACAAGGCATCCAGCGAGTTGCGCTTGCCCGGGAACATCTCCTTGGCCATCATCAGGCTGTCAGTGACCTTGGCCACGCAGTGCTTGATGGCCGGTCGGCCGATCAGCTCCAGCTCCTTGTTCAAAAAGCTCACGTCGAACGGCGCGTTGTGGATGATGATCTCGGCATCCCGGAGATAGTCCAGCAACTCGTCCGCGATGGCGGCGAACTTCGGCTTGTCTTTCAGAAACTCATTGCTGATGCCGTGAACCTTGAGGGCATCCTCGTGGCTGTCCCGCTCGGGGTTCAGGTAAAAGTGCTTGTTGTTGCCCGTCAGCTTGCGGGCCGTCAGCTCAACACAGCCGATTTCAATGATGCGGTCGCCGTTCTCGGCGGACAAACCGGTGGTTTCAGTGTCTAGAACAATTTGGCGCATTGTGTGATGGTAACGGAGCGATGAAGGGTCGCCGCCGGGGCCGCCCCAAGGCGACCGCGCCCCCTCGGGGGGCAGCGAGGACAGGCAGTGCCGGGCGTGGAGGCTAGTGAAGCTCTTTGGCGTGGTTGATGGAGTACTTCGGTATCTCCACCGTCACGTCCGCCTGCGCCAGGATGGCCTGGCAGCTCAGGCGCGAATTGGGCTCCAGGCCCCAGGCGCGGTCCAGCAGGTCTTCTTCGGTTTCATCCAGCTCGTTGAGCGAGTTGAAGCCCTCGCGCACAACCACATGGCAGGTGGTGCAGGCGGCGCTCATATCACAGGCGTGCTCGATATTGACCTTGTTGTCGAGCAGGGCCTCGCAGATGGACGTGCCGGCGGGCGCGCTGATTTCGGCGCCCTGCGGGCAGTACTCGGGATGGGGAAGTATCTTGATGACGGGCATGGTGTCTATCCTTTTGGGGCCTGGTCTGGGCACGCGCCTAGACGGCCTCTATGTTTTTTCCGGCCAGGGCTTTTTGGATGCCCCGGTTCATGCGTTGCGCGGCAAAAGCCTCGGTGCCCTTGGCCAGCGCCTGGGTCGCCACTTCTATGGCGGCCGCATCGCCGTGTACACGCGTATCGGCCAGCCCCGCCATCAGGCTGTCAACCTGCGCCCGCTCATTCGGGCTGAGCAGGTCGGCGTCTGCGGCCAGGGCGCTCTGCGTGGCCAGAATCATGCGGTCCGCATCGACCTGCGCCTCGGCCAGCGCGCGCGCCTGCATGTCCTGCTGGGCGGTGGAGAAACTGTCCTGTAGCATGCGGGCGATCTCCTCGTCCGACAGGCCATAGGAGGGTTTCACGTCAATGCGGGCTTCGACGCCGCTGACCTGCTCTTTGGCATTGACGCTGAGCAGGCCATCGGCATCGACGGTAAACGTCACGCGTATGCGCGCCGCCCCGGCAACCATGGGCGGTATGCCGCGCAGCTCGAAGCGGGCCAGGCTGCGGCAGTCGGCCACCAGGTCGCGTTCGCCCTGCACCACATGCAGGGCCAGTGCGGTCTGGCCGTCCTGGTAGGTGGTGAAGTCCTGCGCCATGGCCGTGGGAATGGTCTGGTTGCGCGGCACGATGCGCTCGACCAGGCCGCCCATGGTCTCAATGCCCAGCGACAGCGGGATCACGTCGAGCAGCAACAGGTCGGCGCCGGTGTTATTGCCGGCCAATTGGTTGGCCGAAATCGCGGCACCCAATGCCACGACCTCGTCGGGATTCAGGTTGGTCAACGGCTCACGGCCAAAAAAGCTGGCAACCGCCTTGCGCACCTGCGGCATGCGCGTCGAACCGCCCACCAGCACCACACCCTGAACCTCGTCCTTGGCCAGCCCGGCGTCACGCAAGGCCTTGCGCGCCGCCGTCAGCGTACGCTGGGTAAGGTGGGCCGTCGCGGTTTCAAAATCTTCCGCTTTCATTTCAAAATTAAGCAGTGCCTTGCTCAGCTGGACCGAGAACGACACAGGCGCCGACACCGACAGCGCCTCCTTGCAGGCACGTGCGGCGCGCAGCAGCGCGGCCTTGTCGGCGGGCGTCATGGTATCCGCCGCCAGGCCGGCCTTGGACAGCGTCCACTCGACCAGTGCGCGGTCATAGTCATCGCCGCCCAATGCGGAGTCGCCGCCGGTGGCCACCACTTCAAACACACCCTGGCTCAAGCGCAGGATGGAAATATCAAAGGTTCCGCCGCCCAGGTCGTAGATGGCGTAAATGCCTTCGCTGGCGTTGTCCAGGCCGTAAGCGATCGCGGCCGCCGTGGGCTCATTGATGAGCCGCAACACATTCAGGCCGGCCAGCTGCGCGGCATCCTTGGTCGCCTGGCGCTGCGCATCATCGAAGTAGGCGGGCACGGTGATGACGGCGCCGTAGATGTCCTCATCAAAAGTGTCTTCGGCCCGGAAACGCAGCGTGGCGAGAATTTCAGCGCTGATCTCGACCGGGCTTTTTTCACCGGCCACGGTTTGCAGCGTGACCATGCCGGGCTTGTCGATCAGCTGGTAGGGCAGCTGCGAGCGGTTGCCTATGTCGTTGATGCCGCGACCCATCAGGCGCTTGACGGACGAGATGGTGTTGCGCGGGTCCTCGACCTGCGCCGCCAAAGCCTCAAAGCCGATCTGCCGGCGCTCCGCATCCAGGTAGCGCACCACGCTGGGCAGGATCACGCGGCCTTCGCCGTCCGGCAGGCATTCGGACACGCCATTGCGCACGCTGGCAACCAGCGAATGGGTGGTGCCTAGGTCAATGCCGATGGCAATGCGTCGCTGGTGCGGGTCCGGCGTCTGGCCGGGTTCGGATATCTGGAGGAGTGCCATGTGGTTTTCTTGGGGGCTCTTGCTTATTGTCCCAGTTGGTCGATGCGCGCATCGACCTCACTGGCAAAACGCTCTATAAACATAAGGCTTCTGACCTGCTGGGCCGCCGCCGGGAAATCTTTTTTGACGTCAATCATCTGCTCTATTTTTGATAGCTGCTCGCGCCCGCTTGACACCGACCGGGAGGCTATTTGATCCAGGTCTTCAAGCGTTTGGGCGTCATCGAGCGCTTCCCGCAATTCCATTTGCTGCAGCAGGAAATCGGGCGGCATGGCGGTGTTGGTTTCCGCATTGATCGGCGCGCCGTGCAGCTCGCACAAGTAGCTGGCCCGCTTCAGGGGGTTCTTGAGCCGCTGGTAGGCCTCGTTGATGCGCACCGACCACTGCATGGCCACGCGCTGGGCGGCGGCACCCTGCGCGGCGAACCGGTCGGGATGCGCCTCGCGCTGCAGTTCTTTCCAGCGGGCGTCAATCGCCGCGCGGTCCTGCGCAAATTGCATGGGAAGGCCGAAAAGCTCGAAGTCGTTGGATTGAAGATTCATGTAACCGACGCTCTTTTCGGCGTAGGAAGCGTAGCGAGCGGGGTTCAGGCTAGGCGCGGGCGCCCGAAGAAAACCGGAGCGTACTCAGGTACGTGAGGATTTTCTTGGGGCTGCAACGACGCATGAAGCCCGCGCAGTAGCTTCATACCCGAAAAGATTCTCCACACCCGCAGCGGTCACGCTCATTGGGGTTGATGAACTTGAAGCCTTCGTTCAGGCCTTCGCGCACAAAATCAAGCTTGGTACCGTCGATGTAAGCCATGCTTTTGGGGTCGACCAGCACCTTCACGCCGTTGTCCTCGAACACCACGTCTTCGGGTGCGATTTCATCGGCATATTCAAGTTTGTACGCCAGGCCGGAACAGCCGGTGGTCTTGACGCCCAGACGCACGCCCACACCCTTGCCGCGTTTGGACATGTAGCGGGTCACGTGGCGGGCTGCGGCATCAGTCAGGGTTACGGACATTTTTTAACTCACCCGAAAATCAGTTCGCATTGGTCTTGAGCAACTCAAGCCGCAGCAGCTTGCATGTGCTTTTGCTTGTAATCGTTCACCGCCGCCTTGATGGCGTCTTCGGCCAGGATGGAGCAGTGAATCTTGACCGGCGGCAGCGCCAGTTCTTCAGCGATGGCGCTGTTCTTGATGCTTGCCGCCTCGTCCAGCGTTTTGCCCTTGACCCACTCGGTGACGAGCGAGCTGGAGGCAATCGCCGAACCGCAGCCATAGGTCTTGAAGCGCGCATCCTCGATCACGCCGGTGACCGGGTTGACCTTGATCTGCAGCTTCATCACGTCGCCGCAAGCGGGCGCGCCGACCATGCCGGTGCCTACCGTTTCGTCGCCCTTTTCAAAAGAGCCGACATTGCGGGGGTGTTCGTAGTGGTCTACCACTTTTTCGCTGTATGCCATTTTGTGTACCTCTTTAAGTATCTGCGCTGCTTAGTGAGCAGCCCACTGGATGGTGGACAAATCAACACCGTCCTTGAACATTTCCCACAGCGGGGAGAGTTCACGCAGCTTGGCCACGTTTTCCTTGATGGTGGCCACCGCGTAATCGATCTCTTCCTCGGTGCTCCAGCGGCCAATCGTCATGCGCAGGCTGCTGTGTGCCAACTCGTCGCTGCGGCCCAGGGCGCGCAGCACATAACTGGGCTCCAGGCTGGCCGAGGTGCAGGCGGACCCGCTGGATACGGCCAGACCCTTGATACCCATGATCAGCGACTCGCCCTCGACATAGTTGAAACTCATGTTGAGGTTGTGCGGCACGCGTTTTTCAGCATGGCCGTTGAGGAAGACTTCCTCGACATCTTTCAGGCCATTGAGCATGCGCTCATGCAGGGCCAGGATGCGCTTGTTCTCTTCATGCATCTCTGCCTTGGCGATGCGGTAGGCCTCGCCCATGCCAACGCACTGGTGCGTAGGCAGCGTGCCCGAACGCATGCCGCGCTCATGGCCGCCACCGTGCATTTGCGCTTCCAGGCGAACCCGCGGTTTGCGGCGAACGTACAGCGCGCCAATACCTTTGGGGCCATAGGTCTTGTGCGAGGTCAGGCTCATCAGGTCCACTGGCAAGGTCGCCAGGTCGATGTCCACCCTGCCGGTCGCCTGCGCGGCGTCCACATGGAAAATAATGCCTTTTTCGCGGCACAGGGCGCCAATCGCGGCGACGTCCTGGATCACGCCGATTTCGTTGTTGACGAACATCACGCTGACCAGGATGGTGTCGGGCCGGATCGCGGCCTTGAGCACTTCCAGGTCCAGCAAGCCATCGGCCTGCACGTCGAGGTAACTCACCTCAAAACCCTGGCGCTCCAGTTCACGGCAGGTGTCGAGCACAGCCTTGTGCTCGGTTTTCACCGTGATGATGTGTTTGCCCTTGCTCTTGTAGAAATGCGCCGCGCCCTTGAGCGCCAGGTTGTTGGACTCGGTTGCGCCGCTGGTCCAGACAATCTCGCGCGGGTCGGCGCCTATCAGGTCGGCAATCTGCTCGCGGGCTTTTTCAACCGCGGCTTCCGCTTCCCAGCCCCAGGCATGGCTACGCGAGGCCGGGTTGCCGAAATGCTCACGCAACCAGGGAATCATGGCGTCCACCACCCGCGGGTCGCAGGGGTTGGTGGCGCTGTAGTCCATGTAAATCGGGAAATGTGGGGTTTCCATTTGGCTAGCTCTTTAATATGAACGGCTGGCTGGCAGCTTCTTAAAAAAATCAGGTCAATGCACGCAGGTCAAAACCGGCAGGGCCCGCATGGCGCCCCGCCAGGGTCAGGATTTTGAAAAGGCATTACCCAAAGCGAACACGGAATTGGGCGCATTCACGCGCATGGGCTTGGCCACAGGCGCTGTAAAAATGGCCTTTTTTACCATGGGGGTGTTCTCTATCACCACGCCCTTGGCCAGCTGGTCTTCCACCAGCTTTTGCAGGGTCACGGAATCAAGAAACTCCACCATGCGGCTGTTCAGCGATGCCCACAACTCGTGCGTCATGCAGCGGCCGCCTTCGCCCAGGCAGTTTTCCTTGCCGCCGCATTGCGTGGCGTCAATCGGTTCATCGACCGACACAATGATGTCGGCGACCGTGATTTCGGAGGCCTTGCGGCCCAGCGTGTAGCCGCCGCCCGGTCCACGGGTGGACTCGACCAGCTCGTGGCGCCGCAATTTGCCGAACAGCTGCTCAAGGTAGGACAGGGAAATCTGCTGGCGCTGGCTGATGGCGGCCAAGGTAACAGGGCCATTGTTCTGGCGCAGGCCCAGATCAATCATGGCGGTGACCGCAAAGCGGCCTTTGGTTGTGAGGCGCATAACAAGCTCCTTTTAAATGGCTTGACTGTCATCAACTTTCGTTGTGGCCCTGAAAACTTGTGGCTCCCAGGGAACTCTTCCTCCAGCCGCCCAGGCCAGTCAACCATTCATCGCGGGGGCTTTTTGTTATGTAAGTGTTCCTGACTGAATTCGTCAAGTATACCACCGACCATCTTCCGGCGCCCCGGGGGTGCCAGAAAAGGTGCGGGCTAACCCGTAGAAATGCCGATTATTTGCACCAAGTTGGTGCAAATAATGCTAAAGCCGATCTGGATTTGCCGCCAGTACCGGCAACACATTGTCCGTCCCGGGCGCACCGAAAGCCTGCTGCTTGAGGATGTGCAACTGGTCCCTGACCTTGGCGGCCTTTTCGAATTCGAGGTTTTTCGCGTGTTCGACCATCTGCTTTTCAAGCCGCTTGATCTCGCGCGCGATGTCTTTCTCGCTCATGTCCTCGACCAGCGCCTTTTGCATCTGGAGCTTGTCGGCTTCCTTGCCGGATTTTTCGCTGTAGACCCCGTCGATCAGGTCCTTGATGCGCTTGACGATGCTGCGTGGCGTGATGCCGTGCTCCAGGTTGAAGGCAATCTGCTTGTTGCGCCTGCGCTCGGTCTCGCCCATGGCCTTTTTCATCGAGTCGGTGATGCGGTCGGCATACAGAATCGCCCGGCCATTAAGGTTGCGCGCGGCCCGGCCTATGGTTTGTATCAGGCTGCGCTCCGACCTCAAAAAGCCCTCCTTGTCGGCGTCCAGGATGGCCACCAGCGACACCTCGGGAATATCCAGGCCTTCGCGCAGCAAATTGATGCCCACCAGCACGTCAAAAGCCCCCAGGCGCAGGTCACGCAAAATCTCCACGCGTTCGACCGTGTCCACATCGCTGTGCAGGTAACGCACCTTCACGCCGTTGTCGGTCAGGTAGTCTGTGAGCTGCTCGGCCATGCGTTTGGTCAGCGTGGTGATCAGCACACGTTCGTTTTTATCGACGCGTATGCGGATTTCCTGCAGCACGTCATCCACCTGATTGGTGGCCGGCCTGACCTCAACTTCAGGATCCACCAGGCCGGTGGGGCGCACCACCTGCTCGACCACCTGGCCGGAATGCTCCTGCTCATAAGCGGCCGGGGTGGCAGAGACAAAAATCGCCTGCCGCATCTTGCTTTCAAACTCTTCGAACTTGAGCGGCCGGTTGTCCAGCGCGCTCGGCAGGCGAAAGCCGTATTCCACCAGCGTGGTCTTGCGCGAGCGGTCACCGTTGTACATGGCGTTGAGCTGGCCGATCATGACGTGGCTCTCATCGAGGAACATCAGCGCATCCTTGGGCAGATAGTCGCACAGCGTGGACGGCGCCGAACCCGGCGCCGCGCCGCTCAAATGGCGGGTGTAGTTCTCAATGCCCTTGCAGTGGCCGATTTCGCTCAGCATTTCCAGGTCAAACCGGGTGCGCTGCTCTATGCGCTGCGCCTCGACCAGCTTGCCCTCCGAGACAAACTGGGCCACGCGCTCGGACAGCTCCAGCTTGATGGTTTCAACCGCCATCATGACCTTGTCGCGCGGTGTCACGTAATGGCTTTTCGGGTAGACCACAAAACGCGGCACTTTTTGCCGGATGCGGCCTGTGAGCGGATCGAACAACTGCAAGGACTCGATCTCGTCGTCAAACAGTTCGATGCGCAGCGCCAGCTCGGAATGTTCGGCCGGGAACACGTCGATCACATCGCCGCGCACGCGGAAGGTCCCGCGTGAAAAATCCTGGTCATTGCGCGAATACTGCATGCGGATCAGGCGCGCGATCACGTCGCGCTGGCCCATCTTGTCGCTGACGCGGGCGATAAAACGCATCTGCGTGTAATCCTCGGGCGCGCCTATGCCGTAAATCGCACTGACGGTGCCGACGATGATGGTGTCGCGCCGCTCCAGCACGCTCTTGGTGGCCGACAGGCGCATCTGCTCGATGTGCTCGTTGATCGCCGAGTCCTTTTCGATGAACAGGTCGCGCTGCGGCACATAGGCCTCGGGCTGGTAGTAGTCGTAGTAGCTGACGAAATACTCCACCGCGTTTTTCGGGAAAAACTCGCGGAACTCGCTGTACAACTGCGCCGCCAGGGTCTTGTTGGGCGCAAACACGATGGCCGGACGCCCCAGGCGCGCGATCACATTGGCCATGGTGTAGGTCTTGCCGGAGCCCGTTACGCCCAGCAGGGTCTGGAACACCTCGCCGTCATTGACGCCCTCGACCAGCTTGTCAATCGCCACGGGCTGGTCGCCCGCGGGCATATAGGGCTGGAACAGCTCGAACGGCGAGTCGGGAAAGCTTGCAAACGTGCCCTGGGGCGGTGAATTCGGGGAATCAAAGGTATCGGTAATGACTTCCAAAGCTTCTGGCATAAAAACCTCTGTCAAGCCCCGCTAAAATCGAGGACAACCGAGCAGCATACGACTTTTTTACTTTTTAAGGATCTCCATGTCTTTGTTTACCGCAGTCGAAATGGCCCCACGCGACCCCATCCTGGGTCTCAACGAGCAGTTCAATGCCGACACCAACCCTAACAAGGTCAACCTGGGCGTGGGCGTGTACTACGACGACAACGGCAAGCTGCCCCTGCTGGCCTGCGTACAGGCCGCGGAAAAACTGATGATGGAATCCCCCAAGGCACGCGGTTATTTGCCGATTGACGGCATTGCCGCCTACGACGCCGCCGTCAAGTCGCTGGTGTTCGGCGCCGACAGCGAGCCCGTCAAAAGCGGCCGCGTGGCCACCGCCCAGGGCATCGGCGGCACCGGCGGCCTGAAAATCGGCGCCGACTTCCTGAAAAAACTGCTGCCCACAGCCAAGGTGCTGATTTCCGACCCGAGCTGGGAAAACCATCGCGCCCTGTTCACCCAGGCCGGGTTTGTGGTCGAAAGCCACCCTTACTACGATGCAGCCAAACGCGGCGTCAATTTCGACGGCATGCTGGCCGCGCTGAACGCCGCCGAGGCCGGCACCATCGTCGTGCTGCACGCCTGCTGCCACAACCCGACCGGCTACGACATCACCGCCGCCCAGTGGGACCAGGTGATTGCGGCCGTCAAGGCACGCAAACTCACGCCTTTCCTCGACATGGCCTACCAGGGTTTTGGCCACGGCATCAAGGAAGACGGCGCCGTGATCGGCAAGTTTGTCGCCGCCGGCCTGAGCTTTTTTGTCTCGACGTCCTTCTCCAAGAGCTTCAGCCTCTACGGCGAGCGTGTGGGCGCCCTGTCGGTGCTGTGCGAAAGCAAGGAAGAAGCCGACCGCGTGCTGTCCCAGCTCAAGCTGGTGATCCGCACCAACTACAGCAACCCGCAGATCCACGGCGGCACCGTGGTCGCCACCGTGCTCAACACCCCTGCCCTGCGCGCCCAGTGGGAAGAAGAACTGACCGAGATGCGCGTGCGCATCAAGGCCATGCGCCAAAAGTTGGTCGACGGCCTGAAAGCCGCCGGCGTCAAGCAGGACATGAGCTTTATCACCACGCAGATCGGCATGTTCAGCTACTCCGGCCTGAACAAGGACCAGATGGTGCGCCTGCGCAGCGAATTCGGCATTTACGGCACCGACACCGGCCGCATGTGCGTGGCCGCGCTGAACAGCAAAAACATCGACTACGTCTGCGCAGCGATTGCCAAGGTCATCTAAAAAGCGTCTCCGGCGCCCGACCGAGCCCCGAAAGCCTGAAAACAGCTTTCCGGGCAACAAAAAACCGCCCCATGAGGCGGTTTTTTACATTAAATACGGCCCTAACCCAATAGCGACGCGCGCAGCCAGCTATTAAAAATATAGCACCATCAACTCAACCCCAGATGGCAGAGCGCATCGAAATCGAGCCGCCCTGGAAATTGGTGTTGAAAAACCGCATGGGCTCCTTCGCATCCACGGCGCCGGCCGCATACAGCAGGGGCAGGTAGTGCTCATGGGTAGGGTGCGCCATTTTGGCGACCTGCCCGAGTTTCTGGAAGTTCTGCAGGGCCGCCAGGTTGCCCTGCTGCATGTAGCCGCCAATCGTCTGGTCGAACTCCAGCGCCCAGTCGTAAGCCTGGTTGCCGGACGCGCCGCGCTGCATCTGGCGCAGGTTGTGCACGATGTTGCCGCTGCCGACGATCAGCACGCCGCGGTCGCGCAGCGCCATCAGCTGCCGCGCCAGCGCGTAGTGGTCCTCGGGCGCGCGGCTGTAATCCATGCTGAGCTGTAGCACCGGGATATCCGCATCGGGGAACATGGGCTTGAGCACCGACCAGGTCCCGTGGTCCAGGCCCCACTCGTTCATGTCCAGGCCCAGCGGCGCCGAAGCGCGCTGCCTGACCAGCTGGCTGATGGCCTGCGCCGCTGGCGTATCGCCGGGTGCGGGGTATTGCTGGTCAAACAGCTCCTGCGGGAAACCGCCGAAGTCGTGGATGGTTTTGGGCTTGTTCATGCCTGTAAGCCACCAGCCCTCGGTCAGCCAGTGGGCAGAGATACACAAAATCAGCTGCGGCCTGGGCATTTTTGAGCCGAATTCAGCCCCCAGCGCCTGCCAGCTGCGCCTGTATTCGTTGTCGCCGATTGCATTCATGGGGCTGCCATGGCCAAGAAACAGCACCGGCATTCTTTCGGATTTTTTGAGGGAGGCGATGCGCTCTATGGCCGTGACGTCGTTAATGGGGAGCATGGTCTTTTTCCTGGGGCAGTGTAGTCATCAGGGTAATGCCCCCGCCTTGATGGCCATGGCGGGGCATTTGTAATGCTGGAATGTTAAGCCGTTCAGATAAAGCCTGACCGGCAAAGGACAAGGCGGGAAGCAGCTGTTTGACGCACCAGACCAGTGGCAAAAACCGCGACCGGGCTGCTTTAGCGCTCAAAACGCTCTTGTTCGGCCATTAAATTAGTGGTTATCCTCAAACCGGTGGGGGCCGGCGCCTGTTATATTGCACTGCAACATATTCGGTTTACTTATTAATTTAAACCAGAACTCACCAAAGGTTTGCCCCATGCTGTACCAAGTTTATGAAACCCAGCGCACGCTGATGGAACCCTTTGTTGACTTTGCGCAGGCCGCCGCAAAGCTCTACGGCAACCCGCTGTCGCCCATGGGGCAAAACCCGTTTGCCCAGCGCGTGGCCGCCGGTTACAGCCTGATCTACCGCCTGGGCAAGGACTACGAAAAGCCTGAGTTCGACATCAAGACGATTGACGTTGACGGCACCAGCATCGCCATCCACGAGCGGGTTGAAATCGACAAGCCGTTTTGCGAACTGCGCCGCTTCAAGCGTTTTTCCGATGACACCGCCACCCTTGCCAAACTCAAGGGCCAGCCGGCCGTCCTGATCGTCGCGCCGCTGTCCGGCCACTACGCGACCTTGCTGCGCGACACCGTCAAGACCATGCTGAAAGACCACAAGGTCTACATCACCGACTGGAAAAACGCGCGCACCGTGCCGCTGTCCGGCGGCGAATTTCACCTCGATGACTACGTCAATTACGTCGAGGAGTTCATACGCCACCTGCAGGACATCTATGGCAACTGCCACGTCATCAGCGTCTGCCAGCCCACCGTGCCGGTGTTTGCCGCCATTTCCCTGATGGCCTCGCGCGGCGAAACCACGCCGCTGTCCATGACCATGATGGGTGGCCCGATTGACGCGCGCAAGTCGCCCACGGCCGTCAACAACCTGGCCATGAACAAGAGCTACGAGTGGTTTGAAAACAATGTGATCTTCCGCGTGCCCAGCAACTTCCCGGGCGCGGGCCGCCGCGTCTACCCCGGCTTTTTGCAGCACACCGGTTTTGTGGCCATGAACCCGGACCACCATGCCAAGAGCCACTTTGATTATTTCAAGGACCTGGTCAAGGGCGACGATGTCAGCGCCGAAGTGCACCGCAAGTTCTACGACGAATACAACGCCGTGCTCGACATGGACGCCGATTACTACCTGGAAACCATCAAGACGG
>JAZKCE010000004.1:0-96202 GCA_040388255.1 Pseudomonadota bacterium | reverse complement strand
CGCCCTACACCTCGACCATCGTGCTGGTGGTGCGCCAGGGCAACCCCAAGGGCATCAGGGACTGGGATGACCTGGTCAAGCCCGGTGTCAGCGTGATCACGCCCAACCCCAAGACCTCGGGCGGCGCGCGCTGGAACTACCTGGCTGCCTGGGAGTTTGCCAAACGCAAATACGGCGGCGACGCCAAGGCCAAGGATTTTGTGGCCAAGCTTTACGGCAACGTGCCGGTGCTGGATACCGGCGCACGCGGATCGACCATCACCTTTGCCCAGCGCGCCCAGGGCGATGTGCTGATTGCCTGGGAAAACGAAGCCTACCTGCTGGAGAAAGAATTCGGCGCGAAGTTCGACGTGATTGCACCGTCCATCAGCATCCTGGCCGAGCCTGCGGTGGCCGTGGTGGATAAAAACGTCGACAAAAGGGGCACACGCACCGTCGCCGAGGAATACCTGAAATACCTTTATTCCGAAGAAGGCCAGGACATTGCCGGCAAAAACTTCTACCGCCCGGCGGTTTCCGAAAAAGCCAAGACCAAGTACGCCAAACAGTTCGCCAAACTGAACCTGTTCACCATAGACCAGAGCTTTGGCGGCTGGGCCAAGGCCGACAAGGAACACTTTGCCGATGGCGCATCGTTTGACCAGATCTATGTGAGGAAATAGGCACGGGCTTTTTGCGATTACTTTGACGATTGCTTTCGCGACTACAGGCAAATCAGGGAGAAGAAAAAAATGTCCGTGCAAGCCACCGCGTTGCTGATTGCAGGCAGCCCGTCAGAACAGTCGCGTTCGGCGGCGCTGCTCGATGCCGTCGAGCAAAGGCTGCTTCGCCACAAAGGCGTGGCCGTTGAACGCCTGAACATCCGCGAGCTGCCTGCATCGGCCTTGCTGCTGGCGGACTGGAGCCATCCACTGGTGGTCAAAGCGATTGCCCAGGTGGCCAGGGCGCAGGCCATCGTGGTGTCCACGCCGGTCTACAAGGCGGCCTACAGCGGTGTGCTCAAGGTCTTCCTGGACCTGTTGTCGCAGACCGCGCTGAAGGATAAAACCGTGCTGCCGCTGGCCACCGGTGGCAGCCCGCACCACATGCTGGCGCTTGACTATGCCTTGCGGCCTGTGCTGCAGGCGCTGTCGGCACGCCACATCCTGCCGGGCGTGTACGCCGTCGATGCCCAGGTTCCGCAGGCCGCGGACAAGACCTATGCCGTCGGCCCCGAGGTCGCGGCCCGGCTGGACGAGTCGGTCGGCCGGTTGCTGCAGGAAGGCCTTCGAATGCCGGCCACGGCCGGGTTTGAGCCCGTGCCGTTTTCCCGGGTGCGATGTAGCGTCTGACACCCCACGCAGGCACCCGGGGGATGCCTGCCAGCCCATCCCTTCATACAGAAAAAGTGTTGCGCATGCAGCAGGGCAGAGCCTTGCCGGCGCAGATCGAAACCAGACAAAAAAGGCCTTCCCATGACATCTGAAAGTACCCCAAATCCGGCAACTCCGGTGCGCCAGCCAGGCACCCGCAAGGGCTTGAAAAAATTCGCTTGGATCATCCTGTTCACGGCAGCTCTGGCGTTGGCCGTCAGCCTCTTGCTGTTGCCGGTGGCCCGGGCGCAGGACAGGGTTGAACTGCGCATCGGCTACCAGAAGGCGGCCAGCCTGTTTGTGCTGCAAAAGGCGCAGGGCACGCTGGAAAAGCGCCTGGCGCCGCTTAATGCAGGCGTCAAGTGGATTGAGTTCCCGGCCGGCCCGCAACTGCTGGAAGGCCTGAACCTGGGCGCGGTGGATGTGGGTTATGTCGGCGAAGCGCCGCCCATCTTTGCCCAGGCCGCGGGCGCGCAGTTTGCCTATATCGGCTATGACCCGGCAGCGCCCGAGGCCGAAGCCATCCTGGTGCCCAGGGATTCGACCATCAAATCCGTTGCCGAGCTCAAGGGCAAAAAAGTGGCGCTCAACAAGGGCAGCAATGTGTACTACCTGCTGGTGAAGCTGCTTGAGAAAAACGGCCTCAAGCTCAGCGACATACAGCCGGTGTACCTGCCGCCGGCCGATGCCCGCGCCGCTTTTGAAAGCAAAAACGTTGATGCCTGGGTGATCTGGGACCCGTTTTCTGCCGCCGCTGAAAAAGCCATAGGCGCTCGCGTTCTGGCCGATGGCAAGGGCGTGGTCAACAACTACCAGTACTACCTGGCGGCGCGCCATTTTGTCGCAAAGAACCCCAAAGTCATACAGGCGCTGTTTGATGACTCGGTGGAGCGCGGCAAATGGCTCAAGGCCAACATCAAACAGGCCGCAGCCCAGATCGCACCGCTGCAGGGCCTGCCGGTCGATGTGGTCGAACTCAGCCTCAAGCGTTACGAGTTCAACGTCAAGCCGGTGCCTGACAGCGTGATTGCCGACCAGCAAAAGCTCGCCGACACATTTTTTGAACTCAAGCTGATTCCCAAAGCCATCGCCGTCAAGGACGCGGCTTACAAGCCAGCACCCTGAACGAGCCTGAACACAAAGCAAAGGACACATCACCATGAGCAACACCACCGCATCGCAATTGCGCCGCCGTTTTCTCCAGGTCGTCGCCACCACCGCCGCCCTCTGGGGCTTGGGTCTTGCCGGCGCGCAGGCACAAGCACCCGCCAGGGCCGAAAAAGCGCCCGAACAATTGCGTATTGGCTACCAGAAGTCAGCCGTCAACCTGGTCATCCTCAAGCAGCAGGGCACGCTTGAAAAGCGTTTCCCCGATACAAAAGTGACCTGGGCCGAATTCCCCGCAGGCCCGCAACTGCTGGAAGCCCTGTCGGTCGGCAGCCTGGAATTCGGCCTGACGGGCGACTCACCGCCGGTGTTTGCGCAGGCCGCCGGCAAGGACCTGCTGTATGTCGCCGCCGAACCACCCAAACCCGACAGCTCCGCCATCCTGGTCCTGAACGACTCGCCGGTGCGCATGCTGGCTGAACTGCGCGGCAAAAAGATTGCGCTGCAAAAGGGCTCCAGCGCGCATTACCTGCTGGTACGCGCGGTTGAAAAAGCCGGCCTGAAATGGAGCGACATACAGCCGATTTACCTGGCCCCGGCCGATGCGCGGGCCGCGTTTGAGCGCAAGAGCGTGGATGCCTGGGCCATCTGGGACCCGTTTTATGCGGCAACCGAACTCGCCATCAAGCCACGTGTACTGGCCACCGGCCGGGAGCTGTCAAGCAACAACTCGTTTTACCTCGCGTCGCGCCCCTTTGTCACGCAGCATGAATCGACCTTGCTGGTTTTGCTTGAAGAGCTCACACGGGCCGATGGCATTGCGCAGAACAAACGCAAGGAGGCCATCAAGCTGGTGTCCGACTTCAGCGGGCTGGATGCGGGCGTGGTCAGCCTGTTTATCCAGCGCAGGCCGGTTTCGCCGGTGAGCCCGCTCAGCGTCGCCACGGTGGCGGATCAGCAGCGCGTGGCGGATGCCTTTTTAAAACTCGGCCTGATTCCCAAACCGGTCAAGGTCGCCGACATCGTTTGGCGGGCTGGTGGCAGTTCTGTGGCGCAGTTGACCCGCTGATGACCTTGAATGTCTGTCATTGCGGGCTTGACCCGCAATCCAGACGGCACGGGTGAATGGCTATTTTCCTTCTGGCAACTGAAGGTGATTTATCCGCGATAGATCCCGGATCGAGTCCGGGATGACACGGGCATCGCGTTAGTTCGTCAAGTCTCTATTTTGAATGTTTTATGCCCTTTGCGCTTATGCAATGGGCACAGATAGCTATTAATTCAGGAGCAATCATGCAGGTTTTCTGGTTTATTCCAACCCACGGCGACAGCCGCTACCTGGGCACGGGCGAGGGCGCGCGCCAGGTCAGCTATGACTACCTCAAGCAGGTAGCGGTCGCTGCCGACACCCTGGGTTATGAGGGGGTGCTGATCCCCACGGGCCGCTCCTGCGAAGACCCGTGGGTGGTGGCTTCCAGCCTTTTGCCGGTAACCAAAAACCTCAAGTTCCTGGTGGCCGTGCGTCCCGGCCTGCACCAGCCCAGCCTGGCGGCGCGCATGGCGGCGACGTTTGACCGGCTCTCGGGCGGGCGCCTGTTGATCAACCTGGTCACGGGTGGCGACCAGACCGAGCTTGAAGGCGATGGCGTGTACCTCGACCATGCGCAGCGCTACGAGCAGTCGGCCGAATTCATACGCATCTGGCGCGAAATCATTGCGCGCAGCCATGCCGGCGAGAGTTTTGACTTTGAGGGCAAACACCTGAGCGTGAAGGGCGCCAAGCTGCTTTACCCGCCAGTGCAGCAGCCTTATCCTCCCGTGTATTTTGGCGGCTCATCGGAAGCCGCGCATGACCTGGCAGCGGAGCAGGTCGACACCTATCTGACCTGGGGAGAACCGCCCGCCGAAGTTGCCAAAAAAGTGGCCGATGTGCGGGCCAGGGCGGCAAAGCTGGGCCGCACGGTCAGGTTCGGCATACGCCTGCATGTCATCGTGCGTGAGACCGATGACGAGGCCTGGCGTGCCGCCGAAGGGCTGATCAGCAAGCTGGATGACGACACGGTGATCAGGGCACAAAACGCTTTCTCGCGCATGGACTCCGAAGGCCAGCGGCGCATGGCCGCGCTCCATGCAGGCGGAAAAAAGCGGAGCAGGGCGGATCTCGAAATCAGCCCGAATCTCTGGGCGGGCGTGGGCCTGGTGCGCGGCGGTGCCGGTACTGCGCTGGTGGGCGATGCCAAAACCGTGGCCGCACGCATTGAGGAATATGCCGCGCTGGGCCTGGACACTTTTGTGCTCTCGGGTTATCCGCACCTGGAGGAAGCCTACCGCTTTGCCGAACTGGTGTTTCCGCTGCTGCCGCGCAAGCTGCAGGCCAAGCTGCCGGGCACGGCCCTGAATGGGCCTTTTGGCGAGGTGGTGGCGAACAACTACCTGCCGCGGGTTTCACAAAGTTAAACAACAGAAGAAAGCATTTCCATGACAGAACATGTACGTGATGTACGCGATGTACGCGAGCTTCAGGTGACACCGGTCCCCGATACCGTGGACGCACCGGGCTGGGGGTTTTTGCCGCTGGGCGGGCTGGCCTGGCCGCAGTTTTCTGCCGCCGCTTTCCTGCGCGAACTGGGCCAGCGTGCGCTGCCCTGGGTGGTGCCGGTTGGGCTGGTCGCGCTGTGGCAAATCGCCTCATCGGTCGGCTGGCTTTCAACCAGGGTGCTGCCCGCGCCGCTGGAGGTGATCAAGGCGGCGTGGGCCTTGTCCGAGTCGGGCGAGCTCTGGACGCATGTCAAAGTCAGCGCCGGGCGTGCACTGGCCGGACTGGCTGTCGGCGGCGGGCTGGGCCTGGCCGTCGGCCTGCTCACGGGCTCGGTGAGGTTTTTTGAAACCCTGTTTGACTCAACCATACAGATGGTGCGCAACATCCCGGCGCTGGCGCTGATTCCGCTGGTGATTTTGTGGTTTGGCATTGATGAGTCGGCCAAGCTGTTTTTGATCGCGGTATCGGTGTTCTTCCCCATCTACATCAACACCTTTCACGGCATACGCAATGTGGACCCGGGCCTGATCGAGATGGGCCGCACCTACGGCTTGACGCGCTGGCAGCTTTACCGCGAAGTCATTTTGCCGGGCGCGATGTCGTCCATCCTGGTCGGCCTGCGTTTTTCGCTGGGCCTGATGTGGGTCATCCTGATCGTGGCCGAAACGATTTCGGCGCAGTCTGGCATCGGCTACCTGACCATGAACGCACGCGAGTTTTTGCAGACCGACATCGTGCTGGTCGGCATCCTGCTCTACGCCTTGCTGGGCAAGCTGGCTGACGTGTTTGCACGCGGGCTGGAGCGTTACTGGCTGCGCTGGCATCCCGGTTACCAGAGCGCCGGTGTTTAAGGATTTCCCATGACCATTGCTGAAAAAAACCAAACCCGTGGCGTGCGCCTCGAAGTACGCGGCCTGTCAAAAAAATACGGCCAGCGCCAGGTGCTGCAGCACACCGAACTGGTGATTGAGCCCGGTGAGTTTGTCGCCATCGTGGGCCGCAGCGGCTGCGGAAAATCCACCTTGCTGCGCCTTGTCGCCGGACTGGAAGACGCCACGCAGGGCAACATCCGCCTGGATGGCCGGGACGTGAAAGGGCTGAGTGATGACACCCGCATCATGTTCCAGGATTCGCGCCTGCTGCCCTGGCGCCGTGTGATCGACAACGTGACGCTTGGCTTGTCGAAAGGTAGCCATGCCGCAGCGGCCGATGTGCTGGCGCAGGTCGGACTGGCCGACCGCCAGCCGGACTGGCCGGCCAAACTGTCCGGTGGACAGCGTCAGCGTGTGTCCCTGGCCAGGGCGCTGGTGCACAACCCGCGTCTGCTGCTGCTTGATGAGCCGCTGGGCGCGCTGGATGCGCTGACCCGCATAGAGATGCACCAGCTGATCGAAGGCCTGTGGCAAAAAAACGGCTTTACCGCCTTGCTGGTGACGCACGACGTGCAGGAGGCCGTGGCACTGGCTGACCGCGTGATCCTGATCGAGGACGGCCGCATTGCGTTGGACGAGCGCATAGACATCGCCCGCCCGCGCCGGCATGACGACCCGCGTTTTGGCGCGCTTGAAAACAGGATCCTCAAGCGCGTGCTGCAGCAACCCGCGAACGACAAGCCCGACCTGGCCTGGCCGGGCACGCCTGTGCACGGCGTGCGCTGGGCGGTTTGACTGACCACACACATTTCCATTTTTTTAACCAGAGTTCAAGGAGAACCCTTTATGTCCATCCAAGCCATCAATGTCCGCAACCAGTTCCGCGGCAAGGTCAAGGAAATCATCCGCGGCGACGTGGTGTCCGAAATCGATGTCGAAACACCCTGGGGCATCGTGACCTCGGTCATCACCACACGCTCCGTCGATCAGCTGGAGCTGCTTGTCGGCAGCGAGGTGGTGGCGCTGGTCAAGTCGACCGAAGTGTCCATCGCCAAGCTGTAGCCGGGCTGGAGCAAGGGCGATTGGGCTGGTTTCGCAGTCAAATCGCCTTCCAGCCCATAGCTGATGGGCGCAAGAAGCTATTGAAATAATAGCGTTTTGGTGCTCCCGGGCAGCGGGGTCACTGTTGCCGGAACCCTGGCTGTTCCGCGCTGAAAAGCATAACTGTGCCGTCAACAATCAGCTGTGGCGCGCAGCCGCAAGGCCAGGACAAGCGGCGCGAAGCAGCCTCACCGCGGTGAGGTCCGCTCATGCCGGCACACTGGATTGCTGCGCAAGGGCCGGATAGTCGGTATAGCCGCTTGGGCCTGGCGTGTAGAACGTCGCCATGTCCACGGCATTCAGTGCCGCTTCGGTCCGCATGCGCTCCATCAGGTCGGGATTGGCGAGGAACGGGCGGGCGAAGGCGATGAGGTCTGCCTGGCCTGCCTTGAGCGCACTTTCCGCACTGGCACGATCGAAGCCACCGGCGAGGATAAACAAGCCCTGGAACGCGGCGCGGAGGCGAAGTTTCAGTTCCGCAGGCACCGGCGGTGCGCCCATCGCGGAGTGATCCAGCAGGTGGATGTACAACAGGCCCAACTGCGAGAGTTCCTGGGTGAGCGTCAGGTACTGGGCGTCGACGTCGGGGAAGGCGCCCATGCCGTTGAACACGCCGTAAGGCGACAGCCGGATCCCGACGCGATGGGCTCCGATGGCGGCTACCGTGGCGCGGGCGACCTCAAGTGCAAAGCGATTGCGGCCGTTGATGCTGCCGCCATAGGCGTCGGTGCGCTGGTTCACATTGGCGTTCAGGAATTGTTCGATCAGATAGCCGTTCGCGGCATGCAGTTCGACGCCGTCGAATCCCGCTTCGATGGCGAGCCGGGCCGACCTTGCGTACTCCTCCACAACGTGGGCGATGTCGGTTGCGGTCATCGCTCGGGGGACGCTATGCGGCTGCATGCCCTGTGTGTCGGTGTACATCTCGCCAGGGCAGGCCTCAGCCGTCGGCCCGAGCACTTCCGCGCCTGCTGGCAGGTTGGCCGCCTGGGTCACGCGACCGGTATGCATGAGTTGCACGAAGATCTTGCCCCCCTTGGCGTGGACCGCCTCGGTGACCGCCTTCCATGCGCGCACCTGCGCATCGTTGAAGAGCCCCGGGATGCGCGGGTAGCCCAGGCCGTTGGGCGACGGCGATGTCCCCTCGGCGATGACCAGGCCGGCGGTGGCACGCTGGCCGTAGTACTCGGCCATCAATGCGTTGGGCGTGTTGGCATCGACGGCGCGGCTGCGCGTCATCGGCGCCATGACGGTGCGGTTGGCGAGTTGAATCGCAGGTGTGATGAGAGGTTCGAAGAGCATGGTGATCCTTGGGTTGAATGCGGGGCAATATTGCCCCTGTGTTTGCCGGGTTTCGGGTTCAGGACGCCTGCGGAAGATAGCTGGGCCTGGCTGCCGTCATCCCGTGCTTGACCTGCAGGGTGCGCTCATCGGCCAGCACCTCGTCGAGGCCGGATTCGAGTCCGTCGAGCGCACGCTTGACGATCTCCGCCGGGCTGGATTTCGGGGCGTCCAACCCACGCGTGAGATCGGTATCGACGTAGGCCATATGCAGTCCCAGCACCTGGGTCTTTTGAGCCGCTAGTTCGCTACGCAAGGCATTGGTCAGCGACCAGGCTGCGGACTTGCTTGCCGAATAGGCTGCCAATTCGCCGCCGTTCACCCAGGAGGCGACCGACAGGACGTTGAGCAATGCACCGCCGCCGTTGTTTTTGAGGAGGGGCGCGAAGGCCTTGCTCATGCGCAGTACGGCGAAGAAGTTGGTTTCGAAGATGCGTCGTGCGACGTCTTCACTATCGGCTGCAAGAAAACCTCCCGGTTGGGCAATGCCGGCGTTGTTGATCACCAGTGTCACATCCGGGGCCAGCGCTGCAGCGGCTGCCACGTCCTCCGGCTTGTTGACATCGAGCCGCAGGGCCTGAACGCCAGCCTGGGTGATGCTTGCCGGATCGCGTACGCCTGCATAGACCTTGCGGGCACCTCGGGCGAGCAGCTCGCGTGCGAATGCCTGGCCGATGCCGCGATTGGCACCCGTGACGAGGACAACAGAATTTTCGATTTTCATGAGAATCTCCAAAAAAGAAGGGAAAGGGGGGATAAACAGATTCAGCTCTCACTTGATCCTGACGACGACCTTGCCTTTTGCGCGGCCTGCTTCGACGTAGGCCATGGCCTCGCTGGTTTGTTCGAACGGGAAGACCCGGTCCACCACCGGGCGGATGACACCAGCGTCAAAAAGACGGGTGATCTCGCGCAGCTGGCTCCCGTTTGCCCTCATGAAAAGGAACGCGTAGTCGACACCAAGGCGTTTCGCCTTGCGGCGGACTCCCGAACTCAGCAGCCGCAAGACCAGTCTGACGAACCCGGGGGCTTTGATTTCCTTGCCGAACTCGGGATCAGGCGGACCGGAGATGGAGATGAGCTTGCCGCCGGCCTTGAGCACGCGCAGGGATTTTGCTAGCGTCTTGCCGTCCTGGCTGTTCAGCACCACGTCGTAGTCGCGCAGAACGTCCTCAAAGTCCTGTGTCTTGTAGTCGATGACCACATCTGCGCCCAGACTCTTCACGAGCGCGACATTGCCCGTGCTCGTCGTCGTGGCAACGGTGGCGCCCAGATGCCTGGCCAACTGGATGGCAAAAGTGCCTACGCCGCCCGAACCCGCCTGGATGAAGACCTTCTGCCCCTTCTTTAACCTGGCCTTCTCGACCAGTGCCTGCCAGGCCGTCAAGGCTACCAGCGGAATGGACGCGGCTTCTTCCATCGTCAGGCCCTTGGGCTTGAGCGCCAGGGAGGCTTCCTTGACGGGGATGAATTCGGCAAACGTCCCGATCCGAAAATCATCCGTTCGGGCATAAACCTCATCACCCAATTTGAACTGCCGCACGCGTGGGCCGACTTTGACGACCACCCCGGCGACGTCGTGGCCCAGGATAAGGGGCAGGCGATAGGGCAGGATGAGCTTGAACTCTCCATCCCGGATCTTGGAGTCCAGCAGGTTCACGCCGGCAGCATGGACTTCCACCAAAACCTCGTCGTCACGCAGCTCCGGATCTGGCATATCTGCCAGGCGCAACGCGCCTTTTTTTTCATAGCGATCAACGGTGAATGCTTTCATGATGTTTTCACCACGTGTGTCACGTCGAGTCGCAGATCTTTCCGAATCCCGGCGTCCACCAGGCCAGCAGGTGCAAATCTGCGCAGCAGTCGCAGGCGGTTCGCGAGCCCGCCGGCTGTGTATCGGAGTTTCGGGCGAGCGGCACTGGCAGCTTTCAGCACGACGTCGGCCACGACGCCCGGAAGATCCGCCGTGGCCATCACTTCCTTCACGCGCTGGCTCACGGCGGCGCGATCCTCGCGATATGCATCGAGCTTGGCGTCGGGTTCCAGGAAGTTCGCGTCGAACGGAGTCTTCATGTATGCAGGCTCGATGACCGAGACCCGGATGCCCCTCGTGCGCAGCTCATGGTCAAGCGACTCGGAATAGCCTTCGATCGCATGCTTCGTCGCGGCATAGAGTGCCCCGTACGGCATGGGCAAAAAACCAAGGACCGAGCCGATGTTGATGATGTGTCCCGCACCGTGCTCGCGCATGTGCGGCACGACGGCGCGCGTCATTCGCACGACTCCAAAGAAATTCGTGTCGAAAATTTCCTTTGCTTGCGCGATTGAGCTCTCTTCTGCACCCGCGGGAGCGACTCCGAAACCGGCGTTGTTGACGAGCAAATCAATATGCCCCTCTCGCTGTATCAGCTTCTGAACGGCGGCATCGACGGATTCATCGCTGGTCACGTCGAGTGACAACATCTCGAATGATCGCCCGCTCGCATCGCCGCCACGACGGCTCGTGCCATAGACCGTATAGCCAGCCTTTGCCAGCAGCTCCGCAGTGGCCTGACCGATGCCCGATGAGGCACCCGTAACGAGGGCAATCTTGCGCCTCTCGCTGTTTATGTTCATCACGTTTCTCCTTCAGTATTTGGCAGCTTGGGAATTTATCGCATGACATTCATCATATTAAAAGTCGAACGAACAGCCCGCATTCAAAAGTGGGTTTAGTGAACGGCGTGGGTCAGGTGTTTGAGTGAGGCGTCAAGCAGACTATCCGACAAGTCCGACTCATCGACCATGCGAGCCAACAGCAAGGCACCGACCATGGTAGAGACGGTTACAAGTGCCCGCTCGTGGGCGCCGGGCTGCCCCCAGTCCGGCGACTGGCGGGCAACAAGATCGATTATTTCCTTGATGTGCCGGGTGGTCACGCGGCGTACTTCGGGTGCCTGGCGCGCCGTCTCCGAGCCCAGCGCGGCCAGGGGGCATCCCAGCTCCACTTGTTCCAGGTGCTCCCGCGAGAGGTAGCTGCGAAACATGGAGGTCAAAGCCTCTTCGGAGGGCACGCTGGCGACAACCTCCGCCACTACGGCGGCTGACTCCGCGCAGGCCCGACCCGCTGCTTCCGCCAGCATGGCCTCGCGCGACGCGAAGTGGGCGTAGAAGGCGCCATGCGTCAGGCCGGCCTCTTTCATGATGTCGGCGACTCCGGTACCGTCGTAGCCGCTACGACGGATTGCCCGCGCAGCTGCGGACACGATGCGCTCGTGCGAGGCTTCCTTGGCCGCCGTTCTGACGTTGTGTTTCGCATTTGACATGATGCATATCATACGATATTTTGCGGAACACGTGTTGTGATGTTTTTGGCAATGCCGACAGTCGGCCTTGCGCAAACGCAAGGGGCTCTAAAAACACCGGAAGCACTTCTGTGCCAGAAGCCGCATAAGCGTTCCGAAACGGCCCACTTATGCGTCCTGATTCAATCACTGCAATTCCACGCCCGCTTTTTTAACCAGCTGGGCGTACTTCGCCATTTCGCTGCGAAAGTACAGGGCTGCGGCTTCAGGCGTGCCGGGGTTGATGGTGTTGCCCTGTTTGGCCATGGCTTCCTTCACCTCGGGTGTGGCGTAGGCGGCGACCACGGCAGCCTGGATGCGCCTGACTTCCGCTGCCGGCAATTTGGCCGGGCCGATCACGGCGAACCAGCCTTCCATGTTGTAGTTGGGCAGGCCTTGTTCCGCGATGGTGGGGATCTCGGGCGCGGCCGCCGAGCGCGCGTTGCCGCCCACGCCTATGGCGCGCAGGGCGCCGCTTTTCAGGTGCGCCTGGATGGAGGGCAGGGCCAGCACGCCTATGTCAACCTGCCCGCCTATCAGGTCGGCCACCATGGGCCCCACGCCTTTGTAGGGAATATGTTTGGCCCTGACCTGTGCTTCATCGAGAAACATCTGCGCGGCCAGGTGCAGTATGGTGCCGTTGCCGGACGAGGCGTAGTTGTATGCGTCGGGTTTGGCCCGGAGCAGCGCGACCAGTTCCTTCACGTTGGTGGCCGGCAGCTTTGCGGGGTTGACCACCAGCACCATGGGTGTGGTTCCGATCACAGTGATGGGCGTGATGTCGTTGATCGGGTCAAACGGCAGCGACTTGTACACGCTGGGGTAGATCACGTGGTTGTTGGACACCACGCTGAGCGTCATGCCGTCGGGCACGGCCTTGACCAGGGCCGCCGTGCCGACGATGCCGCCGGCGCCGGGCTGGTTTTCAATCACCACCGCATGGCCCAGCGCCTTGCCCAGCGCGACGCTGGCGGCACGAACAATGGTGTCCACGCCCGAGCCGGCGCCCACCGGCAGGATAAAACGCACCACCCTGTCGCTGCCCTGGGCCAGCAGGCGCAGCGGCATGCCGGCAAACGCGCCGCCAAGCGCCAGCGCGCCAAGGCGCTGCAGGGTCTGGCGTTTGCTGGCCGCTGGGGTGTTGTGGATTTTTGAATGCTTGCTGGTGCGCTGTGTCATGTTGTCTCCGTTTGTTGTTGATGGTGGGTCGCGAAAAAAGGCCGAGGCGGCTTCAAACCACGGCTGCCTGCCGGTGTAAATCTTCAATGGCGCTGCTGCTGTAGCCCAGGCCGGACAGCAGCTCGCGTGTGTGCTCGCCCAGTGTGGGCGGGTGCAGGCGCACGCCCAGGCGTTGGCCCTGCAGGGTGATGGGGAACAGCGTGGTCTTGACCGTCTGCCCGGCTTTCGGGCCGTCGGGCAGGCGCACATCGGCCAGGCCGCCGGTGGCCAGCAGGTGCTCGTCGTCAAACAGGTCTTCCGGCTTGCGAATCGGCGCAAACGGCAGGCCGGCTTTTTCCATCAGGCTTGAGAGCTCGGCCGCGCTGTGTGTGGCCAGCCGTGCGGCCAGGTCTTTCAGCAGGGCCGGGCGCAGCAGCACACGCTGGTTGTTGGTGGCCAGCGCGGCATCGGCTTTCAGGTCGTCGAACCCCAGCACGGTGCAAAAGGTCTGCCACTGCGCATCGCTGACGGCGGCCAGGAAGATCTGTTCGCCGCCCTTCACCGTGAAGACGTCGTACACCGCCCAGGGGTTCTCGCGCGCGGGCATGGGGGCCGGGTGTTTGCCCGTCATGGCGTACTGCAGCATGTGCTGGCCCATCAGGAACACATTGTTTTCATACAGTGCCGACTGCACTTCCATGCCCTTGCCGCTGATGCCGCGCTGGATCAGCGCACCGAGCGCGCCAATCGCGCCAAACAGGCCGCCCATGATGTCGTTGACGCTGGTGCCGGCGCGCAGCGGGTCGCCGGGCCGGCCCGTCATGTAGGCCAGGCCGCCCATCATCTGCACGACCTCGTCGAGTGCGGTTCGGTGGTCGTACGGGCCGGGCAGAAAACCCTTGTGGCTGACATAGATCACGCGCGGGTTGACCTGGCTCAGCGCGGCGTAGTCCAGGCCGTACTTGGCCATGGTGCCGGGCTTGAAGTTCTCGGCCACCACATCGGCGCTGGCGCAGAGCTTGCGTGCCACCTCGGCGCCCGCCGGGCTGTGCAGGTCAATGCCCATGCTTTTTTTGTTGCGGTTAAACAGCGGGAAAAAGCCCGAACCAGCGCCCAGCAGGCGGCGCGTGCGGTCGCCGTCTATGGGCTCGACCTTGATCACCTCGGCGCCCATGTCGGCCAGCACCATGCCGCAAGTCGGACCCATGACCATGTGGGTGAATTCGACAACGCGCAGGCCGGCCAGCGGCTGGGGTGGGTTTGACGGCGAGGTTGAAGTTGGTTTGTTGTCTTGCATGCGGGTTTTATTGGATTGAGAAGTGTTCAGGCGGTAGCGGCCAGCATGGTTTTGGGCAGGCCGGCGCGCCACAGTGTGCCGTGCAGGGTCTCGCCCTCCAGCCAGCCGGCGACCTGGCCGCGCAGCGCCATCAGCTTGTCGAAATCAATGCCTGTGCTGATGCCCATGCTGGCAAACATATAGGCCAGGTCTTCGCTGGCCACATTGCCGCTGGCGCCGGGCGCGTGCGGGCAGCCGCCTATGCCGGCCAGGCAGGCGTCAAAACGTGTGATGCCGGTTTGCAGGGCGGCGTAGACATTGGCAATGCCCATGCCGCGCGTGTCGTGGAAATGCCCGCAGGCCAGCCGGTCACCGGCCACCTTGAACGCTGCTTCAAACAGGCTGCTCACCATGGCCGGGTCGGCATAACCCACGGTATCGGCCAGGCCGACGCGGTCGGCGCCTGCATCCAGCACCGCCTGCAGCAGGCGCAGCACTTCGGCGGGCTCGACCCGGCCTTGCAGCGTGCAGCCAAATGCGGTGCTGAAGCCCACCTCGATGCGGATGGCGCTGCCCGAAGCGTCGCGCAAGTCGCGGATGCGGGCGATCTCCTCGACCACCTCATCCGGCGTCTTGCGCAAATTGGCCAGGCTGTGGGCATGGCTGGCCGAGATGGGCAGCAGCATCAGGTCAGCGCCGGATGCGATGGCGCGTTCGGCGCCTTTCAGGTTGGGCACCAGCACCGAAGTCACCAAGCCGGGCAGCGTCTTGGCAAAAGCCACCAGTTCAGCGGTGTCTGCTAACTGCGGCAGCAGCCGCGCCGGCACAAAGGAGCCGACCTCGATCTCGCGTTGGCCGGCGTCATAGGCCTGCTGGATCCATTGCAGCTTGCGCGCGGTGGGCATGACGATGGCAATGCTTTGCAGCCCGTCGCGCAGGCCGACTTCACGAATGCTGACCTGGCGGGGAAGGGTATTTGAAAGCGTGTTCACGGCTGTTTCCATCTCGTTTGGGGTTTGTGCAGGGAGTTTAGGTTTTCCTGAAACGGTTGGATAATCAATTTTGGAAGCTTTGAAGTTCCTGATTGGAATTTCATGATTTGAATAATTCACGACCCGACCCGGTTCCTGCAAGAGATGCCCATGAGAGACCTCGACATGACCACCCTGCGGCTGTTTGCCGCGGTTTGTGAAACCCGCAGCATCGCGCGCGCTGCCGAACAGGCCAACATCGTCGGCTCGGCCATCAGCAAGCGGCTGGCGCAGCTGGAAGACACCGTCGGCACGCCGCTGCTGGTGCGCAGGCGACGCGGCGTGGAGCCCACACCGGCGGGTGAAAGTCTGCTGGAACACGCCCGCACCATGCTGGCCAGCGCCGACCGCATCGAGCGCGACATGGCGGGCTACGCCCAAGGCGTGCGCGGCCAGGTGCGCATTCTGGCCACGGCGTCCGTCATGGCGGAGTCGCTGGCCGATGATGTGGCCGCCTTTTTGCAGATGCCGGCGCACCACGACATCCAGATCAGCATGGAAGAGCGCGTCAGCCCGGACGTGATTCGCGGCATCAAGGAGGGTGTGGCCTCGGTCGGCATCTGCTGGGACGCCGCCGACCTGAGCGGCTTGCAGTCGCGCAGCTACCGCACCGACCACTTGGCCATCGTGGTCCACCCGTCGCACCCGCTGGCCGCAGAGAAAACCCTGCACTTTGAGCAGACGCTCGACTTCGAGCATGTCAGCCTTCCCGCGCATAGCGCTGTGCAGGTGCTGCTCCTGCGCGCTGCAGCGCTCAAGGGCAAGGTCGTGGTCCACCGCGTCATCGTGTCCAACTTCGAGGCCGCCTTGCGCGTGGTGCGCGCCAACCTGGCCATCAGCGTGGTGCCACGCGAGGTGGCCGAGCCTTACGCAGCGACCTACGGCCTGTGTGTGGTGCCGCTCGCCGACCCCTGGGCCCAACGCCGTTTCGCCATCTGCTTTCGCGGCGAAGACAGCCTCTCCGCAGCGGCCCGGCTGCTGGTGAACCACCTGGTGCAGCAGGGGCATGCCCTTTGATATTGCGAGGCATACAAGTTCTGGTGCGCGAATTTGCTATTAAATGAATAGCTGATTGCGCCCGTCCTGCAAGGGCATCGGGCCAATTTCATACTTCAAAAAACCAAAAGAAAGGTTTTTTCACCCCATGACGGGGTTTGTCGTGTCCGATAAGACCCGATAGGCCTTGACAAGCCAGGTTTATGCACCCAACTGCGCGCTGGCCATTGTCTGCCGTGCATAAGCAGCTATAAATTAGATAGCGAATACCCCAACTCACAAGGTCTTTAGAAGGGGTAAAATAGAGTCTGCAACGCTTGAATTTGACCAGAAAACCCCAAGCTGCTCTCCATGAACGCCACCCACACCTCCTCTCCCAACGTTCCCCACAAGAACGACCTGACCGTGACCCACGTGCTGGCGGAGTTGCTTGAGCGCCTGGAGCACAGCAGCGTGCCGGTTGACGCCGGCCAGTACCTCTCCGTGGTCGAGCACCTGGTCAATGAATTCGGCGATGTAGCGCCTGGCATCGAATTGCGCGCGCTGCTGGACACCCATCCGGCCGCCGCCGAGCTGTATGAAAACGTCAATTACCAGTACGCGGGGCTTTGCCGCTCCGCGCTGGACGCCTCACTCGCTTCGGAGCAACAGGCCAGGGACGCCATTGCCAACGCGATGCGCCAGGCCACCAACCATTCAATAACCCAACCCAAGGAAGATCCAAAACATGGCAAGAGCTGACGCAAAAACCGCCGTACTCGCTGACGGCCTGCGCTACAAATCCAAGGTGTCGGGCTCTCCCTTTGCTGCCACCACCTCATTTGGCGCCGCCACCATGTCGTGCTTTATGTGCGGCAAACACCGCGCCCGTTCACTGATGGGCACACGCAAGGTGCTGGGCAAGTCCCAGGCCGTGTGCTCCCCTTCATGCAAGGCGCTCGATGAAGCGCTGGAGAATGCGGCTAACTGAGCGCCGCAGCGCAATGCCATGAGCATCAAGGCCGGGCTGGACCCGCTGCTGACCCCCGACGCGGCGACAGACCAGATCGAGGGCCCGTCTGCGGCGCCCGTCACCTTGATGGAGTACGGCGACTTTGAATGCCCGTCGTGTTTCCAGGCCCATGGCGCCTTGAAGGTCATGCTGCCGCATTTCGAGGGCAGCCTGCGTTTTGTTTTCAGGCACTTCCCGCTGCGTGAAGTGCACCCCCATGCCGAACTGGCCGCCGAAGCCGCTGAAGCAGCCGGCGCCCAGGGCAAGTTCTGGCCCATGTACGAGCTGCTGTTTGCAAACCAGCACCATCTCAAGGAAAAAAACCTGTTCGACTACGCCACGCAGATCGGCCTCGATTTGCCGCGCTACCAGAACGAGATGAAAGACCACGTCTACCTGCAGCGCGTGCAGGAGCACATGCAGGGCGGACGGCGCCTGGGCGTGCGTTCAACGCCGGCGTTTTACGTCAATGGCGTGTTTGCCGATGTGTCCTTTGGCCTGCAGCACCTGCGCGAGGCGATAGACCGGGTGCTGGCTGCCTGATTTCTTGCGGCGCGGGTTCTGTCCGCGCTGATCCTCACACATGTGCCAGGCCTTACGCGTCGATAATCGGGTCATATGTGGCCATACAGCGCCACAGACTACATACCAAGGCATCCATGAGAAAAACCTACCCGCTCCATATCGAGGGCAAAAACCGCGACCGCCTGCTTGATGCCGCCAAACACGACATCCGCAAGTACGTCAAACGCGAACGCGCCAAGGCCTTGCCCGCGGGCGTGGACTTCTGGGACTTTGACTGCAAGCTGGGTTCCAGCGATGCGGCAGCCGCGCAAGTGCACTTTGCCGCGCTGATGGGCGCGATTGATGCGCTGGTGAAAGACGGCGGCGCGCAGTTTTACGTCGAGGTTGTGGCCAAACACGGCCACCGCACCGTCAGGCCGCGGGAAGCGGGCGGCGATGCCGGTGGGGACGCTTACGCGGACAGCGAATAACAGGCGGCCACTGGCAAGTCATCCTGAACTGCTAGCATTGACCATGACCTCTGATCCCTACCAAAGCCTTCAGGATGTGCTCCAGAAACAGGGCTTGAAGGCCGGTCTGGCTTTTCTCAATGAGCGGGTTCCACACCGGTTTACGGCGATTTACCGCCTGGACAACATGCTGCTTCGACAGGTGGAGCTGGTGGACAAGGGTGGCAGCCCTGTGGACGTCGCTGCGCTTGAGGCCATTCCTCTGGAAACAAGCTTTTGCCAGTTTGTGTTGAGCGACGGGCAATTCACCACCAGCCAGTCCGCCTCCGACAGCCGGCTGGACGGCCACCCTTACCAGGGCGTGGTGGACAGCTACATCGGCTTGCCATTGCAGGGCGACGGGGACAAGCTGTTTGGCACCTTCTGCCATTTCGACTTCTGCGAACAGCCGGTAAACGACGAGGAATTCGCGTTTTTGCAGCGGGTTGTGCGCTTGTTGCCGCGCTATCTTTAACCCGCCGTTGTTGCGAATCTGTGTTGTTCGCGCCAATTCCCAGCCCAAATATGTCGGTTTCCTGCGTCTGGAGGCAGGTATTTTGACGTTTGGCTTGCTTATTCCACGGGTTTGAGCCTTTTAGGCCTTGATTTGGCGGACTGAAGCGCATAATCCGGGGGTGCAGTTATTAATTGCACAAGATGGTGATCGGTCAGTTTCGCGCGCTACGGCGGTACTTTTGGGTTTGTTGTGCTTTCGGGACCCCATCGCTTTTTGTTTTATGTGTTTTTCAGGAGTCCCTAATGGGCAACAAACTTTACGTCGGCAACCTGCCGTACACCGTCCGCGACGAAGACCTGCAACAGTCTTTTGGCGAATTTGGTTCCATCACCAGCGCTAAGGTCATGATGGAGCGCGATACCGGCCGCTCCAAAGGCTTTGGTTTTGTCGAGATGGGCAGCGATGCCGAAGCTCAAGCCGCAATCGCCGGCATGAATGGTCAGTCGCTCGGCGGCCGTAGCATCACTGTGAACGAAGCCCGTCCAATGGAAGCTCGTCCTCCACGTACCGGCGGCTTCGGCGGCGGTGGTGGTTACGGTGGCGGCGGCGGTGGTGACCGTTCCGGTGGCGGCGGCTACGGCGGCGGCGGTGGTGGTCGTTCCAGCGGCGGCGGCTACGGCGGCGGCGGCGGTGGACGCGGCGGCTACTAAGCCCTGCTAATACTTTCTTCAGCTTCGCGCTGAAGACGCTAAAAAGGCTTCAGGACTTCGGTTTTGAAGCCTTTTTGCATTGGCCCCTACATGGATGGCACCCCGGTTTTAAGGTGATTTCTGGCTCCCCAACCTGGGCTCGAACCGGGGAGCAGCCCATTACCGGCGCGGCGCTCTAGCCGGCTGTCTGATAGAAGAACTCTTCCCTGACAATCTTGCCGTCCTTGACGGTGAACAGTCCCATCTCGTCCATCTGCATGCGCTGGCCTGAGGGCTTCATGGTCACGTCAAACTTGAAGCCGACGATAAAGCGGTCGCCGTGCGGCCAGGGGCCGGTGACGGAGGAGGAATGCACCTCGTTGTTGGCAATCCACCATTCGCCCTTGGCGACGATGGCCGGCAGGCCGACGGCTTCGCGGTTCATGCCGGGCGGGGTCCAGGCTTCGACGCTGACGGCGTCGGCCGAGTACAGGGCCTTGACGTCCTTGCCCTGTTTGTAGAGTGTCACGTATTGATTGGCGATTTCGCTGGTGCTCATCATGGCTTCTCCTGTTGGTTGGCGTAGGCGGGGCCGCCCCCGGAAATGCCAGTTTAGACCTGTCAGATGACAGCGCCGCGCAGCCCGGCCTTACAGGTCTTGGGCTGCTGCGGCGCGCAGCTTGTCTTTCTTGCTGGGCCGCTTGCCCTTGATGCCGCCCGTCCCCTGTGGATCCGCTGCATTGACGGGCGCGACTTCAACAGGCTCAAACCCTGTGACCACTTCGCGCGACACCTTCATGTGGTAGCGCTTTTCGATCAGCCTGAAATGCGCATCGGTGCCGGCACTGACAAAACTCACCGCGATACCGCTTTCACCCGCGCGGCCGGTGCGGCCTATGCGGTGGGTGTAATCGACGGCCGAACGGGGCAGGTCGTAGTTGACCACCACGGGCAGGCTTGAAATGTCTATGCCGCGGGCCGCGACGTCGGTGGCGATGACGACCTGCACGGCTTTGGCCTTGAAGTCCATCAGCACCTGGGTGCGTTTGCCCTGGCTGAGTTCACCGTGGAAGGGCTCGGCCTCAATGTCCACCTTGCGCAGCTTGTCGGCGACGATTTCGGCGGCATGTTTGGTGGCCACAAAGACCAGCACGCGCTGCCACTTCTCGGTCTGGATCAGGTGGCGCAGCAGCTGTGTGCGCCTGCCTGCATCGACGGCAATCGCACGCTGGGTGATGTCGGGTTCGCCTTCGGGCTCGGACTTGACTTCAACCCGCAGCGGCTCATGCAACATGCCGGCCGCCAGCGCTTCAATCGCCGGCGGAAAGGTGGCCGAGAAGAAAAGGTTTTGCCGCTTTGCCGGCAGCAGCGCCAGGATGCGCGAGAGTTCATCGCCAAAGCCCATGTCAAGCAGCCGGTCGGCTTCGTCCAGCACCAGCGTCTGTACGTTTGTGATGTTCAGGGCGTTGTGCTCAAGCAGGTCAATCAGCCGGCCGGGCGTGGCCACCACAATGTCCGCGCCGCCGCGCAAATTGAGCATTTGCGGGTTGATGGAAACGCCACCAAACACCACTGCAATCTTGACGCGCAGCGGCAAAAACTTCGCAAAGCTGTCAATGGCTTCACCCACCTGCGCCGCCAGTTCGCGCGTGGGCACCAGGATCAGCCCGCGCGTGATGCGTGGCTTGCCCACCTGCTGGCCGGCCAGCTGTTGCAGCAGGGGCAGGGCGAAGGCCGCCGTTTTGCCCGAGCCGGTTTGCGCCGAGCCGACCACGTCGCGGCCCTGCAGGATGGCCGGGATGGCGGCGGACTGGATGGCGGTGGGTGCTGTGTAGCCCTTTTCATCCAGTGCACGCAACAGGCCCGGCAGGAGGGCGGGAACAAGGGCAGAGAAAAAACCCGGTGAGATGGATGGCATGAAAAGGTGCGTGGAGTTGTGGGGCCGGGAGGCGGCGGTAGATGGCGGCAGAAGGCGTGCCTTGTATTGCACGCCGTATGCACCGAGTTTAAGCCCAAGCCCTGAAGCGCCGCCCGTTTTGCTATCAAATAAGTAGCTTTCTACGCTTGTGCCTATTGGGCTGGAGGCATTTTTGATGCCGGTTTTGGTCCATTCCTGGACATTCAGGCCTGAATACCCGCGTTTATCCGGACCACGGCACCCGGTGAAATAATGGCCCCATGGATATGGTCAAGTCAATGCAGGTTTATGTCGCGGTGGTCGAGGGCGGCAGCTTTGTGCATGCTGCCGAGCGTTTTGACACTTCGACCGCCTCCATCTCGCGCCAGATCGCGTCGCTTGAAGAGCACCTTGGCGTGCGGCTGCTCCAGCGCACCACGCGGCGGCTGTCCATGTCCGAGCCGGGCCGGGCGTTTTACGAACGCGCGCAGCAGATATTGACGGACATTGCCGAGACCGAAGCCGTCATTGGCCGCGAAGTCACACAGCCGAGCGGCCTGCTGCGCATCAGCGTGCCGCTGTCTTACGGCCTGCGTGATTTCGCGCGCATCCTGCCGCTGTTCCGAGCGCGTTACCCGGGTCTGCGGCTGGACATAGACCTGAGCGACCGCACGGTGGACCTGGTCAATGACAGCATTGATGTGGCTGTGCGCATAGGCGCTGCACCGGGCCTGAACCTGATCGCCCGCAAGATCGCGCCGGTGCGCATTGTCATCTGCGCCGCGCCGGCTTACCTGGCGCGCCGCGGTTTTCCGCAAACGCCGGAAGACCTGGCCGGCCACGACACGCTGGCGTATTCATTGCTGGCGACGGGCGATACCTGGAGTTTTCGCGACCAGTACGGCAAGGAGCAGTCGGTGCGCATAGAGCCCGCTGTCCATGCCAACAATGGTGACTTGCTGCGAGAGCTGGCGCTGGCGGGCGGCGGTATCATCTCGCAGCCCGACTTCATCGTGGCCGATGACCTCGCGCGCGGCGCGCTGGTGCCGCTGCTGCAGGACTGGCAAAGAAACGAGTCGCACGTCTACGCTGTTTACCTCAGCCGCAGGTTTTTGTCGCCCAAGGTGCGCGTGTTTATCGACTTCATGGTTGAGCACGCGGGCAAGGGTGCATCTGATGCTGTCTGATTGCTATTGATTTAATAGCTGGAGGCGCACTATCCTCGCTGGCTACGGGCTATTTTTTCGTTAAAACTGCTGAAAACAGTGTTTGAAAGGCATGTCCGTTTGCGGCCAGCCCAAACGCGACCACTGGCCTAAGCTTGGTATTTACCAATCTTGACCGGGCACACATGCTGGCTGATACCGACTGGACCACGCTGACTGAAGAACTGCAAACACGCGGCAGCGCGGTCATGCCGCGACTGCTCAGCCCCGAGGAATGCCTGACGATCAGCGGGCTTTATCCGCAAGCCACGTGCTTTCGCAGCCGGGTCGTGATGGAGCGCCATGGTTTTGGCCGGGGCGAGTACCAGTATTTCAGCTACCCATTACCCGATCTGGTTCAAACGTTGCGTGCAACGCTTTACCCAAAACTGGTGGGTGTCGCCAACCGCTGGAACGAGGCCATGGGTATTGAGGTGCGTTACCCGGCGGAGAATGCCGAATTTCTGGCGCGTTGCCACAAGGCCGGCCAGTTGCGGCCCACACCGTTGCTTTTGCAGTACGCGGAAGGCGACTACAACTGCCTGCACCAGGATGTGTATGGCGAGCATGTGTTTCCGCTGCAGGTGGCGGTGCTGCTGTCGCGGCCGGGTGAGGACTTCACGGGCGGCGAGTTTGTATTGACCGAGCAGCGCCCGCGCATGCAGTCCCGGCCCGAAGTTGTGCCGCTGGCCCGGGGCGACGCGGTGGTTTTTGCCGTGCACCACAGGCCGGTGCAGGGCAGCAGGGGGTTTTACCGCGTCAATATGCGCCACGGCGTCAGCCGGTTGCGTTTTGGGCACAGGCACACACTGGGTGTGATCTTTCATGATGCGCAGTAGCATGGGCCGATCACCCGAGGACGCCGTTTGACCGCAGACCTTTTTGATGGGCAGCCCACCGAGGCTGCACAGCTTGCCATCGCGCCTGGCGCCGTGCTGCTGCGCGGTTTTGCGCGCGAAGGCGATGCGGCCCTGCTGCAGGCATTTAACGCTGTGACGGCCCAGGCGCCCCTGCGCCACCTGGTCACACCGGGCGGCTACACCATGTCGGTGGCCATGAGCAATTGCGGCCCGCTGGGCTGGGTGTCGGATCGCCATGGCTACCGTTACGCGCCGCAAGATCCGCTGTCGGGCCAGCCCTGGCCGGAAATGCCCGCGTGCTGGATGGATCTGGCGATACGCGCGGCCGCGCAGGCCGGCTTTGCGGACTTCAGGCCAGACGCCTGCCTGGTCAACCTGTACGAGCCCGGCAGCAAACTCACGCTGCACCAGGACAGGGACGAGGCCGGCTTTGTCGCGCCCATCGTGTCGGTGTCGCTGGGCTTGCCTGCCGTTTTCCTGTTTGGCACACCGCAGCGCAAGGACCGCCCGCAACGCCTGCGACTCAGCCATGGTGACGTCGTGGTGTGGGGCGGGCCGGCGCGGCTGGCTTATCACGGGGTTGCGCCGCTGGCGGATGGCGAACATCCGGTGACCGGCAGGCGACGCATCAACCTGACGTTTCGGCAGGCGGGGTAAATTCACAGGTAAAAAGGCCTGCAGCCCGCATGTATCGGACGCAGGCAGCTATTGAAAATGTAGCGACCTGGTTATCAGGCAACCTCCGCGTGCAAACGAACTCCAAGCGCCCGGGCGACCTTTAGGACGGTTGCGAAGCTTGGGTTGCCGTTTTCCCCGAGTGCCTTGTACAAGCTCTCTCGGCTGAGACCTGCATCCCGGGCGACTTGCGACATCCCTTTGGCACGGGCAATGTCGCCCAGAGCCCGCGCGATTCCCGTGGCGTCGTCAGGGGCGTCTACAAACCAGGCATCAAGGTATGCAGCCATTTCTTCAGGCGTACGCAGTTGTTCCGCCACGTCATAAGGCGCTGTCTTTGTCTTTGCAATTACCTTGATGGCTTTTGTTATGGTTTTGGACATCCGGATGTACTCCTATAGGTTGTTGGCCAGCAAGACAGCCGTTTTAATGTCTTGCTGTTGAGTTGCCTTGTCACCACCGGCAAGCAGGATGATGAGTTCGCCGTCGCGCTCGGTGTAATAAACGCGATAACCGGGGCCAACGTCAATTTTCAATTCAGACACGCCGTCAGAAAGATTGCGGAACTGGCCCGGGTTTCCATGCGCAAGCCGATCAACACGTACCTGGATGCGCGCGCGCGGACGACACGGTCTTTGAGAGCATTGATCCAGTCCCGATAAGCCTCGGTTGTCAGTATGCGCATGGTTAAAGTGTATCCTGCAGGATACTTTTGTCAATCCACCTGTGCTTTCATTTCGTGTGCGCAGCTGCTTGGTCACGCATGTAGGCGGAGCATGCCTGCCCCAGTCTCACTTCACCTTGATGAACTCCGTCGCAGCAACTTCCACCGGATCGGACTGCGGGCTGCGTTGCCAGTGCTCGTCGGCTGCTTTCTGGACCGCATCCTTGTCGAACACACCTTTTGACAGGTCAGACCAGACGTGTACATACGTGCGGCACCAGGCCTCGTAGTCTTGCTTGACTTTCTCTTCCGCAAACTCCGGGTTGGGGTCTGTTGTCATCCAGACATACTAACGGGCTGCTACCCGCCAGTCCAGCCGGATCAAGCTTCCCCGGCGTAGGTGGATGCGCCATGTGGCGCGGCTTGAGGTCGGCGCGATTCAGTCCGCGTCATGCCTGCTTTTCACGCGCTTCGCGGCGCAAACATGATGATGGCCATGCCGGCCAGAGCTACCAGGGAGCCGGTGATGTCCCACAGGGTGGGGCGTATGCCGTCTACCGACCAGAGCCAGAGGATGGCGACAAAAATATAGACACCGCCATAGGCGGCATACACGCGGCCGGCAGCGGCGGGGTGCAAAGTCAGCAGCCAGGCAAAGAGCGCAAGGCTGGCCGCTGCGGGTAGCAGCAGCCAGGCGCTTTTGCCTTGTCGCAACCAGAGCCAGGGCAGGTAGCAGCCTGCAATTTCTGCAAGCGCGGTGAGCAGGAACAGGGCCACGGTTTTCAGTTCAAACATGTGTGTCCAGATTTTTGGCTTGTGTCATTTGCGGGCGCATCAAACGGGCGCTTAAATCAGCCGCTTGATGGCTTTCTTTTTCCACACCAGCCGGTAATACGCCGTCTGTAAACCCAGCATGGCCATAAACGTCACCGGGTAGGCAATCCAGATGCCGTTGATGCCTATGCGCTGGCTGGTAAACCAGGCCACGGGCACTTCAACCAGCGCAATGCAGGTAATTGAAATGGCCGTCGGCACCAGCACCGAGCCGCTGGCGCGCATGATGCCCGAGAGCACGGCTGCCATGCCGAAGACCACGGTGCCCCAGAGCATGATGTGCAGCAGCGTTTGCGCCAGCTCGATCACGGGTTCGCTGGTGATGAAAAAGCCCATCAGGCGGCGCGAGAACAGGTAGCCGATCACCACCAGCGCGCCGGTCAGCACCAGGTTCATTTGCAGGCCGGTGCGGGCGATGGTGCCCAGTTTGTCGGCGCGGCCCGCGCCAATCGCCTGCGCGCCCAGGATGGAGGCGGTGATGGCAATCGAAATCGCCGGGAACTGCACATAGGCCACCACCTGGTTGACCGCGCCATAAGCCGCGGTTGCATTGGAGCCGTAGCTGTTGACCATGGAGAGCAGGGCGATTTCGGCGAGCGAGATCACGATCATCTGCACGCCTGTGGGCACGCCGACCTTGAGCACGGTTTTTAATATCTTCGGGTCTATGCGCAGGTGGCGTGCAAAGTCTGCGTCCGGCGCCAGCGGGCTCTTTTTGGCGCGCAGTCTAAAGCCCAGCCAGCTGGTGGCGATGACAAACGAGATGACGGTTGCCGCCGCGCCGCTGGCCACGCCCAGCGCCGGCAGGCCGCCCCAACCGCGAATAAGCGCGGGTGTCAGCAGCAGGCCGATCGAGGTGGAGATCGCCAGGGTGTAGAGCGGCGTCACGGTATCGCCCACGCCGCGCAGCATGGCGGTCGACAGCAAAAACACAAACAGCCCGGGCATGGCGATCAGCATGATGCGGGCGTACAGCGTGGCATCAAGCAGGATGTCGGGCGGCGTGCCCAGCGCCTTGAGCATGGGTTCTGTGAAGGTGCCGCCAAACACGGCGACCAGCAGGCCAAAAGCCATGCCCACGGTGAGCGTGGTGCCGGCCACGGCTTTGACCTTGCCGGCATCGCTCGCGCCCCAGGCCTGGCCTATCAGCACCGAGGCGCCGGCGCCCAGGCCGATGGTGAAGGCAATAAAAAAGAACATCACCGGGAAAAAGCTGGACACCGCCGCGAGCGCGCCCACGCCCAGCATCTGGCCCACATAGACGTTGTTGAGCGTGCCCGAGAGCGACTGCAGGATGTTGCTGAGCAGCATGGGCGCGAGGAAGGCGAGAAAGGTCTTCCACATCGGCATGCCCTCGACCATGGGCGGCTGGCGGCCCGGCGCGGCGCTCATGAGGGGACCTTTGTGCTCCGCACTGCGGTGCGAGCTTGCTTGGGGCGGCCCGGCGCGGCGCTCATGCCCGGCCCCAGCTTGCGGCGGCGAGCCCGGCCAGGTGCTCGCGCACATCGTCCGGCCAGGGCTCGACCAGGCTTTCAAAACGCTCGCGCTCGCCGGCGAAGAGGGCGCGCGTGGCTTCTTCAAAGCCGGCCAGGTCACCGGCGATTTCAGTCATGAAGCGGTAGGCCGCCTCACGCGAGGCGCGCACGCTGTCCTTGCCTTCGTTGGCGCGGCGGCCTTCTTCAACCAGCTTGCGCAGCGCCACGGAGGCACCGCCGGGCTGGCGGTTCAGCCAATCCCAATGGCGCGGCAGCAGGGTGACTTCGCGCGCGACCACGCCGAGTTTGGGACGGCCGACGGCGCGTGCCGCGGGCGCGACTTCTTCGGTGGCCGTGGATGGGCTCGCCTGGTCGCTTGCCTGATCACTGGCGTTGGGCCGCAAGTCCAGGTCCAGGCGTGAGCCGGTCGTGTCATCAAACACCCGTACCAGGATGTCTTGCGGGAAATGCATGGAACGAAGCCGGGCCAGCACTTCAGCACGGGGGCCGGATGCAATGCGGTTGAACGCGGCAAAGGCGGTGAGGCTGCCTGCCGGTGATGCGGGGGCCGGGGCGGGTGGGTTGTGCATGGAGCTTGGGTGGATCAAATAAAAACTCATTTTATCCGGGTTAAATATTAAACACAATATCATCCGGGTAAAATAATCAGCCTTACATCCTGGAATTTAAAACAAATAAAATAGTCCATGACCAGCGTCCAGCTTGCGCAGGCAGCTATTAATTCAGGAGCTGTTTTTGCACTGGCAGTGGCCTTTTCTCACGAGGGGTTACAACCCTGCCTATTTATGGCCACTCTCTTTAATTATTAAATCATCTAAACAATGTATTTAATATTCTTTTGAGTTTTACCAAAATGACTTTAAATTCCCTACCTGTCCAAAAAAAGAGCCGCATGCGTTTTCACAAGAAACGCCAGGCACATAAAAAGCGTTAGCAAGTTTTCATGATCGAACTCAAAGGTATTTTTCAAACCTACAAGGGCCAAACCGGCCCGGTCGAAGCGCTACGCGGTGTCGATCTGCATATCAAGCCGGGCGAGGTCTTCGGCATCATTGGCCGCAGCGGCGCCGGCAAAAGCTCGCTGGTGCGGGTCATCAACTTGCTGAACCGCCCGACTTCAGGCCAGGTGCTGGTCGATGGCCGTGCGCTGACCTCGCTTGATGGCGATGCGCTGCGTGTGGCGCGGCGTGACATCGGCATCATCTTCCAGCATTTCAATTTGCTCTCATCGCGCACGGTGTACGACAACGTCGCCCTGCCGCTGGAGATCGCCGGCCTGTCCGCGCAGGACATCCGGACGCGGGTCGAGCCCTTGCTGGACCTGGTCGGCCTGACGGCGCTGCGGGATCGTTACCCGGCGCAGATCAGCGGCGGGCAAAAGCAGCGTGTGGGCATTGCGCGCGCGCTGGCCAACCGCCCCAAAGTGCTGCTGTCGGACGAAGCGACTTCGGCGCTGGACCCGGAAACCACACGCTCCATCCTCGGCCTGCTCAGGCAGATCAACAAGGAGTTCGGCCTGACGATTGTGCTGATCACGCACCAGATGCAGGTGATCAAGCAGGTCGCCGACCGCGTGGCCGTGATTGACGCCGGCCGCATTGTTGAAAGCGGGCCGGTGATTGACGTGTTCACCCGGCCGCAGCACGAAACCACGCGCAGCCTGATCGCCGAAATCGTGCCGCAGGACCTGCCCGAAAGCGTGCTGGCGCGCATCCGCACGCTGATGAATGCCGAACATCCCGACGAAGGGCATGAAGGCTGCCTTCTGCGGCTGGCCTTTGCCGGTGACGAGTCAGATAGGCCTTTGCTGTCCGACGTGATTCGCCGTTTTGGCATAGACCTGTCCATCGTGCATGGCCAGATTGACGAAATCCAGGGCAAACCGTTTGGCACGCTGGCGGTGTTTGCGCGCGGTGCGCGCGAGCAGCTCAATGCGGCGGTGGCGCATTTGCGTGGCGCCGGTGTGCATGTGGACCAGGTGCCCAGCCTGAGCAGCCAGGAGTTAAGCCATGTTCAGTAATTTTTCGCAAGCCCTGGTGGAGCTGTTTGTCAGCTCGCTCTGGGAAACCATAGTGATGGTCGGCATTTCCGGCCTGGTCGGCGCCGTGATTGGCATTCCGCTGGGCGTGTATTTGCGGCTCAGCGACGATGGCGGGGTGTTACAGAATCCGCTGGCGAACCGTGTGGTGGGTGGCATTGTCAACGCGGTGCGTTCCACGCCTTTCATCATTTTGCTGGTGGCGATTATTCCGCTGACGCGGTTTGTTACCGGCTCGTCCATTGGTACGGCAGCCGCCGTGGTGCCGCTGACGATCGCGGCGGCGCCTTTTGTGGCGCGGCTGGTGGAGGCCTCGCTGCGTGAGGTGGACCACGGCCTGATAGAAGCGGCATTGGCCATGGGCGCGACCACGCGGCAGATCGTGCTCAAGGTGCTGTTGCCCGAAGCCTTGCCCGGCATTGTGGGCGGCCTGACGATTACCTTTGTCAGCCTGACTGGTTATTCGGCCATGGCCGGCGCGATTGGCGGCGGTGGGCTCGGTGACCTGGGCATTCGTTACGGCTACCAGCGCTTTTTGCCTGAAGTGATGCTGGCCGTGGTGATTGTGCTGATCCTGTTTGTGCAGGCGGTGCAAAGCCTGGGCGACTGGGCCGTTCGTCGGCTAAGTCACAAATGACGCGCCCCATGCACTCTTGCGGCCTGCGGCGATGTTGAGTTTGCTCCTCTTTTAATAGCTGGCTGCGCCTGTGTTTATTGACCTGTAGCCACTTTTTTCTTGAAAATTCACCCAAATCCCATTTCAAAGGAAGCCTCATGAACAAACGTACCCTTATCCAGTCGGCCCTTGCGCTGGCGCTTGCCACTTCTTTTTCCGGCGCCGCCCTGGCGCAGGACAAGCCCCTGAAAATCGGTGTCACGGCAGGCCCGCACGCGCAGATTTTTGAGCAGGTCAAAAAGATCGCCGAAAAAGACGGCCTGAAGATCCAGATCGTCGAGTTCAGCGACTACATCCAGCCCAACGCCGCCCTGGCCGCCGGCGACCTGGACGCCAACAGCTACCAGCACAAGCCTTTCCTGGACCTGCAGGTCAAGGACCGCGGCTACAAGATTGTCTCGGTGGGCTACACCGTCAACTTCCCTATCGGCCTCTATTCCAAGAAGGTCAAAAGCCTGGCCGAGCTGAAAGAGGGTGCACGTTTTGGCATCCCGAACGACCCAACCAACGGCGGCCGCGTGTTGCTGGTGCTGCAGGAAAAAGGCCTGATCAAGCTCAAGCCCGAGGCCGGCCTGAAAGCCACGCCACTGGACGTGATCGAGAACCCCAAGAAGCTCAAGTTTGTCGAACTCGAAGCCGCGCAATTGCCGCGCTCGCTGGACGACCTGGACGCCTCGGCTGTCAACACCAACTTCGCACTCTCCGCCGGCCTGAACCCCAAGGACGCGATTGCGCAGGAGTCAGCCAAGTCACCTTATGTGAACATCCTGGCCGTGCGTGAAGCCGACAAGAACAAGCCCTGGGTCGCCAAGCTGCTCAAGGCCTACCACTCGGACAAAATCCGCAAATACATCCAGACCGAGTTCAAGGGATCGGTGCTGGCCGGGTTCTGAGCGGGCGGTAGCGGGCCGGCTTCGAAAAGCCAAGCACGATTCCAAAGTGCTTTGCATAATGGGCCGGTCCAAGACACTTTTTCGTTCCTCAACCCTGGTCAATTTTCTGGAGAACTTCATGGCTAAATACAACATTGCTGTCGTCGTTGGCAGCATCCGCAAGGATTCCTTCAACAAAAAGCTTGCCACGGCACTGGAAAAACTCTTCCCTGCGGATTTCAGCTTCACCGCTGTCCGCATTGACGACTTGCCGCAGTACAACCAGGACGACGACGGCAACCAGTCCGGGCCGGTCAAGCGCCTCAAGGGCGAGATCGCGGCAGCGCAAGGGCTGATGTTTTTAACGCCTGAATACAACCGCTCGTATCCCGGCGTGCTGAAAAACGCCATTGACCATGCCTCGCGCCCCTATGGCCAAAGCGCCTGGGCGGGCAAGCCCGCAGGCGTGATCGGCATCTCCGTCGGTGCCATTGGCACGGCCATGGCCCAGCAGCACCTGCGCAACGTCCTGGCCTACCTCGATGTGCCGGTGCTGGGCCAGCCCGAGGCTTTTATCCAGGCCAAAGAGGGTGTTTTCAACCCGGACGGCAGCGCCGGCGATGGCATCAAGACGTTTTTGCAAAGCTGGGTGGACAAATACGTGGCCTGGGTGAAAACGCACGTGGGCTGATTTTTTGATCTCACTGACAGGCTGACAGGCGTGGCTTGATCGCGCCCATAAAAAAACCCGCTGATGCGGGTTTTTTTGCGTCTGCTGTTTGCTGCTGGCGGGTGCGGGTAGTATGGCACCCGCCAGTTGCGTCAGCGCTCTCAGGCTGCCAGGGCGGCTTTGGGCTCGTTTGCCGCGGCTTGATGTGCCTTGATGTCGAGCGCAGCGGCTGCCAGTGCGGCAGCTTTGGCCGCTTCACCCATGGCCAGGCCTTCGGCGCGCACGATGCGCACATCGGTGATGCCGAAGAATCCGAACACGATTTTCAGGTAGCTTTCCTGGTGTTCCATCGCATTGCCTGCATCGCTGGTGGAATAAGCGCCGCCGCGTGTGGACGCCACAATCACGGTTTTGCCGGTGGCCAGGCCAACCGGGCCTTTTTCCGTGTACTTGAAGGTGCGGTTGACTTGCGCGACGCGGTCAATCCAGGCCTTGAGCTGGGTCGGGACGGTGAAGTTGTACAGCGGTGCGCCCACCACAATCACGTCAGCCGCCAAAAACTGCGACACCAGGGCTTCGGAAACGGCGTTTTCGCGCTTTTGCACATCGCTCAGATTGGCATCGGCAGGCAGGCGAAAGCCCAGCGATTCAGCCGACAGGTGGCTTGGGGTGTCCACGGCCAGGTCGAGGTAGCTGACCTCGGTGCCGGGATGGGCAGCGCGCCATGAGTCGACGATTTGGGCCGTCAGTTGGCGGGAAACCGAGTTGCCGCCCAGGATGCTGGAGTCGATGTGAAGAAGCTTGCTCATGATGAATTCCTTGTAAGAGTCAATGTGTGTGTATCAATCAGTGGCTGTAATCACCCTTGATCGCAACCATGGATAGATTGTGCCGGCGTATCCATTGATTGATAAGTCCGGTAATTTGCAATACATTGTTCTACTGATGAGACAATAAATTCAAATAAAGGCTTCCCATGCAGGACTTGAACGACATGCTTTATTTCGCCGAAGTGGTGGAGCGGGGCGGTTTTGCCGCAGCCGGGCGTGCCTTGGGCCTGCCCAAATCACGCCTGTCGCGCCGCGTGGCGGAGCTGGAGGCGCGGCTGGGCGTGCGCCTGCTGCAACGCACTACACGCAAGCTGTCGCTGACCGGGGTGGGCGAGATTTACCTGCGCCACTGCAACGCCATGCGCGACGAAGCCCTGGCCGCCGCCGAAGCCGTGGCGCAGATGCAGGTCGAGCCGCGCGGCACCCTGCGCATCACCTGCCCAGTCACGCTGGCGCAAAGCACCATGGGTTACCTGGTGCCGCGTTACCTGGCGCAGTACCCGCAGGTCAAGCTCGACATGCGGGTGACCAACCGGGTGGTTGACCTGGTGGAGGAGGGCATAGACATCGCACTGCGGGTGCGCCCCACGCTGGACGACAGCGGCAGCCTGGTGGTCAAGCAGCTGGGCCTGACCCGCGGCCAGCTGCTGGCCAGCCCGGCGCTGTTGGCGCGCCAGGGCAGGCCCGAAAAACCCGAGGATCTGGCAAAACTGGACACCGTGGCCATGTCGGCGGTGGATGGCCGCTCCAGCTGGCCCCTGCTGGGGCCGGACGGCCAGGAGTTTGTGCTGCAGCACCAGCCGCGTTATGTGGCCGACGACCTGCAGACGCTGAAGCTGGCGGTGCTGGCCGGGACCGGCATGAGCTTTTTGCCCGACTCCATCAGCAACGCCGAGCAGCAGGCCAGGTTGCTGGTTCCCGTGCTGGCGGGCTGGGCGCCCCAGCCGGGCATGGCGCACGCCGTGTTCCCCTCGCGCCGGGGCCAGGTGCCGGCGGTGCGCAGCTTTCTGGACTTCATGGGCGACAACATGCAGGGCGACCAGTTGCGCTGAATCCGGTTTTTGGGCGCTCCTGTTTTGATAGCTGGCTGCGCCCGTATCCAGGCGGCCGTGACTATTTTTGATGCATAAAAGGCGCTCAGGCGGGGTGGCAACTCGCGCAGGGGCTGCCAGGGCGACATCAAGGTGTCACGTGGCCCGGGCAATATCCGCTGCTCAACCCGTTTTTGGTTTACCCGTCCAGGCCTGCAATCATGTTCCGCAACCGTACCCGTACCCGTATCTTTGGCGCAAGAGAGGCCGCCATCATGGCTGTTGCCGCGCTGGATGACCTTGTCAACGACCTCGTGAAAGCCAGCTGCCTGAAGATGTCGCCGGCGTTTCTGGACTGGGTCGCCGACGAGGCGACGCCGCTGGTGGAGCGCCATGTCGTGCGCTCCTTCGGCAGCCCGCGCTTTACCGGCAGCCTGCAGATAGGTGACCCCAAAATCGCCATGGCGCGCTGGGTGCGCCACTGGGTGTGCCCGTGGATAGTGGTCAATTTTGATGAGCTGGCGGCTTATTTGCCCGAGTTCGCGGACAGCCGGCCCGCTGGCCTGATGGCCTCGCCAAGGCCCGTAGCAGCGCCAAAACCGCAGGCCAGGCCTTGTTTGGGCATGCCCATGGGCCTTGCCGGCGCGGCATAGGCAGTCTGGGACGAAGATTTGCTCCTGATTTAATAGCTGATTGCGCTCATGCCGATTGGGCTACAGCCTTGTTTTATACATGAAAAGCGCTGAAAAAGAGGTTTTCAGGGCCTTCTGCGCGGCTTTTGACGACTCCATTCGCTCATATTCATTTATTGGAATAATTTAAGAGCTATATATTCTTTTGAGTTTTAACGTTTGCTCCCCACAATGATTGCCTAGGTGTTTTTCCAGCACCCGCAACCTATCAGGAGCACAGCATGGCAACTCTCAGACTTGGCGACGCCGCCCCCGATTTCACGCAGGATTCGACTGCCGGCAAAATTTCCTTCCACCAGTGGGCAGGCGATTCCTGGGTGGTGTTGTTTTCACACCCCGCCGACTTCACACCGGTTTGCACGACGGAGCTTGGCAAAACCGCCGCCCTGAGCGGTGAATTCGCCAAACGCAATGTCAAGCCCATCGCGATCAGCGTGGACCCGCTGGAGTCGCACGGCAAGTGGGTGAACGATATCAACGAAACGCAGAACACCACCGTCAACTTCCCCATCCTGGCCGACGCCGACCGCAAGGTGGCCGACCTGTACGACATGATTCACCCGAACGCCCTGAGCACCGGCCCCACCGCCACGGTGCGCAGCGTGTTCATCATCGACCCGAAAAAACTCATCCGCACAACTTTCACCTACCCGGCCAGCACCGGCCGCAACTTCGACGAGATCCTGCGCGTGATTGATTCGCTGCAACTGACCGACGGCTACAAGGTGGCCACGCCAGTGAACTGGAAGGACGGCGACGACGTGATCATCGTGCCCAGCATCCAGGACCCGGCCGAGCTGGCACAGCGTTTTCCCAAGGGCTTCAAGGCCGTCAAGCCGTATCTGCGCATCACACCGCAGCCGAACAAGTAAACGGCTACGGCATTTAGCAAGGTGCGTTTTATCATCATCCCAGGCTGGCGCGATTCCGGCCCCGGTCACTGGCAAAGCCTGTGGGCCGAGCGCCTGAACGGCGCGGTGCGCGTGCAGCAGGACGACTGGGTGACCCCGGCGCGCAATGCCTGGGTGGCGTCGATTGCCCGCACCATATTGCTGCAAAACGAGCCGGTGGTGGTGATTGCGCACAGCCTGGGCTGCATCGCCACCACGCATCTGCCCGCGGAGGCCGTCAAGCGCATACAGGGCGCCTTGCTGGTGGCGCCGGCCGACCCCGAACGCCGGGCGGTGCTCAGCGACTTCGCGCCCGTGCCTTACCAGCCGCTGCCCTACCGCAGCGTGCTGGTGGCCAGCAGCAACGACCCGTACTGCCCGGTGCGCCTGGCTGGGGCTTATGCCCGCGCCTGGGGCAGCGAGTTTGTGCGCATGCAAAACGCCGGGCACATCAACATTGAATCAGGCCATGGCGAATGGCCGCTGGGTGTGGCCCTGCTGCAGTCGCTGGCGGGTGATGTGTCGTTCGCAGCCAGCAATGCCAATTTTTCAATTTCATCTTCACCATCATTCGGACCTCTGGAAACGGCATGACTTCCTTAAAGCTAAAAATCGCCCTCGCAACCCTTGCCCTGGCTGCGAGTGGTCTTTCTTCCGCGCAAACCTTGCTCAACGGCTCGTACGACGTGGCGCGCGAGTTTTACAAAGACTACAACGCCGCGTTCATCGCCCACTACAAAAAAACCACCGGCAAGGACATCAAGGTTGACCAGTCGCACGCCGGCTCCAGCGCCGTGGCGCGCTCCGTGGCCGATGGCCTGGACGCAGACGTGGTGACCATGAACACCTCGACCGACGTTGACTTTCTGGCCAGCGTTGGCGTGGTCGCCAAGGACTGGCCGAAAAAATTCCCGGGCAATGCATCGCCCACCACATCGACCATGCTGTTCCTGGTGCGCAACGGCAACCCCAAGCACATCAAGGACTGGGACGACCTGATCAAGCCCGGCATCCAGGTCATCGTGGTCAACCCTAAAACTGGCGGCAACGGCCGTTACGCCTACCTCGCCGCCTGGGGTTACGCCAAGAAAAAGGGCGCCAGTGATGCGCAGGCTGCCGAGTTTGTCGGCAAGCTCTACAAAAACGTGCCGGTGCTGGGCAAGGGCGGACGCGATGCGACCACCGTGTTTTTGCAGCGCAATATCGGCGATGTGCTGATCACCTTTGAATCCGAAGTGCTGTCGGTCAACAAGGAGTTCGGCGAAGGCAAGGTGGACGCGATTTACCCGTCCATCAGCATCGTGGCTGAAAACCCGGTCGCGGTGGTTGAACGCACGGTCAACAAAAAAGGCACGGCCGAACTGGCCAAGGCCTACCTGGACTACCTCTACTCGGACGAAGGCCAGGAAATCGCCGCACGCCATGCGCTGCGCCCGCGCTCCGCCGCGATACTGAAAAAATACGCCGCCACCTTCAAGCCGCTGCAGCTCTTTACCGTGCAGGAAATGTTTGGCGGCCTGGGTGAAGCGCAAAAAGTCCACTTCAATGACGGTGGGCAGTTCGACAAGCTTTACACCGTTAAATAAACCATGAGCGCTTTGTCTGCTGTTGCACCGCCGTCTGCGCTGGTGCCGGACCAGCTCGGGGGTAAAAAACGGGCGGCCAAACGGGTTTTGCCCGGCTTTCGCATCACGCTGGGCTACACGGTGTTGTACCTGAGCCTGATTGTGCTGATCCCGATCTCGGCGCTGTTTTTCAAGACCTTCACGCTGACGCTGGACCAGTTCTGGGCCGCCGTCACGTCGCCGCGCGTGCTGGCGTCCTACCGCCTGACATTTGGCGCGTCGCTGATTGCCGCGCTGGTCAACCTGGTATTTGGCCTGCTGCTGGCCTGGGTGCTGGTGCGCTACAAGTTTCCCGGCAAAAAAATTGTCGATGCGCTGGTGGATTTGCCCTTTGCATTGCCGACGGCGGTTGCCGGCATATCGCTGACGGCCTTGCTGGCCGGCAACGGCTGGATAGGCCAGTACCTGGAGCCCATGGGCATCAAGCTGGCCTTTACGCCGGCCGGCGTCGTGATTGCGCTGATTTTTATCGGCCTGCCGTTTGTGGTGCGCACCGTGCAACCCGTGCTTGAAGACGCCGAGAAGGAGCTCGAAGAAGCCGCCACCTCACTGGGCGCCACGCGCCTGCAGATTTTTACCAAGGTCATACTGCCGCACATCACGCCTGCGCTGCTCACGGGTTTTGCCATGGCGTTTGCGCGGGCGATTGGCGAATACGGCTCGGTGATTTTTATCGCCGGCAACATGCCCATGATTTCCGAGATCACACCGCTCATCATCATCGGCAAGCTGGAGCAATACGACTACGCCGGTGCCACGGCCGTGGCGGTGGTGATGCTGGTGGTGTCGTTTGTGCTGTTGCTGGTTATCAATGGCCTCCAGGCCTGGCAGCGCCGCAATACGGGAGCGTCGGCATGAGTACTCCAGTTGTGATTCGCCGGAACACCATTAGTACAACAGAAGCGCCGTGGGTGCGCTACACGCTGACCGGCATAGCGCTTCTGTTTGTCGTCCTGTTTCTGATCCTGCCGCTGGCCGCCGTGTTTACCGAAGCCCTGCGCAAGGGTTTGGGCGCCTACCTGGCTGCCTTGCAGGAGCCCGATGCCTGGTCTGCCATCAAGCTCACGCTGATTGCCGCGGTGATCGCCGTGCCGCTCAACCTGGTGTTTGGCGTGGCCGCCGCCTGGGCGATTGCCAAGTACGAGTTCCGCGGCAAGTCGTTTTTGACAACGCTGGTGGACTTGCCGTTCTCGGTCTCGCCTGTTGTTGCCGGCCTGATTTATGTGCTGATGTTTGGCGCGCAAGGCTGGTTTGGCCCCTGGCTGCAGGCGCATGACATCAAGATCATTTTTGCCGTGCCCGGCATTGTGCTGGCGACCGTGTTTGTGACTTTCCCCTTTATCGCCCGCGAACTGATACCGCTGATGCAGGCCCAGGGCAATGACGAAGAGCAGGCCGCGATTGTGCTGGGTGCCACCGGCTGGCAAACCTTCTGGCATGTGACCTTGCCCAACATCAAGTGGGGCCTGATTTACGGCGTGATTTTGTGCAATGCGCGCGCCATGGGCGAGTTTGGTGCAGTGTCTGTTGTCTCCGGCCACATACGCGGGCAGACCAACACCTTGCCGCTGCACGTCGAAATTTTGTACAACGAATACCAGTCTGTCGCCGCCTTCGCCGTGGCATCGCTGCTGGCCATCCTCGCGCTGGTCACGCTGGTCATCAAGTCGGTCGCCGAATGGCGCCATGAGGCTGAAATAAAAGCCGCCGCAGACCTGCCACCCGAGCAGCCTCGCGCCGCTGCATCCGTTGCCACGGCCCGCTAAAAGGAAAACATCATGAGCATAGAAATCCGCAACGTCAGCAAACATTTCGGCAACTTCCAGGCGCTGGGCGACGTCAGCCTGGACATCCAGTCCGGTGAACTGGTCGCGCTGCTGGGCCCTTCGGGTTGCGGCAAGACCACCTTGCTGCGCATCATTGCCGGCCTTGAAACGGCCGACCGCGGCAACATCTTCTTCAGCGGTGAAGACACCACCGACGTGCATGTGCGCGAGCGGCAGGTGGGTTTTGTGTTCCAGCATTACGCGCTGTTTCGCCACATGACGGTGTTTGAAAACGTCGCCTTCGGCCTGCGTGTCAAGCCGCGTGGCCTGCGCCCCGGCGACGCCGAGATCAAGAAGAAGGTGCACGACCTGCTGGGCCTGGTGCAACTCGACTGGCTGGCCGACCGCTTTCCGTCGCAGCTCTCGGGCGGGCAGCGCCAGCGGATTGCGTTGGCGCGCGCGCTGGCGGTCGAACCCAAGGTCTTGCTGCTCGACGAACCTTTCGGCGCGCTCGACGCCAAGGTGCGCAAGGAGCTGCGCCGCTGGTTGCGCCGCCTGCATGAAGACCTCAACGTCACCAGCATTTTTGTCACGCACGACCAGGAAGAAGCACTCGAAGTCGCCGACCGCGTGGTGCTCATGAACCAGGGCAAGGTTGAGCAGATAGGTTCACCGCAAGAGGTCTGGGACCATCCGGCCAGCCCGTTTGTGTACGGCTTTCTCGGCGACGTCAACCTCTTCCATGGCCGCGCGCATGAAGGTGAAGTGCAGCTTGAAGGCATACGCATAGATTCACCGGAACACGCCGGCGCGCAGGATGCAAAAGCTTTTGCCTATGTGCGCCCGCACGACTTTGATGTGCAGCGTTACGCGCCGGGCGCAGAAGGCATAGCCGCCCAGCTCAGCCGCGCGATTGTGATAGGCCCCACCGCCAGGCTGGAGCTGACGCCCGAAGACCAGAAGCAGACCTCCAAAGGTGCGGACGAAGGCCTGATTGAAGTGCAGATTTCTGCGCAGCAGTACAAGGACATGGGCCTGCGCGAAGGCGACATGCTGGTGTTGACGCCGCGCAATGTGCGGGTGTTTGTGGAGGAGGGGGCGGGGATTTGAAGGGCGTGCGGCATGAAAAGAGTATGATTTAATCCTACTCCTGACAAACAAGGCCCACCATGCGCACTACCCAACAATTGAGCATCACGCTGCCAAATGAAATGGCGAGTCTGGTAAGAGCCAAAGTCGCAGCCGGTGCTTACGCCTCAGAAAGTGAAGTGATCCGGGAAGGCTTGCGTGCCCTCATGGCTCGCGATCATGCCATGGAAAACTGGCTCCGAAGCCAGGTTGGCCCAGCTTATGACGCGCTGAAGGCAGACCCGTCGCGAGCGGTCACCGCTGACCAGGTTCGAAAAAGGCTTGCCGCCGAACACAAGAAGACCGGCGCCAAAGCCTGATGCAGTACACCGTCGTTTTTACGCCGGAGGCTGAAGAGCAGCTCATTGAGCTCTACCGCTACATCTCGCAGGCGGCATCACCAGGGATTGCTCAACGCTATACCGATGCCATCATCACTTATTGCGAAGGCTTGCAGACTTTTCCGCATCGAAGCAATCGCCGCGACGACATACGCCCCGGCCTGCGCATCACGAACTACAAAGGGCGATGCGTCATTGCTTTCGCTGTGGCTAGCGAGACAGTTTCAATCATGGGTGTGTTTTACGGCGGGCAGGATTACGAGACACTGTTGAAGTCTGAAAACGAGGATTAACCGGGCATTACAGTTAGCGTTGATTGCTGAATGTGCGATCACTATTCTCGAATGATGTCGCCAGTTGACTCGTCGTACTCAAGAAATTCCACATCTTCAGGAATAAGGTGAAAGTAAGTTCTTTTATAGTAAGAAACAAGCGTTTCCCCGGTCGTTTGTCTTTTGTCGTGAAGAGTAAAAAATACCTTCTTGAAATCTTTGGGGGCTAGAAGAAAATAGAGCATTGCTTCGTTCCACGTGGTCATCTTCGCACTAGGGACCTTGCTACCGGCAGTCCATCTATGAGATTTGCATTCGATGATGATTTTTTGACTTGCAGATCCAAGATCAAAGCAATGTTTCTTTTTCTTAAAAGAAAGACCTATGTCGAGCGAAAAATTTCGGGAAAGTTTGTCACCTCGTTTCTCGAAAAAAATCAAAGCTGCTTTCTAAAAATCAGCGCCCACATGAGCATTGCTGACTGAGCCAATTCGCTGATGCGGTCTATTCATTGGGAAGCCCTAAAGTGATCTAAACAGAAAATCTGCGGAGTGACATGACTCATGTGTCCCTATTTGATGTCCCTTTTTTCACTAGCTGCTTGGTTTATATCAGTATCTTCTCGGCCGGCAATGGACACTCGCATTAACAAGTCCACATAGTCCACAAAGAAGCCCAGCGCCCAAAGTGGGCCACAGATAGTCACAATGGCTTTTCTGATTTTTTCCAGTTCGGGAACTTATCCCCGTCCAAACCCACGAACCAGCGGACAATTCGTACATCGATCAAAAAGGAACGTGATGTTTTTAAAGTATTTCGACGCGCTGCCACGCCGCGTGCTGGCGCTGACGGCTGTGGTGTGTGTGGCCATGCTGGCTTTTGGTTTGTACCTGCAGCACGTCGTTGGCCTGGAGCCTTGCCCCATGTGCATAGTCCAGCGTTATGCGCTGGTGCTGGTGGCGATTGTTTCCGGCCTGACGGCTATTGGTAAAAGCAAAGGTGTGCTGGTTGGCGGCTCTGTATTGACGCTGATCGTTGCCGGCTTCGGCGCTTTTGTCGCCGCACGCCAGAGCTTTTTGCAGTGGTATCCACCGGAAATCTCCTCCTGCGGCCGCGACTTTTACGGCATGATCGAAACCTTTCCGCTCAAGCGCGCCATTCCCATGATCTTCAAGGGCAGCGGCGACTGCACCAAGATCGACTGGACCTTTCTGGGCGGCTCGATTGCCAACTGGTCCTTTGTCTGTTTTGTGGCGATTGGGTTGGTGATGCTGGTGCTGATCGTTCGCCAGTCCCGCAAGCGCTGAAGCGGGCCCGGGCCGGGCCCCGGTTTGCCGGGGCGCTTTTTATTGACAGGCATCAGGGCCAGGATCGCAAGCAGCCATAAAACCGCATGACCTACCTGCTTGTCCTCACCGTCGGCCTGATCGCCGGCACCATCAGCGGCATCGTCGGCTTTGGCTCCAGCATCATGCTGATGCCGGTGCTGGTGATTGCCTTTGGCCCGCGCGAGGCGGTGCCCATCATGGCCATCGCGGCGATCATGGCCAACCTCTCGCGTGTGGTGGTGTGGTGGCGTGAAGTGGACTGGCGCGTGGTGGGCGCTTATGCACTGACCGGCATCCCAGCCGCCGCATTGGGCGCCCGCACGCTGCTGGTGCTGCCGCCGCGCATTGTGGAGGCGGTGCTGGCGGTGTTTTTTATCGCCATGATCCCGCTGCGCCGCTGGCTGGCCGCGCGCGACTTCAGGCTCAAGCTCTGGCACTTTGCGGTGGTGGGCGCGGTGATTGGTTTTCTCACCGGCATCGTGGTTTCCACCGGGCCGGTCAATGCGCCGTTTTTCCTGGCTTACGGGCTGGTGAAGGGGGCATTCCTGGGCACCGAGGCGATGGCTTCGCTCGTCGTTTATGTGAGCAAAAGCCTGGTCTTTCGCAGTTACGGCGCCTTGCCGTTGCAGGCGATAGTCCAGGGCCTGATCATCGGTTGCTCGTTGACGGCGGGCTCCTTTATCGCCAAGCGTTTTGTGCTCAGCCTGGAACCTGAAAAATTCCGCCTGCTGATGGATGCCTTGCTGCTGGCCTCCGGCCTGACCATGCTCTGGGTGGCCTTGAAGTAAGGCGTGAGGGCGGCAAGGTGCGCCTTCTGAGCCGTAGGGCGAGGTATTGGTTCGCGTGTTAAATCCAGTCGTATACTGTGTATTCATCCAGTATTTCGATTCAATTTTTCACCCTTATGCTCCCGTTGAGACTTTCCCGCAACGCCCTGCCGGACCTTGCCAACACCCTGGTGTGGCGGGCCGGCGAGCTGGGCAGCGCCAGCCTGCAGGTGGTGGATACGGGTTATGCCGCGCTGAACCAGGTCTTGCCCGGCGGCGGCTGGCCGCAGGGGGCGCTGGTCGAGCTGATGCAGTCGCAGGCGGGCCAGCTTGAATGGGGTTTGCTGGCGCCGGCACTGGCCGAGGCGCAGTCAACAGCACCCGACAAGCTGCTGGTGCTGCTGGGCGCGCCTTATCTGCCCTTTGGCCCGGCGCTGGGCGCGCGCCAGCTCAACATGCAGCGCCTGCTGTGCGTGCAGGGCAGGGACGCGCCAACGCTGCTCTGGGCCACGCGCGAAGCCCTGCAGTGCGCCGACGTGGCCGGCGTGCTGGCCTGGCTGCCGGATGCGCGCAGCGCGCATCTGCGCCGGCTGCAGATTGCCGCGCACGCGCACAACAAGCTGCTGTTTGTGTTCAGGCCGCTGCGCGCGCAGAACGAGTCATCGCCCGCGCCGCTGCGCCTGCTGCTTGAAGGCACGGCGGGTGATGCCGGCAACCTGCTGGTGCATGTCATCAAACGCCGCGGCCCGCCGCTGGCATCGCCCCTGTTGCTTGATACCCGGCCGGTCCGGCTGTCGGCGCTGCTGGCCGCCAGCCGCGAGCGGGCGCGGCGCCAGCGCGAAGAGCTTGCGCCGCTGCTGCTGCCTGCGTTTGTGTCGCTTCCCGTCACCTCACCGCAAAGTCCCATCCATGCGCTGCTGGATCGCATTGCACATCTCGATCGCCACTGAGCCTGCGCAAGCGAGCCAGGCGGTGCTTGACGACAGGGCGGCGCAACAGGCGGTGGCCAGTTTGGCGCTGGGTTTTACGCCGCGTGTGGCGCTGCTGGACGAAGCCGTGCTGCTGGACGTGACCGGCAGCCTGCGCCTGTTTGGCGGGCTGGCGCGGCTGATGCAGCTGCTGGAGCAGCGCCTGGTGCTGTTTTTTGAAGAGAATAGCCTGCCAGCCAGCGTCAAACGTGCGCAGGGTGCTACATCTTTAATAGCGCTTGGCAGGTTGCGCCTGCAGCACAGCCAGGGTGGTCAGGCCGGCACCCTGAAAAAACGCGTGGCCGAGCTGCCCATGCACACGCTTACCGCCGCGCGCCCGCACCTGGGCGTGCTGGAGCGCATTGGCTGCCGCAACTGGGACGACTTGCTGCGCCTGCCGCGTGATGGCGTGGCCCGGCGTTTTGGCGCGGAGCTGCTGGAGGCACTGGACCGCGCCCGCGGCAGCACGCCCGATGACTATGCGTGGTTGGTGCTGCCCGAAAATTTTGAGGAGAAGCTCGAACTGGATGCGCTCGTCACACACGCGCCGGCGCTGATGGCGGACGTTGGGCGATTGCTGCTGCATTTGCAGGCCTGGCTGCTGGGGCGGCAAAGCGGGCTGAGCGCGCTCAGGCTGACCTGGCACCTGGACAAGCGCCGCGATGTTGCGCCCACCGGCGAGCTGGAGATACGCACCGCCCAGCCCGCGCAAGACCTGCGCCACGTGGCGCGCCTGGTCGCCGAGCAGCTGGCGCAGCAAAAGCTGCCGGCGCCGGTCCACGCCTTGAGCCTGCAGTCGCTGGTGACTGAACGGCTGGTCGATTCAGCCGCCGCCACCGGCAGCCTGCTGATGGAAGCGCGCCGGCAGGGCGACAGCGCGGTCGAATTGATAGAGCGGTTGGGCGCGCGCCTGGGTGATGCCCATGTGTTGTCCTGGCAGGCCGGCGCAGACCACAGGCCGGAGCAGATGCAGCGCTGGGTGCCGGCCCAGTCCGCTATCAAATCAATAGCTGGTTGCGCAGACTCCAAAATGGCCAGGGGCATAAAAAGCTTGAAAACAGAGGGGGAGCCCAGAACCGAGGCGCTGTACCCGAGCTGGCTGCTGCCCGAACCGCTCAAGCTGGCAACGACCGGCAACAGCCCGGTCTACCAGGGCAAGCTGGTGCGCCTGACCGGGCCGCAGCGGCTGGAGGCGGCCGAATGGTTGCTGGCCGACAGCGATGCGGCGCGCCATGCCGGCATGTGCGCAAAGCCGTGGGCGCTGCGCGACTATTTCATCTACCGCAGCCAGCAGGGCAGCCTGCTGTGGATTTACAGCGAACGCCTGGTCGCCACGCCGCAGTCCGCACAGCAGCGTGCCTGGTATCTGCACGGGTTTTTTGCATGAGTCTTGTTTTGCGCCTTTTATGGTGCTCATCCCGGACCCGCTCCGGGATCCAGGACCCCTTACCCCCGCCATGACCCCAGCACCCCCTACAGGTTCATGGATTGCGGGTCAGGCCCGCAATGACACGCGGGGTCTTCCCGACTATGCCGAGTTGCATGCGCTGAGCAATTTCAGCTTCCAGCGCGGTGCGTCGCATGCGCAGGAGCTGGCCGAGCGCGCTTTCCAACTGGGCTACAAGGCGTTGGCCATCACAGACGAATGCTCGGTGGCCGGCGTGGTGCGGGCGCATGAAGTGGCCAAAAAGCTCGGGCTCCAACTGCTGCCGGGCGCCGAGTTTCTTGTGCAGGCCGACCATGCTTTTCGCATCGTCGTGCTGCCGCATAACGCCACAGGCTGGGGCAATCTGTGCGAGTTCATCAGCAGCGCCAGGCAGGCCGGAGATCTCATCACGAAAGGCAGCTACCGCGTGGCGTTGGGTGAAACCGATTTCCCGGCACTGGCGGATTGCGAAGTCCTGCTGGCACCCTTGTCCGATGCTATTAATACAGAAGCGCTCTGCGCGCACGCTGACTGGGCTACAGGCCTTTTTGGCTTGAATGCCTGGCTGGCCGTTGAATTGCTGCAGGGCCTGGACGACGCGCTGCGCCTGCAGCAGTTGCAGGAGGTGGCGCAGCGCACCGGCATACAACTGGTGGCCGCCGGCAACGTGCTGATGCACAAACGCTCGCGCAAGCCGCTGCACGACGTGATGACCGCCATCAAGCTGGGCCGGGCCGTGCATGACTGCGGTTTTGCGCTGCAGCTTAACGCCGAGGCGCATTTGCGGCCGCGCATGCGGCTGGCCGACATTTACCCGGCGGCGCTGCTGCGTGCCACGCTGGAGGTGGCGGCGTGCTGCCGCTTCAACCTGGACGAGATCCGCAATTTGTACCGCTACCCGGTTGAAGACATGGTGCTCAATGCGCAAACATTGGCGGAAACGCCGGCGCACTGCTTGCGGCGCCTGGTCGCGGAAGGCGCAAGGGCGCGTTACCCCAAGGGTGTTGATCCCGCCATCCAGGCCCAGATCGACAAGGAACTGGCCCTGATTGAAGAACTTGAATACGAGATGTTCTTTCTCACCGTCTACGACATCGTGCATTTTGCCAACGAGCAGAAGATTCTTTGCCAGGGGCGCGGCTCGGCGGCCAATTCGGTGGTTTGTTATTGCCTGGGCGTGACGGCCGTGAACCCGGCCGAAAGCGATTTGCTGTTCGAGCGTTTTATCAGCCGCGAGCGCAGCGAACCGCCCGACATCGACGTGGACTTTGAGCACCAGCGGCGCGAGGAAGTCATCCAGTACATCTACGGCAAATACGGCTACGACCGCGCCGCGATTGCCGCCACCGTCATCAGCTACCGGCCGCGCAGCGCGATCCGCGATGTCGGCAAGGCGCTGGCGATCGCGCCCGAGCTGGTCGACCGGTTTGCCAAAGAGCATTTCTGGTTTGACGGCAGCGATGCGCTCAAACAAAAACTGGAAGAGGCCGGGCTGCAGGGGCAAACCGGGCCGGTGCTGCAGTGGCTGGATTTGTCTGCGCAACTGATTGGTTTTCCGCGCCATTTAAGCCAGCACGTAGGCGGCTTTGTGCTGACGCAGGGCAAACTCACGCGGCTGGTGCCGGTGCAGCCGGCCTCCATGGAGGCGCGCCGCATCATCCAGTGGGACAAGGACGACCTGGACGCCATGGGCCTGCTCAAGGTCGATGTGCTGGCGCTGGGCATGTTGTCGGCCATCAAACGCTGCCTGCAACTGGTGAACCTGACGCGCGGCGGTCAACTGCAGATGCACCAGATCGAGTCGGACGACCAGCCGACCTACGACATGATCTGCAAGGCCGACACCGTGGGTGTTTTCCAGATCGAAAGCCGCGCGCAGATGAGCATGCTGCCGCGCCTCAAGCCGCGCAACTATTACGACCTGGTGGTTGAAGTCGCCATCGTGCGGCCCGGGCCGATACAGGGCGGCATGGTGCACCCCTACCTGAAAGCCCGCGAGACCAAACGCCTGGGCGGTGAATTCAAGCCCGAATACCCGGCGCTCAATTCCGCGCTGGAACGCACGCTGGGCATACCGATCTTCCAGGAGCAGGTGATGCAGATCGCCATGATCGCCGCCGACTTCACGCCCGGCGAGGCCGACGATTTGCGTCGCTCCATGGCGGCCTGGAAACGCAAGGGCGGCGTGGAGCGTTTTCATGAACGTCTGGTGAATGCCATGGTTAAAAAAGGCTACAGCGCCGAATTTTCCGAGCGCATCTTCAGCCAGATTCTGGGTTTTGGCGACTACGGTTTCCCCGAAAGCCATGCCGCCAGTTTTGCCAAGCTGGTCTATGTGAGCTGCTGGCTCAAATGCCATGAACCGGCCTGTTTTCTGGCGGCCATGGTCAACTCGCAGCCCATGGGGTTTTATGCGCCCGCGCAACTGGTGCAGGACGCACGCAGGCATGGCGTCGAGGTGCGGGCGGTCGATGTGATGCACAGTGCATGGGACTGCACGCTGGAATATCCCACCGTTCGCCCTGAGCTTGTCGAAGGGCTCGCTCAGGATGGGCTTCGACAGGCTCAGCCCGAACGGAGCAAGGATCAACCCGCGGTGCGTTTGGGTTTGCGCCTGGTGGCCGGCCTGCGTGAAGCCGCCGCGCTGCGCCTGGTGGCGGCTCGCGCCCAGGCGGTTTTCACTTCCACCGAAGACCTGGTGTCGCGTGCGCTGCTGGGCACGCTGGAGATCAATGCGCTGGCCGCCGCCGATGCGCTCTTGCCGCTGGCCGGCCACAGGCGCCAGCAGGTCTGGGAAGCCTCGGCCATCAAGCCCGCGCCGCTGCTGCTCAAGTCCGTGCCCACCCATGAAACCGCGCTGGCGCTGCCCGGCACACCCGAAGGTGAAAACATTTTGTTTGACTACAAAGCCACGGGTCTTACGCTGCGGCGCCACCCGCTGGCCCTGCTCAGGCCGCGCCTGGCCGAAAAAGGGCTGCTCAGCGCGGATCAGCTCAATGCCTTGCCGGATGGCCAGGAGGCCGCGGCCTGCGGCATCGTCACCGTGCGCCAGCAGCCGCAAACCGCCAAGGGCACCATCTTTGTCACACTGGAGGACGAGACCGGCCCGGTCAATGTGATTGTCTGGAAGTCGCTGCGCGAAGCGCAACGCGCCGAGGTGCTGCATGCGCGCCTGCTGGCGGTGTACGGTGTCTGGCAGCGCAGCGAGGAAAGCGGTACGGCCAAAGGTTATGGCGCGGTACGCAACCTGGTGGCGCAGCGGCTGGAAGACCTGACGCCGCTGCTGGGCCGGCTGGGCACGTCCAGCCGGGATTTTCATTAGGCAAACTTGCCGGGATGACCGTCAATGACGGTGTTTCCGCCGTTTGTCCGGTACGAAGGCCCGCGTAAAGCAGGGCCGCCGCCGCTGGGCTATTCTTCGCTTTCCGGCTTTTACAACCCTCTTGCCCACAGTCCGATTGCCATGACCTTCAAATTCATTTCCACCGCCTTGATTGCCGCCAGCCTTTTAATCTCCGGCTGCAACGACTCTGCCCCCGCCGCTTCGGCCAAGGCCGGGTCTGTGCCGGTCTCGGTCGCCGCGATTGCCGCCGACGCCACCGGCTTTGTTGTCGGCGCGCCCATGAGCGCGCGCACCGTGTATGTGTTTTTTGATTCCCAGTGCCCGCACTGCAGCGCGCTCTGGTATGCGGCCAAGCCGCTGAAGTCACAGGCCAAATTCATCTGGATTCCCGTCGGCATACTCAACGATGCCAGCACCTCGCAAGGCGCGGCACTGCTGGCCGCCGCCGACCCGGCCGCGGCCATGGATGCGCATGAAGCCTCCATGGTGGCCAGGAGCGGCGGCATTAGCGCCCGCAGCGACACCGATGCGCAGAAGGCCGCGGTTGCCAAGAACACCACGCTGCTGACGAATTTTGGCTTTGCCTCCATCCCGACGATTGTCGGCACGCATGCGGGCACCGGCGCGCTGGTGACGCAGGAGGGCGCAGTGTCTACCGAGGCGCTTGCAAAACTGCTCGGGCTGCAGGTGCCGGCGCAGTAGGTTTTAAGTGTTCACCTGATTAACTCCAACTCCCATCGTCATCCCGGCCTTGAGGAGCCTGCCCCGGACTTGATCCGGGGGGATCCATGCCTGCTGCGGTGCTTGCAAGGATTCGGGCTCATGGATTGCGGCTCAAGGCCGCAATGACAATCTACTGTCTGAGGCCGGTATCTAATCAGGAGTATTCAAGAAAAAAATGCCTGAGACCCAATAAGGATAGGCGCAGTCAGCTAGTTATTTGATAGCGTCTGATCGCGGAAATGACCGGCGCGGTCCACCAGGTGCTCGATCTCGGCGGCTGCGCGCAGTGTCAGCGGATGCGGTGTAAAGCCTGGCCTGGGGGAAATATAAGTCGCCATCTCGCGCGCAAGGACCAGTTGCTGGTCGGATGCATTGGCGAGCAGCGCGATGACCAGGTTTTCCAGCGCGATCACACGAATGTGAAGCTGCACCAGTTCGGCATTGGTCAGGCCGGGGACATCGGGTTGGCTGGTATCCAAAATGGCGTCTCCTTGCGGTTTGGGCGTTTTATCGAGCCCATCCCTGCCTTTATACCGCGCCGTCAACGCTGCGTCGAACTGTCCGTCGATGTGGCGGCCGGCCTGGCGCTGCCAAAAACATGGTCCCAAAAGCCGCTGGTCACGCCGTAATAACCGGCCCGCTCAATCTGGTGGTGGTGCAGCGCATGCCACTGCTTGCGCGTCTTCAGCCAGTTGTTTCCGGCACGCCAGTGGTGCGTGGCGTGGTGCGTGACGGTGTAGGCCAGGTAGCCGGCCAATACGCCCAGCGTCAGGGCGCAGGCCCGCAACAGGCTGCCCAGCATCAGCGCCGGCAGGAACACCAGCGTGGTGATGAGCGTGGCGCTCAGCAGGGTGGGGGTGAAAATCAGCGCCGTTGGCCGGTGGTGGTGTTCCGCATGCCATCTTTTGAAGGGCTGCAAGCCATGCAGCACAAAGCGGTGCAAGACATATTCGATCATGCTCCAGCTTGCCAGGCCTGCCGCCGTGATGGCGGCAGTTTCCAGCCACTGCGCACGCGGGGTGGCCAGCAGCAGGAACGCCGCCAGTACCAGCACCGCGCCGCCATACAGCGCAAAGTCCGCGCCATAGCCGGCCCGGCTGTGCTCCAGGCTGAAGGCGCCCATGCATTTTCTTAACAGGAGATTGCGTTTGGCCAAAATCATGCTTTCTGCTTATTTGTCAAAACAGAATAGGCGAAACGCAAGCCCATGTCTGTAAGCGGCTGCGCTGAGTTGACATTGGGTCGCTTGCATAAACCGCGCCTGAAAACCCGCGCCCGGCATGGGTGTTTTGTGCGCTAACGCACACTGCGCCACGGTCTTTCTGGCTGTTGGGCGGGCACCTGGCCTGCATGCAATCGCGGTTTGTTTGTGCGGTAACGCACATATCAAATGGCCATGAATGCCTATACTGAGCAGTTAACGCAAGACCATCCCCACGGTAATGCCCGGCAGCAAATCCGCCTGAGAGTTTCAAGATGGCCACTTCAACCGATCCCAAAAGTCCCGACCCCAAGCAGAACCAGCTGCTCGCCGCATTGCCCGATGCGGAACTGCAGCGCTGGCTGCCGCAACTTGAATGGGTAGAGATGCCGCTGGGCCATGTGCTGTACGAGTCGGGTAAAAAACTCAGCCACGTCTACTTTCCAACGACAGCCATCGTTTCATTGCTGTATGTGCTCGAAAACGGTGCTTCCGCCGAGATTGCCGTGGTCGGCAACGAGGGTATTGTGGGGGTTTCGCTGTTCATGGGCGGCGGGTCCACGCCCAGCCGTGCGGTGGTGCAAAGCGCCGGCGCCGGCTTCCGGCTTATAGAACAGGCCATGAAAGACGAATTCGACCGCGCCGGGCCGGTGCTGCACCTGCTGCTGCGCTACACCCAGGCGCTGATCACGCAGATGTCGCAGACCGCCGTGTGCAACCGCCACCACTCGCTGGACCAGCAGCTGTGCCGCTGGCTGCTGCTAAGCCTGGATCGCCTGCAGGGCAGCGAACTGGTGATGACGCAGGAGTTGATCGCCAACATGCTGGGCGTGCGCCGCGAAGGCGTGACCGAAGGCGCGCTCAAGCTGCAGGAGGCCGGGCTGATCCGCTACTCGCGCGGCCGCATCACCGTGCTGAACCGGCCGGGCCTGGAAAAACGCACCTGCGAATGTTATGCCGTGGTCAAAAAAGAATATGACCGGCTGCTGCCGGCGAAACTGCCGGCCTAGGAGCCCTGTGGGGTTTGCGGGCCGTTACATGAAGCGGCCATTCATTTTGGCTTGTGTGTACTGGCAGACGGTTATGCGGCAGCGTTTCCTATAGACTCAGGCACCGATCAAAACTGCAAACGACAGCAGCTCGACCGTGACTGATCCCTTCATCTTGAAGGGCCAGCAGCACACCAGAGAGCCTCATGAAACCCGTCGAAAACCATTTGATCGAATTGCTTCCGCGCAAGGACCGCCTGCATCTTCTCGGCCTGTGCGAGCCCGTCAAGCTGGTGCTGGCAGAGGTGCTGTGCGAGCCCGGCAAACCCACACGTCACGTTTATTTCCCGATTGAGGGCTTCATTTCCCTGGTGGCGCAGATTGACGGCAGCCCGGGTGTGGAAGTCGGCATGGTCGGCCGCGAGGGCATGCTGGGCGCCCAGTTGGCGCTGGGCGTGGTCACCGCGCCCCTGCATGCACTGGTGCAGGGCCCGGGCACGGCATGGCGCATAGGCACGCGTGCTTTTCGCGCCGAGCTGGAAGGCAGCCCGGCGCTCAGGCGCGAGTTGAACCGCTACCTGTATGTCTTGATGGCCCAACTGGCCGAATCCGCTGCCTGCCTGCGTTTTCACCAGATAGGCCCGCGCCTGGCGCGCTGGCTGCTGATGAGTCAGGACCGCTCCCACTCCAGCAGCTTCGAGGTAACCCAGGAGTTCCTCGCCTACATGCTGGGCGTGCGCCGCGTGGGCATCACGGCGGCGGCCGGGGCGCTGCAACGCCAGGGCCTGATCGAATACAGCCGCGGTGAATTGACGGTGCTTGACCGCGCTGGCCTGGAAGCCGCGGCCTGCGGTTGTTATGCGGCTGACCAGAAAGCCTATGCCGACCTGTTGGGCTGATTCGCCGGGCCATGACGCCGGGTTTCAATTGCCGCCCGGCAGCATGCGGCGCAGGGTGTTGTCGCGCACGACGTAGTGGTGAAACAAGGCTGCGGCGGCGTGCAGGCCCAGCAGAAAATAGCCTGCCGTGGCCGCGGTTTCATGGACGTCCTTGATCCAGCCGGCGGCATTTTTATTTTCCGCCATCAATGCCGGCAAGTGCAGCCCAAAAAATGGAATCGGCTGCCCCTTGGCGCTGAGCGTTAGCCAGCCGGCCACGGGCAGGCCGATCATCAGGACATAAAACGCGATTTTTACCAGCTTGCCGAGCCCCTCCTGCCAGGCCGGTGGCGCGGGTTCAATGGGCGGTGTTGGACTGCCCAGGTTGACCGCAAGGCGGACCCAGGCCAGGATAAAAACGGACAGGCCCAGCATGTAATGCCATGTCCTGAGCTCGGCCCGGGTATCACTGCCCCTGGGGAAGCTGCTGCTGAACTCCATGGTGGCATACACGGCCACAAGCAAAAGCAGCATGAACCAGTGCAGCCCTATGGACCACGCTCCATAGCGAGCTTTTGTAACGAATTTCATTGATGTACTCCAAATGGTGTAGGGACGCCTGTTGCTTGTTGCGGCATGGAGATTGACTTTGGGGAATGCAAAAGATCCGGCATCTTGACATGAATATCAGGCCCGCGGCTTGCGCTTTACCAGGGCTGCCTCATCAGGCGGTCTGGCCGGTTCCGGTTGTCATGAAAAGCGGTTTTTCCCTGAACGGGGTGGGGAATGGGACGTCTTGCCAAAAAAGTAAGAGTTTGTGAGTGTTCGATAGCGAACAGACCGGGTATATCCGCTCGTCTAAAAACGATAGTTGAGACGATGCTGCCGGGCGTATGCCGGCCGCGTCGCCAGTCCGCAGAGGCATCGGCACCGCCATGCGACAGCAGATTTAACCGGAAGGTTTGAGATGATACGACTCGCTTCCTCACCCGAGCCCCATGTCAAGAGCATGGCCCTGACGGCTTCCATGGAGTTTAATTCCCGCGGCACCCTGCGCCAGGCGAAGCCCTGCAGTGCGGAGCCCGATGCCACCCGGGCGCCGCCGCGCTGTATTCAGGCTGCTGCCATTGTTGATGCCAGCCTTGTTGATGAAGCGGTCAGACCGGTGCCGCTGGCCAGCGCCCTGGCATCCAAGCCGTCGCTGGAGATTGCGATTTCCGACTGGGATGATTTGTTTCATGCGGTCGAGGCCAGGCTCAAGGCTGCCGTTGAGACAAGACCGGAGCAGGCGCTGGCAGCACAGCCGCCGGGCGCGGCATTCGTGGTCCAGACCGTGGTGCTGGAGTGCATCACGGCGCTGGACCAGTTGCATGTGGCGTTGATGCATGAACGCCAGTTGCTTGGCCGGCCGGCGCTCGTCGATGCCCAGGTCGCGGCGACCCGCGCATTCGCCGGGCTGGTGGGCATTCCTCCCACATCGCTGGCAAGCATTGAAGAGCCGCCGCTGAACGACCGCCTGGCGACGCTGGCTGCCAGCGTGAGCAATGAGTCCGGTTTGAAAAATGGGCAGGTCGATGCCCCATAAGAAAGCGCGCAGGAACGCGACCGGCCTTTTCAGCCCTTGACGGTTGTTTCCGCGCCTATGCCGCGAAAGCCTATGAAGCTGCAGGCATTGTTGAACATGGGCTCGCCACTCACCCGGAACTGCTGCTTTGAGCCATCCGGGTTGACGCGGCTGAAGGGGAAATCAAGAAAGGGTTGGCGGGCGGCAATCTTGGCCTGCAGCGTTTTGCGCTCGGCCTCGTTCCAGCCAGTGATTTCTTCATCCGTCTGCTCGCCGAAAAAGGCGGTCACGCGTATGCCCAGAATCTCCAGCACCGGACCGGACACGGTAGTGAAGTCGCCGGTTGCGTTTTGCTCCCAGTACCAGTCGCAGGCCAGCTCGGTCAGGCTGCGAAAGCGGGCTTCGCTTTCGCGCAGTTTGGTGGTTCGCTCCTGCACCGTTTTTTCCAGCAACTGGTTGTAGTTTTCCAGCTTTTTGTAGAGCAGCCGCACTTCGAGCATGTTGCGTATGCGGGTCTTGACCTCCACCAGGTCAAACGGCTTGCTGATGAAGTCCTTGGCTCCGGCCTGCAGCGCCCGCAGCTTGTGGCCAGGCTCGGCCGTCAGCACGATGACCGGCAGGTAGCGGTCGGCCGCGTCCGCCTTGAGGCCCTGCATGACCTGGAAGCCGTCCATGCCGGGCATCTTCAGGTCCAGCAGTATCAGGTCGTAGTGGTTCTTGAGGTGCAGCGCGCACACCTCCTGCGAATTCATGGTCGAGCTCACCTGGCTGTAACCGGCTTCGCCCAGCAACTGTTCCAGCAGTTCAACGTTGACCGGCTGGTCGTCCACAATCAGTATGCTGGCCTTGAGGATGTCGGGCTCGATGATCATGATGCCGCCTGTTCTTCGTTTGCCGGGTTTGACCTTGCGTGCGCAAACGTCAGGGCCTCGTCCAGCGTGTCCATGAATTCATTGATCTTGATGGGTTTGGTGAGGTAGCGGAAAAAGCCCGCATCCATGCCTTTTTCAATATCGCGGGGCATGGCGTTGGCGCTCAGCGCGATCACCGGGATGTGCGCCGTCTCCGGGTCGTCGGCCAGGATTTTCAGGACCTTGATGCCGCTGATGCCGGGCAGGTTGATGTCCATCAGGATCACGTCCGGCCGGGCGGTCCGCGCGATGTCGACGCCGCTGTTGCCGTCCCTGGCGCTCAGCAGGCGGATATCCGGGCGGCGCGCCATCAGGTCTTCCACCAGCATCAGGTTGGCCGGGTTGTCCTCGACGTAGAGCAGGGTGCGCAATTGCTGATCGGCCGGGTCCTGCGCCAGCGTGATCGCCGCAGGCTCGGCGGTGTCGATGGAAGGCTGCCGCTCGGTGGTCAGGTTCATTTCGATCCAGAAATTGCTGCCCTTGCCGACAGAGCTCTCCACGCCTATGACACCGCCCATCAGCTCGACCAGCCGCTTGGTCATGACCAGGCCTATGCCGGTGCCTTCCTCGGTGTTGGCTTCCTGTCCCAGGCGGTTGAAGGGCTGGAACAGTTGCGCGATTTTCTCCGGGCTCAGGCCCTCGCCGCTGTCCTCGACGCAGATGCGTATGCGTCCCGGCGGCTTGACGATGCACTCCACCACCACCGTCCCCCTGGGCTTGTTGTACTTGATCGCGTTGGAGAGAAGGTTGATGAGTATCTGCTTGACCCGCGTACGGTCGGCCTTGATGAAGTAGGAGACGTCGAACCTGGGAAACGTGATGCTCAGGCCGCGCTTTTGTGCCTGCGGGCCTATCATGGCCTCGCACTCGTGCATGACTTCGGCCAGCGACACGGGCTCGGGCGACAGCGACAGCCGGCCGGATTCAATCAGCGCCAGGTCCAGGATTTCGTTGATGAGCTCCAGCAGGTACCAGCCGGCCTGCAGGATCTGGTCGACGCTGCGCTTTTGTGTGGGTGTGGGCTGCGGCGAGCCTGACTCTATAAGCTGGGCAAAACCGAGGATGGCGCTGAGCGGGGTGCGCAGTTCGTGGCTCATGCTGGACAGGAAGTCCGACTTCGCGAGGTTGGCCTTTTCCGCCACCGACATGGCGTTTTTCAGTTCCAGCTCGACCTGCTTGCGCACGGAGTTGTCTGTGCCTATCAGCAGATAGCCGATGATGCCGCCGTAATCGTCGCGCAGCGCCGTGATGGACACGATCGCCGGGAAACGGCTGCCGTCCTTGCAGATGTAGGTCAGCTCGTAGATGTCCTCAATCCCGCGCGAGGCCTTGAAGGCCAGGGCCTCAAAGCCCGGCGTGATGGTGGTGGCGAGTTCCAGGCTCAGCGCCTGCGCCCGCGCCATCACTTCCTCGGGGTCGTGGATGTCGCTGGGGTTGATCTTGTTGACGACTTCTTCAGCCAGGTAGCCCAGCATCAGCTCGGCGCCCACATTAAAAAGCTGGATGATGCCTTTTTCGTCGGTGGCAATGATGGAGAAATTGGCGCTGGTCAGGATGGCGTTTTGCAGCGCGCCGGTTTTAAGCAGGGCCTCCTGGCGGCGTACTTCTATGATGCCGTCTGCCTTGGCGATGGCATCCGCAAGGGTAAAACTGCTTGCTGTCTGGGACATGGCCGGTTTCTGTGAAAGTAAGGATCCTGCGGAAGACCCGTGCCGGCCAGTGACAAAAGGTCACGGCCATGCAGCGGCAAAACCGCATGTCTCTGGAAGAGACTGTCGATACTTGCAGGAAGGCGGCCGGGCGTCTGTGCGCTGGAGCACATAAGCGGGCTGGCGCAGCGGCGGCCGTGGGGTTTGCCGGCTCAGCTTGCCGGAACCGGTTTGAGGCGAGTATTTATGAAAAAAGTAGCTGTATCCCAACAGCCATGAGCGCAGCCAGCTATCGTTTTGATAGTAACTTCAAGCCGGCCTAAAACAGGACGCGGCTGCGAATGGTGCCGGGTACTTCAGCGAGTTTGGCCAGCGCGACGTCGGAGTGGGCGGCATCAATGTCTATCACCACATAACCGATGGCCTCGTTGGTCTGCAGGTACTGGGATGCGATGTTGATCTGGTTGACGCCAAAAACCTTGTTGATCTCCGACAGCACGCCGGGCACGTTGCGGTGTATGTGCAGCAGCCGGTGTTTGCCCGGGTGGGCCGGCAGCGCCACCTCGGGGAAGTTGACCGACGAGGTCGAGGTGCCGTTGTCGCTGTATTTCACCAGCTTCTCGGCGACTTCAATGCCTATGTTTTCCTGCGCTTCCATGGTCGAGCCGCCCACGTGCGGCGTCAAAATCACGTTGTCCAGACCGCGCAGGGGAGATTCAAACGTGTCCTTGTTGCTGCGTGGCTCGACCGGGAAGACGTCAATCGCCGCGCCCAGCAGTTTTTTGCCGCGCAGGGCTTCGGCCAGCGCTTCAATCTTGACCACCGTGCCGCGTGAGGCATTGATGAGCACGCTGCCCGGCTTCATGGCGGCAATCTGCTCCTTGCCTACCATCCACTGCGTGGCCTGGGTTTCAGGCACATGCAGGCTGACCACGTCGGACTGCGCCAGCAAATCGTTGAGAACAGCCACCTGCCGGGCATTGCCCAGCGGCAGCTTGGTGACCACGTCAAAAAACACCACCTGCATGCCCAGCGCCTCGGCCAGCACCGACAACTGGGTGCCTATGGAGCCGTAACCGACGATGCCCAGGGTCTTGCCGCGAATCTCGTAGGCGTTGTCGGCCGACTTGAGCCAGCCGCCGCGATGCGCCACCGCACTTTTTTCGGGCACGCCGCGCAGCAGCAGGATCGCCTCGGCCAGCACCAGTTCGGCAACCGAACGGGTGTTGGAAAACGGTGCGTTGAACACGGCAATGCCACGCTCGCGCGCCGCATTCAGGTCCACCTGGTTGGTGCCTATGCAAAAGCAGCCGACCGCCACAAGCTTTGAGGCATGGGCAAATACATCGGCGGTGAGCTGGGTGCGCGAGCGTATGCCGACAAAATGCGCGTCGGCGATTTTGGCCTTGAGCTCATCGTCAGCCAGCGCACCGGACAGGCTTTCAATCTGGGTATAACCCGCGGCGTGGAGCACCTTGATGGCCGAAGGGTGTATGCCCTCCAGCAGTAAAAACTTGATTTTGGCTTTGTCGGTCGAGGTTTTGGTCATGGGCGCGCGGGGCAGGGTGGGTGGTCAGGGGATAAGTATGAATGAAAGCCAGCTACCCGCGTTTGCCCATGCCCTTTTGTCCCTACAGGCACTACCCGGCATTCATTACCGGCTGGCGTGCCCTGCCTGGTTTGCGTTAACCGGCCCTAGTACCGCAAACTGGAAGTAGCGAAACAAGATGAAAACGATGGATTCGCGCTCAGGGCAAGGCGCAAGCCGCAGTGAAGGCCATGCGCCTTCACAAGGGTTGCAACGCCGCCATGGGTGCGAAGACGCGTTTTCATGTTTCGATATTTTCGGGTTGCAGTACTAGTCCACCTTGGCGCCGGATTGCCTGATGACAGCTGCCCACTTGACGGTTTCGGTTTTCATCAGTTCGCCCAGTTGTTCTGGCGTGCTTGATAGCGGTTCCAGGGCCGCGGCGGCGAAGCGTTCACGGATTTCGGGCAGGCGCAGTACCGCCGTGATCTCTGCATTCAGGCGCGCAATGATGGCTTTTGGCGTGCCCGCGGGCGCAAGGATTGCGAACCAGCCGGACGCCTCATAGCCGGGAATGCCGCTTTCGGCCAGCGTTGGCATGTCGGGCGCGAGCGTCGAGCGCTCCTTGCCCATGATGCCTATCACCTTCAGTCGGCCCGACTTGAGTTGCGGCTGGATGGACGCGATATCTGCGATGGCCAGCGAGGTTTCACCCGACATGACGGCCATCACGGCGGGTGCGCTGCCGCGATACGGTATGTGCAGGATGTAGCTGCCCGTCATGGACTTGAGCAGCTCGCCAGACAGGTGCATGGCGGTGCCGCTGCCGCCCGAGGCGTAGCTGAGCTTGCCGACTTGCGTCCTGGCCAGCGCCACCAGCTCCCTGGCATTGTTGGCCGGCAGCGCCGGGTTGGCTACAAGCACGAAGGGACTGGTGCCAAACAGGGTGACGGGCGCGAAATCACGCCCGGGATTGTAGGCAAGGTTGGGGTACAGCGCAGGGTTGGCCGTGAGTCCGCCTGCCGATGCCAGCACGATGGTGTAGCCATCGGCAGGCGCTTTGGCCACCAGGCCCAAGCCCAGTCCACCGCCCGCGCCGGGGCGATTGTCTATCACCACCGGCTGGCCCAGGCGCTCTGCCAGCCTGGGCGCAACAATGCGGGCGGCTGCATCGCTGCTGCCTCCCGCGGGAAACGTCACCACCAGGCGGACTGGCTTGGCCGGCCACGGCGCGCCTGACTGCGCCTGGGCAGGGCTGCCCGCGAATACAAGGAAAAAAATCGTTAGCCAGGGTTGGAACAGTTTCATGGTGTTTTGCCTTTGTGGTCAAAGCTTGAACAGCGCCTCGGCATTGGTCTGGAAAAACATTTTTTTGTGTTCATCGCTCAAAGGCAGATTGTCCATGGCGCTCACTTCCTCGGCCACGTACTGGTAGGGGTAGTCCATGGCATACATCACGCGGTCATGGCCCATGAGCTTTTGCACATAACTGATGGGCGGCTCCCAGGCCATGCCGCTGTTGGTGTAGTAGAAGTTCTCGCGCAGGTAGTCGCTGGGTTTTTTCTTCAGTGGCTTCACGCCTTCGCTGCGGTTGGAGCGCACGATGCCCGCATGCATGAAGTCGATGCGGTAAAGCCAATAGGGAAGCCCTTCGCCGAGATGGCCCAGCACGATCCTGAGTTTTGGAAAACGGTCAAAGACCCCGCTCAGGATAAGGCGCAACGCGTGCAGGCCGGTTTCGGCCGCAAAACCGTAAATGGCAGCATCCAGGCAGCGGGACAGGAAAGGCTCGATCATCTGCGGTGATGGCGTATTCGGGTGAATGTAGACCGGCACGTCCAGCGCCTCGGCGGCTGCAAAGATGTCCCAGAACTTTTCGTCGTCGAGGTATTCCCCCTGGATGTGCGAGTTGATCACCACGCCTTTGAGGCCGAGCCGGTTCACGCTGCGCTCCAGCTCCTTCGCCGCTGCCTGCGGAGCCTGCGGGGCGACGGCCGCCAGGCCGGCAAAGCGGGTGGGATGCCGGCGGATGGCTTCAGCCAGCTGGTCGTTGGTCGATGTGGCCAGCGCGGTTGCTGTTGCCGCGTCAAAAATCTGCACGCCGGGGGCCGTGAGCAGCAGCAACTGCATGTCGATGCCGGTGGCGTCCATGTCGGCAAGGCGGCGCTCGCCCATGTCCTGTATGCGGTTGAAGAGGTCCAGTGCGCGTGGTGTCTGGCTCTTGCCGAAAAACCCCCACAGACTGTAAAAACCGGGGTCGTTGAGCGACCTGCTATCGAGAATCCTGATGTAGTGCTGGATGAGTTCGGGCGTGGCCCAGGCTTCTTCGGTGGCTATGCGTTTGTAGGCGCGTGGTGCGGTGATGCTCAAGGTCTTGTCTCCTGCGGGTTGAAATTTTCTAATCGCTGTAGCGGGCTGTTGTCATTCCAGTCGCATTGGAGAACATCTTTATTTTTTTGTAAATCGAAAATTTATGGACTATTTATAATTTTTATTCATGAATAAGAACTTCTCACCCACAGTCCGGCAGCTCCGTGCTTTCCTGGCCGTGTACCGCCTGCGCAAGCTGGGCGCTGCGGCGTCCCAGCTGTTTGTGACCCAGTCCGCCATCAGCGTGCTGATACGCCAGCTCGAAGAAGGGTTGCAGGCCCGCCTGTTTGACCGGACCACGCGCTCGCTGCAGCCGACGCAAGCCGCCCACGACGCATCGGTGGTGGCGGAACGCATCTTGCGGGATGTGGACTCGCTGGGCGCGGCGTTTGGCGACCTGAGTGTGCTGCGCCGCGGCCGCGTGTGTTTTGCCATCACGCCGACACTGGCCGGCATGCTGCTGCCGGACGCGATCCGCCGCTTCAGCGCATTGCACCCGGAGGTGCAGGTGGTGGTGGACGATTGCGCACCGGAGCAGTTTTCGTCACGCGTGCTGGGCGAACATGTGGACTTTGGCATCGGCACGCCCGAACGCGCGGGCGGTGAACTGGAACTGCAGACCCTGATGCGCGACCGGCTCTGCCTTGTGTGCCAGCCAGACCATGCGCTGGCGGGCATCAAGACCCTGCGCTGGAGCCATCTGGAAGGCCACCGTGTGATCGCGGGGCGGCCGGGCTACGGTGTGCGCCAGCTGGTGGATGTGGCAGCCGCCAATGCCGGGGTGAGCTTGCAGGTGGTCAATGAAATCTCTTTTCTCTCTACCGGGCTGTGGATGACGGCCAGCGGCATGGGGCCATCCATCATGCCTTCGGCTTATGCGACCTATTCACATTACCGCGAACTGGTCACCAGGACATTGGAGTCGCCTCGCGTGTCGCGCGACATCTTTATAGTGACAAAAAAGGGGCGCTCGCTGTCGTCGGCCTGCCAGAGTTTTCTGGACGTTTTACGTCTTGCGCTGAAACAGAGAAAACCCTGAAGCAGGCGATGCGGCGTGGCCGCGTGCCCTGGCTATGCCGGGCACTGCAGGCTCACGGCCTGCAAGGTCTGGCCGGTTTTGCTGTCAAACACCACCAGGTTGACCTGGCGTGCATGGCCGGGCGTGGGCGCAATGCTGCGAAACCCGAGTTTTTGTGTGACCGCGTCGCTGGTTTTGTAGTCGCCCGCCGGTATGTACTGGCGCACCACAAAATCGTGTTTGAGGAATTCACCCGCATTTTCACCGGCCTGCACCCGGGAGTTGTGGCCATGTTCGGTAACGGTCCAGTAGGCCGACCAGGACGGTGACACGGCCTGCACGGCAAGCGGCGTCACGCTGGCCTCAAACTGGTCGGTGCCCAGTTGCTTCAAGACGATGCTGGCGCGCGCCGGCTCCCTGCCTGTGGGCTGGCCGCCCCAGTGAGGCCAGTCCCTGCCATTGAGCACGGCCTGCGGTGTGTAGATGCTGCGCAGCCTGTTCCGGGCGGCGATGTCGCGCTGGCGATGGGTGTAGGCCGGTGCGGCAAAGCGGTCCACCCAGCCTATGTAGTCCCAGTAGCCGACGTGAAAGGCCTGCACCACCACACCTTTGTCCTTGAGCGACGAAGCCCATTTGTCGGCGGGCGGGCAGGAACTGCAACCCTCGGAGGTGTAAAGCTCAACCACCGGCGTGATGGTGGGGCCGGAGGTGACGGCGCACTGGCTGGTTTGTGCCAGGGTGCTGGCGGTGGCCGCCAGCAGGGCGCATGCAGCGATGAGTTGTGTTGCTGGAAAATTGACAGGCAGGAACATGAAGGCATCTCCAGGACGTGAGGGTTGGCTGAACCGGAGGTGTCAAAGCACTGCCATGCAGTGCTCCAGGCCTTCCCGGTTTATCCTTAGTCCTGGCTTTTCGGCCTTTCTTACAGCTGTTTCACGGCCTGACCAGGCTTGATGAAAACTCGCCCTGGCCATGCGCCGCGCCGTTCTTTCGCTCAAGCCGGTCTTCAAGCTGGCCCATATAGGCCGCTGTTGCCTTGTCGGACTGTTCTACCCGCTGCAGGAGGGCGGTTTGGGTTTGCGCCAGGCGTTCGGCCAGCACCGTGGCATTGGCGGCTTCGCGCTGCAGTGCGGCGGCCGATTGTGCTTCAAGGTAATGGCGTAACTCGGTAAAACGTGAGGCTTCGGCCTTGTCGGCCAGTTCGCGCTGGGTATTGAGCTCACGTGCGTACTTGCGGGTTTCGATCAGGTTGACGCTTTGCATGTACAGCGTTGATGCAAGAAAAACCACGGTGGCAATCACCAGCAACAGCAGCATGACCATACCCAAGGGCACCTGGATGGTCGTGAAACCCAGGCTGAGCACGCTGGAGTGCGTGAATTCATCCACATTGAGGGCCGCGAAGGCCGCCACCAACACGATGCAAAGGATCAGGAAAATGGTTCTTGCGCGCATGCGGTGCTCCTCGGGGTGACAGTTTCTGGACAGCCCCAATTTTCGGGGAAAGCCGGGGTTTTGGCTGTGGGACAATGCCCCCGAAAAACGTCAGCCTGGACAAGAACCGACACCCTCCCGCGGCCGCGCTCAGTCGATCTTGATGCCGATGGTGCTGACAATTTTCTGGAACTTTGCCTTGTCGCTTCGTATGACCTCCGCATAGGCTTGTGGGCTGCTGCCTATCAGTTCCATTCCGAGCGACGGCAATTTGCGCGCAATCTCCGGATTGATCAGAGCCTGGTTGATGTCTGCATTCAAGCGATCCAGGCGGTCTTTTGGGGTTCCGGCAGGTGCCAGAAAACCGATCCGTGAAACCATTTCATAACCGGCCAGCCCGGCTTCGGCAACGGTCGGTACTTCCGGCATCAGGGAAGACCTCTGGCTGGTGCTGACGGCCAGCACGCGCAGCCTGCCCGCCTGTATCGACGAGGCTACAGACGGCAGTGCCGCGAACATCACGTCGATCTGGCCGCCCAGCAGCGCCGGCACGGATTCGGCGACGCCCTTGTACGGAATGTGGGCGATGTCCAGGCGGGCCATGGACTTGAACAGCTCCATCGCGAGGTGGTGCGGTGAACCGTTGCCGGAAGAGCCATAAGACATCTTGCCGGAGTTCTTGCGGGCATATTCAAGGAACTGCGCGAAATTGGTGACTGGCAGTTTGCTGTTGACCAACAGGAAGAGCGGCGTGAGGGTCGCCAGACTGATAGTGGCGAAGTCGCTCACCGGGTCGTAGGGAAGCTTGCTGTAAAGGGCCGGGTTGATGGCCAGGTGCCCGGTGTCGGCCACAAAGAGGGTGTAGCCGTCATTGGCTGCCTTGGCGACCATTTGGGCGGCAATGATGCCGTTGGCGCCAGGCTTGTTGTCGATCACAACGGCCTGCTTCAGCGAGGCAGCTATTTGCTGCCCCACCACACGCGCCAGGACATCCGGCCCTCCGCCTGCGCCATAGGGCACCACGATATGAATGGGCTTGTCGGGGTAAGGCGCTGCAGTTTGTGCATGGCTGCCTGAAACCAGGCCGCAAGCTGAAGCAAGCAGCAGTGCGCACGAAAGGTATTTGTTGATCCGCATGTTGTCTCCGTTGTGTCGTTATTGAAATAACTTCTTCAGGTACGGGTCGAAAAATAGGTTTCGGGGGCGAACATTTCTTCCACCTTCAGCTGGCGTTTGGTGACCCCCTGTTCGTAGGCGTAGCGCAGAAAAGCAGCCAGGCTGGCCTGGTTTGCATCGGCTCCATAGGGCCAGAAATCATGGCCGCCCACGGCGATGGCCGCCTGCACGGCGTGCAGCATCAGGGGCACCGGAAAGTAGGACCCTGCGGTGTCGCGCGCCCGTACCAGGCTGCGGTTTTTTGACTCGTCAAATGCCCGGTAGAGCTGTTTTGCGGTCCAGGGGTGCTGTTCGTACACGTCCCTGCGGATGCCTATCATGTGCATCATCGGGAAGATGCCGGTTTCTTTCCAGTACGCCATCTCTACTTCCTGCAGGTTGCCGAACAGGCGCTTGACCGGCGAGTCCGGCAGGTCCATGGCCTGCGGGGTACGCGCACTGAGCAGGGCGTCCAGCTCACCCGTCAGCAGCAGGTCGTTGAGGGAGCGGTCTTCGACGCTCCGGTAATCAAGCTTCAAGCGGGGGTCGGGGGCGGAGCGGTCAACCCGCCCGGGCTCGTGAAGTCCACCCTGTACCCAGCGGACGGAGTGCTGGTCAAAACCATGGTGGTCGGTCAGCATGCCCCTGGCCCATACCGCTGCAGCCATGCCCCATTCCGGCATGCCTATGCGTTTGCCGTTCAGGTCTTGCGGCTTTTCAATGCCGGAGTCCTTGCGCACGTAGATGCACGAATGCCTGAAAACGCGCGAAGTAAAGACCGGTATGGCCACATAGGGCTGTTCACCGCGCGCCAGCCGGGCGGTATAGCCGCCCATGCCCAGCTCTGCCACATGCCACTCGGCATGGTTGTGTGCGCGGTACAGGAGGTCCTCGATGTTGCCGTGCATCGCAGTCAGTTCGATGCCGTCGACGGCAACCGTGCCATCGGCGATGTCCCTCACATGGTCATACGCGCCTACAGCCAGGGACAGGGGAAGTTTTTTAGTCATTTGATGATCGCTTGAGATGGGATGTGGCGCAGTATCAGTCCGGCATCGTGAAACATCAAAACCAAAAAACGGGTTGTGCACATAGTGCACACTTGGTGGGTTTCCGGGGGAGCGTTGCCCGCCGGGCCCCCCCGGGCCATGAGGTAAACCATGCCAGGCATAGAGAAGACAACTTACCGCCACGTTCAGGGCCTTTCACGAGGCCTTGATGTGCTACGGGCGCTTAACTGCACGGCAGGGGGCCGCTCCACCATCAGGCAGCTTGGCGACGACACCGGCCTGCACCGCACCACTGTCCGGCGGCTGCTGGAGACGCTGGCAACGGAGGGCTACGTGCAATGCAGCCCCTCCGATGGAAGTTACAGCGTGGCGCTGCGGGTTAGGGATCTCAGTGAAGGATTTACCGACCGGGAATGGATCGCGGCCGTGGCTACGACAGCCATGGGGCAGCTTCTCAAAGAGGTCCAGTGGCCATCCGACCTGACGACGCTTGACGGGTCATCCATGCGCATCCGTGAAAGCACGCATCGCTTCAGTTCGCTGTCGTTTGCACGTGCCATGGTCGGCAGGCGCATGCCGCTGCTGTTTTCGGCGTCGGGCAGGGCCTATCTTGCGAGTTGCGGTGCGCAGGAGTTGAAGGAACTGACAAGACTGATGATCGCGGACGGAGGCCGCCAGGCAAGCTGCGCACGGGACCCCGTATTGCTGCGAAACACGCTGGAGAACGTGCGTCAAAACGGTTACGCAAGCAACGAGGGAGACTGGCAGCCGGATTCGCCCACTGGTGCCATAGCTCTGCCGATCCGGCATGCCGGCAAGACCCTGGGCTGCATGAACCTGATCTACCTCAGGCGCGCCATGACCCTGCAGCAGGCCGTCACGGCATACCTGCGCCCCCTGGCGGATGCGGTTCAGGCCATAGAAACCAGGCTTGATACAGTTGGCCGCGGGGTTTTACGCCCCGGCATAAACGACTTGCGACTGGGTTTTTCGGCTGGGTAACGCTGCCAGGAAGTGTTTTTTGCTGTGGGACAATGCCCTCCAAATACACTTTTGCCTCGCAGTCAGCAGCACATTTTCTGCCTGCAGTGCGCCCCTTCACAGTCATCAATCCCCCAGCCCATGCAAAAAATCATCCGCCAGATCGCGGCAGAAATCAAAGTCCAGGAGCATCAGGTCAAAACAGCGGTTGAGCTGCTTGACGGCGGCGCCACCGTGCCGTTTATCGCCCGTTATCGCAAGGAAGCCACGGGCGGCCTGGACGACATCCAGCTGCGCGAACTTGAATACCGGCTGGGTTACCTGCGCGAGCTCGAAGAGCGCCGCGAAGCGGTGTTGAAAAGCATTGAAGAGCAGGGCAAGCTCACGCCCGAATTGCGCGGCGCCATTGACCTGGCTGCCACCAAACAGGACCTGGAAGACCTGTATTTGCCCTATAAACCCAAGCGCCGCACCAAGGGCCAGATTGCGCGCGAAGCCGGCATCGAGCCATTGGCCGACAAGCTGTTTGCCGACCCGTCGCTGGTGCCCGCCGACGAAGCTGTGGCTTATGTCAAGGCTGAAAAGAACGAAAGCGGTGATGACTTCACCACCGTGCAGGCGGTGCTGGACGGTGTGCGCGACATCCTGAGCGAGCGCTGGGCGGAAGACGCCGCGCTGGTGCAGTCGCTGCGCAACTGGCTCTGGAGTGAAGGGCTGTTCTCCTCAAAACTCGTGGCCGGCAAGGACGAAAACAACGCCGATCACGCCAAGTTTCGTGATTACTTTGACTACGACGAGCCGATTGGCCGCGTGCCTTCGCACCGTGCGCTGGCGGTGTTTCGCGGCCGTGGCCTGGAAATACTCGATGCCAAGCTGGTGCTGCCCGAACCGCCTGAACTGGCGCAGGCCGCGACCGGCAAGCCAGGCCCGGTGGTGAGCCTTGCCGAGGGCAAGATTGCGCTGCATTTGGGCTGGAGCCACAAAACCCGGGCCGCCGATGATTTGATCCGCAAAAGCGTGGCCTGGACCTGGCGCGTCAAGCTCAGCCTGTCGCTGGAGCGTGACCTGTTCACGCGGCTGCGCGAAGAAGCCGAAAAAGTCGCCATCAAGGTGTTTGCCGACAACCTGCGCGACCTGCTGCTGGCCGCGCCTGCCGGTCCGCGCGTGGTGATGGGCCTGGACCCGGGCATTCGCACCGGCGTCAAGGTGGCCGTGGTCGACGCCACCGGCAAGCTGGTGGAAACCGCCACGGTGTTTCCGCATGAGCCGCGCAGGGATTGGGACGGCTCATTGCACACCCTGGCCAAACTCTGCGAAAAGCACGGCGTGAATCTGATCGCCATAGGCAACGGCACGGCCAGCCGCGAGACCGACAAGCTGGCGGCTGACCTGATGAAGCGGATTGACGGCATGCAGCGCGTGGTCGTGAGTGAGGCCGGCGCCTCGGTTTACTCCGCCAGCGAATTTGCCTCGCAGGAGATGCCCGATGTGGACGTCAGCCTGCGCGGCGCCGCCAGCATTGCACGCCGCCTGCAGGACCCGCTGGCCGAACTGGTCAAGATAGACCCCAAATCGATTGGCGTGGGCCAGTACCAGCACGATGTGAACCAGAGCGACCTGGCGCGCAGCCTGGACACCGTGGTCGAAGATTGCGTGAACAGCGTGGGCGTGGACCTGAACACCGCCAGCGTGCCCCTGCTGGCGCGCGTCTCGGGCCTCTCGCAGACCGTGGCCAAGTCGGTGGTGCGCTGGCGTGATGCCAATGGCGCGTTTGCTTCCAGGGCCGACCTGCTCAAGGTGACCGGCCTGGGTGCCAAGACCTTTGAGCAGAGTGCGGGCTTTTTGCGCCTGCGCGCCAGCAGCAACCCTCTGGACATGACGGGCGTGCATCCGGAAACCTACCCGGTGGTCGAGCAGATCATGACGCATACCGGCAAGCCGGTGGCTGAACTGATGGGCCGCGCCGACATGCTGAAAACCCTGAAGCCCGAGCTGTTTGCCAATGAAAAATTCGGTGTCATCACGGTCAAGGACATCCTGGCTGAGCTGGAAAAACCGGGCCGCGACCCACGGCCCGACTTCAAGGTGGCACGGTTTAATGACGGCGTTGAAGACATCAAGGATTTGAAGGAAGGCATGGAGCTGGAAGGCACCGTCAGCAACGTCGCTGCCTTTGGCGCCTTTATCGACATAGGCGTGCACCAGGACGGCCTGGTGCATGTGAGCCAGCTCAGCCACAAGTTCACCAACGATGCGCGCGAGGTCGTCAAGACCGGCGACATCGTCAAGGTGCGCGTGACCGAGGTGGACGTGGCGCGCAAACGCATAGGCCTGACCATGAAGCTCGGTGACGCACCGGCGCGCAGGGATGCGCCGCGCGACAACCGTTTTGAAGGTGCCCGCCCCGGTCACAACCAGAACCGAGGGGGCAGGGGCGACAGCTACGGCGGGCGTGGGGCGCCGCAGCCCGCGGCCTCCACGGCCATGGAGTCGGCGTTCAGCAAGCTGGCCGCGCTGAAAAAATAAAGCGCCAAGCCCAGGCCGCTTTTTTTTCATGCAAGCCCTACGCATATACGCAGGCCCCAGGGCCAGGGCGCACATTGCAAAAAATGGTTTGCGGCCACAGGACATCGGCGTGGTCCCCGGCGCGGCGGGTGGCCCCAAGGGTTTGATCCTGGGTCCGCTGGACCGTTTTATTTTTGGTGACTGGCTGGCGCGAAGCTCGCATTTTGTGCATCTGGTGGGCGCCTCTATAGGCGCCTGGCGCATGGCCACGGCCTGCCTGGGTGACCCCGTCAGCGCTTTCAAACGGCTGGAACACGATTACATCCACCAGCACTACGAACTGCAACCCGGCCAGAAGCGGCCGACCGCTGATTTTGTGAGCGAGCAGTTTGGCCGGAGCCTGAAAGATTTTTATGGTGGCAGGGTGCGGGAGGTGTTGCAGCATCCGCGCTACCGCCTGCACATCGTCACCTCGCGTGGCCGCCACATGCTGGGCCGCGAACACCGGCTGGCAACGCCGCTTGGCTACCTTGGCGCATTCCTGGCCAACAGCCTGCAGCGCAAGGCCATGGGCGCCTGGCTGGAGCGCGTGGTGTTTTCTACGCCGGAGAGCGCATTGCCCGGCGCGCCCTGTGCGCCACTGCCTTTTGCGACCCATGACTACCGCACGCGGCAGGTCCACCTGGATGAGGCCAACTTCAACCCGGCGCTGCAGGCCAGCTGCTCCATTCCCTTTGTGCTGCGCTCGGTGCACAACATTCCCGGCGCGCCGCCCGGTGCCTATTGGGATGGCGGCATCACCGACTACCACCTGCACCTCAACTATGCTTCCAATTTGATAGCTGGCTGTGCCCATGGGATGGAGGCTACAGGCCAAAATGGCATAAATCCCAGCCTGGGAGAACGGCCGGGTGCCGGTCTGGTGCTGTATCCCCATTTCCAGAAAACCGTGGTGCCCGGCTGGCTGGACAAGGGGCTGAAATGGCGGCACAAGGCCACACACTTCTTGGACAACATGGTCCTGCTCGCGCCCGATCCTTTATGGGTCAAGGCCCTGTCCAACGGCAAGCTGCCGGACCGCACGGACTTCACGCGTTACGGCGCGGATGTGCAGGCGAGGGTGAAGGCCTGGAGTGCGGCTGCAGCGGCCAGCCAGCAACTGGCTGATGAGTGGCAGGCGTGGTTGCTTCGGCCGGACATGGCTATGCTCAGCTCTTTATGAAACCAACGGAACGCGTACTGGGCTGGGATTTGCTGAGGGGCCTGTGTGCGATGGCCGTGGCGGCTTATCACCTGCTTATGTGGCAGAAAGTCATTGCCATCCACACCTTTGGCAGTTATGGGGTGTATCTTTTTTTTGTGCTGTCGGGCGCGAGTCTCGCCTACACCTATGCGGACCGGATAGCCGCTCACCAGTTTTCTTTCAGGAGCTTTTTGTGGATTCGCTATCTCAGGCTTGCGCCCCTGTATCTGGCGTTAATGCTGCTGGTCTTGCCCTGGAAACTGCTGAAAGATGGTGCCACAGCTGATTTGTGGCTGACTTATTTGCTTAATGCGCTTCTTTTATTCGGTTTTTACAACCCGGCAACCCATGCGGTCCTGGTCGGCGGATGGTCGCTGGGCATTGAAGTCATTTTCTATTTGCTGTTTCCCCTCCTGATTTTGAGTTTTCGGTCGCGCAGGATTGCCTGGGGTGTTTTCGGGGGGATTCTGGCAATACAGCTGGTGTGGATTAACGCAACGGTGGGCCAGGCGAGTGGTTATCTGCCAAACGCGGAGGCCTACCACCAGGCCCCGGCTTTTGCGGCCTACTTTATGGGGGGATGTCTGTTGGGCGTCGCAAAACGGAAGGGAACATTAAAAGCGCTGCCATTTGAAGGTTTGGGTCTGGCAGGACTGTTGGCGGGGTTTGCACTGATGTTTGCAGTCAATCCGGCGCAGCAGGGGGATGAGCTTGTGGGCTGGCGCGGCGTTCTGTTGTGTGGCTTGTGTTTTGCGCTGGTGAACCTGGCGAGCCGACTGGACTTGAAGCGCACGACAGCCAGTGTCGCGCAGCACTTTGGGGATGCGACCTATGGTGTATACCTGCTGCACCCGGTGATTTTTTTTGGCCTTGTGTTCGTCGTGCTTCCGCGCCTGGGCGTTTCAGGTCCTGAAGCATGGCCCATAGCTGCCCAACTGTCGCTTGCTGCGTTTGTTGCGCTTGTTTCTTTCGGCCTGGCGCTGCTCAGCGAGCGCTACTTCGAAAAACCCATACGGCAGCGCAGCAAATTACGCCGCAGGCCCGCCACACCGTAATGTTCAGGAAGAAGAGAGTCCTGGTCAGCTGAGTTTCTTGACCAGCACCTGGCTTTTGCGATCCCAGTTGTACTTGCGTTTGCGGGCCTCGGGCAGCCATTCCGGGTCGACCTGTACAAATCCGCGTTTGATAAACCAGTGCATGGTGCGGGTGGTCAGCACAAAAATGCTTTGCAGGCCGGCGGCGCGGGCGCGTTGCTCTATGCGTTTCAGGACTTTTTCGCCGTCGCCCTGGCCCTGGCTTTGCGGGGACACCGTCAGCGCGGCCATCTCCGCGGTCCTGGCTTCGGGGTAAGGATAGAGCGCGGCGCAGGCAAAGATCACACCGTCGTGTTCCACCACGGTGTAGTGGTCCGCATCGCGTTCGATTTCGGTGCGGCTGCGCTTGACCAGCGTGCCGTCTTTTTCGAACGGCTCTATGAGCTGCAAAATCCCGCCTACGTCGTCGTGCGTCGCTTCGCGCAGGCTCTCCAGCTTCTCGTCCACCACCATGGTGCCTATGCCGTCATGCACATAGACCTCCAGCAGCAGCGAGCCGTCCACCGCAAACGGCAGGATGTGGCTGCGCTCCACGCCGGCTTTGCAAGCCTTGACGCAGTGCTGCAGGTAAAACGCGGTGTCTGTCGGGCGTTCGCCCGGGGTCAGGGTGGCCAGCAGTTTTTCTGCGGCGGCCAGCGGCAGCTCGGTGTCTATCGGGTTGTCTTCGCTTTCCGGCTGGTCGGGATGGATGCGAATGCCGGGGATCTCGCTCAAAAAGATCAGCTTGTCGGCCTGCATGGCAATCGCTACCGAGGTGGCGACCTCTTCCATGGTCAGGTTAAAGGCCTCGCCGGTTGGTGAAAAACCAAACGGCGAGAGCAGCACCATGGCGCCAAGGTCCAGCGTCTGCATGATGGCGGCCGCATCGACCTTGCGCACCATGCCCGAGTGCTTGAAATCAACGCCGTCCAGTATGCCCACCGGCCGCGCGGTGATGAAGTTGCCGGAAATCATGCGTACCGTGGCGCCGGCCATGGGTGTGTTGGGCAGGCCCTGGCTGAAGGCCGCCTCGATTTCATAACGCAGCTGGCCGGCCGCCTCCTGGGCGCAGTCGAGTGCAACTTCGTCCGTGATGCGCATGCCGTGCGAGTATTTGGCCGCATGGCCCTTGGCCTTGAGCTGCTCATTGACCTGTGGCCTGAAACCGTGGACCAGCACAATCTTCACGCCCATGCTCTGGATCAGTGCCAGGTCTTGCGCAATGTGCTGCAGCTTGCCGGCGGCAATCGCCTCGCCGGCAATGGCGACCACAAAGGTCTTGCCGCGATGCATGTGGATGTAGGGTGCCACCGAGCGGAACCAGGGGACAAAAGTGAAATTGAAGACGGCGGACATGGGCGCGCTTTCGGGATCGGTTGGGGCAAAACGGTTAGGGCAGGCAAATGGCAGCGGCGGGGGGACTGCCGGTCAACGGAAATGAGTGTAAAGCACGGGGCCGCCGGGTGCCGGGGCAGGCCCCGCATCGCCAGGCCTTAGGCGCGCCGGATGGCGCGGTGCGGCCCATCCAGCGGTGAAATTGTTGAATTGCCCGTGCTGGCATCGGCACAGGCTGCAGCAAGCCGGCCCCGAGCACCGATAATCAGCGGCTTTGAGCAGCACTTCTTTGTCGTCACCGCCTTTGCCACCGCCATCCCCATCAGCCCCGCCGCCGCGGCTGGTGATCGAGTTTCCGGAATCGCTGCCCGTATCGGGCAAACGCGAGGAGATCATGGCCGCGATGCAGGCGCACCAGGTCATCATCGTCTGCGGTGAAACCGGCTCGGGCAAAACCACCCAGTTGCCCAAGATCGCCCTGGCCATGGGGCGCGGCAAGCTCAATTACCCGGCGGGCGAGCGCGGACGCCTGATAGGCCACACCCAGCCGCGGCGTATTGCGGCGTCCAGCGTGGCCAAACGCATTGCCGAAGAGCTCAAAACCCCGCTGGGCGACGTGGTGGGTTACAAGGTGCGTTTCCAGGACCGGCTGAGCCGAGATGCTTCCGTCAAGCTCATGACAGACGGCATTTTGCTGGCCGAGACGCAGACCGATCCGCTACTCAAGGCCTATGACACCATCATCATTGACGAGGCCCATGAGCGCAGCCTGAACATCGACTTTTTGCTGGGCTACCTGCGCCAGCTGCTGCCGCGCCGCCCCGACCTGAAGGTCGTGATCACCTCGGCGACGATTGATGCGCAGCGTTTTGCGGATTATTTTGCTTCCGCTAAAGGACCAGCGCCAGTCATCATGGTGTCGGGCCGCATGTTTCCGGTGGAGCAGCGTTACCGGCCCTATGAAGAATCCCGTGAGTACGACCTGAACGACGCGATTGCCGATGCGGTCGATGAACTCTGGTTGAGCCCGCACAGCGCCGGCGATATCCTGGTTTTTTTGCCGGGTGAGCGCGAGATTCGCGAAGCCGCTGATCACCTGCGCAAACACCTTGCGCACCAGCCGCTGAACCGCAATGCCGAAGTGCTGCCGCTGTTTGCACGCCTCTCCCAGGCCGAACAGGACCGCATTTTTGACGGCCACAGTGGCCGTCGTATTGTGCTGGCCACCAATGTGGCCGAAACCTCGCTCACAGTGCCGGGCATACGCTACGTTATTGACGCAGGCACGGCGCGCGTGAAGCGCTACAGTTTCAGGAGCAAGGTCGAGCAGCTGATGGTTGAGCCGGTGTCGCAGGCGGCAGCCAACCAGCGCGCCGGGCGTTGCGGCCGGGTGGCCGACGGCATCTGTATACGCCTGTACGACGAGCAGGACTTCAACGGGCGTTCGCGTTTTACCGACCCCGAAATCCTGCGCAGCTCGCTGGCATCCGTGATCCTGCGCATGAAGTCGCTGCACCTGGGCACGATCGAAAGTTTTGCATTCATTGAACCCCCGCAGGGCCGGGCCATCGCCGACGGTTACCAGTTGCTGGCCGAACTCGGCGCCGTGGACGATGACAATGAACTGACGCCGGTAGGCCGCACGCTGGCCAAGTTGCCGCTGGACCCGCGCGTGGGCCGCATGATCCTGGAAGCCAAGGACCGGCAGGCACTCGACGAGGTGCTGGTGATTGCCAGCGCCCTGAGCGTGCAGGACGTGCGCGACCGGCCCATGGACAAGCAGGCGCAGGCCGACCAGCAGCATGCCAAATTTGACGATGAAAAAAGTGAATTCAGCGGCTATTTGAAGCTGTGGAAGTGGCTGGGCGATTCGCGTGGCGGTCATGATGCCGTGCACAAGCTGACCAACCGCCAGTACGAAAACCTGCTGCGCGAAAACTTTATCAATATCCGCCGGGTGCGTGAATGGCGCGACATCCATTCGCAACTGCACAGCGTGGTCGGCGAACAGGGCTGGCAGCTGAACGACAAACCTGCCAGCTATGAGCAACTGCACCTGTCCATGCTCTGCGGTTTGCTGGGCAATATCGGCTGCAAAAGCGATGAGGAAGACTGGTACCTGGGCGCGCGCAGCATCAAGTTCTACCGCCACCCGGGCGCCAAACTCAGCAAGAAACCCGGTCGCTGGATTGTGGCGGCCGAGCTGGTCGAGACCACACGCCTGTTTGGCCGCGGCATTGCCAACATCGAGCCGCAATGGATAGAACAGGTCGCCGGCCATCTGCTGAAAAAGCAGTTGCTCGACCCGCACTGGGAGAAAAAAGCCGCGCAGGTCACGGCGCTGGAGCGCGCCACCTTGTATGGCCTGGCGGTCTACAACGGGCGGCGCGTCAATTTCGGCCGGGTTGATCCGGTCGCGGCGCGCGAGGTTTTTATCCGCGAAGCGCTGGTGGCCGGCAACTGGGACACCAAACTGCCATTCCTCGCCGCCAACGAAAAAATGATCCAGCAGGTGATGGACCTGGAGCACAAGGCGCGCCGCCAGGACGTGCTGGTGGACGAGGAGCTGATCTACGCCTTTTACGACCAGCAGTTGCCCGCCGATGTTTGCAGCGGCGCAAGCTGTGAGCACTGGTACAGGGAAGAAGTCAAAAAGCAGCCCAAGCTTTTGCTGCTGAGCCGGGAAGAACTGATGCGGCATGAAGCCGCCGGCATCACCACACAGGCCTTCCCCAAAACCCTGAGGCTGGGCGGTGTGGACTGCCTCGTCACCTACCTGCACGAGCCCGGTGACGCCAAAGACGGCATGACGGTTGATGTGCCCTTGTTTGCGCTGAACCAGGTCAACGAAGAACGCTGCGAGTGGCTGGTGCCCGGCATGCTCAAGGACAAGGTGCAGGCGCTCATCAAGACGCTGCACCAGCGTCCGCGCTCACGGCTGGTGCCGCTGCCCGAGACGGCTACGCGCATGGCCGGCCTGCTCAATGATCCACAGGTGTTCGGCAGCGGCTCGCTGACGGATGCCGTGCTCAAGCTGGTGCGCGATGCCACCTCGCTGGACATCAAGCGTGGTGACATGAAGCTGGACATGCTGGCGCCGCACCTGTTCATGAATTTTCGTGTGGTGGACGAACATGGCCGGCAGCTTGGCACGGGCCGCAACCTCGGCGGGCTCAAGGGCGAGCTGGGCGCGCAGGCGCGGGGTGCCTTCCAGGCGCTGGCCGGGCTTAAAAACCTGTCAGTTTCGGCGCCTGCTGAAGGCTCGAAAAACACGAGCCCGACTTCAAGTTCAGAACAAAAAAGGTCTGTAGACCAAAGGGGGCAAGCGCAGCCAGCTACTAAAAACATAGCGCCCGCAGCCGCAAAAGTGCCTGAGCGTTACACCAGCTGGAGTTTCGGTGAATTGCCCGAGCTGATGGAAATCCGCAAGGGTGCGCAAACCCTGATCGGTTTTCCGGCATTGATTGACCTGGGCGATGCGGTGACCATTGAGGTGTTCGACGAGCCGGACATGGCCGTCGCCAAACACCGGGCCGGCTTGCGGCGGCTGTTTTCGCTGCAGATCAGGGACGCGCTTAAATACCTCGAAAAAAACCTGCCCGAGCTGCAAAAGATGGCGACCGCCTTCATGCTGGTGGGCCGTGCCGCCGACAACTCCGGCGGCGGCACATTGGAGGAATTGCGCGAACAAATCATAGAGGTCGCACTGGACCGGGCTTTTCTGCTCGACCCCTTGCCCGGCAACGAGGCTGAATTCAGGAAACGCGTGGACGATGGCCGCGGACGCCTGACCCTGATTGCGACGGAAGTGGCACGGCTGGCGGCAGGCATCCTGCTGGAGTTCGCCGTGGCGCAGCGCAAGATCAAGGACAGCAAAAACGCCACCGATGCCGCCGCTGACACCGCGCAGCAGCTGCAGCGGCTGGTGCCCAAACGCTTTTTGACCAGCACGCCTTATAGCCAGTTGCAGCATTTTTCGCGCTACCTCAAGGCGATCACCCTGAGGCTTGAAAAATGGCGTGCCGACCCCGCCCGTGATGCCGCCCGCCTGGCTGAACTGAAGCCGCAGGAGCAGCGCTACTGGCGCCTGCTGGCAGAGCGCAAGGGCGCGACGGACGCACGCATGCAGGAGTTCCGCTGGCTGCTGGAGGAGTTGAGGGTGAGCTTTTTTGCGCAGGAGTTGCGCACGCCGCAGCCGGTCAGCATAAAACGGCTGGAAAAGGTCTGGGCTCAACTCAATAGCTGAGTTTCGGTGAAGGCTTGTGATGCCGCAACAAAAAAGCCCCAACTAGTGGGGCTTTCAGGGCAGTTTGGAGACTGCATTGGATCAAATTGGATTGATCTTTGGCGGAAGAGGCGGGATTCGAACCCGCGGTGGGTATAACCCCACGCACGCTTTCCAGGCGTGTGACTTAAACCGCTCATCCACCCTTCCGCGAAGCCTCTGATTGTAGCAGTCCTGCGGGGGTATTTGAAGCCGTCCGGTGAGGCAAGGCCTGGGAATGCCGCATTTATTGAAGCGCCCCCTGAAAGCGGTGTTTTTCAAGCTGCTCAATCGTGACAAATCGCAAGGCGCTGAGGTGGGTGGATTCCAGCACCACGGGTGGCGCCATGCCGGCTTCCAGGGCTTCGCGCCAGCGATTGGCGCATAAACACCAGCGGTCACCGGCTTTCAGGCCGGCAAAGCGGTATTCCGGCCGTGGTGTGACGAGGTCATTGCCGCGCGCGACCGAAAAAGCCAGGAATTCCTTGGTGACGCGCACACAAACCAGGTGCGAGCCCAGGTCGGAGGCATCGGTATTGCAGCAGCCATCACGGAAATAGCCCGTGAGTGGATCGTAGGAACAGGGCACAAGCGCCGTGCCCAGGACATTTTGCGTTTCCATTGCAGGCTCCGGCACTTTTTGATCAGGCCTTGTTGGCCTGCACCATCTTCATGGCCGAGCCTATCAGCGCTGACACCTCGGTCATGTTGCTGGGCACGATCAGCGTGGTTTTGGACTCTCTTGCGACCTGTGAATAGGCCTCCACGGCTTTTTCCGCGACCTTGAGCTGCACTGCCTGCTCGCCGCCGGGCTGGCGAATGGCTGCGGCCACGAGTTCAATGGCTTTTGCATTGGCGTCGGCCACGGCCATGATGGCTGCGGCCTCACCTTGGGCATTGTTGATGGCAGCCAGTTTTTCGCCTTCGGAACGGGCAATAAAGGCCTCGCGTTCGCCGGTGGCGATGTTGATCTGCTCCTGGCGGCGGCCTTCGGAGGCGGCGATCAGCGCCCGCTTTTCGCGTTCGGCCGTGATCTGCGACTGCATGGCGTGCAGAATTTCCTTCGGCGGCGTCAGGTCCTTGATCTCATAGCGCAGGACCTTGACGCCCCAGTTCAGCGCGGCTTCATCAATGGCTGCCACCACCTGCGCGTTGATGATGTCGCGCTCTTCAAAGGTCTTGTCGAGCTCCAGCTTGCCGATGACGGAGCGCAGCGAGGTCTGGGCCAACTGGGTGACGGCCACGATGTAGTTGGACGAGCCGTAGCTGGCGCGCATCGGGTCCGTGACCTGGAAATACAAAATGCCGTCGACTTGGAGTTGCGTGTTGTCGCGCGTGATGCAGACCTGGCTGGGCACGTCCAGCGGGATTTCCTTCAGGCTGTGTTTGTAGGCGACCTTGTCGACAAAAGGCACGAGAAAGTTCAGTCCGGGTGTCAGCGAGCCGTGGTATTTTCCCAGCCGCTCCACCACCCAGGCGTTTTGCTGTGGCACAACCTTGATGCTGCGCACGATAAAGATGACCGCAACAATAAGAATGATGAGCGCGATTTCCATGAGTTCTCCAGTAAATGAGATGTTGCGGGCGGTATGCCGCAGCTTTTTTCGAAACTACAAAACCCTGACCATAGCTCAGAGTTTCTCAATGACCAGCCGGTTGCCCAGCATTTCCTTGATGCGGAACTGGCCAATACCTGGTGATGCCGGGGAGGCCAGCGGGTCAGGCGCTGGCGTGGCGAGTACGGCCGTCCAGTTGGCGCCGCGGTATTTCACGCTTGCCGTGCCGTCGGCATTCCAGCGCTCGACCTGTACAGGCTCGCCAATGTCTATGTGCACGTCGGGGTTGGCATTGACCGGTGCCGACTTTGGCTGTTTGCTCTTGCGCCAGTGCCAGAGTGCCACGGCGCCGCCGCCGACAATGGCGGCCGTGATGATCTGGCCGGTGACAGGCACGCCCAGGTGCGCTGAAATCGCCGCTGCAACCATGCCAATGCCCAGCATCAGCAGGTAAAAAGTACCTGTCGCAAGCTCTATGGCCACTGCCGTGCCTGCCAACAGCCACCAGATGGTTGATTCCGCCATGGATTGTTCCTCTTGCTTGTGCTTGTTCTGTTTGTGCCTGATTTGTAGGCACCGTGCGACATTTTGAGGCAAATAGCGCCCCTCACCGGGATGCTGACATTTTATTTCCGTACACTTCGCACATTCGCGTTGCCTGCAACGGCGGCCGCACTTGTGTCATCACATCGCCACCACGATACACCACCCTTATGAAATTCCGCTTTCCCATCGTCATCATTGACGAAGACTTCCGCTCCGAGAACACCTCGGGACTGGGCATCCGTGCGCTTGCGCAAGCCATAGAAACCGAGGGTTTTGAAGTGCTGGGCGTGACCAGCTACGGCGACCTGTCGCAGTTTGCGCAGCAGCAAAGCCGGGCCAGCGCATTTATCCTGTCGATTGACGACGAAGAGTTCTCGCCCGGCCCCGACCTTGACCCCGCTGTGCTCAACCTGCGCACCTTTATCGAGGAAGTGCGCCGCAAGAACCTGGACGTGCCGATTTACGTCTACGGCGAGACCAAGACCTCGCGCCACATCCCCAACGACATCCTGCGCGAGCTGCACGGCTTTATCCACATGTTCGAGGACACGCCGGAGTTTGTGGCGCGCCACATCCTGCGTGAGGCCAAAAGCTACCTCGAAGGCGTGCAGCCGCCATTTTTCAAGGCGCTGCTGGACTACGCCGAGGATGGTTCCTATTCCTGGCACTGCCCCGGTCATTCTGGCGGCGTGGCTTTCCTGAAAAGCCCGGTCGGCCAGATGTACCACCAGTTTTATGGCGAGAACATGCTGCGCGCCGACGTCTGCAATGCCGTCGAGGAGCTGGGCCAGCTGCTGGACCACAACGGCGCGATTGGCGCCAGCGAGCGCAATGCCGCGCGTATCTTCAATGCCGACCACTGCTTTTTTGTGACCAACGGCACCTCCACCAGCAACAAGATGGTCTGGCACCACACGGTGGCGCCTGACGACGTGGTGGTGGTGGACCGTAATTGCCACAAGTCCATCCTGCACGCCATCATCATGACCGGTGCAGTGCCGGTGTTTTTGAAGCCCACGCGCAACCACTTTGGCATCATTGGCCCGATTCCGCAAAGCGAGTTCGAGCCGGAGGCCATACGCGCCAAGATCGCGGCCAATCCGTTGCTCAAGGGCGTTGACGCAGAAACCGTCAAGCCGCGGGTGCTGACGCTGACGCAGTCCACCTACGACGGCGTGCTGTACAACACCGAAACCATCAAGGGCATGCTCGACGGTTATGTCGAGAACCTGCACTTCGACGAGGCCTGGCTGCCGCATGCGGCGTTCCATCCCTTTTATGGCACTTACCATGCCATGGGCAAAAACCGCATCCGGCCGAAAAATGCGGTGGTGTATGCCACGCAGTCCATCCACAAGCTGCTGGCCGGCATCAGCCAGGCCAGCCACGTGCTGGTGCAGGACTCGCAGGAGGTCAAGCTCGACAGGCACCTCTTCAATGAGGCCTATTTGATGCACACCTCGACCTCGCCGCAGTACAGCATCATTGCCAGCTGCGATGTGGCTGCCGCCATGATGGAGCCGCCAGGCGGCACCGCGCTGGTGGAGGAAAGCATTGCCGAGTCGCTGGATTTCCGGCGTGCCATGCGCAAGATTGCCGAGGAATACGGCACCGACTGGTGGTTCAAGGTCTGGGGCCCGGACAAACTGGTGGAAGAGGGCATTGGCGAAGCCAAGGACTGGATCATCAAGGGTGAGTCGCGCAGCGCCAAAACCGCCAAAAACGGCGCCAACAACTGGCACGGCTTTGGCCAGATGGCCACCGGCTTCAACATGCTGGACCCGATCAAGTCCACCATCGTCACGCCCGGCCTGGACCTGAACGGCAAGTTTGCGAAAACCGGCATCCCGGCCAGCATCGTGACCAAGTTCCTGGCCGAGCACGGCGTGATTGTTGAAAAAACCGGCCTGTACAGCTTTTTCATCATGTTCACCATAGGCATTACCAAGGGCCGCTGGAATACGCTGCTCACTGCCTTGCAGCAGTTCAAGGACGACTATGCCAAGAACCAGCCGATGTGGCGCATCCTGCCCGAGTTCTGCCAGAAGTTCCCGAAATACGAACGCATGGGACTGGCCGACCTGTGCCAGCACATCCACGCGCTGTATGCCAAGTACGACATCGCACGCCTGACGACGGAGGTGTATTTGAGCGACCTGGCACCGGCCATGAAGCCTAGCGAGGCTTATGCCCATATTGCCCAGCGCAAGACCGAGCGGGTCGAAATCGACCAGCTGGAAGGCCGCATCACGGTGGGCCTGGTCACGCCTTACCCGCCAGGCATTCCCCTGCTGATTCCGGGCGAAGTCTTCAACAAGAAAATCGTTGACTACCTGAAGTTTGCGCGTGAGTTCAATTCACAGTGCCCGGGCTTTGAGACCGACATCCATGGTCTGGTGGGCGAGGTCGATGCCAAGGGCAAGCTGCGTTATTACGCGGACTGCGTGAAGCGTTAACAGTCCCTAATTCGGCCCGTCTTCGCGTACCCGCATAAAACTCGCAAAACGCGGAATGCCGCTGTCATTCAGGCCCCGGTAGCGGTAAGTCACCAGCGTGCCTATGGCGGGCGGATTCTGCCTTTGTGCATCGCTAAAGCCGGTGCCGAGTTTGAATCTCATGGCAGGTTTTCCGGCTTCCGCCGGAATCTCAACCAGCAGCGCGCCCAGCCTGCCGGTGTATTTGCCTTTGCCGGGGATATGGGCGATCACGCGGGCCTCGGCATCCTCATGGGTTTTGACCTTGAGCAGGTCGTCGTTGCGCTGGCCCTTGTAGGGCGCATCGCCGCGGTGCAGCATCAGGCCTTCACCGCCCAGCTTCACGGTCTTTTTAAGCTGCGCCTGCAACGCGGCGTGGTCGGCGATGCGGTACTGCGCCACCGCTACCACCCACGGCTGTCCGATCCGGGCGACCAGCGCATTGAGCGGCGCGATGCGCTTGCTAAACGGCCCGCCCTGCGTCGGCAAGTCAAACACCATGAAGCGCATGCCGCGCCAGTCGGCATCCGTGGTCGGCCCCGCAGCTTGCTGGCGTACCGTGGACACGGCTTTTGAGAACTGGCCGCGCCCGGCCCAGAGTTCGCCATCCATGGGCGTTTTTGGCCAGCCCGCCGTAAACCAGGCCGGCGCCATGACCCGTTCACCGCCTCGGGTCAGCAGCTTTTCACCGTCCCAGAAGCCGCGCACGCCGTCGTATTTTTCGCTGACCCAGTAGTCCTTGAGCTGCACACCGGGGTGGTAGACATTGGCCAGCATCAGCGCGGGCCGGCCCTTTGCAGCATTTGCCTCCTGCGCCAGTGCAGTTGGCAAGGACACCAGGCCGGCCGATGCCAGCAACACGGACAGCAGGCTGGCGCGCAGTATGCCGGCCAGGCGATGTGAGGGCTGTTTCATGGAAGTCTCCCGGTTGTGGCGGCTTGGCCGCTCTGCTTTTTACAATAATAACGCTATTGTTTTTATAGCTTCCTGCGCTTGTTCCTATTGGGCTACAGCCCGATTTGATGCCTGAAATGGCGCTCCGGCAGGCCGTCCTGGCTCTTCTGGCGGCCGGAATTTCAAGCCTTTTATGCCCACAGGCGCCGGACTATGGGCGCAGCCAGCTATTGTTTTGATAGCGGTTTCGGCCCGGTTCTCAGGCGCCAGCAGCTTCCGCCGGATCGGTGATGCCGCCAACCACCTGGCTGAATCCACCGTCCACATAGGTGATCTCGGCGCTGACGCCGCCAGCCAGGTCGCTGAGCAGGAAGGCGGCGACATTGCCGACGTCTTCAATCGTCACGTTGCGGCGAATCGGGCTGGCCGCGGTGGCCTTGAGCATCTTGCCGAAGTCCTTGATGCCGCTGGCGGCCAGCGTCTTGATCGGACCGGCACTGATGCCGTTGACGCGCATGCCCGTGCCCTTGTTGCCCAGCGACTCGGCCAGGTAACGCACGCTGGCTTCCAGCGAGGCCTTGGCCAGGCCCATGGTGTTGTAGTTGGGTAAAACACGCAGTGCGCCCAGGTAGGTCAGGGTCAGCAGGGCCGACTTGGGGTTCAGGTAGGGCAGGGCCGCCTTGGCCATGGCCGGGAAGCTGTAGGCGCTGATGTCGTGGGCAATGCGAAAGCTCTCGCGGTTCAGGCCTTCGAGGAAGTCGCCGGCAATCGCCTCGCGCGGCGCAAAACCGATGCTGTGCACAAAACCGTCAAAGGTCGGCCAGCTGGCGGACAGGTCGGTAAACATCTGGGTGATCTGCTCGTCGCTGCCCACATCGCAGTCAAAAATCAGCTTGGAGCCGAAGTCGGCGGCAAACTCTGTGATGCGGTCCTTGAAACGCTCGCCCACGTAGCTGAAGGCAAGTTCGGCGCCTTGGGCATGGCAGGCCTTGGCAATGCCGTAGGCAATCGAACGGTTGGACAGGACGCCCGTGATCAGCAGTTTTTTTCCAGCGAGAAAACCCATGTGTGTACTCCAGAAGATTAAGGCCCCCACGCTTTTCACTTCGTGTAAGACGCTGCCCCCCGAGGGGGCTCATTTTTCTAGGGGCGGCCCGTCGAAAAATGGCGGCTCTTGCCTTGGTTGGGCGTGAGGTAGTGCAGAATTGTCGCATGCGGGATTTTCCTTTTTTACGTGCCCTGGTGGTGGCGCTGGTGGCAGGTATGGCTCCGGCCTCGCACGCGGCACATGCCTATGCCCAGTTCGGCGACATCAAATACCCGGCCGGCTTTACCCATTTCGACTACGTCAACCCGAATGCACCCAAGGGCGGTGAAATCCGCATGGTGCCGCCGACCCGGCCCACCAACTTCGACAAGTTCAACCCCTTCACCCTGCGCGGCACCGCACCCTACAACATAGGCGGCTTGCTGCTGGAAAGCCTGCTGACCGGCAACTCGGAAGAACCCACCACCGCCTATGGACTGCTGGCTGAAGACGTGGACGTGGCTGCGGACAAGCTCTCGGCCACCTTTCGCCTGAACCCCAAGGCGAAGTTTCACGACGGTAAACCAGTGCTTGCGGCCGATGTGGTGTTTTCCTTCAAGACCCTGGTCAGCAAGGAAGCCGCGCCGCAATTCAAAACGATTTATGCCGAGGTCAGGGATGCGGTTGTGGTGTCCGAACGCGTGGTGCGTTTTGACTTTGCCACGCCCAACCCGGAGTTGCCGCTGGTGGTGGGCGGCATGGCGGTCTTTAGCCGCGACTGGGGCACGACAGGCGGCAAACGCAAGCCCTTTGACCAGATCGTGTCCGAGCCGCCCATAGGCTCAGGCCCCTACAAGCTGGCATCCCTTGCGATGGGCCGCGACATCACCTATCTGCGCGACCCGAAGTATTGGGGCGCGGACCGGCCCACGCGCAAGGGCCAGTTCAACTTTGACCGCGTGACCTACAAGATCTACCTCGACGAAACCTCGCGTTTTGAAGGTCTGAAGGCCGGTGAATATGATTTCTTGCGCGAATTCATCTCACGCAACTGGGCGCGCCAGTACACCGGCAAGCAGTTCAGCTCGGGTGAGCTGGTCAAGCGTGCATTTGAAAACCGCAACCCCGGCGATTTCCAGGGTTATGTATTTAACCTGCGCAAGCCAAAATTCCAGGATGTGCGGGTGCGCCGGGCGATAGGCCTGGCGATGGATTTTGAATGGATGAACCGCCAGCTGTTCTACGGCATCTACAAACGCGTGAACGGTTATTTTCCCAACAGCGAATTCCACGCTGAAGGCCTGCCCAAACCCGACGAGTTGGCCCTGCTGGAGCCGCTGCGCGCCAAACTCAAGCCCGAGGTGTTCGGGCCGGTGCCGGTGTCGCCGAGCACCACGCCGCCGGGCAGCCTGCGCGAAAACCTGCGCCAGGCCCAGGCGCTGCTGAAAGAAGCCGGCTGGGCTTACCGCGATGGCGCACTGCGCAATGCCCAGGGCGAGGCCTTCACCATGGAGTTTCTGAACGATCAGCCCTCGCTGATCCGCATCGTCGGGCCGTTCCAGAAGGCGCTGGAAAAACTCGGCATCACCATGACTTACCGCGTGGTCGATTTCTCTTTGTCCAAGCAAAAGATGGACGCTTTCGACTTCGAAGTCACGACCATGCGCCTGCCGGGCAGCATGGCGCCGGGCAGCGAGCTGCTGGACCGCTGGGGTTCTGCCGCCGCAAAAACACCGGGTTCATCCAATGTCTGGGGCATTGCGGACCCGGCCGTGGACGCGCTGCTGCAAAAAGTGCTGACGGCTAAAACCCGGCCCGAACTGGGCGCCGCCATGCGCGCGCTGGACCGTGTGCTGACCAACGGTTATTACTCCGTGCCGCAATACTATGGTGACGCTTTTCTGATCGGCTACCGGCCCGGTGCTTTTGTCCTGCCGCCGGTGACTCCACCCTACTATGAAGCTGACACTTGGGCCATGAGCACCTGGTGGGCGTCCGACTCAAATAAATAAGGACACAGCCATGGCCAGCTACATCCTCAAACGCCTGCTGCTGATGATCCCGACCCTGCTGGGCGTATTGCTGGTGACCTTTGCCATGGTGCAGTTTGTGCCGGGCGGGCCGGTCGAGCAGATGGTGGCGCAGTTGCAGGGCCGTGATTCGGGCGGTGAGCGCGCGGCGTCTTCGGGCGCAGGTTACCGCGGGCGGCAGGGCGTGGATGCGCAGCGTATCGCGGAAATCAAGGTGCTTTACGGCTTTGACAAACCCGTGCATGAGCGCTTCTTCCAGATGCTGGGCCAGTTTGCGCGCTTTGACCTGGGCAACAGCTTTTACCAGCACAAGGATGTCTGGCAACTGATCAAGGAAAAGCTGCCGGTCTCCATCAGTCTCGGCCTGTGGACCTTTTTTATCAGCTACCTGATAGCGGTGCCGCTGGGCGTGGCCAAGGCGGTGCGGGCCGGCACGCGTTTTGACTTTGTCACCACGCTGGTGGTGCTGGTCGGTTATGCGATTCCGGGTTTTGTGCTTGGCGTGGCCTTGCTGGTGGTGTTTGGCGGGCAGTTGCAGTGGTTTCCGCTGCGCGGGCTGACGTCCTCCAACTGGGACACCCTGAGCTGGGGCGCAAAAATCACCGACTACCTCTGGCACATCACCTTGCCCGTGATTGCCATGGTGTTGGGCAGCTTTGCCGTGACGGCGGTGCTGACCAAAAACGCCTTTCTTGAGGAAATCCGCAAACAATACGTGTTGACCGCGCGCGCCAAAGGTTTGAGCGAACGACAGGTGCTCTGGAAACATGTGTTCCGCAATGCGCTGATTCCCATCATCACGGGTTTTCCGGCTGCCTTTATAGGCGCATTTTTCACTGGCTCGCTGCTGATTGAAACCCTGTTTTCGCTCGATGGTCTGGGCCTGCTGAGTTATGAAAGCGTGATCCGGCGCGACTACCCGGTGGTGCTGGGCACGCTTTACCTTTTCACGCTGATAGGCCTGGTGACCAAGCTGATCAGCGACCTGTGTTATGTGTGGGTCGATCCCCGCGTCAAATTTGATTGAGCCATGACGACCCCGACGCCATCTCTTTCCCCCTCAAGGCGCGCCTGGCAGCGTTTCAGGCGCAACCGGCTTGGTTTTTTCAGTCTGCTGATCTTCTCCACGCTGGTGCTGCTGAGCCTGTTTGCCGACGTGCTGTCCAACGACAAACCGCTGGCCGTCAGCTACAAGGGGCAGCTGTATTTCCCGCTGCTCAAGGACTATTCGGAAAAAACCTTTGACGGCGATTTCGACACGCCTACGGATTACCTCGACCCGTTTATCAAGGACAAACTCAGGCAGGATGGCAACTGGGCGATTTACCCGCTCAACCCTTATGGCCCGAAAACCATCAACTACTTCGCCAAAGAGCCCAACCCTTCGGCGCCCTCAAGGGACAACCTGTTTGGCACCGACGATCGCGGACGGGATTTGCTGGCGCAGCTGATTTACGGCTTTCGTTTAAGCGTGCTGTTCGGGCTGGCGCTTACCGTGATTGGTGTGGTCATCGGTGTGATCACCGGCGCCATACAGGGTTATGCGGGCGGCAAGACCGACCTGGTGTTCCAGCGCTTCATGGAAATCTGGAGTTCCATGCCCGAGCTGTATTTGCTGATCATCTTCAGCGCTGTTTTTGCCCCCAGTGTGGCGCTGTTGTTGTTCTTGCTCAGCCTGTTTGGCTGGATGGGCCTGTCGGACTATGTGCGTGCCGAGTTTTTGCGCAATCGCCAGCTTGACTACGTGCGGGCGGCGCGGGCGCTGGGCGTCAGCAACCTGCAGATCATGTGGCGGCATATCCTGCCCAACAGCATGACGCCCGTGGTGACGTTTTTGCCCTTTCGCATGAGCGCGGCCATCCTGGCGCTGACCTCGCTGGACTTTCTGGGCCTGGGTGTGCCGCCGGGTACGCCATCGTTGGGAGAGTTGCTGAACCAGGGCAAGGCGAATATCGATGCGTGGTGGATATCGCTCTCTACGTTCGCTGTGCTGGTGGTCACGCTGCTCCTGCTGACGTTTATGGGCGATGCCTTGCGCGACGCGCTGGACCCGCGCAAGGTCGACAAATGAGTAACCATCTTCTCGATGTCAAAAACCTGCGAATTTCTTTCGCCGGCAAGGAAGTCGTGCATGGCATTGATTTGCACATTGCGCCCGGTGAAAAGCTGGCACTGGTCGGCGAATCCGGCTCCGGCAAAACCATCACGGCCCTGAGCCTGCTGCGCCTGGTGCAGAGCGCCGCCGTCAGCGGCAGCGCGGTTTTTCAGGGGCGCGATGCCGAAGTTGACCTGCTGGCCATGCCCGAGCGCCAGTTGCGCGGCATTCGCGGGCAGGACATTTCCATGATCTTTCAGGAGCCCATGACGGCTCTGAACCCGCTTTTCAGCGTGGGCGCGCAGATTGCCGAGGTTTTAGAGCTGAAAATGGGTCTGGCTCCCGTCGATGCGGCGCAGGCAGCTATCAAATTGCTAGCGGATACGGGGATTTCAGAGCCTGCCAGGCGGGCACAGTCCTTTCCGCACCAGCTCTCGGGTGGCCAGCGCCAGCGCGCCATGATCGCCATGGCACTGGCCTGCAAGCCAAAACTGCTGCTGGCGGACGAGCCCACCACCGCGCTGGATGTCACGGTGCGCGGCCAGATCCTGGACCTGCTGGCCGATTTGCAGCAAAAAAACGGCATGGCCGTGCTGATGATCACCCACGACCTGAACCTGGTGCGGCGTTTTGCGGACCGCGTCGCCGTCATGGAAAACGGCCATATCGTGGAGCAGGGCAGGGTCAGCGAGGTTTTTGCCAGTCCGCAGCACCCCTATACCCGCAAGCTGATAGACAGCACACCGGCGCGTGACCTGCTTGAAACACCGCCGGACGCCTCATTGGCCCCCGTCATGCAGGCAAAAGACCTGCGCGTGAGTTATCCGGTGTCCGTGCCGGGCTTCAGGGGCTGGTTTAAAAAGAGCGAGTTTGTGGCAGTGCAGGGCGCCAGTTTTGACATTCCGGCCGGCCAGACCTTGGGCGTGATTGGTGAATCGGGCTCTGGCAAGTCCAGCCTGGCGCTGGCGGCGCTGGGCCTGCACCCGCACCAGGGGCAGCTACAGGTCGTGGGCAAGGCCTGGAGCCGTGATGCAGCCGGCAACAAGGCCCTGCGTCGGGCCATACAGGTGGTGTTCCAGGACCCGTTTTCCTCGCTGTCGCCGCGCATGACGGTGGAAGCCATTGTTGGCGAAGGCTTGCGCGTTCACCAGCCCGGGCTTGATGAGGCGCAAAGGCAGCAGCGCGTGCTTCAGGCGCTGGCCGATGTGGGCATGCTGGAGGCGCAGGACGTCGTCGCCGGGCCGCCCCAAGACGCGGCGCCCCCCCCCGGGGGGCAGCGAAATACGCGTAGTGAGGGAGCGCGGGGGCAGTATTTCCCCGGCTTGCTGCAGCGTTACCCGCACGAGTTCTCGGGCGGCCAGCGCCAGCGCCTGGCGATTGCCCGGGCCCTGATGGTGGAGCCGCAACTGCTGGTGCTGGACGAGCCGACCAGCGCGCTGGACGTGACCATCCAGAAACAGGTGCTGGCGCTGCTGCAGCGGCTGCAAAGGGAGCGCGGCCTGAGTTATTTGCTGATCACGCATGACGTGGACGTGATCCGCGCCATGGCGCACCAGGTCATTGTGATGAAAGACGGCGAGGTGGTGGAATCGGGCGTTTTGGCGCAAATAGTCGATGCCCCGCGCCATCCCTACACCCGGACGCTGGTCGCGGCGCATGCGCCGGTTTCACGGGTTTCCCCGATATAGGGGCCATCGGGCACGCAAACTGCTTGCGCGGGCCTGTTTCACGGGTTACAATATGCGCTTCACGACCAAATGGGCGGGTTTTCACCGCCCATTTTTTTTGGGCGTTTGTTTTTGCACTTTGGTTATTTGGCAATAATTTTTGGCACTGCTTTTTAGATATTGAATGGCATCACTCAGCACGAACGACACGATTGAGCAAACCGTCACGGGATTGGGTTACGACCTGGTCGACATTGAGCGCACGGGCGGTGGCTTGTTGCGCGTGACGATTGACATGCCTTACGTGAAAGATGCCGAGCAGTTCATCAATGCCGAAGATTGCGAAAAAGTCACGCGCCAGCTGCAGTTTGTGCTGGAAGTCGAAGGCGCGGCCTATTCCCGGCTCGAGGTGAGCTCGCCGGGCATTGACAGGCCGCTGCGCAGTGAACAGGATTTTGAGCGTTTTGCGGGTGAGTTGATAGACCTCACCCTCAAGGCGCCTATTGGTGTAGCGGCAACGGCGGGATCGACCGTGTCGGCCAATCAGAAAAAGTTTCGGGGAACGCTGGAGCACGCCGAGCCTAAGGATGGCGTGGCGGGCTGGCAGATCGTCTGGAGCGACGAGCCGGCGGTCAAGCCGGGCCAGAAAGTCAGCAAGAAGCGGGTTCCGGCCCCCTTGCAGGCGCTCGGCTTCACGCTGGATGAAATCCATTCGGCGCGCCTGGCGCCCGTGGTTGATTTCAAGGGGCGCAAGCCAAAAGCCGCCAAGGGCGCCCCAGCTGCGGACGTGCAGCCGGAAAACTGAATCAGTTAGAAATATTAGAGTGAAAGGCTTGTGAAATGAATCGCGAAATGTTGATGTTGGTTGATGCCATCTCGCGCGAGAAAAATGTCGAACGCGACGTGGTTTTCGGCGCGGTTGAGCTCGCCCTTGCGCAAGCCACCAAAAAGATCTATTCGGGCGAAGTCGATATCCGGGTTGCGGTTGACCGTGACAGCGGCAACTACGAAACCTTCCGCCGCTGGCTGGTCGTGCCTGACGAAGCCGGCCTGCAGAATCCCGAAGCCGAAGAGCTGGTCAGCGATGCACGCGACGAGATCGCCGACATCGAAGAAGGCGACTACATTGAAAAGCCGGTTGAAAGCCTGCCCATAGGCCGTATCGGCGCACAAGCCGCCAAACAGGTCATCCTGCAGAAAATCCGTGACGCCGAGCGCGAAATGCTGCTCAACGAGTTCATGTCGCGCGGCGACAAGATCTTTGTCGGCACCGTCAAGCGCATGGACAAGGGCGACATCATTGTCGAGTCCGGCCGGGTTGAAGGCCGCCTGCGCCGCAGCGACATGATCCCTAAAGAAAACCTGCGCTCCGGTGACCGCGTCCGCGCCATGATCATGGAAGTCGACACCACCTTGCGTGGCGCACCCATCATCCTGTCGCGTACCGCACCTGAATACATGATCGAGCTGTTCCGCCAGGAGGTGCCCGAGATCGAGCAGGGCCTGCTGGAGATCAAATCCTGCGCCCGGGACCCTGGTTCGCGCGCCAAGATCGCCGTGCTGTCGCACGACAAGCGGGTTGACCCCATCGGCACCTGTGTCGGCGTGCGCGGCACCCGCGTCAACGGCGTGACCAACGAGCTGGCCGGCGAACGCGTCGACATCGTGCTGTGGAGCGAAGACCCGGCGCAGTTCGTGATCGGCGCGCTGGCGCCGGCCAATGTCTCGTCCATCGTGGTGGACGAAGAGCGCCATGCCATGGATGTGGTGGTGGACGAGGAAAACCTGGCCATCTCGATTGGCCGCGGCGGACAAAACGTGCGCCTGGCGGCCGAGCTGACGGGCTGGAAAATCAACATCATGACGGCCGACGAATCTGCGCAAAAGCAGGCGACCGAGACCGACTCCAGCCGCAAGCTCTTTATGGAAAAGCTCGATGTGGACGAGGAAATCGCCGACATCCTGATCTCCGAAGGCTTTACCAGCCTCGAAGAAGTGGCTTATGTGCCCATCCAGGAAATGCTCGAAATCGAGTCGTTTGATGAGGACACCGTCAATGAGCTGCGCACGCGCGCCAAGGACGCACTCCTGACCATGGAAATCGCCAAGGAAGAAAGCGCCGAAGGCGTCTCGCAGAACCTGCGTGATGTTGAAGGCCTGACGCCTGAGCTGATTGCCAAACTCAATGAGGCGGGCGTCAACACCCGCGACGACCTGGCCGACCTGGCCACGGACGAACTCACCGATATCACCGGCCAGTCTGCAGAAGACGCCACGGCCCTGATCATGACTGCACGCGCGCATTGGTTTACCGATGACGCCGCAGCCGCCGATGCCCCTGCCGAGCCTGAAAAGCCAGCAGCGGCCCAAGAGCAATGATCATGGAGGCCAGTCAGGAAAACCAAATATGTCCAGTACCACTACCGTCGCTGAATTCGCAGCTGAACTCAATAAATCCCCTGCAACCCTGATCGAGCAATTGACCAGCGCAGGCGTCGCCAAGGCGCAAGCCAGCGACCATCTGTCGGAGGCCGACAAGCAGAAGCTGCTCGGCTTTTTGCAGGCCAGCCATGGCACGGTCTCGGCCGAGCGCAAAAAAATCACGCTGGTGAAAAAATCCACCAGCGAAATCAAGCAGGCCGATGCCACCGGCAAGGCGCGCACCATCCAGGTGGAAGTGCGCAAGAAACGCACCTTCGTCAAGCGCGATGACGGCACCGAGATCGCCGCCGAAGAGGCGCATCCCGAAGTAGCGGCCGCGCCCCAGGCCCCGGTGGTTGAAGACGCCGAACTGGTCCGTCGCGAAGAGGAGGCCAACCGCCACGCCGAACTGCTGCGCCGCCAGGAAGCCGAGCTGACGGAAAAACGCCGCCTGCGTGAAGAGCAGGACGCCAGGGAAGCCGCCCAGGAGCAGGAGCGCCAGGCTGCCGAGCAGCGCGCGCAAGCCGCCGCCCAGGCTGCGGCGGAAGCCGCTGAAAAAGCCAAACCGGTTGTCGGGAAAAACATCAAGCAGACAGCCCCGGTCGTAGTGGATGCCCAGGCCGTCAAAGCCGCGGAAACCGCCGCAGCCGAGCAGGCCGGCAAGGCGGCTGAAGCCGCCGCGGCGCAAGCCTCGGCACAGGTTGCAGCCAAAGCCAAGGCCACCGCGGAGTTCCAGGCAGATGCCGCCAAGGCCCAGGATTTGCAGGAGCGCCGCCGCAAGGCCGAAGCCGAAGCTGCAGGCATACGCGCCATGATGAACGCGCCCAAGCGCGTTCTGGTTCCCCACGTCGACCCCAAGGCCGCCATCAAGGGCACGCTGCACAAGCCTGCCGGCGCCCCAGGCGCGGCCAAACCGGCTGCTGCAGGTGCGCCCGCCGCTCCCGGCGCCGCTGGCAAGAAGGAAGTCAAGTCGGAGAACCTGTCTTCGACCTGGAAAGACGACGCGGCCAAGAAAAAAGGCCTGCCAAGCCGTGGCGCGCCTGCCATGCCCGGTCGTGGCAACTTCCGTGGCGGCCCGCGCGGCCGGCGCAGCAATGACCGTGATGCACGTTCCGAGTCCACCTTTGTGGCCCCGACCGAGTTCAAGGTCATCGAGGTTCATGTGCCTGAAACCATCACCGTGGGTGAACTGGCGCACAAGATGAGCATCAAGTCGTCCGAGGTGATCAAGCACCTGATGAAGCTCGGACAGATGGCGACCATCAACCAGCCGCTGGACCAGGACACCGCCATGATCGTGGTGGAAGAAATGGGCCACAAGGCCGTGACGGCTGCGCTGGACGATCCGGAAGCCTTCACTGACGACGACGTGCAGGGCCAGGAAGCCGAAATGCTGCCGCGCGCACCGGTGGTCACCGTCATGGGTCACGTTGACCATGGCAAGACCTCGCTGCTCGATTACATCCGCCGTGCCAAAGTGGCATCGGGTGAAGCCGGGGGCATTACCCAGCACATTGGCGCGTATCACGTCGAAACCGAACGCGGCATGATCTCCTTCCTGGATACCCCGGGCCACGAGGCGTTCACCGCCATGCGTGCCCGTGGCGCACAGGCTACCGACATCGTGATTCTGGTGGTTGCAGCCGACGACGGCGTGATGCCTCAGACCAAGGAAGCCATCAAGCATGCGAAAGCTGCTGGCGTTCCAATCGTTGTCGCAATCAACAAGATCGACAAGCCTGATGCGAATATGGACCGCGTCAAGGGTGAGCTCGTGACGGAGGAAGTGATTCCCGAAGAGTTCGGCGGTGACTCACCGTTTGTGCCGGTTTCCGCCCGAACCGGCGCTGGCATAGACCAGTTGCTGGAGCAGGTTCTGCTGCAGGCCGAAGTTCTGGAATTGCGTGCGCCAGTCGATGCCCTGGCCAAAGGCCTTGTCATTGAAGCCCGCCTCGACAAGGGCCGCGGCCCGGTCGCAACCGTGCTGGTCCAATCCGGCACGCTCAAGGCTGGTGATGTGGTGCTGGCAGGGTCAACCTATGGCCGCGTGCGCGCCATGCTGGACGAAAACGGCAAGCCGATCAAGACCGCTGGCCCCTCCATCCCTGTTGAAATCCAGGGCCTGACGGAAGTGCCGCAAGCCGGTGATGACTTCATCGTCATGACCGACGAACGCCGCGCCCGTGAAGTCGCTACCTACCGCGCAGGCAAATTCCGCAACACCAAGCTGGCCAAACAGCAGGCGTCGAAGCTGGAGAACATGTTCTCCGACATCAATGCCGGCGAAGTCAAGATGTTGCCCATCATCATCAAGGCAGACGTGCAGGGTTCGCAGGAAGCGCTGGCCCAGTCGCTGCTCAAGCTCTCGACCGACGAGGTCAAGGTGCAACTGGTGTACTCCGGCGTTGGCGGTATTTCCGAATCCGACGTCAATCTGGCGATTGCCTCGAAGGCTGTGCTGATCGGGTTCAACACCCGTGCAGATGCCCAGGCGCGCAAACAGGCTGAAGGCAACGGCATCGAGATTCGTTACTACGACATCATTTACGACGCTGTGGACGACCTGAAAGCTGCCATGTCGGGCATGCTCACGCCGGACAAGAAGGAAGAAGTCATCGGTACCGCCGAGATCCGCCAGGTATTCAAGGTCAGCAAGATCGGCTCGATTGCCGGCTGTATGGTCACATCGGGTGTCGTCCGCCGCGCCGCCAAACTGCGCCTGCTGCGCGAGAACGTGGTCATCTTCACGGGTGAACTCGACTCGCTCAAGCGCTTCAAGGACGATGTCAAGGAAGTCAAGGAGACTTTCGAATGCGGCTTGAATATCAAGAACTACAACGATATTCAGGAAGGCGACGTGCTGGAGTTCTTTGAAATCAAGGAAGTTGCCCGTACTTTGTAAATAAAGCGCGCCACGATATCAGGTCCATTGCCGCGTTGCAGTCGTCTTGTCGTACCTCGGTACTGCCTGCGACGACGCGCCTTGCACTGAACCTGATCTCCTGCCGCTTGCGATTGATTAAATAGTGAGAAAAAAGAGCTCTACCCCCAACCGCGGCTTTCGTGTTGCCGATCAGATCCAGCGGGATCTGACGGAACTGATCGCGCGCGAACTCAAAGACCCGCGGGTGGGCATGGTGACCGTGCAGGCCGTCGAGGTAACCGCCGACTATGCACACGCCAAGGTGTTTTTCAGCGTGCTGGTCGGCGACCCGAAGGAGTGCGAGGAAGCGCTCAACCAGGCCGCCGGCTTTTTGCGCAATGGCCTGTTCAAGCGCCTGATGACGCACACGGTGCCCACCTTGCATTTCCATTTTGACCGCACGACGGAACGTGCGGCCGACATGAACGCCCTGATCGCCAAGGCCGTTTCTTCGCGCGCGCAGGACGACTAAAGCGTACCGTTCCCCTTTGGCAAGCTCGGGGTGAACGGTACCCACCGCGAGCGGGTGTTCCGTTCGCGCGTTGAGCTTGTCGAAACGCTTATGCCTACACCCTCCAGTCCCCGCCAGAAGATCCAGCGACGTCCCGTACATGGCGTGCTGCTGCTCGACAAGCCGCTGGGACTGTCGAGCAACCAGGCGCTGCAAAAAGCCAAATGGCTGCTGCGGGCGGACAAGGCCGGCCATACCGGCACGCTGGACCCGCTGGCGACCGGCGTGTTGCCGCTGTGTTTTGGCGCGGCGACCAAGTTCAGCCAGATCCAGCTCGATGCCGACAAGACCTATGAAGCCGTGCTGCTGCTGGGCCAGAAAACCAGCACCGCCGATGCCGAAGGCGACGTGATAGAGACGCGGCCGGTGCCGGCCATCACGCCTGAACTGCTGGACGAGATGACGCGGCGTTTTACCGGCCCGCTGGCGCAGATACCGCCCATGTATTCGGCGCTGAAAAAAGACGGCAAGGCGCTGTACGAATATGCGCGCAAGGGTGAAGAAGTCGAGCGGGAAGCGCGCCACATCACGATTTTCAAGCTGGATATGGCTCCAGCCCACGACCCACGGGCGCAAGCGGCTATCAAAATAGTAGTGAGCTGCAGCAAGGGCACCTACATTCGAACGCTCGGTGAAGACATCGGTGAAGCCATTGGCTGTGGTGCGCACCTGGGTTCGCTCAGGCGGCTGGAAACCGGTGGTTTTTTCGCTGACCAGTGCGTGAGCCTGGCGGCGCTTGAAGCCATGAGCGAGCCGGAACGCGAAGCCTGTCTCTTGCCGCCGCAGTCGCTGGTGGCTGCCTATCCGTCTGTCACATTGGACGCCGACAATGCAGGACGCTTTTTAAGTGGCCTGCGCCGCAGGGGCGAGGCAGGCCAGTGGGGTGCCGATGCGCCGCTGGTGCAGGTGTATGGCCCTTCGACAAGCGCAGGACCGGCCGGAGCTGCGCAGGCCTTTTTAGGCTCGGCCCATATCACGGCCGATGAGTTGATTCCCCAGCGTTTGCTGAGCCCGATCGAAATACAGGACATCCTGCAAACCACACAACGCCTTGAAAGCTTCGCATTAGAGCCACCCGACCGGCTGGCAACAGCTCTGCATTCCTGATTTTTCTTGTCTTTACCCGTTTCCAGTCTCCAGAAAGCCAACCATGAGCCACAAACAAATCCGCAATATTGCGATCATTGCCCACGTCGACCACGGTAAAACCACCATGGTCGACCAGTTGCTGCGCCAGTCCGGCACCTTTGCCGAGCACGAAAAAGTTGTCGACACCGTGATGGACAACAACGCGATTGAAAAAGAGCGTGGCATCACCATCCTGGCCAAGAACTGCGCCGTGACCTGGGAAGGCACGCACATCAACATCGTTGACACCCCGGGCCACGCCGACTTCGGCGGCGAAGTGGAACGCGCGCTGTCCATGGTTGACGGTGTGGTGCTGCTGATCGACGCGCAGGAAGGCCCCATGCCCCAGACGCGTTTTGTGACCAAAAAGGCGCTGGCCTTAGGCCTCAAGCCCATCCTGGTGGTCAACAAGGTGGACAAGCCCGGTGCGCGTCCCGACTACGTCGTCAATGCCGCTTTCGACCTGTTCGACAAGCTGGGCGCCACCGACGAACAACTGGACTTCCCAGTGGTCTACGCCTCCGGCATCAATGGCTGGTCCTCGCTGGAAGAAGGTCCACCGAATGAACAATGGGGTCCCGACATGTCGGCCCTGTTCAATACCATCCTCAAGCATGTGCCGCACCAGGAAGGCGATCCTGCCGCGCCGCTGCAGCTGCAAATCTCGGCACTCGACTTTTCGACCTTTGTGGGCCGCATCGGCGTGGGCCGCATCAGCCAGGGCACGATCAAGCCCATGATGGACGTGGTCGTCATGGAAGGCCCGGACGGCAAGGCCGTCAAGGGCCGTATCAATCAGGTGCTGACTTTCCAGGGCCTGGAGCGCGTGCAGACCGATGAAGCCGGCCCAGGCGAAATCGTGCTGATCAACGGCATCAATGAAATCGGCATTGGCGTGACCATCACCGACCCGGCCAATCCGGCACCGCTGCCCATGCTCAAGGTCGATGAGCCGACCCTGACCATGAACTTCTGCGTCAACACCAGCCCGCTGGCCGGCCGCGAAGGCAAGTACGTGACCAGCCGCCAGATCTGGGACCGCCTGCAAAAAGAACTGCAACACAACGTGGCGCTGCGCGTCAAGGAAACCAGCGAAGAGGGTATCTTTGAAGTCATGGGCCGCGGTGAGTTGCACCTGACCATCCTGCTGGAAAACATGCGCCGTGAAGGTTACGAGCTGGCTGTGTCCAAGCCGCGCGTGGTGTTCCGTGACGTTGACGGCGTCAAGCATGAGCCTATCGAGCTGGTGACGGCGGACATCGAAGAGCAGCACCAGGGCGGTGTGATGCAGGCTTTGGGCGAGCGCAAGGGCGAGCTGGTCAACATGGAGCCGGACGGCCGTGGCCGCGTGCGCCTCGAATACCGCATTCCGGCGCGTGGCCTGATCGGTTTCACCAACGAGTTCCTGAACCTGACGCGTGGTTCCGGCCTGATCTCCAACATCTTCGACAGTTACGAGCCGCACAAGGGCGACATCGGCGGCCGCAAGAATGGCGTACTGATTTCCATGGACGCCGGTGAAATCTTCACCTACGCCCTGGGCAAGCTGGACGACCGTG
>JAZKCE010000003.1:0-117498 GCA_040388255.1 Pseudomonadota bacterium | reverse complement strand
TCGATTTCGACCCCGTGCGCGCCAAGATGGAAGGCCGCGCCCCCGAAGGCATGGACGAGGCCACGGCGGTGCTGTTTCCGGATGCGTTGGAGGAGTCGGAGTTGGGGTTGGTGCCGAGGGGGTGGCGGGTCCAGTCGTTTCGCGAGACGATTCAGATCATTGGTGGAGGGACTCCCAAAACATCCAACCCCGACTTCTGGGGCGGCGACATCCCCTGGTTTTCTGTGGTGGATGCCCCCGCTACTTCCGATGTGTTCGTGGTTGATACCGACAAGCACATTACCGAGGCCGGTCTGAACGGTTCGTCCACCAAACTGCTCCCCACGGGAACAACCATTATTTCTGCGCGGGGTACGGTTGGCCGGTTGGCATTGACCGGGTGCCCAATGACCATGAACCAGTCCTGCTATGGCCTACGCGGTCTTGCTGGCGATAGCTATTTCACATACTTCAGCACCAAGCGGCTGGTAGAGCAACTCAAACAACGCGCTCATGGTTCTGTCTTCGACACAATTACGCAAGAGTCATTTGCGGGTGTACTGGTGAGTTTCCCCGCAAAAAGTGCAATTGCTGCGTTCGAGGAATGTGTTGAGTCGCTGATGTTGCGCTTACGCGAGAACTTGATACAAGCCCAAACCCTAGCCACCCTCCGCGACACCCTGCTCCCGCGCCTGATCTCGGGCCAGTTGCGGCTGCCAGCGGCTCAAGCCCACCTTGAGGAGATAGCCCCATGAGCGAGCTCATCCATGTTTACTGCGACGAGTCTTGCCACCTTGAAAACGACCAGATGCGCGCCATGGTGCTGGGTGCGGTGTGGTGCCCCGCCTCGCACCGGGCCATGCTGGCCCGCAAGATCAAGGCGTTGAAGACGCAATACGGGCTGCCGCCGCAGTTTGAAATCAAGTGGGTGAAAGTTTCGCCGGGGCAGTTGGACTTCTATCGGGCGTTGCTCGACCTGTTCTTTGATGAACCCCTGCTGCATTTCCGGGGGCTGGTGGTGCCCAATAAGCAGGCGCTGGACCATGGCCGTTTCGCGCAGAACCACGATGATTTTTATTACAAGATGTGGTACCTGGTGCTCAATCGCCTGATTGACCCGACCAGGCACTACCGCATCTTCCTGGACATCAAAGACACTCAGGGGCAAGCCAAGGTGACCAAGTTGCACGATGTGCTGTGCAACGCCAACTATGACTTTGACCGCAGCGTGATCGAAAAAATCGAACTGGTGCATTCGCATGATGTGCTGCTGCTGCAACTGGCTGACTTGTTGATTGGCGCGGTTGGCTATGTGCACCGGGGCTTGCAGGAGAGCCCGGCCAAGCTGGCTTTGGTGGCCTATTTGCGTCACCGTTCTGGTTTGCGTTTGGAGCAAAGTTCATTGCTCAAGGCTGAGAAGTTCAATCTGTTTGTATGGCAACCGCAAGCGTGAGCACGCCACCGGCGCTCATGCGCATGAACGACTACGCGGATTGGGCTGCCTACGAAGATGCTATTTACGCCGAGTACCTGGCGTCGGTGGCGCATGCCGGGTTGCTGCTTTGGGGTGATCCCGTGAAGGTGCGATTCAACCCGACGACCAAGCACAAGGGTTATGGTTTCTGGCACTTGATTTCGGAAGCGCCCAGCCAGAACAACAGAAATGAGGACGACCGTATTCCCGATCTGGACCGGTGCGCCCGCATGCGGTGGGTGGCTTGGTGCATTCAGAATGCAGAGGCTGCGGGTTTTTCATGGTGGGAAAACCAGCGTGGTACCGAGGCGAATGTGGTGATCTGGGCGGAGCAGCACGATTTTGCGGTGGTGCTGGCCAAACGTGACACACAGGAGGGACCGCGTTACTACCTGTTGAAGACGGCGTATTGCCTCAGAAATCACACCATTCGCAAATTTACCAAGGAGCGCGATGCGTATTGGGCAGCCCGAAAAGACTGAAGCCCCGACACATTGCTGTGTCAGGGCCCCTGATACTCCTTCTACACGTGGTAGATGAGCTGCTGACGATTATACCGATATCGGCGAAACATGGGGCCATGTGATGGACATTTGCTGCAAAAAATGTAGCGCCATGTGCATGGCGGACGAGGGCTTACGACCCATTTCTGTACTTTTTAGGTTTTGGTCTCAGTTGCAAAATTGAGACTATCAACCGCAACCATTTTCGATGACGTGTATAAAAATATGAATTTTCTATACATATAGCAGCTAACATGCAAAGAAAACTTTAATAGCTATACACGTCGCCCCAATTCAAGGCTCACCCATGCCCGCACTCACGCCGCTTGAACATCTCAACCCCGCCCGGTTCGAGACACCTGCCATTCTCAAAAAAGTGGCCAGCAGCAGCCGCAAGCTGGCAGAGCTGAAAGGTATTGCAGCCTCCATTCCCAACCAGGGCATCCTGATCAACACACTGGGCCTGCAAGAGGCCAAGGACAGTTCCGAGATAGAGAACATCGTCACCACGCACGACGAGTTGTTCAAGGACGATGTGCTGCCCGAATCGTTTACCAACCCTGCCGCCAAGGAGGTGCTGCGTTACCGGCAGGCGCTGCGGGTCGGGTTTGAGCAGGTGCGCGGCAGTGGATTGCTGACCTGCAACCACATCATCGAGATTCAGGGCGAATTGGAGCGAAACAACGCAGGTTTTCGCAAGCTGCCAGGTACGGCACTCAAAGATGGCGGCGGGCAAATTATTTACACCCCACCGCAAGACCCGGCTGAGATTGTGGCGTTGATGGGCAGTCTGGAGCGCTTTATCAATGAGGCGGGCCTGTTTGATGCGGACCCGTTGATCAAAATGGCGTTGATACACCACCAGTTTGAAAGCATTCACCCCTTCTACGATGGCAATGGCCGCACCGGGCGCATTGTGAATGTGCTGTACCTGGTGAAAGAGGAGCTGCTTGACATCCCTGTGCTGTACCTCAGCAACCACATCGTGCGTCACAAGGCCGACTATTACCGCTTGCTGCAAACGGTGCGTGACGAAGATACTTGGGAAGACTGGGTGTTGTATTTGCTGGAGGCGGTAGAGCAGACCGCCGGGCAAACCATCACTACGGTGCAGGCCATCAAAACTGCTCTGTTTGACTACAAGCAGCGCATTCGCGCGGGCTATAAGTTCTACAGCCAGGACTTGATCAACAACCTGTTTATGCACCCCTACACCAAGATCGAGTTTGTGCAGCGGGACCTGGGCGTGTCGCGCATCACGGCCACCAAGTACCTGGAGGCGCTGGCAGAAGGCGGGTTTGTACAGAAGCAAAAAATAGGTCGAGGGAACTACTATGTGAACCTGGCCTTGAACGCGGTGTTGGCAGGCTAAGCGCGCGCAGCGAGCAAAACAAAATACAAGCCTGGGAGGACACGGTGACCGAAGACCAACTCGAACAAGAAGCCCTGGGCTGGCTCAAAGACGTGGGTTACGCCCACCACTTCGGGCCCGACATCGCCCACGACGGGGTTGATCCCCAGCGTAGTGACTACCGCCAGGTCATATTGGCCGGCCGCCTGCGCGAGGCCATTGCGCGGCTGAATCCTGCGATTCCCGCAGCGGCGCAGGAGGATGCACTGGGCCAGGCGATGAACCTGGCCATTCCGGCGCTGCTGTCGGCCAACCGGGCGTTTCACAAGCTGCTGGTGGGCGGCGTGCCTGTGCAGTACCAGCAAGACGGCGACACCCGTGGCGACTTTGTGCGCCTGATCGACTGGGCCGACGCATCGCGCAATGACTACTGGGCCGTCAACCAGTTCACCATCAAAGGCGCGCACCACACCCGCCGCCCGGACATCATTCTGTTTGTCAATGGGCTGCCGCTGGTCTTGATTGAGCTGAAGAACCCGGCCGACCTGAATGCCGATGTGTGGAAAGCCTACGACCAGATCCAGACTTACAAGGCGCAGATTCCTGATGTGTTTCAGGCCAATGAGGTGCTGGTCATTTCGGACGGCACCGATGCACTGCTGGGCTCTCTGTCGGCAGACCCGGAGCGCTTTATGGCCTGGCGCACGATTGACGGCGACGCAGTAGACCCGCTGGGCCAGTTCAACGAGCTGCAAACGCTGGTGCGCGGCGTGCTGGCGCCCCAATACCTGCTGGACTACCTGCGCTACTTTGTATTGTTTGAAGACGACGGCACGCTGGTCAAGAAGATTGCGGGCTACCACCAGTTTCACGCGGTGCGCGCGGCCATTACGCAGGTGGTGGCGGCATCGCGGCCCGGTGGCTCTCACAAGGGCGGTGTGGTCTGGCACACGCAGGGCAGCGGCAAGAGCATCACCATGACCTGCTTTGCAGCGCGTGTGATGCAAGAGGCCGCGATGGAGAACCCGACGATTGTGGTCATCACCGATCGCAATGACCTGGATGGCCAGCTGTTTGGTGTGTTCAGCCTGGCGCAAGACCTGCTGCGTGAGCAACCGGTGCAAGCCACAACGCGGCAAGAGTTGCGCGCACTGCTGTCTAACCGGCCATCGGGTGGCATTGTGTTTGCCACCATCCAGAAGTTCATGCCGGGGGAAGATGAAGACAACTTCCCGATGCTCTCGGATCGGCACAACATTGTGGTGATCGCCGACGAGGCGCACCGCACGCAGTATGGTTTTGAGGCCAAGCTCAAGTCCCGAAAGGTCAAGCCGGAGGGCGGCAAGAGCCCGGCTGTGGCGGTGGTTGCGACTGATGGCGAAGTTCACACAACGGCAGCAAGCGCTGACTTTGCACCACCCGAATACAAAGTCAGCTACGAGGCGGGCTACGCCCAGCACCTGCGCGATGCCTTGCCCCACGCCACCTTTGTGGCGTTCACCGGTACGCCGGTCAGCGGCACCGACCGCGACACGCGCGCGGTGTTTGGCGACTACATCCACGTCTACGACATGCAGCAGGCCAAGGAAGACGGGGCCACCGTGGCCATCTATTACGAGAGCCGCCTGGCCAAGCTGCGCCTGAAGGACGAAGACCTGCCCACCATTGACGACGAGGTGGACGAGCTAGCAGAGGATGAAGAAGAAAACGCCCAGGCCCAGCTCAAAAGCCGCTGGGCCGCGCTGGAGAAGGTGGTGGGCGCCAAGCCCCGGGTAGAGAGCGTTGCCGCTGATCTGGTGGCCCACTTTGAAGAGCGCAACAAAACCCAGTCGGGCAAGGCCATGGTGGTGGCGATGAGCCGCGACATCTGTGTGCAGCTTTACGATGCCATCACCGCGCTACGACCCGACTGGCATGACAGCGACCCTGAAAAGGGGGCCATCAAGGTCATCATGACCGGCTCTGCATCTGACCGCGCCCTGCTGCGGCCCCACATCTACAGCGCCCAGACCAAGAAGCGGCTGGAAAAACGCTTCAAGGACCCAAAAGACCCGTTGCGCCTGGTGATCGTGCGCGACATGTGGCTGACTGGCTTTGATGCGCCTTGTGTACACACCCTGTACGTAGACAAGCCCATGAAAGGGCACAACCTGATGCAGGCCATCGCCCGCGTCAACCGCGTGTTCAAGGACAAGCAGGGCGGCCTGGTGGTCGATTACATCGGCATTGGCAATGAGCTGAAAGCGGCGATGAAGGAATACACCGCCAGCAAGGGGCGCGGGCGCCCCACGGTGGACGCCCACGAAGCCTACAGCGTGCTGGCGGAGAAGATGGACGTGCTGCGCGCCATGCTGCACGGGTTTGACTACAGCGGCTTTTTGACTGGGGGGCACAAGACGCTGGCGGGTGCCGCCAACCATGTGCTGGGTATCAAAGACGGGAAGAAGCGGTTTGCCGACGTGGCGCTGGCCATGAGCAAGGCGTTCACCCTGTGCTGCACGCTGGACGAGGCGAAGGCGGTGCGCGAAGAGGTGGCGTTTCTGCAAGCGGTGAAGGTGATCCTGACGAAACGCGATGTGGCAGCGAAGAAGCGCACCGACGAAGCCCGCGAGCTGGCGATCAAGCAGATCATTGACTCTGCTGTGGTGTCAGAGAGCGTTGTGGACATTTTTGACGCTGTGGGGCTGGAGAAGCCCAATATCGGCCTGCTGGACGATGAGTTTTTGGCCCAGGTGCGCAACCTGCCGGAGCGCAACCTGGCGGTGGAGCTGCTGGAGCGGCTGCTGGAGGGCGAGATCAAAGCCAAGTTCGCCAGCAACATCGTGCAGGAGCGCAAGTTCTCCGAGCTTCTGAGCAACGTCATCGCCCGCTACCAGAACCGGTCCATCGAGACGGCGCAGGTGATGGAAGAGCTGGTGGAGATGGCGAAGAAGTTCAGGGAAGCCGCAAGCCGTGGCGAGACGCTGGGCCTGAGCGATGACGAAGTGCGTTTCTATGACGCGCTGGCGACCAACGAGTCCGCCGTGCGGGAACTGAGCGATGAAACCCTGAAGAAGATCGCCCACGAGCTCACCGAGAACCTGCGGCAAAACATTTCGGTGGACTGGTCTGCGCGCGAGAGCGTGCGCGCCAAGCTGCGCCTGATGGTCAAGCGCATTCTGCGCAAGTACAAGTACCCGCCAGATCTGGAGGCATCTGCCGTAGAGCTGGTACTGCAGCAGGCTGAGGTCATGGGTGAAAGCTGGCAAGCATGATGAGTTTCAGATAGTCATCTTTGCCTCTAGCCCAATAGATACAGGCGCAACCAGCTATCAAAAAAGTAGCGGTTGCGGCCTCAATCCTGCGGCGCCTCGCCATCTGCCGCGGCCTTCATGCGTGCCGTTTCGCGCTGCAGGTAGGCGCTGGGCGTCACGCCGGCCCAGCGGCGGAAGGCGCGGGAGAAAACCTTTTCCGATTCATAACCCGCCTCTTCGGCAATCCGGCTCAGGTGTTGGGTGCCGGCCTCAATCTGCCCGGCAGCCAGCGCCATGCGGTGCGAGGTCAGGTAGCTGATAGGCGTTGCGCCCACCAGCGCCTTGAAACGCTCGCTGAAACGGGAACGCGAGATGCCCGCGTCAAGGGCCAGCGAATCGACAGTCCAGGCGTTTTGCGGCTCCCTGTGCATGCGCATCAGGGCGCGTGCAATCGGCGGGTCGGTCAGGCCGCGCAGCCAGCCTTCGCCCATCGCGGCCTCCTTGCCCAGGTGCTCGCGCAGTATGTTCACCAGCAGCAGCTCGCCCATGCGGGCCGCGGACAGCCGCCAGCCGGGGCGCCTGTCCAGCGTCTCCAGGATCAGCGACTCCATGGTGTTCGCCAGGGAGCTCGAAAGCGCCATGTCCTGTGCGCGAATGTGGATCAGCGGCGGCAGGATGCTGAACACCGAATGCCGGCAGTAGGCCGAAAACCAGAGCTGAGCCGAAAACATGTCGGTCAGCTCGCCGCCGCCGCCGTGGCTGAACACCAGCGGGTTTTCATCCATGATGCCCACCGCGTGCCGTGCAATCAGGTTTGAAAATGCTTCGGCCTTCACGCCGGGTGACGAGTACAGCGTATGCGCCGCGCCCAGCGGCAGCATGAGCAGGTCGCCCGCATGGACGCGCAGCGGCTCGGCGCCCTGGAGCTGAATCCAGAAAGGCGCGCCGCGCGACATCCGTATCATCGCGCCCGACACGCCCTCGGACCTGAGCGCCCATGGCGTGGTCAATTCAAACCTTGCCGTCACCGCCTGGCCGGAGCGGCAGATGGACAGGACCTCGCTCAATACATCCATGTCGCGATGCCGGTTGGTCGCCTGTCAGGCAGGCTGGACGAATAGTGCCCAGATTGGGCCTTTCGGCGGTTGAACGGGCATTGCATGGACTCCACAATCAGGAATGGTAGCAAACGGAAGCCGGCCTTCAGCCGCTTTTGCTTGCGCAAGTTCACGGCAAACAGCAGTTCATCAAAAGGCAAATCGTGCATTCATTAAAAATCGGCGTCGTTGGCGCGGGCATTGGCGGTCTGGTGGCGGCAAACGCGCTGCATAAGGCGGGCCACGACGTGGTGGTGTTTGAGCAAAGCAAACAGTTTTTGCGCGTGGGCGCGGACATCAACCTGACGCCCAACGCCGTGCGCGCGCTGGACCCGCTGGGCAGCGGCATCGCACAGGCGGTGCGCGCATCCGCCGCCCGGCCCACGCACCGCATCAGCCGGACCTGGGACAGCGGTGAAGAAACCTCGCGCCTGGAGATGGGCGACGAGGCCGAACGCAAATACGGCGCGCCGCAGCTCACCATTCACCGCGCCGACCTGCTGGCGGCGCTGGCAGATGCCTTCCCGGCAGCAAAAGTGCAGTTTGACAAACGTGCACAGGCCATCACCGAAACGCCGGACGGCGTGGACATCCGCTTCACCGACCAGAGCCGGCACACCGGACTTGACGTGCTGATAGGCGCCGACGGCATCCACTCCGCCGTGCGCGCGGCGATGTTCGGCGCCGAAAGCCCGCGCTTTACCGGCGTGGTCGCATTCCGGGCTGTCGTGCCGACTGAACGCGTGAAGGACGTTCCGAATATCCAGGCCTTCACCAAGTGGTGGGGCCCCTCGCCCGAAAGCCAGATCGTGACCTTTCCGCTCAACCAGGGGCGCGACACCTTTATCTTCGCTACCACGGGGCAGGACTCATGGCATGAAGAATCCTGGACCACACCGGGCAGCGTGGACGAACTGCGCGGCTTTTACGCGGCCTTTCACGCCGACGCACGCGCCCTGCTGGACGCCTGCGACAGCGTGCTGAAAACAGCACTCTACGAGCGTGACCCGCTGCCGCACTGGGCCACGGGCCGCATGGCCCTGCTGGGCGACGCCTGCCACCCCATGATGCCCTTTATGGCGCAGGGCGCGGGCACGGCGATTGAGGACGGCGTCGTGCTGGCCCGCAACCTGACCGGCCTGAACAGCGCGCAGGAGGTGCCTGCAGCCCTGGCGCTTTACGAAGCGATGCGCATGGAGCGCGCCAGCAAGATCCAGATCGGCTCGCGTGGCAACAACTGGCTGCGTGCGGGCGGCAACGCGGACTGGGTTTACGGCTATGACGCCTGGAACACGCCCCTGCAGGCACCGGCGGCCTGAACACCGGCGCCAGGCGCAGTAGCAAGCGGCGTGTAGCCGCCGGGTTATAGTCTGGCGACTGCGTTTTGCAGCTCTCTTTCCAATAAATTCAAGCTCCAGCCCTTTGCCGACGGGCGCTACAAGCTACATTTTTTATAGCAAACAATGGAACTGGGCGTGCTCAAACCCCTGCTGACCAGCCTGGTCATGCCGCCGCTGTCCCTGCTCTTGCTGGCTTTTCTCGGCCTGTTTTTAGCCGCCAGGAAAAAGCGCAGCGGCATTGCCCTGGCCGCCCTCGCGCTGGCCCTGCTGTGGTTATTGAGTTGCCACGGCACGGCCGTCTGGCTGGCGCGCACCGCCCTGCCACAATTTGCCCCGGCTTCCATCGCCCAACTGAAGGCCAGCAAGGTGCAGGCCGTGGTGGTGCTGGGCGGCGGCATTTTTTTCCAGGCCCCGGAATACGGCCAGGCACAACCCGGCGCGGCAACGGCGGCCCGCCTGCGTTACGGCGTCTGGCTGGCCCGCCAGTCCGGCCTGCCGCTGGCCTTCACCGGTGGCACGGGGCTGGCGGCCAGCAGCACGCAGGATGTGTCGGAAGCCGAAGTCGCCGCGCGCGTGGCCCTGCAGGATTACGGTTTCACGATTCGCTGGCTGGAGTCGAAATCCCGCGACACCTCGGAAAACGCCCGCCTGCTGGCGCCACTGCTGCAAAAAGACGGCGTGCAGCGCATTGCGTTGGTGACCGATGCCGCGCACATGCCGCGCTCCGTCATGGCCTTTGAGCGCGCCGGTTTTGTCGTGACGCCCACCGCCACGGCTTATGTACTTCCCCGGCGAAACAGCTTGCTGGAATGGCTGCCGTCTGCATCCGGCTTGCAGGACTCCCAGCAAATCCTGCACGAGTGGCTGGGCATCGCGGCTGGCCGCTGGCTGCCGGTTTAAGCCGTAAACAACAGCGCCGCAGCCGGGCATGGCCCCGGTGCCATGGTCTATTTCCCGGTGTACCTGCAGATAAAACCGGCACTGTGTTGACGCATGCGGTGCGGGGCGGTACATTACTAACCAATCAGTCAGTAACCATGCCGCTTTCCAAATTATTCTGCAAAACAGATACATCGACCGTCGTCAAACGCGAGCGCCGCAAGGAGGCGCGTCCGGGTGAGCTGCTGGACGCCGCGCTGGACCTTTTTGTTGAAAAGGGTTTTGCCGCCACCCGGGTCGAGGAAGTCGCTGCGCGTGCCGGGGTGTCCAAGGGCACGCTGTTTCTTTACTTCCAGAGCAAGGAAGAACTGCTTAAAGCCGTGGTGCGGGAAAACATTTCCGGCCGCTTCAAGGAGTGGAACGAGGAGTTCCTGACTTTTGAAGGCAATAGCGCGCAGATGCTGAGCTACTGCATGAACATCTGGTGGGAGCGCGTGGGCGCAACCAAGGCCTCGGGCATTACCAAGCTGATGATGAGCGAGGCCAAAAACTTTCCCGAGATCGCGGCCTTTTACCAGCAGGAGGTGATCGCGCCCGGCCAGGCCCTGATACGCCGGATTTTGCAGCGCGGCATTGATCGTGGCGAGTTTCGCGCGCTGGACCTGGACTATGCGGTCTACACAGTCGTGGCGCCCATGATGTTCCTGATACTGGCCAAACATTCGGCCGGTGTGTGCGTCATCAACGCGCTTGACCTCGATCCGAAAAAATACATCGCCACGCAATTGAGCGCCATCCTGTATGGCTTGAGCACGGCGGCGTATGGCCCAGATTCCGGCAAGGAAAAACCCCCAGCATGAGCATGCGCAAAAAAGGCTGGATCAAATGGGCCATCGCCCTTGCCGTGGTCCTGCTCGTGGCCCTGGGCGTGCTGCGCACGCTGTCGGCACGCAAGGCCCAGCAGCAGGCACTGGTCGCAGCCACCGCCGGCAAGGCGCAAGGGCTGGTCGAACTTGCGGCCAGCGACGTGGTCAGGGCGCAAACCCTTGAAGTCGTGCAGGGCCTGCCGGTCTCGGGCTCGCTCAGGGCCGTCAACTCCGCCGTGATCCGGGCCCGTGTCGCCGGTGAACTGCAAGGCCTCACGGTGCGCGAAGGCGACTACGTCAAGGCCGGCCAGGTGCTGGCACGCATAGATGCCAGCGAATACCAGTCACGCGTGCGCCAGGCCCGGGAGCAGGCCGAGTCGGCAAAAGCGCAGGTCGATGTGGTGCAGCGCCAGTACGACAACAACAAGGCGCTGGTGGACCAGGGTTTTATTTCAAAGACGGCACTCGATGCCTCGCTGGCCAACCTCAATGCCGCGCAATCAACTTACCGGGCGGCCCAGGCCGCGACCGAGGTAGCGAATAAATCGGTCGACGACACGGTTCTTAAAACCCCGATTACCGGCCAAGTCTCGCAACGCCTGGCGCAGCCCGGCGAGCGCGTGGCCGTGGATACAAAAATCATAGAGGTGGTGGACCTGAGCCGGCTGGAACTCGAAGCCAACCTGAGTGCGGCCGACGCCACCCAGGTGGCCGTGGGCCAGAGCGCCGAGCTGCAGATAGAAGGCAGCAGCCAGACGGCCACGGCCAAGGTCGTGCGCATCAACCCCAGCGCGCAGGCCGGCAGCCGCAGCGTGCTGGCTTACCTGAGCGTGGACAATAGCGCCAACGGCAACACCCTGCCCCTGCGCCAGGGCCTTTTTGCGCAGGGCACGCTGGGCACCGCAAGGGCCATGCTGCTGGCCATACCGGTCAGCAGCGTGCGCACCGACAAACCGTCGCCCTATGTGCAGGCCATTGAAGACGGCAAGGTGGTGCACAAGACGGTGGAAACCGGCGGGCGCGGTACGGCGGGCAATGAAAGTGTTGTCGCCATACGCGGGCTGGCCGAAGGCGCGCTGGTGATCCGCTCCAGCATTGGCTACCTGCGTGAAGGCACACAGGTCCGGTTTACGCCAATAGCCGCGCAGGCGGGTACGCCCCTGGCGCCAGCGTCAACACCGGCAGCCGCGCCGGCCAGGGCCGCGGCATCCAGCCCTGCGGCGCCTTAAGGCACACACCATGTGGTTCACGCAGGTCAGCCTGAAAAATCCGGTGTTTGCCACCATGGTCATGCTGGCCATCGTGGTGCTGGGGCTTTTTTCCTACCAGCGCATGCAGGTGGACCAGTTCCCGAACATAGACCTGCCGGTAGTCGTCATCACCGCCGACTATCCCGGCGCATCGCCGGAAATCGTTGAAAGCGAAGTCACCAAAAAAATCGAGGAAGGCGTCAACTCGATTGCCGGCATCAACGCCCTGACCTCCCGCAGCTATGAAGGCCAGTCGGTCGTCATCATCGAATTCCAGCTCTACGTTGACGGGCGCAAGGCCGCAGAAGACGTGCGTGAAAAAATCGCGGCCATCCGGCCCACGCTGAGGGATGAGGTCAAGGAGCCGCGTGTACTGCGCTTTGACCCGGCCAGCAAGGCCGTCTGGTCGATTGCCGTGTTACCGGCCCCCACGCTTGCCACTCCGTGTGCCTCCGGCGTTGCGCTGCCCCCTTCACCACAAATAGGGGCTATTTTTCCTAGGGGCGGCCCGTCGGAAAAATGCCTGACCCCCACTAACCCTTTATCAGCAGTCGAGCTGACAAACTGGGCAGACCAGGTGCTGAAAAAACGCCTTGAAAACGTGCGCGGCACGGGGTCCATCACGCTGGTGGGCGCGACCAAACGCGAGATCAATATCTACCTCAATCCGCAAGCCATGGAGTCGCTGGGCATCACCGCCGAACAGGTGGTCAATGCGGTGCGCAACGAGAACCAGGACTTGCCGGTGGGTGCCATCCGTTCGCTGGCGCAGGAGCGCGTGGTCAAGATCGACGCACGCATGAAGCGGCCTGAAGACTTCGGCAAGATCATCGTGGCCCGCAAGGGCGGAGGCAACGGCGCCGCGGTCACCTTGGACCAGGTCGCCCGCATCGCCGACGGCGCGCAGGAAATCGACAGCCTGGCGCTTTACAACGGCCAGCGCACCCTGCTGGTGTCGGTGCAAAAAGCCCAGGACGAAAACACCATAGACGTCGTGAACGGGCTGAACAAGGCCGTCGCCGACATCCAGCCCCAGTTGCCCGCGGGCACGCGGCTGGAGCTGATCACCGACAGCGCCCGCCCCATACGCGTAGCGGTTGAAAATGTGCGCCGCACGCTGATCGAAGGCGCCCTGCTGACGGTGCTGATCGTGTTTTTGTTCCTCAACTCCTGGCGCTCCACCGTCATCACCGGGCTGACCCTGCCGATTTCCATCATAGGCACCTTTTTGTTCATGAACATGTTTGGTTTCACCATCAACATGATCACGCTGATGGCGCTGTCCTTGTGCGTGGGCCTGCTGATTGACGATGCCATCGTGGTGCGCGAGAACATCGTGCGGCATGTGCTGATGGGCAAAGCGCCCTACCAGGCTGCCATGGACGGCACCAAAGAGATCGGGCTTGCGGTGCTGGCCACGACTTTTTCCATCGTCGCGGTGTTCCTGCCGATTGGTTTCATGGGCGGCATCATAGGCAGGTTTTTCCATGAGTTCGGCGTGACCATTGTTGCGGCGGTGCTGATCTCGATGTTTGTGAGTTTCACGCTGGACCCCATGCTGTCCAGCATCTGGCACGACCCGTCCATAGAGGCACACGGCAAACGCGGCCCGCACGTGACCTTCTACGACAAGACCATGGGCCGCGTGACCGGCTGGTTTGACCAGGCCACCGAACACTTGAGCAACCGCTACCAGGGCCTGCTGCGCTGGTCGCTGCGTCACAAGCTGGCGACCCTGGGCCTGGCGCTGCTGATTTTTATCACCAGCATCTTCATGGTGCCGCTGCTGGGCACCGAGTTTGTACCCAAGGCCGACTACTCTGAAACCTCGCTCAACTTCTACACACCGGTAGGCTCCTCGCTGGAAGCCACCGAGGCCAAGGCCAGGCAGGTGGAAGCCATCATCCGCGAGTACCCCGAGGTGAAATACACCCTGGCAACCCTCAACACCGGCAATGCGCAGGGCAAGATGTACGCCAGCGTTTACATACGCATGGTCGACCGCAAGGCGCGCACACGCAGCGCGGACGAGCTGTCGGGCCTGCTGCGCGATCGCCTCAAACAGGTGCCGGGCATCACCGTCACGCATGTCGGCCTGCTCGATTCCGTGGGCGGCAACAAGCAGGTCGAGCTCTCGCTACAAGGCCCTGACCTGAAAGAGCTGGAGCGCCTGACACGGCTTGCCAGCGACAAAATCCGCGACATTCCCGGGCTGGTGGACCTGGACTCCAGCGTCAAGGCCGACAAGCCGGTGATACAGGTCGATGTGCGGCGCGATGCCGCGTCCGACCTGGGGCTGTCGGTATCGCAGATTGCCGCCTCGCTGCGCACGCTGGTTGCCGGGCAGACGGTGGGCAACTGGCGCGCACCGGATGACCAGACCTACGACGTCAATGTGCGGCTGGCGCCCGATGCCCGCAGCTCGCCGCAAGACCTGGAGCGCCTGCCCTTCATGAGCAGCGCCATGGGCAGCAATGCCGACGGTTCCTCGCGCATTGTGCGGCTTAGCCAGGTGGCCAGCGTGAGCGAGTCCACCGGCCCGAACCAGATCAACCGGCGCGACCTCGCGCGTGAGGTCGCCGTCAACGCCAACGTCTACAAACGCTCGGCCGGTGAAGTCTCCAACGACATCAAGGCCAGGCTGGACAGCATGAGTTTTCCGCCGGGCTACCGCTACCAGTTCAGCGGCTCCACCAAAAACATGGCCGAGTCGTTTGGCTACGCCGTCTCGGCGCTGGTCATGGCGATTTTGTTCATCTACATGATCCTGGCCAGCCAGTTCAGGAGTTTTCTGCAGCCCCTGGCCTTGATGACCTCGCTGCCGCTGACGCTGATCGGCGTGGTGCTGGCCTTGCTGCTGTTTGGCTCGGCGCTGTCGATGTTCTCCGTTATCGGCATCGTGATGCTGATGGGCCTGGTCACCAAAAACGCCATCCTGCTGGTGGACTTTGCGATCCGCATGAGGGAAGACCGGACGGACACGGACGGCCGCCGCATCCCCGGCATGGAGCGTAGCGAAGCGCTGCTGATGGCGGCCAGGGTCAGGCTGCGCCCTATCCTGATGACCACCCTGGCCATGATTTTCGGCATGATCCCGCTGGCTTTTGCCCTGACCGAAGGTTCGGAGCAACGCGCGCCCATGGGCCAGGCCGTGATTGGCGGCGTGATCACCTCGTCGCTGCTCACGCTGGTGGTGGTGCCGGTGAGCTATTGCTACCTGGACGACCTGGGGCAATGGTTCAGGCGCAAGTTCAGCGCCAGGGCTGGCAGGCAGGCCGAACCCCTTAGCCCTCCCGGGGTGCCGGGGGCGCCCGCCAGTGTCACGGGCCACGACTAAAATTAAAGGTTTTCCGCATGTCACCCCCTTCTTTTTCCCCGCAAACCCACAGGTCCGCCATGAACTACGAACAAGCCCGTTTCAACATGATTGAGCAGCAAATCCGCCCCTGGGAAGTGCTGGACAGCCAGATCCTTTCCCTGCTGGCGATCATCAAGCGCGAAGACTTTGTGCCCATGGCCCACAAGGCGCTGGCTTTTGTCGACATGGAAATTCCCCTGACCGCCAATCTGCAGCAAAACCCCAGCCAATGCATGCTGGCGCCCAAGGTCGAGGCCCGCATCCTGCAGGACCTGGGCGTGCAAAAGCACGAAAAAGTGCTGGAAATCGGCACCGGCTCCGGCTACATGGCGGCGCTGCTGGGGCACCGCGCCCAGCAGGTCATCACCATGGAAATTGACAGCGCTTTGGCCCAGACCGCACGCGACAACCTGCAAAGAGCCGGCATCCACAACGCCGAAGTGCGTACCGGCGACGGTGCCGCAAAAATCGCGCAGTCGGTATCGGGCAGCGACCCCTTGCGCGGGCCTTTTGACGTGATTGCGCTCAGCGGCTCCGTCGTGGAAGTGCCGCCCGCGCTGCTGTCCTTGCTCAAGGTCGGAGGCCGCCTGAGCGCCATCGTCGGGACCGAGCCGGTCATGCGCGCCACCCTGATCACCCGCGTGGCCGAAAACGCCTGGCGCACCACGCAGGCCTGGGACACGGTTGCGCCGCAATTGCTCAACTTTCCCGAACCGTCGAAATTCAGCTTTTGATATTTGAACAACCCGCGGCATAAACGCACACACCCGAGTGTTTTGATGATTCCCCAACTGAACCCCTCCGGCTTTGCAGCCTGGCGCGACAGCGCCAAAACCGCTCTTTCCGGCGCACCCGCGACCCTGCCCGTCGTGCTGGACGTACGCGAACCATGGGAGCTGCAGACCGCATCGGTCAAGGCCCATGGTTTTACGCTGCTGCATATTCCGATGCGTGAAGTCCCGGCACGCCTGGCCGAGCTGGAAGAAAACTACGGCGCCGGCCACCCGATTGCCTGCCTGTGCCACCACGGCATGCGCAGCCTGCAGGTGGGTAATTTTCTGGAGCAGCACGGTTTTACCGGGATCGTCAACCTCCAGGGCGGCATAGAGGCCTGGGCGCAGCAGGTCGACACCGGCGTTCCACACTATTGACCCTGTCCGGCGGAGCTAACCCATCCGGTTGCCAGTATTTTTTAACCAGCCCACTCCCAATTTCTTCAGGACTTTTATGACAACGCCCAGAAAACTGCCGATGTTCCCGGCTCTTGCGGCTTGCGCGGCCCGGCCGGGGCTGCTGCCCCTGTCGCTGGCTCTCGCCTCGGTGTTGATGGCTTTCGCCCCGCAGGCGCAGGCACAAAGTCTTGTGGAGCTGTATGAGTCAGCCCGCGCTTTTGATGCGAACTACCAGTCCGCCAGGCTGCAGTACGACGCCAACCTCGCCAAGGCCGACCAGGCCAAGGCCGGCATACTGCCGACGGCCGGCCTGGCCGCCGGCGTGTCGCGCACCAACTTCAACAACAACAATCCGGTCGTGGACCGCAACTTCAGCACGGAAAATGCCACGCTCTCGGCCTCGCAGCCCCTGTACCGGCCGGCCAACTGGGCGGCCTACGAACAGGGCCTGAAGCAGGTGGAGCTGGCCAGGGCGCAACTCGATGCGGCCGAGCAGGACCTGATCGTGCGCTCCAGCCAGGCTTACTTTGACGTGCTGGCCGCACAGGACACGCTGGCCTTTGTGCAGGCACAAAAAGTCGCCGTGGCCGAGCAGCTCGCTTCAGCCAAGCGCAATTTCGAAGTCGGCACCTCCACCATCACCGACACCCGCGAAGCACAGGCGCGCTACGACCTCGTGATTGCCCAGGAGATCGCGGCCGAAAACGACTTGCGCGTCAAAAAACTCGCGCTCGATACCCTGGTCGGAAAAACCGGGGCGCAGCCCAAGGGCCTGCTCGTCCCGCTGGCATTGCCGCCAGTGGTGCCCGCCGATGTCAATGCATGGGTGGACCAGTCAACGCTGGTGCACCCCAGCATTCGCCAGGCCCGGAGCAACCTCGAGATCGCCGACCTTGAAGTCAACAAGGCGGAAGCCAGCCACAAGCCCACGCTGGACCTGAATGCCAGCTACAACGTCACCCACAGCCCCTCCGGGACAACCGTGAGCAACCTGGGGACACGAAACAACACGGGCACCATAGGCGTGCTCCTGAATGTGCCGCTGTTTGCCGGCTTTGCGACGCAAAACCGCGTCCGGGAAACCCTGTCGCTCAAGGACAAGGCGCAAAGCGACCTGGAAGGGGCACGGCGCACGGTGGCACTGGGCACGCGCACCGCCTACTTCGGCGTTTTGTCCGGCCAGGGGCAGGTCAAGGCGCTGGAGGCCGCCGAGCTGTCCAGCCAGAGCGCGCTGGACGCCAACAAGCTGGGCTACCAGGTCGGCGTGCGCATCAACATCGACGTGCTCAACTCGCAAAGCCAGCTGTTCCAGACCAAGCGCGACCTGGCCCAGGCGCGTTACAACGTGCTGCTGGGCAGCCTGCGCCTGCGCCAGGCCAACGGCACCTTGAGCCCCGATGATTTGCTGGGCATCAATTCGCTGCTGGCCAAATAAGGCCGCGCGGTCCTGTTGCCATGCTGATGCCAACCCAGGATGCCCCGCTGATGATGGGCGACCTGCCGATTGAGGCAGAACCTGTCACCGCCGCGCCCACCATCGTGCCCGCGGGTCCGGCTTTTGAGCTGATTGAAGAAACCAGCTGGGAGGCCCTGGAAAAAGCCGGCCGGCAATGGCCTTTTGACAGGCCGGTGCTGGTCAAGGGTGGCGTGAAACACTGGCCCGCCTTCCGGCAATGGTCGTTCGAGTCGCTGGCCGACATCTGTGAAAGCAATGCATCGGAAGCCCCCGTCAAATTCACCGACGGCCTGGTGGAACAAGGCGTGACCAAAGGCAGACCATTTTTGCCGGTGGCGCCCTACCTGCGCGAGCTCGGCAAGGCGGCGCTGAAAACGCCGGACCCGCAGGCCGGTTTGCTGAGCATGGCGAGGCTGGAGAGAATCCGGCAAAACCCCGGCGAGCGTTTTCATTTGAACTGGGCGCACATGCAGTCCTTCAAACCCACAACGCTGTATCTGGCACAGTGGGACATCCTTGAAAAATTCCCGGCCCTGCGCAAAGAGCTGCTGATCAAAAGCCTGTGGCCAGACAAATCCATGCTGGACAGGCGCCTGACCTGGGAATACATCTTCATGGGTCCGGCCAACACCGTGACCGGCCTGCACAACGATTTTCCGCACAACTGGTTTTGCCAGTTCAAGGGCAGCAAGGAATTCATCCTTTTCCCGCCTGACCAAAGCCCACACCTGTGCCCGGCCAAAAAATACGACTGGGGCGCAACGCTCAGCGACATCAATGTCTCGCGCCTGCCTGAGCAACCCAAAGAACTCGCATCGTTTGAAAAAGCCAGCGGCATTTATGCACGCGTGGAAGCCGGTGATGCGCTCTTCATCCCCAAGCGCACCTGGCATTCGGTGGTTTCAAGGGAGCCATCCATCAGCCTGGGCATGTTTGGCCTCACGCCGTACGAAGTCGCCACCGGCGGCGCCTGGGCCACGCTGCGCGACTGGGCGCACCACCTGCACCTGTATGCCTGGGGCAATTGCACCTGTCACCAGGTGCTGGGCAAACGCTAGAAAAAATTCAGTCCCTTGAACATCACGACAAGGATCAACAGCGGCGAAACATAACGCAGCAGGAAAAACACCACCCGCGCCAGTTTTTCATTGGACAGTTGCCCATGGTTGGACAGTGCCCGCCTGAACTTGTCCAGGCCCCAGACCCAGCCGACAAACAGCGCTATAAAAATGCCGCCCACCGGCAGGATGATGTTTGACGACACAAAGTCGAACAAGTCAAACAGGTTCAGGCCAAACAGCTTGACACCGGCCAGCGTGCTGTTGCTCAGCGCGCAACCGGCCCCCAAAAGCACCAGCAGCACAATGGTCAGCAGGGTTGCCCTGGTACGCGAAAGGCCAAAACGCTCATGCAAAATGACCACCGGCACTTCCATCATGGACAGCATGGCGCCGGTGGCTGCCACTGCGGCCAGCACAAAAAACACCACCATCAGCCACTGCCCCATGGGTATCTGCGAAAACACGGCCGGAATGGTGATGAACACCAGCGCCGGTCCCGCTGCCGGCGCAAAGCCGAAGGTAAATACCGCCGGGAAAATGGCAATGCCGGCCAGCATGGAGACGCACAGGTCCGCACTCATGACGCGGAATGTCGTGAGCGGTATGTTCTGGTCATCCCGAAAATAACTGCCATAGGTCAGCATGGTGCCCATGCCGATCGACAGCTTGAAGAATGCAAGGCCCATGGCCGTCAACACCACCGAAGAGGTAATTTTGCTGAAGTCAGGCTGGAACAAAAATGCCAGTCCCTCGGTGGCCTTGTCCAACGACAGGCTGACGGCACACAGCAGCAATAGCAGCAGGAACAACAGCGGCATCAGTTTTTTGCTCAGCGCCTCAATACCCCTGGTCACACCCAGCAGCAATATGCCGCCTATAAACACCAGCACGCCCCACTGCCACAGCAGCGACTGCAGCGGATCGCTGATCAGCGCGCTAAAAGCCGCCTCGGTCACCTGTCTGTCACTGCTGAGGATGGAGCCATGCAGCGCCTTGAACACATAGGCAAAAACCCAGGCCACGACTTCGGAGTAAAACGACAGGATCAAAAAAGCCGCCAGCATGCCGGCAGCGCCTATCAGCCACCACGGCTGGCGTTTGGGCGCCAGGGCCTGCAGGGCGGAAATGGGATTGGCCCTTGCCTCACGGCCGAGCACGATCTCGACAATCATCACTGGCAGTCCGACCAGCAGCGTCGCCAGCAGGTACACCAGCAGAAAACCCGCGCCACCATTGGCGCCCGTCAGGTAGGGAAATTTCCAGATATTGCCCAGGCCCACCGCCGAACCCAGGGTAGCGGCCAGCACACCGAAACCTGAAGTAAAGCCTGCCCGCTTCAGGCCAGACATGGGCCGCACCATGGCACTTGGTTTATTCACGGATGCACCGCCTTCCGGTGAAAGAGAAAAGTTTAGCAGCTACGCCCTGTAGAGCGGCCGCAGGCGTAGCTGCATGCCGCATGGAAGCCCCGGCCCTTGATGAGCGCCTCCCTGCGGGTGTGAGCGACGAGGGTAACCGGCGTGCGCAGGATCGCCGCCAGCAGGACATCATGAATAAGCGGAAGCAGGAGCCACGATGATCGACCTCTACAGCTGGACGGCACCCAATGGACACAAAGTGCAGATCCTGCTTGAGGAACCGGCCATTCCTTATCGGGCAATCCCGATCAACATCACGAGTGGCGCCCAGCACGCGGCAAGCTACAGGGCCATCAACCCCAATGGGAAAATACCCGCAATCGTGAATCACGACCCGCAAGACGGTGGCGCACCGCGTGACGTCACGAAACTGATGTATTTGTACATGGATTGCCGTCGGCTGGCCAAGCTGCAAGGCCTCAAGATTCGTGCCACGACAAAACTCTGGGATGCGGCCCTGGCAACCCAGGCAATGCTGTTCGCGAAGTCCCGGAACCACCCGGGCCGACGACATACATTTGCAGGTAGCCGCGCATGACCCCATACCAATGCGTGCTGGGCTCACCCGTCCGTGCGATGTACTCCCCAGCGGTAGCTGTCCTTTCAGTTGCGGTTTTCAGCGTGAGAGATCGCAGCTCCGCCGGGAGCGCGCGATACCACGGCCACTTCTCCAGAAACCCGGGCAAGCCGGGGGCCGGTGCCTGCTCCGCAGCCTGCATGTTCATCTGCATTCCATCACTCCAGCATCATTGTGTTGTTCAGGCGCCGAGCGCAAATTTTTTCAGCCCTTCGAGATCCACTACCTCGATCGATCCATATTGCACCCTTATCAAGCCGGCGTTTTCAAGTTCATGCAAGGCACGGTAGGCGGTCTGCCTCACCATGCCTGTCAACCGGCCGATCTCCTCCTGGGAAATGTCTATGCGCAGTTGCGTGTTCGGATAAAGCTGCGGGTTGAAAAGTTCGGCCAGGCAGTACGCCACCCGGGTATTCACATCCCCCAGCCGCAGGCCTTCGAGCAGCGCAACGTAGTAGCCCAGGCGGGCGTTCAGCTGGTTGATCAGCCAGCGGCTGAAGGAATGACTGTTATCCAGCAGCCAGAGAAATGTGGCCCGGGGCACAAAAGCAACTGTGCTGTCGCGAATGGCCACGACCGCATACGGCCGTGGTTCACCTTTCAGCACGGCGCCTTCACCAAACCATGCGCCGCCGGGAACGCCAGCAAAGGTCGTAGCCCGGCCATCGGCAGAGACCGTGTCAACCTTGACCAGGCCATCAACGACGGCCAGCCAGTGCTCGGAGGGTGATTCGCGAAGGCATATCGTGGCCCCGGCCGTGAAAGTACGGGTCACGACATCGCCACAGACACGATCAAACTGCTCCTGGGACAGCCCTTCACGCCATGGAGAAGCGGTGAGAAATTCCAGCAATTTTTCGCGTTGTGTGCCCTGATGAATATTCATTTTTTTACCACCGATCGAATGTTTTACTGATGGATGATCGGCTTGCAGGGCCGTCAATCCCCCCAAGCAGCAGCAGATGCCGGGTAGCGGCAGGATGACCGATGGCCGCAATACCAGCCGGCAATAGCCGCCTCGCCAGGAATGTTATCCAGAGAACATTCATCCAGGTTGATTTCTTCGACAATTTTTTATCGCTCAACACAACACGGTTGGAATGGGCGACAAGGCAAATCATGTTGATGGAATTTTTACCTGGAAGATGAAATATGAGTATCCGGCTTGCCTCTCCGCCAAGTATCGCGCCAGACGCGCTACGCAGCGCTGTCGACTGGGCGCTTGTTACCCGCCGTGCCACGCGCGCCTTCCTGCCCACGCCTGTTCCACGCGCGGATGTGGAGGCTATCCTGGAGGTCGCGCGGTATTGTGCGTCCGGGGTCAACACGCAACCCTGGCATGTTCACGTCGTCATGGGAGCAGCAAAAGAGCGCCTGAGTGAAGCGATCATGCGCATCCATGACGACCCATCACTGGCGGCTCGACTCGACGAGCCCTACGACTACTACCCACAAGAGTGGATCCCCCCCTACATCGACAGGCGGCGCAAGGTCGGCTGGGAGCTGTATGGCCTGCTTGGAATCCAGAAGAGCGACAAGGAGCGCATGCACGCCCAGCACGGCCGTAACTACCGCTTTTTTGGCGCCCCAGTCGGACTCATGTTCACCATTGACCGGGGCATGGGGCGAGGTAGTTTGATCGACTACGGAATGTTTCTGCAAAGCATCATGGTCGCGGCCCGGGCTCGCGGCCTTGACACCTGCCCCCAGGCGGCGTTCACCACCTTTCACCGCGTCATTTCCGAAGAGCTGGCTATTCCCGAGCAGCAAATGTTTGTCTGCGGCATGAGCCTGGGTTACACAGATCCCAGCCGCATCGAGAACTCGCTTGTCACCGACCGTGAGTTGGTCGGCAACTTCACCACATTTCACGAAACCACAACAAGCGGGGAGGCAGCATCATGAGTGCAAAAGCCTATGCGGAGGGCCTTGACAGGCGTGCAGCCAACCATGTCCCCCTGACGCCGCTCAACTTTCTTGACCGTACGGCTGATGTTTTCCCGCATCGAACCGCCATCATCCATGGGAGCTTTCGCCAGACCTGGGCTGAAACACGCGATCGTTGCTATCGCCTCGCTTCCGCGCTCGTCAAGCTTGGAATACACACTGGCGACACGGTGTCCATCATCGCGCCGAATACGCCGGCCATGCTGGAGGCGCACTTCGGTGTCCCGCTGTCAGGGGCTGTGCTCAATGCAATCAACTGTCGCCTTGACGCTGAGGGGATTGCCTTCATTTTGCGCCACGGCGAGTGCAAGCTGCTGATGGTGGATCGCGAATTTTCTACCCTGGTAACCAAGGCTCTTCAGGGCCTGGCCAATCCACCCCGTGTGATCGACATCAACGACCTCGAGGCGCCTGCGGGTCCATCCATAGGCGAGACCGACTACGAATCTTTCCTGGCCGACGGAGACCCGGCATTCCCCGGCTGCTGGCCAAGCGATGAATGGACACCGATTGCGCTGAACTACACATCAGGCACGACAGGCGATCCCAAAGGCGTGGTGCCAAGCCACCGGGGCACCTACCTCATGAGCCTGCTGCAGATGACGGACTGGGCACTGCCGCGCGCGCCGGTCTATTTGTGGACGCTGCCTATGTTCCATGCCAATGGCTGGTGTTTTACCTGGGCGATCACCGCGGCGGCCGGTACGCACGTGTGCCTGCGCAAGGTGACAGCAGCCAATGTTTTTAATGCCATTTCGGAGCACGGCGTTGATCACTTCTGTGCAGCGCCTATAGTCATGGCAGGCATTGCCAGCACACCCGAGGCGGAGCGCCGGCCGCTGCCGCGCCGCGTGCGTGTATTGACAGCGGGCTCGCCCCCGCCTGCGACCGTTCTTGAAGCCGTCAGGGTCATGGGATTTGATGTCGACCACGTCTTCGGCATTACCGAGATTTCCGGCACGCCGGTAAGTTGCGCCTGGCAGGCCGAGTGGGACGAACTACCCGCTGAGCAGCAGGGTCGCCTGAAAGCACGTCAGGGCGTGCGCGCCGCGGCCCTGGAGCATCTCCGGGTTGCCGATCCCGATACGCTCGAATCGGTACCGCGAGACAGCGTAACAACAGGCGAAATTCTGATCCGCGGCAACACCGTGATGATGGGCTACCTGAAAAACCCCGGCGCCACCACCAAGGCTTTTGCGGGCGGCTGGTTCCACACGGGCGACGTGGCCGTTGTGCACCCGGATGGTTATATGCAGATCACGGACAGATCAAAGGACATCATTATTTCCGGCGGCGAGAACATATCGTCGGTAGAGGTGGAGGAGGTGCTGTACCGGCTCGCCGGCGTGCTGCATGCCGCAGTAGTCGCGCAGCCCGACGACAAATGGGGCGAGGTGCCATGTGCCTTTGTTGAGCTCAAACCGGATGCGCCAGCTCTCACCGAAGCCGGGGTGATCTCATTTTGCCGTGAACGCCTGGCGCACTTCAAGTGTCCCCGCCGCGTGGTGTTTGCAGAGTTGCCGAAAACTGCCACCGGCAAGATTCAGAAGTTCCGCCTGCGCGAACTGGCTGGCAGCCGCGATGCGATTACAAAATTGGCGGAATGAAGGCGGGACTGCTGATCTTCAAGGACGGCCAAAATTTCTTTTGAAATTCCAACGGCCTTTCCGTGTCTGCATACCGCATCGCTATCCGAAACGAAAAGACTGGGCTACGGGCCAACGCTCGACACCGCCTTGCGAATCTGTTGCTCGATGTGCTCATAATCGCCCTCCCCTACGTGGCTGAAAACAATGTGTCCGCTACGGTCTACCAAATACACTGCGGGCCAGTACTGATTTCCCCAGGCGGTCCATGTTCCGTAGTGATTGTCCTGCGCCACGGGGTAGTCGATTCCGTGGCGCTGGACCGCGTTCTGCACATTGCCCGCTTCTCGCTCGAATGCAAACTCCGGCGTATGGACTCCAATAACGATCAGGCCCTGGTCTTTATAGCGTTGATGCCAGCTTTTGATGTATGGCAAGGTGTTGACGCAGTTCACACAACCATAGGTCCAGAAGTCAATCAGTACCACCTTGCCACGAAGTTTTTCCATTGTGAGCGGCGAAGAGTTAAGCCAATGGTCTATGCCGACGAACTCCGGAGCTTGAGCAACCGGGTTGGCCGAACCGCCGACAGCGTTCACGGGTTTACCGCTATTGGTGGACAAAACCCGGGTGAACCATGCGACGGTAGCCACATCGACTTGCCAATACATGGCGGCGGCAGTACCAATCACCATGCCGCCAAAGATGCGCCTGATCAGGCCGGCGTGGCGTCCCAGCCCTCGCGCCCGCGACGTTACGGCCTGCCCACCATAAGCAATCGCCAGCATCGGGAGACCGGCTCCGACCGAGTACGCCAGCAGCGTACCGGCGGCCTGGTCGGCATGCTGATCGGTGGCGATGAGGGTAAGGACTGAGGCCAGAACCGGTCCGGCGCATGGCGTCCAGAGCAGGCCCATGCTCATCCCGAGAAGCAGGCCGCCAAAGTAGCCAGATCCCGCACGGTTTCCCAGGTTGTGCGCCAAATTCGCCAACCTGCCAAATGGTGCCATCACACGCTCCAGCAGCATGGGCCACAAAAGCAGCGCACCGGAGAAAAGGAGCACCACAATGCCGCCCGTCCGCAATGCGCTTTGCGACAGCCCAAGTACATGTGTGGATGCGCCAAAGAGTATGGCTGTTGAGGCGAAAGACAAAACAAAGCCCAGCACAATAAAAAGCGGTCTGTGGCGTGCAACCACCGGCTCCGCGTTCTGGCGTGCCGCTGAAGCACCGAGGAGCAGTGGCAGCATGGGGAGAATACAGGGACTGGTGGCGGTCGCTACGCCCGCGCCGAGCGCCAAAACAATTTGCAGCATGGTGTAGTGAACTCAGTGCTGGGTTGAAGCCGAAACGCCGGAGACCACACGTTGCCATCGTTGGGTTTTACCGAAAATGGGAATGCCGATATAGGCATGCAGAACCAGCTCGGGACGGCCTTCCGGCGTCGTTCCCATCGACATACGACAGTGGTAATTTTTGCCGTTCTCGCGGTTGTATATCTCGCCCTTCCATTGCGTCGTTGCAGCACCGTTCTCGCCGGCATCAACCGGTACGAAGTCTTTGAGCAGTGTCATTCCCAGTGCGGGCCGGGTATCAACAGGCTCCATGGCAGCGCCGTCCCGACTCATGGAGCGATTTCCGAGCACCTTGGTCACACTGCCGCACAAAGCAGCGCCACAGGGTGAGACCTCGACTTCCAGGTTGCCGCTGGCGGTGATCCAGCGCCCCCGTGGGTCAGCCGTCGGCGTGCTCTGTGCCGTGGCCAGCGTCGAAAAAATGGCCAGACCTAGTGCAAGCAGATTGCGGGACAAGGGGAAAAGCTGCGTGATTTTCATGAGGAGCTCCGAAGTTGTTCAATGAGGCAGCTATTGCACCGCAAGGATGTATTGCGCATGTTTCATGGGGCCCGTTTTTGTCTCCCCGTACATCTGCATGTGCCGCAGACAAAGAGCGATACAACGTGGACTCAAAAGCGATGCGATGAAGCCTTCAAACGCGAAGTTTTAGTTGCCGCGCAGGCAGGCCAGGTTCGGCCCCAGGAAGAGGGCAGATTGCCACTTCAAACAAAAAACACTCAAACCTGTCTTGTATCGCTACGAGCATCGACTCGTCTGCGCCGGCTGTGGTCGCCATGAGGGCAATCCTGACCTGCCCGCCTCCAGGCCCCTCGTCCAGGACCTCGACGCTGGCGATCGGGAAGTCTGCCAGCATGTCCCACACCAGCCGCTTTGTCGCGTCACGGCGCAGCACAGGTTTGAAGACCTTGCCAACCGGCGTTAAAGGCATTGCGGCAATCTGGAAGATGCTCCTGGGCCAGGCTGGCCGTTCTGTCACCCGTTCGCGAGCGAACGCCATCATGGCATCGGCATCGAAGCTGGCCCCCTTGTGAACAACAACGTAGGCCACGGGCATCTCGCCTGCATAGCGATCCGGCTGCGCCACCACTGCGACTGCTGCAATGGCAGGATGCGCCGCGAGTGCCTCTTCAATCATGGCCGGATCGATGTTATGACCGCTGCGGATGATGAGGTCCTTGCTGCGACCCGTGATTGTGATGTAGCCCGCGTCATTGATACGTGCCAGATCGCCCGTGATCAGCGCCCCATCTGCCATGAACGCTCCCCGGTTGTGCGCGGGATCAAGGTATCCCGGCGTCACCGTCGGCCCGCTCACAACCAGTACACCCGTCTCACCCGCAGCACATGGCGCCCCAGGCTGTCCGTCTGCCAGCAGCATCCGAACCTCGCAGCGCGTGCTGTCCGGAGGTTTGCCGGCACAGCCCAGCGTACGCATGTGTTGCGCCGGGTCAACCGAGATCACACCCGCAGCCTCAGTCATGCCATACACCTCCCGCAAAGGCTTGCCGCTTGCGGACTCGAAGGCTGCTGCCACGCTGCGCGGCACCAGGGCTCCCCCGGTGTAGCCCGTACGAATGGAGGACAGATCAGCATCACCCACAGGCACGGCAGCGATGGCTCCCAGCGCCGTGGGCACACCGCCCACTATGCTGACCCGATACCGCTCCACCATGCGCCAGTAGTTGGCAAGCATCCTGGGATTGCGATACCCGGCGGCGGAAAGGTTCAGCACGCTGGCTCCCGCAAGATAGGGCGCGAGCGTACAAACGATGGACCCGGCCACATGGAACAAGGGGAAGCCGTTACTCAGCACATCACCCGGCTCAAGCGCCGCCAGCGTTGCGAAGCCCGCAGCGGCGCTCAGTTCATTGCCGTGTGTATGTTGAACCACCCTCGGCGCACCGGTCGTGCCGCCCGTATGGAAATATGCCGCAATGCGCTCTTTAGCGCCTTCACAGGTAAATTCCAGCGCGTCGTCCGGCAATCCGGAAATCAGTTGCTCGAAGCCCAGGACACCTGGACCTGTTGCCTCAACACCACCGACGCGGACCAGCCACCGGATCGACGGCAGCGCCGCCTGGATTTGCAGCGCCTTTTCCCACAGGTCACAACCGGGCGTGGATCCGGGAACCATCAGAACAACTGCGTTTGCCGCACGAAGCAGCTCCACCAGATTGACTGATTGCAGCAAGGGGTTGAGCGGGAAGGCAATGGATGCAGCCTGCGCCCCCCACAGCGCCAAATGATGCTCCACCGAATTGGGCAACAGAAGCCCGACGCAGTTTGTGTGAGACGCGCCCAGGCGTCTCAATCCGTTGGCCACCCTGGCAACCCCGCCCAGCAACTGCGCGTAGCTCAAAATGCGGGGCACTTCGTCCAACTCACCGCTCTCTACATGGATCAACGCGGCTCGCCCGGGATGGGCTTCGGCGCTGATCCTGAGAGCATCAAAGGTAAAAATGCCGGCGTTCGGTTTCATGGCCTCTTCACGGCGGCAGCGATGGCTGCGAAGGCCGCGCGGTCAATGACATGGGTGAACTGTGTGTCCGGCACGGGGTGGGATGAGAACTTGACAATCACCAGTTCGGCGGCCGGGTTGACATGGATGTGTTGGCCGAAAACGCCCTTGGCTTCAAACGTCTGGTCCGCATCGTGCGCCACCCACCATTGGTTGTGGTAACTGTAGCCAGAGCGAACACTTGGCCCGGCGGCAGTGAATTTCTGTTTATCGCCCCCTTTCCGTATCTCTGCAATCACACTGGCCGGAATGACCTGGCGCCCGCCCCACTTGCCCCCCTGGCGCATCAACTCGCCGAATCGGCCCAGGTCGCGCAATGTTGCGTTCAGGCCAACACTGGCAACATCCGTACCCATGCCATCCAGCCAGTAGAAGGCATCCTCCTGTGCTCCGAGTTGACTCCACACACGCTCGGAAAGCAGGTCGGCGAGGCTTTTTCCCGTCACCCTGCGCAGGACCCACCCCAGCACTTCGCTGTCCGCAGACTTGTAGCGAAACGCAGCACCGTGCTCGCCCTCCTTTTTCACGCCAGCCAGAAAGTCATACAAGGTTCGCGGACCGGCGTAGTCCGCAGCCGCCGGAACGAGCCCGCTGGCGCGCAGATAACGATGAATGTCGGACTGTGGATTCGTGAAGACTTCGGTGTACGCTACGCCCGTGGTCATGTCCAGCGTATCCTGCACGCTCGCGTCGGCCCAGGCGGTGCCGGCCAGTTCAGGAACATAGCGTGAGAGCGGTGCTTTCGCATCAATGGTTCCGTCCTGGATCAGCCACGTTGTGAGCAGGCCAACAAAGGATTTGCTGACCGACCACAGCGCATGCGGCTGTTTCGGTTGCATGCCTACACCATAGTGTTCGTACACAATACGCCCGCGGTGAAGCACCAGCAGTGCGTCGGTGTAAGTGCTGGTTTGCCACTGAGCGATCGTGGAACGTGTATCCGGCCCGGTCTCAAAGCTCAAAGAATCCAGCGCGACGGGCGCCGCAGTCAAGCTACCCGGAGCTTGCGCCCCGCGCGACACCGTAAGCGTGGGGCCAAGCTCCCGCATGTGATGAAAGGCCCATCGTCCGTTGGGATAGGAAAGCACTGTGCCAAGCGTTACGCGTTTCTCGACAGGCGGCGGTGTACCCACCATGACGCCGCGAGCGACCGGATCGGTCGCCTCCGGGGGCGGAAGTTTTGGCTGGGCAAAGCCGGTGTTGCTACCGAGCAGGGCCACAGCACCAGCCAGCACGGAGAGGCTTCGGAAAGATTTTGCAATTGTCATGGCGAGGAGTCCTTTAGTGGGTTGCGCTTTGCGCGAGTTGATCCGGCCGATGAATTACATCGTCGCGGCGTGTCTGCGATGTGTTTGCCGGAGGGGCGAAATGCAGCCTCCCGTATCTGCAGAGGCATTGGATACACTGCGATACAAATCACCCGGTTGCACCAAAACCCCGCTGCTAAGGTATGCACGATGGAATCACCCACTCACATCCTGGTCGTGGACGACGACCGGGACATCCGCCAGCTGGTTAGCGAGTATTTGCAGGGAAACGGCTATCGCGTCAGTGCTGCGGCGAACGGCTCGGAGATGCGCAAGCTCATGTCGGATACACGAGTCGATCTGGTGGTTCTGGACCTGATGCTGCCCGGCGAAGATGGCCTCGGCCTGTGTCGTGACCTGCGCGCGCGGAATGCCACCCATGTGCCGGTGCTGATGCTCACGGCCCGCAGGGAGGAGACCGACCGGATCATCGGCCTGGAAATGGGTGCTGATGACTACCTGGCCAAACCGTTCGCCGCGCGCGAATTGCTGGCGCGCATCCGGGCCGTATTGCGCCGCACAATGATGCTGCCACCCAACTTGCAGGGTGTTGAACCCTCGCCCTTCATTGACTTCGATGGGTGGCGTCTGGACACCCGCGCACGCCATCTCGTGGACCCCGACGGAACCATGGTGGATCTGACCGGGGGCGAGTACCGCATGCTGCGGGTTCTGCTGGACCATCCTCAACGGGTTTTGACACGCGACCAGTTGCTCAACCTCACCCAGGGACGCGATGCCGATCCCTTTGATCGCTCCATCGACCTGCTTATCAGCCGCCTGCGCCAACGTTTGCGCGACGACGCACGCGAACCGCGTTTCATCAAGACGGTCCGCAGCGAAGGCTATGTATTCTGCAGCGCCGTCGATGCAGGGCCGGAACACCCACGATGGTCATGATGCGCAGGCTCAATATCTGGCGGCAAAAAGTCTGGGGCTCGCTATTCGGCCGCCTGGGCGTGATTTTGTTTTGTGGCCTGGCGGCAGCCCACGCCTTGACCTTGTTCTGGGTGCTGTTTGAGCGCGCGCAATTGGGGCGCAGCATGATGCTGGCCTATATGGGGCGGGACATCGCGGCCTCTGTTGCGATTCTCGACCGTGTCCCGCAGGCAGAACGCGGTCTGTGGCTGCCGCGTATCGAACGCCAGGACTATCGCTACATTCTGTCCGCAACGGCTTCCATGCCGCAGGACGAATCGGATCTGGCACGGGTAGTGCGCGAGTCGGTAGCGTCGGCCGTTGGCGCATCGCGGGTTGGCGCAAAGGCAAACGTGAAGCCGAATGATTTCGGCGAACGGATAGAGCTGGGTCTCCTGTTGGACGACGGAAGCCCCGTGACCTTGCAACTGGACCGGCCCCGGATACGTATTTCCCCGGTTACGGCGACCTTGCTTGTTATTCAGCTATTGATTCTTGGCCTGGTGACCTGGCTCGCCGTGCGCGCTACGGTTCGGCCACTGGATCATCTTGCCGATGCCGCCGACGGCCTTGATCTCAATCGATCCGCCCGGCCGCTCGCCGAGACCGGTCCGGCCGAGGTGGTTCGGGCAGCGCGCGCCTTTAACACCATGCGCCAACGCATTGCGGATCATTTGGCCGAGCGCTTGCGCATCCTGGCCGCCGTGTCGCATGATTTGCAAACGCCCATCACCCGCATGCGCTTGCGCACGGAAATACTCGAATCCGGGCCTTTGCGCGAAAAGCTGCAAAGTGACCTGACTGACCTTCAGGCGCTGGTCGAGGAAGGCGTCGCCTACGCGCGCAGCGCGCAGGCTAATGGTGAGCTGGCGCGCGCTGTCGACCTGAATGCCTTGCTCGACAGCCTGGTCTGCGACTATATCGATGCCGGTCATGACGTGCGCCTTTCAGGCAGCGCACCAGTTCCACTGACCCTGCGGCCATTGGCTTTGAAGCGCCTCATCACCAACCTGCTTGACAACGCCATCAAGTTTGCCGATGGCGCGGAATTGGTGATCGAACAGCTGCGGCCGGGCACCATAGATCTGGTGGTTCGCGACAACGGCCCAGGCATTCCCGAGGCGCAATTGCAGGCTGTCATGCAGCCGTTCTACAGAATCGAGTCATCGCGCAATCGCGCAACCGGCGGGACGGGCCTGGGGCTGGCCATTGCCCAGGAACTTGCAGGGGCGCTCGACGCAACCTTGTCGCTGGCAAACCGCCCATCGGGCGGGCTGGATGCTCGATTGAGCATTTACCTGGCCAGTGTGTGTTGAAAAGATAGGCGCACATGGCCTCGCCGCCTGGAGCGGCACCGACAGACGCCAAGGCCCTGTTCATGGACCGTGCGCAGGCCGCCTTGCGGCTGCAGCCGGAGCGCGAAAAGGCGTCCATCCCCCAGTGCGTCGGCAGGGCATGAGTAAGGCCATCGTTAAGCCAGCGACTTTCACGGACAATACATCCATGAAAGTAAAATCCAGTAGCGTGGCCGAGCCATCCGAAGGCATCGGCAAGTCAAAGAGGCGCCTGCAGCGCGAGGGGGAAATCCTTGCAGCCGCGCGCGAGGTCTTTCTTGAAAAGGGCTTCGAGCGCGCCTCGATCAGTGAGATCGCGGCCCGCGTGGGCGTGGTCGAAGGTCTGGTGTTCCGATACTTCCCAAGCAAACGCGACCTGCTCAACGAAGTTCTGCGCGCCCTGTATGAGCCGCTGATCTCCGACGTCGGCGAAGGCTTCTCGCGCATCAGCGGGCTGCGGGGCCGCCTGCGCTTCATCATCTGGCGCCACGTTCGCGTGTACACCGAAACGCCCGGCATGGCCAAGCTCGTTCTCCATGAGGTCCGCACTGGCCCCGAGTATGTGGGCTCCGGCCTGCACGACCTGCATGTGCAGTACACAAACTTCCTGCGCCAGACCCTGGTGCAGGCTGTGGCCGATGGCGAGCTGGCTGTAGACGTGGACCTGGAGTTCGAGATGCTGCGCTCCAAGCTTTACGGTGGTCTCGAACACATGATGTGGCCCGTGCTATACGGCAAACGCAGCATCAACGTTGACACACTGGCCGACCGCTTCACGGATGGCTTGCTGCACGGGCTGCAATCCTCGCCAGGCCCGACCGACCGCATCGAGGCGCGGCTCGCCCACATCGAGGAACTTCTGGCCGCACGGCCTGAAGCGGCGTCCAGGAAACGCAAACCATCCTGAGCCTGACTCATTATTAACTGCGCCGGACCGGGCAGACACACTCCACCCTCCTGCGATCACCCTGATTTCGACTCCGTAAACCCGGTGGATAGGTGTTTTCCCGCGTTCACATGCATATTTGTTGACCTTGACTCAATAAAATATAAGAATCAAGCCAAGCATCAGGCTTTTCCTGGCTCTTAACGAGCCAATAAGCGCCAGACTCAAAAACTCGGTCCACCCGGTAATCACCGGGGCGGCGACCATGTCGGAGACACAGTGATCGCAATGACCCCACCTGCGTCGCCCGCGGCGGTACTCGAATGCGTTGGCATCGAGCGGTCCTTCGGCGGCCTCAAGGCACTCAAGGGTGTGAGCCTGTCGATCTCCGAGGGCGAGATCATTGGCCTTGTGGGGCCCAACGGAAGTGGCAAGACCACCCTGGTCAACGTAATAACGGGCTTTTACCCGCCCCAGGCCGGGCTGGTGAAGCTGTACGGCGAGGACATTACCGGCATGCGGCCCTACCGCATCGCTCAGCATGCGGTGGCGCGGACATTTCAGAACCTGGCGCTGTTTCGCGGCATGAGCGTACTCGACAACATCCTGCTCGGTCGCCACGTGCACATGCACCCGGGCGCGCTGGCTTCTCTCTTCTACTGGACATGGGCAGCGCGCGAGGAAACGGCCCACCGCGAAGTGGCCGAAGACATCATCGATTTCCTGCAGCTGCAGGACGTTCGCGATGATGCCATCGAGACCGTGCCGCCGGGCCTGCAAAAGCGCGTTGAGCTGGCCCGGGCACTGGCGTCCGAGCCACGCCTTTTGATCCTTGACGAGCCCATGGCCGGGATGAACCAGGAAGAAAAGGAGTACATCGCGCGCTTCATCCTCGATGCCCGCGACGAGCGCGGCGTGTCAATCCTGCTGATCGAGCACCACATGGACGTGGTGACCTCGCTGTGCGACAAGGTCCTCGTGCTGAGTCATGGCGAAGCCATTGCCAGCGGCACGCCGCGCGAAGCCATCTCGTCGCCGCAGGTGGTCGAGGCCTACCTCGGCCAGCGCGCCGCTGCGCGAGCGGGAGCAATCACATGAACGCCGCACTTGAATCCCCTGGCCTGGCACGCGCGCCCATCGGCACGCGAGCGGGCCTCAAACCTCCTGCAAGAACCGGCGACTGCGACGAAGCCTTGCTGGCCGCCGTTGGCGCGGTCGCGGCGCAATGGCCACGCGATGCCGATGGCGAACCCACCTCGCTGGTTGCGGCGTTGGCCCGCAATGCCGCGTCCGAAGGCGACCGCAGCGCGGTGCGCGAACGTGAACGCGGCATCTGGCGCGAGTACACCTGGACGCAGGTGCTGGCCGACGTGCTGGCGATGGCCGCAGCGCTTGACGAGCACGGCCTGAAGGCCGGCGAGGCGTTGATGGTCATCGGCGACAACAGGCTCAAGCTGTACGTTGCCATGCTGGCGGCCGGGGCGCTGCGTGCCTATCCCGTTCCGATCTATTCCGACGTGCCACCCACGGAACTGCTGCAGTACAGCCACCTGGGCCATCCGCGCATGGCCGTGGCCGAGGACCAGGAGCAGGTGGACAAGCTGCTGGGCCTGCGCGAGCATGCCGATGGCCGACCGCAGGAAATTTTCTACAGCGACCCGCGCGGCCTGGCGACCTACCCCGACGCCGGCCTGTCCGGGCTCGATGCCCTCCTGGTGCGCGGCCGCGAGCGCCTTCGCCGCGAGCCTGCCCTGCTCGCCCGCTTCATCGCCGCCGCGCAGGCCGGCGACTATGCGGTGCTGATGCATTCGTCCGGCACCACCGGCACGCCCAAGGGTGTGCCGCTGACCCACGCCAATGTGCTCAAGGGCGTGCGCAACGCATTCCAGGGCGGCTGTTTCGCGCGCCATGAATCGCACTATGCCTACCTGCCCATGGCCTGGGTCGGGGACTTCGTGTTCACGCTGGGTGCAGGCATTTCGCTGGCATTCACGATCCACATCCCAGAGCGACAGGAAACCGTGATGCACGACCTGCGCGAGGTTGCCCCCACCATGTATCTGGCCGCCCCGCGCGCCTGGGAAAACATGCTCACGCGGGTGCAGGTCGGCATCGCCGAAGCCACACCCTTCAAGCGCGCTTTGCACGACTGGTTCATGGCGCGCGCCGTGGCCATTGAGCGCCTGCGCCTGGCCGGCGGCTCGCCCGGCCTGGGCCAACGCCTGCTGCGCCAGCTCGGCGAATGGCTGGTGTTTGCGCCGATCAAGGACTACCTGGGTCTGTCGCGCGCCCAGCGCGCCTATACCGGGGGCGAGGCGCTGGGCGAAGACGTCTTCGTCGCGTTCCGTGCGCTGGGCATCAACCTCAAGCAGTTCTACGGTCAGACCGAAACCAGCGCGCTGACGGCCGCGCATGTGGACGGCAATGTGAAGCTGCACACCGTGGGCAAACCGATGCCCGGGGTGGAGGTGCGCATCGACGACCACGGCGAAATCCTGGTACGTTCCGCATCGGTGTTCCCGGGCTACCACGAGAACCCGCAGGCCACGGCCGAGGTCATGCGCGAAGACTGGCTTGCCACCGGCGACGCTGGCTACTTCGAGTCCGACGGCGACCTGGTGGTGCTGGGCCGCGTCAGCGAGGTGGTGCACACCGCGACCGGCGAGCGCTTCGTACCCAACTACATCGAGAACCGGTTGAAGTTCAGCCCCTTCGTGCGCAACGCCGCCGTCATCGGTGCCGGCCGCAATCACCTGGCTGCCATGCTGTGCGTCGACTTCGAGTCCACAGGACACTGGGCCGAGCAGCGTGGCCTGTCCTACACATCCTATGCCGAGCTGTCGCAGTTGCCCGAGGTCCTCGATCTGCTGGCCAAGGCGGTGCGCCACGTCAACACGGTACTCAAGCCGGAACTGCGCGTCACGCGCTTCGTCAGCCTGCCCAAGGACTTCGACCCGGACGACGGCGAGATCACGCGCACGCGCAAGTTGCGCCGCAATGTCATTGAAGAGCGCTATGCGGTGCTGATCGACGCGCTGTTCGGCGCGATGTCCGGGCCGTCCGCCCCGATCGAGTTCGACACGGCCATCACCTACGAGAGCGGCGAGCGCGGCATCCTGCGCCGCTCCCTCACCCTGAAGAAAGTCGATGATGGACATCCTGCTGCTGGCTGAACTCTCTCTCAATGGCGCGCTGGTGGGCCTGATGTATGCCCTCGTGGCCCTGGGCATCGTCGTCGTGTACAAAGCCTCGCGCTATGCCAACCTCGCGCAGGGCGCCTTCTGCATGGCCGGCGGCTATGTCTGCGCCGTGCTCATCCTGTCCCTGGGGCTGCCGGTTTGGCTGGCAGCACCACTGGCCATCGTATGCATGTTCCTGATGGGCATGTTCGTCGAGCGCTTCCTGCTGCGCCGCATGATCGGGCAACCGGTCGTGATGGTCATCATGCTCACGCTGGGACTGGAGATTTTGCTGCGCGGTCTGGTGCCCGGGCTGATGGGCTCGGCGGTCAAGCGGCTGGACCTGGGCATTTCGCAGGCGCCCGTGCTGCTGGGCGAGATCCTGGTCAACCGGGCTTACCTGACCGGTGGCGGCATCGCGCTGGTATTTATTGCCGGGGCCATCCTGTTCTACAACACCGCCCTGGGCATCCGCATGCGCGCCGTGTCTGACGACCCGGTGGCGGCATGGTCCGTCGGCATCCGCGTGGAGACCATGATCGCCATCGCCTGGGGCCTGGCCGGCAGCTCTGCGGGCGCAGCCGGCGTCCTCTGGGGCGCCACCCAGGGCGTGGACTGGACGCTGTCGCTGTTGCTGCTCAAGGCCTTGGCCATTGCCATTCTGGGCGGCCTGGACAGCGTCCCCGGCGTGCTGGTCGCCGGCCTGCTCATCGGCGTCATCGAAAGCGTGGCCGCCGGCTACCTGGACCCCATCGTCGGTGGCGGCACGCGCGACGTGGTGGCCTCCGTGATCATCCTGCTGACCGTGCTGGTGAGGCCGCACGGCCTGTTCGGCCGCGAACATATCGAAAGGGTCTGACATGTTCTACCGCCTGGCAGGCATCCGCCACACCGACTACAGACAGACCCGCCAGCTCTGGCCGCTGCGTTTCGACCAGGGCCTGCTCGCCACGGTGGTCGTGCTGGCCGTCGCGGCACCGTGGCTCATGCCGTCTCTCTACCTCAACACCTACCTCATGCCCCTCTTGCTGTGGGTCTGCGCCGCGCTCGGTCTGAACCTCCTGATGGGTGGCGCGGGCCAGGTTCACCTGGGTTATGGGGCAGTTATGGGCATCGGCGCCTATGCCGCCGGACACTGCGCGCGTGCCGGACTGCCTTTTGAACTGTCGCTGCTGGCCGGTGGACTGGCGGCGGCAGTCATCGGATCGGCCTTTGGTGCGGCTGCGCTGCGGGTCAAGGGACTCTACCTGGCCGTGACCACACTCGCGCTGCAGTACCTGGTGGACTTCGTGGTGTTGCATGTGGGCGCCATCAGCGGCGGCTTGCAAGCCTCGCTGCAGCTGCCACCGGTGCGCATCCTGGGTATTGCCGTCACCTCGGACACCGGCCTGTATTTCGTCGCACTGGTGGCCTGCGCGGTGGTGACGATGTTCATGCTGAACGTGCGTCGATCCAGCCTGGGCCGCGCCCTCGCCGCGGTGCGCGAGAAGGACTATGCGGCCGAGATTCTGGGCGTAAGCGCGTTTCGCTACAAGCTGCTCGCGTTCTGGGTCAGCTCGTTCATCGGCGGCATCGCAGGCGCACTGTACGCGTTCTGCTACTACAAGGCGGTCTCGCCGGAGCAGTACCACATCGACCTGTCTATCCAGCTGCTGGCCACGGTCATCGTGGGTGGGCTGGGCAGCGTGTTGGGCTGCTTCCTTGGAGCGGTCCTGATCCTGCTCGCGCCCTCGCTGCTGAACAACGGCCTGGCGACGTTGTCGTCGGGTCTGGGGCTTCAGCTCGGCTCGGACCTGGCCACCCATGCTCCCCTCATCCTGTATGGCGGATTGATCGTGGGCTTCCTGCTGTTCGAGCCACTGGGCCTGGCCAAGATTTACGACAACCTCCGAAAAATGTTTCTCGTGTGGCCGTTTCGGCATGCCCGCCGCTGACTGCCGTTTTGACTTCAACGTAATAACCAGGAGACACAACATGAAAATTGGCAGAAGACAACTGGTGGCCTCGGCCGCCGCAACGATGGTCGCCGGCTTTGCGCCCCAAGTGATGGCCCAGGAAAAGGTCATCAAGTTCGGCATGGCTCAGGACTTCACGAAGGTCTATACCTTTGTGACGGCCGAATACAGCCAGGGCCAGCGCGATTACCTCACCCTGGTCAACGAACGCGGCGGCGTCAGCGGATGGAAGATCGTTGCCGAGGTGGTGGATCATGGCAACGAGACGCAGCGCGGCATCGAAGCCTATGAGCGCTTCAAGCGCGAAGGCGTGCTGCTGGTCGATCCGCTGTCGACCCCGGTCAGCCGCGCACTGGTTCCGCGCGCCCTGCAGGACAAGGTCAACCTGGTCACGATGTTCTCGGGCCGCAGCGATGCGGCCGATGGCTCGGTGTTTCCCTATGTGATCCCGATGTCGGCCAGCTACTGGTCGCAGGCCTCCATACTGATCGAGTACATCTCGCGCGTGGAGAAAAACCTGAAGGGGAAAAAGATTGCCATCGTGTACATCGACACGCCCTTCGGCCGGGAGCCGCTGCCCCTGCTGCAGGAACTGGCCAAGCGCCGCGGTTTCGAGCTGCTGACTTTCCCCTATGCGCCTCCGGGCAATGAGCAGTCGGCGGTGTGGACGCAGTTGCGCCGCGCGCAGCCGAACTGGACGCTGATCTGGGGCGGCGGTGTGGGTCAGACCGTGTCGGTCAAGGAAGCCATCCGCAACGGCATACCGACCGACCGCATCGCCTCCGTCGTGTGGCTGTCGGAATCTGACATGCGCGTGGTCGGCCCCGAGCAGGCCAAGGGCGTGCTGAAGTTCGAGGGCGCAGCCGCTGGCCGCGAGCCCAAGATCATCCAGGACATCCTGCGCGAGGTCATTGCCAGGAACAAGGGCGCAGGCGCGCCCGAGATGGTGGGCACGAGCTACTACAACATCGGCGTGCTGGCCGCCGCGTTGATGGTCGAGGGTGCGCGGCGCGGACTTGAGATCAGCAAGGGCGCCGCCCTGACCACCGAAACCCTCAACGAGGGGCTGCGCAGCATCAAGAACTTCACCGCCGAGGGCCTGGCGCCACCCACCACACTGAGCAAGACCGACCACCAGGGCGGCGGCATGGGCCGCGTTGCGCAGTGGGACGGCAAGCGCTGGGTGGCCAAGTCCGACTGGATTGCCGCCGACCAGGATCTGGTCTGGCAGCTCATCAAAGCCTCGTCGGCCGAGTTCAAAAAGTCCGGTACCTGAGCGAGCCCGCCGCCATGACACCGCCCCTTGCCACAGCGCCGACTACGACCGATGCTCTCCTCGAACTCAACAATGTCGAGGTTCTCTATGACAACGTCGCGCTGGCCATCAAGGGCGTGTCGATCGCTGTGGAGCGCGGCGGCCTGGTGGCCTTGCTTGGGGCCAATGGTGCGGGCAAGAGCACTATCCTGAAGGCGATCAGTGGGCTGCTATCGGTCGAGCGCGGGCGCGTCAGCCGGGGCGGCGCGCGCTTTGACGGAGCCGACCTGTTGGGACTGGCACCGCCCGAACGGGTGCGACGCGGCATCGCCCATGTTCTGGAAGGTCGCCGCATCTTCGAGCACCTGACTCCGGGTGAGAACCTGCTGGCAGCCGCCTCGATGCACAGGGAGCGGCGACATGTGTCTGAACTTACCGACAAAGTGATGGCATGGTTTCCACGCCTGAAAGAGCGCGCCCGAACACAGGCCGGCTACCTGTCGGGCGGGGAGCAGCAGATGCTCGCCATCGGCCGCGCCCTCATGACCGAACCGAAACTTTTGATGCTGGACGAGCCCAGCCTGGGGCTCTCGCCGCTCCTGGTGGACGAGATCTTTGACATCGTGCGCCGCATCAACCAGGAAGCGGGCGTCGCCGTGCTGCTGGTTGAGCAGAACGCGGTCGCGGCGCTTGGCATCGCTAACCACGCCTATTTGGTCGAGAACGGCCGCGTGGTGATGGCAGGCACGGCCGAAACGCTTCAGGCCAATCCCGACGTGCAGGAGTTCTACCTCGGCGGCGGCCACACGACGGACTACCACGCGGTCAAGCATTACCGGCGCCGCAAGCGCTGGCTCTCCTGACCCCCCTTCAATATTGCAAACACAAGGAAGTACCATGCGCATCGACCTGAGCTTCGACAACCAGCACGTTCTCGTTTTCGGTGGAACCACCGGCATCAATTTCGGCATCGCCGACGCCTTCGCGGCCCAGGGCGCATCGGTCACGGTGGTCAGCCGCAACCCGGAGAACGTCGCGCAGGCCATCAAGCAGCTCTCGGTTCACGGGCACGGCGTGGCGGGTTTTTCTGCGGACGTGCGCAACTTCGAGTCTGTCGGAGTGGCCCTGGCCTCCGCCGTTGAGCGTTTTGGCCCTGTGGACGTGCTGGTATCGGGTGCGGCTGGCAACTTTCTCTGCGAAGCGAAAGACATGTCGGCTAACGGCTTCAAGGCCGTGGTGGACATCGACCTGGTGGGCACTTTTAATGTGGCAAGGCAGGCCCATGCGCACCTGCGCAAGCCCGGCGCCACGATGATCAATATCACTGCGCCGCAATCAAGCATTCCGATGCGTTATCAGGCCCATGCCTGCGCGGCCAAGGCCGGCGTGGACCAATTGACGCGTGTGCTGGCGCTGGAATGGGGTGCCGATGGCATTCGCATCAACGCCATTTCGCCGGGGCCGATCGACGGCACGGAAGGCGTGAAACGACTGATGGCCAGCGGTGACGCCGAGCGGGAGCAGGCGGCCGGCACCGTGCCGCTCAAGCGCATGGGCACCCTGGACGATATTGCCAATCTCGCGCTGTTTCTGGCTTCGCCTTATGCAAGCTACCTGTCCGGCGCCGTGATTCCCTGCGATGGCGGAGGCGCACTGGAAAGCGTGAAGCCAGCGCTCGAAGCTGCCGGGCGCGCGGCCGCGGCGATTGCCTGAGCCGGCGCCAGCATGACAGCGTCCGACTACACCCTGACCGACGTCTTCACCCGCAATGCGCGCATGCGCGGCGACGACATCGCGTTTCACCACACCCGTGCGGTGACCCATGGCGACTACCTTGTACGCACGCAGCAGCTCGCCGCTGGCTTGCAGCGAGCCGGCGTGGCGCATGGGGACCGGCTTGCGATTGTGTCGCGCAACCGAATTGAGTATCTGGAACTGATAGGCGCCGCCGCACGGCTGGGCGCCATCGTTTGCGCCGTCAACTGGCGCCTCTCGGCCGCTGAAATAGCCCTGGTTTTACAAGGCGATGAGCCCAGGCTGATGCTGGTGGAAGACGAGTTCTGGCATTTGATGGACATGGCGCTTGAACAAACCAGCGCACCGGAGCCCATCGTCATGGACAGCCCACGCGATGGTTTCAGGCATCTCACCAGCCTGTACCTTGCCGAGGCATGCTGCGGCGCGGTGGCGGTCGCGGCCGACGACCCGCTGCTGCTGATCCACACGGCATGGAGCGACGAGCGTCCCAAGGCCGCCATGCTGACCCACCGCAACCTGACCGCCAACGCCATCCAGCTGCAGCTGGCCTGGGGCCTGACGCCGCGAGATGTTCACCTCTGTTGCCTGCCGCTGTTTCACTCCACGGCGATCTCGCTGACGCTGGCGACGCTGCTGGCCGGAGGCAGCTCCGTCGTGATGCCGGCGTATGACACCGCCGGGGCGCTTGAGCTGATCGCCAGGCACCAGGTATCGCTGTTTGCCGAGTTTGCGCCCATGCTGGGGGGGCTGCTTGATGCCGACGTCCATGCACCTGGGCAACTGGCCAGCGTGCGCCACGTATGCGGGCTGGACGCGCCCGAAACCATCCTGCGCTTCGAAGCCAGTTGCCCAAGCGGCACCTTCTGGACCGGCTACGGGCAGACGGAAGCGTCGGGACTTGTATCACTGGCACCGTTTCGCGACGCGCCTGGCTCGGTGGGCTTTGCGCTGCCGCTTTGCGCGGTGGAGATCGTTGACGAGGAAGGCAAAGCCCTGGCGGTGGGTGAAGTCGGAGAAATCACCATGCACGGTCCGTGCGTGTTTGCCGGCTACTGGCGACGGCCGGCGGACAACGAGCGGACTTTGCGCTCCGGCCGCCTGCACACCGGTGACAGCGGTCACATGGATGCGCAAGGCCGGCTCTGGTACAGCGGCAGGCTGGCCAGCAAGGAACTGATCAAGACAGGCGGCGAGAACGTGTACCCCGGCGAAGTTGAAGCCGTGCTGAGGCAACATCCGCGATTGCTCGATGTGGCGGTCATAGGTGTGGCGGATGCGCACTGGGGCGAGGCCGTGCGGGCCGTCTGCGTGGCGGGCGACGACGCGCCCCCGTCCGAGCAGGAGGTCATCGACTTCGTCGGCGAACGGATCGCGCGCTACAAGCGGCCACGTGCTGTCGTGTTTGTGCCGGCATTGCCTAAAAAGGCCGACGGCTCGAATGACCGCGAGCGCATCCGCGCGCTCTACGGCTGAGAGATTTTTTGGCGAATCAATAAACGAAACAGCTTTTATTGAACTGAAAGCAGGCTCTTCCCGAACAACAGCTGGCGCGCAGGAACTCATGCGCATCAAAGAAAGGTATTTCAAATGCTCAGACGTCAATTGATCGCGGCCACCGCGTCGGCCGCGATTCCTTTCCTCGGATCCAGGGCCTTTGCCGCGAATGCCGGCGTCGGTGACCGCGAGATCGTCATTGGCCAGAGCGCCGTACTCAGCGGGCCGCTGGGCGGTGCGATGAACGGCTTCAACGCGGGCGCGCAGCTGGCGTTCGATTCCACGAACTCGCAAGGTGGCGTGCACCAGCGCCAGATCCGCTACATCAGTCTTGACGATGAGCTCAAACCTGACAAGACGGTGATCAACTACAAGAAGCTGCTAGGCGAACACCAGGCCTTCGCCTTATTCGGCTGCGTCGGCAGCGCCAACGTGTCGGCAGGGTTGTCCATCCTCGCGGAGAGCAACGCCCCGATGATCGGGAACTACGGCCTTGGTGACTCCGCGCGGCAAAAGGCGGCGGGCGCGGCGTACTTCGTGCGGGCCGGTTATGGAAGGGAAGCGGACCGCCTCGTTCAGCACCTGACGTCCATAGGCATGACGCGAATATCGGTCGCGCACCTGGCGGTCCCAGGCGGCGTTGAGGTTCTCAACTCGATTCGCGCAGCGATCAAGGCACAAAATGCTTCATGGGACGTTATCAGGTCCGCCGGCGTCAAGCCCGACGGCAGCGATGCCGTGGCGGCCGGAAAAGCCCTGGCGGAGGGCGGCGCCCAGGCGATCATCATGTTTCTTGCCGGCCCGCCTGTTGCTGAGTTGATCAAGAGCGTACAGGCCACGGGCGCCAGTCCGGTGTTTTACGGCATTTCCTCCGTTGCCGGCGAGCAGGTGGCCAAAGCCATGGGGCCACGCCTGCGCGGCCTGGCAATAGCCCAGGTGGTGCCTTATCCCTGGAGCGATGCTGACGCAACATCGCGCGAATTCCGCAAGCTCAGCGCGGCGAAGAGTGTGCCGGTGAGCTACTATACCTACGAAGGTTACATCAACGGTTTGGTGCTGATAGAGGCATTGCGCCGCACGGGCCGTGCGCTCACGCGCGACAACCTGCACGCCACAATGCGCGCCCTGAAAACGCGCATCGCGGGCATGGACCTGGACTTCACATCCGGCCCGACGGGCTCTCGCCTTGTGGACCTGGTACACGTCACATCAGACGGGCGGTTTGTGCGCTGACCCTGCTTAATCTCGCCGCCAGGGCCTGCAGGTTCAGCGCCCCTGAAATTCAGGTTTTTGTTTGCGCAGGAATGCGGCCACAGCGTTACCGAAGTCTTCTGTGCCGGCATTGGAAATGAAATCGAATCGTTCCCGGTCCAGCTGGCCATCCAGGTCGGTTTCGAAGGACGCGCGTATGAGGCGCTTCATCCTCCCTATGGCCAGGGTCGGACCCGCCGCCAGGCGCTGCGCCATCTGCTCTGCGCTCGATTGCAGCTCTGCCAGCGGAACGACCTTGTTGACAAGTCCGAGCCGCAGCGCCTCAGCGGCGTCAAAGCTGTCGCCGAGCAGCGCGATGGCCATTGCATTGCGCATGCCGACCATTCTTGGCAAGCTCCAGGAGCCGCCGCCATCGCATGTGGCCCCAATGTTGACATAGGCCAGATTGAACTTCGTCCCTTCGGCCGCAATGGCCAGATCGCAGGCCATGGCAAGGCTGAGACTGCCGCCCGCGACGACGCCGTGCAGGCAGGCGATGAAGGGCACATCCAGCTCGGCAATCCACCTGATCGCGTCGTGCATGGGGTCAATCAGGGAGGGCGCCGCGGCAACAGGGTCCACCGCCAATTCGTTGAGATCTCCGCCTGCGCCGAAGGCCTTGCCCTCTCCGCTGAGAATAACGGCCCTGACGCCCTGTGCTTCGGCGATTTCCCGGCAACATGCCAAAAAGGCGTTCGCGGTCGGGATATCGACGGTGTTGAACTGCGTGGGGCGGTTCAGACGAAGATGGGCGATGGCGCCGTCGCGACGCAGGCTGACAAGTTCATTCATGCCGGGCTTTCAGTGTTGGATAGCGGGCTTTCAGCCCAGCCAGCGTTTGCGCCGGCGGTAATGCTTGATGTCTCGGTAACTCTTGCGCTCCCCCGAGTGACTCACACCCAGGTAGAACTCACGGATGTCCTCATTCGCGCGCAACTGCTCGGCCGGCGCCTCCAGCACGACCCGCCCGCCTTCCATCACATAGCCATGATCCGCCAGTGACAACGCCGCCTGCGCGTTCTGCTCGACAATCAGCAGCGACAGGCCCGAGCTTTTCAGCGATGCCAGCAGCGTGAAGATTTCCTCAATCATCTTGGGCGCCAGACCCAGCGACGGCTCATCGATCATCATCAGTTTGGGCTTGCACATGAGCGCGCGGCCGATGAGCAACTGCTGTTGTTCGCCGCCCGACAAATATCCCGACGTGCGATCGCGCAGCTGCGCCAGCCTGGGGATCGTGTCAAAAACGAAGTCCAGCCGCTCGCGCACCATGCCAGTACCAGGAAGAAGGTGCCCGCCGATCACAAGATTCTGCTCCACCGTCAAATGTCGCAACACCTTGCGGCCCTCGACGACATGTATCAGGCCCATGCCGACGGTGTCCAGCGCCGGCTTGCCGGTGATGGGCACACCCCTGAATCGCACCGCGCCGGCGGATATGGCGCCGTCATCGATGGACAACACGCCGGAGATAGCCTTGAGCATGGTGCTCTTGCCGGCCCCATTGGGGCCAAGCAGCACCGTGCAACGCCCCTCCTCCACGCGCAGGTTGACGCCCTTGAGGGCGAGGATGACCTTCGCATAGAGGACCTCAAGATTCTCTATGGCCAACAGCTCGACGACGGCTGGAGACGCCTTTTCCGAGGCGACGGTCGGATCCTGTGTGCTCACCAGCGCTCCAGCTTGGGAATGGGGTAGCCCGTGACGGCAGTCGTGACCTTGCCCCCTTTAACCAGGCCGATATTGACCTTGGGCTGGTAGACGGGGAATGGTGCCGAGATGTTGTAGGACAGATCGGCGGAATAGCCGAAAAGGCTGGCACCCGAGATGGGTGTATCGAGAATGGTCTGGTGGATCAAGTCACCGTTAAGCTTGGTGGGGCCATATTTTTTGGCGGCAGCCTCGACTGACCTGACAAGCACCAGAGTCTGGGAAATGCCGGAGGCGGTGATGCCATGCCACGGCGCCTTGAGGCCGTATTTGGCGACCAGCATGTCATAGAACTTTTTGGGTTCCGTTGGCTCGTCTGTGGCAATCACGCCCGATTGCGCCTCGTAGTCACCTTCCAGCACCTCGAATCCACCCAAAGGCCGTGAGATAAAACCGGGTGCGTTGTGCATGCTGAAAACAACGGGCACTTTCTTGTTGAGCGCCTGCAACGCACGCTTGACCGCAATACCTTGCTGCAATGAGGCGGGCGCCAGGATGACTTCAGCGCCGGCGTTGGTGACCCGGCGCATCTGCAGCGTGAGGTCGGCGGGCTGCACTTCGGCATACACCACCTCGACAAGATTGAGCACCTCGGGATGCGCCTTCGCGTAAGCCGTGATGCCCTTGGCGATGTCCACATAGCTCGGCGACGCTTCTGATGTCACAAGCGCCATCTTCACTGGTTTGCCGCCACCCTTGGTTTTGTGGTACCAGTCGATGAAGCCGACCAGCTCATGTACGAAAGTCGGCCGCGCGGAAAGCACCCACTGGTTCGGGCGCCAGGCAAAGCCATTGCTCGCGGATGCGCTGAACAGCACGACCTTGTCGTTGGGCAGACGCTGCTGCAATGCAGCCAGGTCTGGGCCACCAAGCGCGAAACCGACTAGGGGTTTTTCTGCCAGGATACCGGGCCAAAGGCTTGCCGTCTGGGCGGCATCGAAGCGTGTGTCGTAAGCCTTCATCGTGAGGTTGACGCCGATCTTTTTACCGACCTCAGCATTCCACCAGGCAATGGTTGCCTCCCGCGCGCCACCGAGGGCGGGCATCACCGTCGAAAACGGACCGGAAAAGTCCGACAGCGAAGGTACGAGGTAATTGGTCTGGGCCCGAGCGCCGGTGGCCCCGAGCAGGAGTGCAAGTGCGGCCGACGCGGTGCTAGCGGCGAGCCTGGCGGAAAATCCGAATTTCATGGTTGTCTCCAGTCGGTTGTAATGGCTTGCAAAAATGCGGCAACGCCGCGGAAATGATTCATGGAACACTTCAATACTTGAACGGCCAACGCCGCAAAGCCTGCTTGGCCGTTTCCACACGATGCATCAGGCCCTTGGGTTCGAACAGCAGGAACAAAATAACGATAGTTCCCAGCAGGACATTCATGCTGGCAAAGACAATGTCCTGGCCGACGGCGGGAAAGGTCTGCGACAACGTGGGGCCGAGGGTGGCGATGCCCTCGCGCGCAAGCTGGATGACAACAGTTCCGACCAGCGCACCGACGATGGAGCCGAGGCCACCGACGATCATCATCGCGATCAGCCAGATCGAGGCAAACAGCGAGAATTGCTCGACTGAAACATGGCGCAATGCGATGGCCCACAGGCCGCCTGCAATGCCCGCGTAAAACGCGCCAGCCAGGAAAGCGCGGGTCTTTGTCATCATCACATTGATGCCCATCATGCCGGCGGCCACATCGTCATCACGCACGGCCTCAAAGGCCCGGCCGTGGCGCGCCCGGACGATGCCGAAGGCACCGCCTGCCATGATCACCAGCACGCCCAAAGCCAGGTAATAGATCGCCCTGTCGCTGGCAAGATCAACGCCCAGGAGAGTTACACCTTCAATGTGGATACCGCCCGGCCCGCCAAGCCAGCGCGTGGGCAGGTTGAGCACCAGGAAGTGAAACAGCATCTGCGCTGCAATGGTGGTCAGCGCCAGGTAGAAGCCCTTGATGCGTGCGGCCGAAAGTCCGAACAGCGCGCCGAACATGGCAGCGGCCATGCCGCCAAATGCCATGGCCAGCGGCACCGGGAACGACCAGTACGCGATGGCCGCCGCGCAGGCATAGGCGCCGACACCCATGAAAGCCGACTGGCCCAGGTTGATCTGCCCCGCATACCCAGTGCAAAGTTGCAGACCGATCACAGCCACCGCCGTGATGAACATCGTGTAGCCGATGCCTATCCAGCGGTCGGGCGCCACCAGCGGTAGCACCACCAGGAGCGCCATCAGCACAGCCAGCGATATCCATTGCGGCCGGGTGCGGATCAGCGAGCGGTCGCCGCCGTAACTGTTGAAGAAAACGCCTGAAGCATCCATCTCATACCCTTTCAATGGTTCGCCAGCCGAACATGCCGGTCGGGCGTATGAACAGCATCAGCAGCATGAATACATAAGGCACGATGCTTGACGCCGAGCCACCAATCACCGGGTCCACATATGCGCTGACGAGCGATTGCAGGATGCCCATCACGGCGCCGGCCAGCAGCAGTCCGAAGATCGACTCCAGCCCCGCGAACAGGGCGACCGGCAGCGCGGCCAGGCCTATTTCTGCCGACACCAGCGTCAGCGAGCGGCCATTGAGGTACACGATGGCTCCAAGCGTCGAGATGGCCGCGCCCATCATCCAGGCCAGTGTCGTCGCCCGCTTGACCGAGATGCCCATGGCGATGGCGGTGGGCGGGTCTTCCGCCACGGCCGTCAGGGTGAGGCCGAATCGCGAGCGATTGAAAAACCACCACAACGCGCAGGCCAGCACAAAAGTGAACACCGCGCCAAACACCAGCGACGTCGGCAGGATGAAATCGCCCAGGATAATCGGCTGCGTTGGCAACAACTCCGGAAACTGCCGGTCCATAGGCCCCCAGATCACGAGGATGAGGCCGCGAATCAGGATGACCAGCCCGATGGTCACCATGACCATGGAAAACACCGACTCGCCGATAAGCCGCGAGAAAAACAGCCGTTCGATGATGAAGCCGTAGCCGAGGGCGACGATGAAGGACAGCGGCACACCGATGGCCGGCGGCAGGCCCGCGCCCAGGGTGAGCGACCACACGGTGAACGCGCCTGTGAGCATGAGTTCACCCTGCGCGAAGTTGAACACCTTGCTGGCGCGGTAGATCACGACGAAGCCCAGGGCAAGCAGCGCATACAGCTGCCCCACAAGCGCGCCATTGATGACGTAGTTGAGGAAATCGCTCATCTGGCCTCCAGGGTTTCAAAGGTTGGGGACAAGGCTTGCGCCGACGTGCTGGCTGAAGGCATTTGTGTCACCGAGGCCAGTTTCACCGTGGCCTGCAGCGTACCGCTGCGGCCGTCCTGGTAACGCACGGGAATCGACAGGTCCACCCTGGCATCCCGGCCGTACAACCCGTCGATGATGGCGCTGTAACGCTGCTCGATAAACTCACGCTTGAGCTTGCGCGTGCGCGTGAGTTCGCCTTCGTCCGCATCAAGCTCCTTGGGCAGGTTGGCGAAACGCACAACCTGCGCGCCGGCCGGCAGCGCGGCATTCACCCGCTGGATCTCGGCCGCGACCTGATCCACCACCTCCTGGCGCTGCGACAGGTCGGCAAAGGTGGTAAAGCCGATGTTGCGCTGCTCGGCCCAGCGCGAGAACACCACATCATCGATGTTGACAAGCGCCGTCACGTAGTCGTGGCGGCTGTCGCCGATCACCAGAACTTCCTTGATGTAGGACGAAAATCGCAAGCGCACCTCGATGAACTGCTTGGGATAACGCGCACCACTTCTCAGTTGGCTCATGTGCTCGACACGGTCGTAGTAGATGAACTCCGTGCCCGGCGTGCAGGCCACCGCGTCGCCCGTGCGAAACCAGCCATCTTCGAACTTCTCCGCGGTTTTTTCGGGGCGCTTCCAGTAGCCCGAGAAACCGGCCGCGCCGCGCAGTTGCAGCTCGGCCTGATCGGTGATGCGCCACTCAAGCGCAGGACCCCACTCGGTAGCCTCCGTCAACGGGCGGCCAATCGTCTCGGGGTCGTAGCGCATGCCGGTATGGGCCGAGATCAGGCCAAACTCGCTGCAGGCATAGATATTCCGCAACGGTGTCCCCATGGCGGAGAAGAGCCTAACCACATCGGGCGACATGGCCGCGCCCCCGGTGACCGCAACCTTGACTTTTTTCAGGCCAAGCTGATCGCGCAGGGGACTGAGCACCAGTAATTCGGCCATGGCATAGGCCAGGCGGTCCGTCATTCCCGGCTTGCGCCCCTCGGTGCGGGCCAGGTGGACCCGGCGACCGACGGCAATGCCCCAGTCCACCATGCGGTTGCGCAGCCACCCGGCATCGATCATGCGGGTAAAAACGCGCGAGGCGAGGTTCTCCCATTGACGGGGCCCGAGCACAATGATGTCCACCGCCAATTCACGGATCGCATCCTGCACCTGGTCAGGCCGCTCGGCAAAGTTCACGCGCAGGGGCAGCGACATGCCCAGCGTCACGCCGAACCACTGCTCGGGCACCCAGGACAGCGGAATGTACGACAGGTAGTCCATGTCGGGTTCAAGCTCCAGCGCGCGGCGCAGGCGCTCGGCGCAATCAAGCAGGGCACGGTAGGTCGTGATCACGCCCTTGGGGTTTCCGGTGGTGCCTGACGTGTAGGCCAGCAGCGCCACGTCGTCGGCGCGGCCCAGCGCAATCTCTTCTTCAATACGCTGTGGCGTGGCAAGCATCAGGGGCCGGCCAAGTTCCATCACGGCGTCCAGGCCCTTGAGCTGAGACTGTGTATAGTCCCACAGCCCGCCCGGCTCGCAATAAAAGACCGAGTGCAGCTGTGGCGCACTCGCCAGCGCTTCCAGCGCCTTGTCCACCTGCTCCTGGTCTTCCGCAAAAACACACACGGCGTTGGAATCTTCGGCCACGTAGGCCATCTCCTGCGCCGTCGAATCGGGATACAGCGTGACGGATTGGGCGCCGATCGCCATGACGGCCCATTCGACCCAGTAAAGCTCCGGCCGGTTTTCGCTGATCAGCAAAACGGTCTGTCCACGCGATACGCCGAGCGCCAGCAGTCCAAAGGCGATCCCGGTCACTTTTTCGTAGATGTGACTCCAGGAATATTCTTTCCAGATACCGCGCTGTTTGTAGCGGTGTCCAACCATGCCGGGACGCACAAGCTTATTCTGGCGCAGCAGTTGGGGCAGGGTCTGAGGCTTCATTGTTTGACTCCCAGATAGGCCGAGATAACTTCCGGGTCGTCCTGCACCTGCGCGGGCGTGCCCTCGGCGATTTTTCGGCCGAAGTTCAGCACAACGACACGGTCGGCGATGTCCATCACCACACCCATGTCGTGCTCCACCAGCACCACGGGAATGTTCTTGAACTCGCGCACGTCCAGAATGAAGCGCGCCAGGTCTTCCTTCTCTTCGGCATTCATGCCGGCCATGGGCTCATCCAGCAACAGCACCTTGGGTTCGGCCGCAAGCGCGCGGCCCAGGTCCACCCGCTTGCGCATGCCGTAACCCAGCGTGCCGACAGGTTGATGGCGGATGTGCTCGATCTCCAGGAAGTCGATGATTTCCTCGGCCTTCTCGCGGTGGGCGATCTCCTCACGGTGCGCGAACGGCCAGTAGAAAAAGGATTCAAGCAAATTGCTGCTCATCTGCGCGAAACGCCCGACCATGATGTTGTCCACCACGCTCATTCGTGCGAGCAGATGGGTGCCCTGAAAGGTGCGGGCCAGGCCCGACGCCGCGATCTTGTGAACGGGCCAGCCGCTGATATTGCCGCCCTGGTAGAACACGGTGCCCTGCTGCGGCTTGTAAAAGCCCGACAGGACATTGAGCAGCGAGCTCTTTCCTGCGCCATTCGGACCGATCAGGGCGACCATCTCGCCACCGCTCACGTTGAACGAAACCTTGTCGAGCGCCGTGACGCCGCCAAAGCGCAGCGTCACGTCCTGCACTTCGAGCATTGGAGCGCCTGGGTTTGATTCACTTGCCGTGCTCATGCTGGCGTCCTCATGAGAGGCTGAATCCGCCACCGCAAATCAGCGTCTGGCCGGGGTTGATGCCGCTCATGCCGGCTTCGTACACCGCGCGCTGGCCGCCGGTCAAGTCGCCGTAGTGCAAACCAGCATCCGCCAGGACCTGGCGCGCCGCCCGCGCACCCATCTCGTGATACGAGAGAGACTCGCCCGGCTTTTTAAAAGGGATCATTCCGACCTCCGTAGCCACTACCTTGTTCATATTTGCTTTACCCCAAAATTTGTTTGATGCCCTCACTTGCCAGCTCCATCACGGAGATTAGGAAATGAAAATGAGCTTCACTCAATAATAATATTTCCAAGCAATTATTCAGTACATAGGTGGAAACGCCTAGTAGATCAATTGAATCCAGAAGGAACATTGTGAGCTTGACTCAAATAAAACTCAAATTGCCCGAGGTTTTTCAGAAAAACTGCGAATGCGTTGAACTGCACGTCCCACGATCTGGCAGACCGTTCAGGCCCGTCATGTTTCATGGAAGCGAGCCATGAACATTCAGCGTTTTCCAGCCGACTTCCGGGAAGAAGCGGTACGCCGGATCGTCAAGCAGGCGCACCCAATTGCCGAGGTGTCAACCCGGTGGTGCAGGCCAACCCCTAACCTTTAAAAATGTGTAAAGGCTGTCCAGTCCGATAAACCCGGACGGCGTGCGACAGGGTTGATGCTTGCCAGCAGTGCAATCCTCAGGCCTGGCGCGCAACAGCCTGCCAATCAGGCTGGCTGGCTGGCTGGCTAAAGATAAGTGCGCAACGCGTCCACGGTCCTGGCGGTCGCGCCCCGGTTGTGTGCGGTGAACGCCTGCCCGGCGGCCACGGCCCTGGCCTGTGTGGGCGGGTCATTCAGCAGCGCCAGCGCGGCCCGCACGGCGCCCGGCATATCCGCCACGCGCAGCGCGGCGCCGGCCGCCTCGGCGCGCTCGGCCGCCTCGGTGAAGTTAAAGGTGTTCGGCCCCATCACGACCGGGCAGCCGCAAGCGGCGGCCTCAATGAGGTTTTGCCCGCCCAGCGGAGCAAAGCTGCCGCCCAGCAAGGCCACGTCGCTGAGCGCGTAGTACAGCGCCATCTCGCCGAGCGAGTCACCCAGCCAGATATCGGCCGCCATCGCTTCTTCGCTCGCGGCCGGGCCTTGCACAGTTTCAAGCCAGCCGGAACGGCGCGATACCCGCAGGCCATGCTGCTCCGCCAGCGCCTGGACTTCATCAAAACGTTGCGGGTGGCGCGGCACCACCAGGAATTTTGGCAAAACCGCAGCCGCGCCTGCTACTGAATTTATAGCTGGCTGCACGCATCTGTCCTTGATCGTGGCACTTATTTCCTTGAAAAAATCGCCCTCCTCGCCTTCCCGCGAGCTGGCAAACATCAGCACCGGACGCCCCAGCCTCTGCCGCCAGGCCTTGCCTGTGGCCTGCTGGCTGTCGCTGGGTGTCGCGTCAAACTTGAGGTTGCCAAAAACACCGGCTGCCTCCACGCCGAGCCGGCGGTAACGCCCGGCGTCATCCTCTGTCTGCGCGTACACCGCCGACAGCGCGCCATAGGCCGGATAGGACAGCCACGCCATGCGCAAGGCCTGTTGCAGTGACTTGTCGGACAGGCGGCCGTTGACAAGCACCAGCGGCATGGCGCGCGCGCTGGCCGCCACCATATTCGGCCAGATTTCGGTTTCCATCAGCAAGCCTAGGCGCGGCTTGAAGTGTGTGAAAAACCGGCCCACCGCAGCCTTGCTGTCCCACGGCTGCCAGACCTGCACGTCACCCGGCTGCAACAGGCCCAGGCCTTCCGCGCGGCCGGTGGCCGTGCCATGCGTGAGCAAAATGCGCAGCCCCGGGGTTTGCGCGCGCAAGGCCTTGAGCAAGATAGCCGCCGTACGCGTTTCACCGAGCGAGACGGCGTGCAGCCAGACCAGCTCTGACGCGGCTTCGGGCGGCTGGGTGTAATACCCAAAGCGCTCTTGCGCCGCTTCGCCATAACCCGGCTCATGCCGGCTGCGGCGGGCCAGCTTGCGGCGCAAAAAAGGTTGTGCCAGCCACATCAGCAGCGAGTACACAGCATGCACCAGGGAGCTCATCACACTTTGCCCCTGCAACCCAGCCAGGCCTGCCAGACGGCTTGCACGCCGGGTGCAGGCGTTGCATACACGCTGACCTGCCTGCCAGCGCTTGCAAAGCCGCCGGGCCCGGTGCGCCAGGCGGTGTCAAAGTTGTAGATCTGCACATGCGGCAAATCCAGCGCGACGGCGATGTGGCTAACGCCGCTGTCCACGCCAATCACGCCGGTGCATTGCGCCAGTTCGTCAGTCAGCGCATCCAGTGACAGCATGGGCCAGACCATCACATCCGGCGTGTCCAGGGCCTCTGCAATCGCCTGGCTGGTTGCCAGCTCTTTGGCATTGCCATGCGCCAGCGCCACTTTATAGCCGGCCGCATTCAGTTGCCGGCCCAGCGTTACCCAGTGCGCCAGCGGCCATTCCTTGTCGGCGCGCGAGGTGCCATGCACAAAGGCGACGGTGTTTGGTCGTTGCTTGTTCGCTATGTTATTGATAGCTGGTTGCGCACGTTCCATGCCGGCCTCGGTCCTGTTTAATCCAAAATTCGGCGCCGGGGCAAAGCTGTAGCCCAGCGCGCGCGCCGCCAGTTCCCGCGAGCGCTGCACGGCGTGGATGTGCGGCTCCATGCGAATCGCCACATCGGCCACCCAGCGCGTAGGCGCCTCGTAACCCGAGCCTTCCGTCTGGTTGGCCAGCGCAAAACGTTTGCCGCCGGGCACCATCTTTGCCAGCCGCGCCACCAGTGCGGATTTGGTCAGGCCCTGCAAATCAATCACCGCGTCGTAGGCTTCACGCTGCAGGTCAGCCCTGAATGCCCGCCATTCGCTGCGTGTGGCCGCAGAAAAAGCCGACTTGCGCCAGCGCCGGATTTCGCAGGGAATCACGCGCTGCAAACCCGCACACCGCGACAACAGCGGTGCAAAGGCCTTTTCAACAACCCAGTCAATCTGCGCGTCGGGCATGGTGGCGAGGATGTCCTGCACCACAGGCAGCGCATGCACCACATCGCCCAGGGACGACAGCTTGACCAGAAGAATCTTTTTTGCCCCCACACTTTTCACTCCGTGTAATACGCTGCCCCCCGAGGGGGCTGTGCTTGCTTGGGGCGGCCCGGCACTGCGCACTTCATCATCCAAAGTGATTAGTGCGCCGCAGCCGCAAAGCTCGCATCTGGCTTGACGCTGCGCAGCAAGGCCAGCATGTCAGCCTCGATCCGGTCAAGGGCCTGCTGTGTATGGCCTTCAAAGCGCAGCACCAGCACCGGCGTGGTGTTGGAAGCGCGTATCAAACCAAAGCCGTCGGGCCAGTCGACACGCACGCCATCAATTGTTGAAATCTTCGCGGGCTCGGGGAAAGCCACTGACTTAATCAGCGCCTCAACCACCGTGTGCGGCTCGCCCTCTTTACACGCCACGTTGAGTTCGGGCGTGCTGAAGCTGGTCGGCAGGCTGTTCAGCAGGGCGCCGGCATCGGGCACGCGGCTCACGATCTCCAGCAGGCGCGCACCGGCGTAGGTACCGTCGTCAAAACCATACCAGCGCTCCTTGAAAAAGATGTGGCCGCTCATCTCGCCGCCCAGCGGTGAGTTGATCTCCTTCATCTTGGCCTTGATCAGCGAGTGGCCGGTCTTGTACATCAGCGGCACACCGCCGGCGGCCTCGATCGCCGGCGCCAGGCGCTGTGAGCATTTCACGTCAAACAAAATCGTTGCGCCCGGCACGCGCGACAGCACATCGCGCGCAAACAGCATCATCTGCCGGTCCGGGTAAATGTTTTGCCCGTCTTTGGTCACAATACCCAGCCGGTCACCATCGCCGTCAAAAGCCAGGCCGAGTTCGGCATCGGAGCTTTGCAGGGCCTTGATCAGGTCTTGCAGGTTTTCGGGTTTGCTGGGGTCGGGATGGTGGTTGGGGAAATTGCCATCAACTTCGCTGAACAGCTCGGTCACCTCGCAGCCCAGTGCACGGAAAATCTCCGGCGCCGATGCACCGGCGATGCCGTTGCCCGAGTCGATCACGATTTTCATGGGGCGCGAGAGCTTGATGCCTGAAACAATGCGCTCGCGGTAGGCGGCTTCCACATTGACCTGGCTGACCGCGCCGGCTTTGGCCGGCAGCACCCAGCTTTCCGATTCAATGATATTTCGCAGGGCCTGGATGTCATCGCCATAAATTGCGCGCCCAGCCAGCACCATCTTGAAGCCGTTGTAGTCCTTGGGGTTGTGGCTGCCAGTCACCTGTATGCCCGAGCTGGCCAGCGTGTTGGCCGCGAAATAAAGCATGGGTGTGGTGACCATGCCCACATCGACCACGTTCACGCCGGCAGCCGCCAGGCCGCGCATCAGGGCGGCACTCAGTGATGGCCCGCTGAGCCGGCCGTCGCGGCCGACGGCGACGGTGGTTTCACCTTCTTTCAGGGCCACAGTGCCAAAGGCCTTGCCCAGCGCCTCGGCCAGGGCTTCGTTGATGGTAGCGGGCACGATGCCGCGGATGTCATAGGCCTTGAAAATCGATGCGCTGACTTGCATTGAAGGGGGTTCCTGGCGGTTGGAAGGGAAGGCACTTGGGGCCGTGGCGTGAATGGAAGCACGAAGAGCGTCGATTGTAGGCGGCGACAGCCCCCAAACAGCCTGCCTGGCAGGCCTCCAGGGCTTTCAGGGGCATGTCCGAAAACGGCTAGTCAAAAGCCGGATGCGGCGTAGTATTGCCCTCATGAACACCGAATTCGCCCTCGCCGACAACGATTGTTACCTCGCCCTGAAAGCGCGGGACGCCCGTTTTGACGGCAGCTTTTTTACCGGCGTAACCTCCACCGGCATCTACTGCCGGCCGGTCTGCAGCGTCAAGACCCCCAGGCGTGAAAACTGCCGTTTTTTTCACCATGCCGCGCAGGCCGAAAACGCTGGCTTTCGCCCCTGCCTGCGCTGCCGCCCCGAACTGGCGCCGCATTCGGTGGTGTGGTCCATACAGGACGCGTCCTACATCCTGGCGCACCAGGCCGCGCGCTTGCTGGATGAACCTGAAATGTGGACTGAAGAAGCCCCGTCTGTCGACAAACTGGCCGCCAGGCTGGGTGTGAGCGACCGCCATGTACGGCGCATATTCGAGGCCCAGTTCGGCGTGTCACCGATGCAGTACCTGCAAACACGGCGGCTGCACACCGCAAAACAGCTGCTGGCCGACACCGCCTTGCCCATCACGCAGGTTGCGCTGATGAGCGGCTACGCCAGCGTACGGCGCTTTAATGCCGCCTTTCTGGAGCACTACAAACTCAACCCGACACAGCTGCGGCGCAAGGGTGGCAGCGACGCGCAGGGCAGCGCCGGCACAGACCAGGGCATCAGCATACGGCTGGGTTACCGCCCGCCTTACGACGTGGCGGCCATGCTGGCCTTTTTCAGCAAACGCATGATTGACACCATTGAATTCACGGCTGACAGCGCCCATGGCACGGTAACCGGCAGGACTTTACGCATTGATTTCGGCGGCAAACCGTACAGCGGCTGGTTGCGCATGCGCTTTGACGAGGCGCGCTCGCAACTGCTGCTCAACGTCAGCGACTCGCTGCGCGACGTGCTGCCGCTGGTGATCCGCCGCGTGCGTGCGGCCTATGACCTGGATGCCGACCCCAGCGCCATCAACAGCGTGCTGCATGCCAGTTTTCCGTCCGGCGACGGCCTGCGTGTGCCCGGCGCGCTCGATGGTTATGAGCTGGCCGTGCGCGCCGTGCTGGGCCAGCAGATCACGGTGGCGGCCGCGCGCACGCTGGCGCAGCGCATGGTGGGCCAGTTCGGCGAGCCGATCCAGACACCCTGGCCGGAGCTGACGCGCCTGTTTCCGGCCCCTGCCGTTCTGGCCGCCGCCAGCGGCGACGCACTGGGCCAGTTGGGCATCGTCAGGCAGCGGCAGGCGGCCATTGTCGGCATCGCGCAGGCGGTACTGGAGAAACGCCTGCAGCTGCACGGCGGCGCGGACGTCAATGCCACCATCGCCACGCTCAAGGAATTGCCGGGCATAGGCGACTGGACGGCGCAGTACATCGCCATGCGCGCGCTGCGCTGGCCGGATGCATTTCCGGCAGGCGACGTGGCGCTGCACAAGGCGCTGGGCGTGCAGGGCCAGAAAAACCCGGCCCGGCAAGCCGAGCTGGCCTCCATGGCCTGGAAACCCTGGCGCAGTTATGCCGTCATCCGGGTATGGAGTGGTGCATGGAGCGGCGCGCCGGCAAGCACCACATCCAACAACAAGACAAGCGCTATCAAAAAAGTAGCTGACCGCGAACGAAGGACGGCGGTCACAGCCCCGAAACACTCTTGAAAAGCAATTTCCAGCACCTGTCAGTCAAAGGAATCCCATCATGAAATTCGACCACTCCATAGTCCAGACAACTTTCCGCAGCCCCTTGGGGACCATGATCATTGCCGCCACCGACAAGGGCCTGGCCGGCCTGTGGTTTGAAGGCCAGAGACATTTACCCAAGGAACTGACAGCCCCCACGCTTGTCGCTTCGCGTACTTCGCTGCCCCCCGAGGGGGCTGTGCTTGCTCGGGGCGGCCCTTCGCGGCGCACGCTAACCAGCACCACCGTCTGGCCAAACGACGCCCAACATCCAGTGCTGAAAAAAGTCATTCAGCAGCTCACCCAATACTTCAGCGGCCAGCGCACGCAGTTTGATGTCCCGCTGGACCTGTCCGGCGGCACGGACTTCCAGCAGGCGGTGTGGCAGGTGCTGCTGGCCATTCCCCAGGGCCGCACGGCAAGCTACAGCGACGTCAGCCAGCGCATCGGCAAACCCGCCGCCGTGCGGGCCGTGGGCGCCGCGGTCGGCCGCAATCCGGTTAGCATCATCGTGCCCTGCCACCGTGTAGTCGGCGTGAACGGCTCGCTCACCGGCTATGCTGGTGGGCTGGAGCGTAAAACCGCGCTGCTCAAGCTTGAGGGCGCGCTGCAGGAAACCATGTTTTGAACACACCACCCACCGCTGCACCTTCATCCGCCGCCACTGCCGGCGCCAAACCCTGGCTATTCGACCTGGTCATGCTGGCGGCCATCTGGGGCGCTTCATTTTTGCTGATGCACGTCAGCACGGTGGAGTTTGGCCCACTGCCCACGGCTGCGGTGCGCGTGGGAATTGCCGCGCTGTTCCTGTTTCCCCTGGTCTGGCTGCGCGGCTTGCTGCCGGAACTGAAACGGCACTGGCGGCGGGTGTTTTTTGTCGGCCTGCTCAACTCGGGCATCCCCTTTGCGTGTTTTGCATTTGCACTGCTGTCGATCACGACCGGGCTTTCAGCCATCCTCAACGCCACCGTGCCCATGTTTGGCGCCCTGGTCGCGTGGCTCTGGCTCAAGGACAAACCCGATGCCTCACGAATACTCGGCCTGGTACTGGGGTTTACCGGCGTTGCCATGCTCGCCTGGGACAAGGCAAGCTTCAAACCCGATGCCTCCGGCGTCGCACCCGGCTGGGCCGTGCTGGCCTGCCTGCTTGCATGTATCTGCTACGCCCTTGCGGCAAGTTACACCAAACGTTATCTGATGGGCATACCACCGCTGGTCACCGCGGCGGGCAGCCAGATGGGCGCAACCCTGGGCCTGGCCCTGCCGGCCGCCTGGCTCTGGCCCGCGCACATGCCGGGCACCAGCGCCTGGCTGGCGCTGCTGGTGGTCGGTGTGGTGTGCACCGGGCTGGCCTATATCCTTTTCTTCAGGCTGATTGAAAACGCCGGCCCGCCGCGTGCGCTGTCGGTGACATTTCTGGTGCCGGTGTTTGCCATCTTTTACGGCGCCGTGATCCTCGGTGAAGTGGTCACGCCGTGGATGCTGTTGTGCGCCGTGGTCATCGTGTGCGGGACGGCACTGTCGACCGGGCTGCTCAGCTTAGGCAGGAAGAACTGAGCCGCGCAAGATGGAAAAGATGGCGCTGAAAAAGCAGTTGTTTCAGCTGTAATACGCGCGTCGCCCCGGCCGGGTGAGAATCAGGGCTCTCGACCACCCGCTTCAAAAAACGAGGGCGACTCCCATGCTGCAGTTTCACGTTTATGCGTATCCCGCTTATCCAGGCTGGCACCGCATCACCACCTTCATTTCAGCCGCCCCGGCCGGCGTCCCGCCACGCCGCACGGCAATAACCCCGCGCATGCTGCTGGCGGCCCTCTGCCTGCTGGCCTGCATGGGTGCTGCGCGGGCGCAAGCCTCGCTGGATGCGGCGCTCAAGGCTGAGGCGCAGCAGGCGGGCTTTCCGGCGCTGGCCGCCGCGGTGGTGCACGAGGGCCGGCTGATGGCCGCGGGCGCGGCAGGCACACGCCGCATAGGCACCAACACGCCCGTCACCCGCAATGACCGCTTTCACATCGGCTCCGACACCAAGGCGATGACGTCCTTGCTGGCGGCCATGATGGTGGAAGGCGGCAAACTGCAGTGGGACAGCACGCTGGCGCAGGTCTTCCCGGAACTGGCCGCCGGCATGGATGACGGGGTGAAGCGCGTCACACTCAGCCAGTTGCTGTCGCACACCAGCGGTTTGCCCTCCGACGACGCGGATTTTGATGCGCTGCTGGCCAAGGCCGTGCTGCAGCCAGGCAACCTCGACGACCAGCGCTACTGGATGGTCCAGCAAGTGGCCACCCGGCCGCTGGCCAAAGAGCCCGGCGCCAGCTTCGCCTACTCCAACCTGGGGTACACGCTGGTAGGCGCCATGGTTGAGCGCGTCGGCGGAAAATCCTGGGAAGAGCTGATGGTCGAGCGCATATTCACGCCGCTCAGGCTCACAACGGCGGGCATGGGCCCACAGGCCACGCTGGGCCGCATTGATGCGCCCCTGGGGCACGCCATGGTGGACGGCAAGCTCAAGGCCATGCTGAGCGGCCCCCAGGGAGACAATCCGCTCATCATCGGGCCCGCCGGCACTGTGCACATGTCGGTGCTCGACTTCGCGCGCTGGGGCGGCTGGATGGCCGGGCAAGGCAAACGCGCGCCTTTCCTGGTCAAGCCCGAGACCCTGAAAAAAATCATGACACCGGTGATTTCCATGTCGGCAGCATCGACCGCATCCACCACGGTATCGGGTGCGGCGCAATACGCCCTCGGCTGGGGTTCGACCAAGATGGCCTGGACCGCCTACCCCGTGGCCTTTCACGGCGGCTCCAACGGCATGAACAAGGCCTATATCTGGGTTGACACCCAACGCGATGCAGCCGTCGTCGTCATGACCAATGTGGCGACGCCCAATACCGACGACGTGATGCAAAAAATGGCCGGCAAAATCTACGGCCGCTACGTGGCCGCCACGAGGTAACAGGCCCGGCGGTGCCTACTGCAGAACGCCCGCCACCACGTTGATGCTGAGCGCCAGGACCAGCATGTTGAAGCCAAACGAGAGCACGCCGTGCAGCAGCGTCAACCGGCGCATCTCGCGCGACGTGACCTGCACGTCGGAGACCTGCGAGGTCATGCCGACAACGTGGGCGTAATACAGAAAATCAAAATAATCCGGATCCAGCCCACCAGGAAACTGCAGGCCCGGCCCGTCGGGCTCTTTCAGTTTTTCTTCCTGGTAATAACGGTGCGCATAGTGGAAGGTGAAAATCGTCTGGATAAAGAGCCAGGAAGCGGCCAGCGCAACCACCGACAGGCCAATATGAAGCGTGCGTTGCAGGCCCGAAAGGCCACGGCTTTGTTGCATCAACACGGCAATCGCCACAACACAGGCCATGGTGGCCAGCAGCAACACCAGGAAAACCACCACGCTGGGTTCGTCCTGCGCCTGCGCATGCGCGCGCGTGCGTTTGGAGTCAAAACCGACGCATAACCACCAGGCCAGTACAAGGTAAACGACAACCCCCACAGACCAGCCGAGCAGGCCGCGAAACTGCCAGCCCATGGGCACAGGCAGCGCTATCGCGGCCACCCCCACCAGCAAGCCATAAACGAGGCGTTGCGGGCCCGTGGTTTCAGAAAGATGTTTGCGCATGGCGCGTATTGTGCGGCCAATAGCGCGCAGACCCCAAAAGGGCACCGCGAGCCGCGCCCTGCCCGGTCACGCCTGCGGGGCGCTTTTTGCCACCGAGACGGCTTTTAAAAACATCTGCTGCAGGGCAGGATCATTGCTGCCAGCCGTGACATTGGAGCAGTACGCCCAGTGTTCGGGCGAAATATTCGCGCCAATTCTGGCCGCCGTTGCAAGCCGCAACACTGCCAGCCGAACATGGCCATAGTCAATGCTCCTGGCCAGCAACGCGGCGGCGCAAGCCCTGGCCGCGACTTCTTCCTCACCCGAAGGGTTGGGTTTCCCGGCTGCAACGATGGTGCGTTTCATTGCACGGACCTTTTCCCTGGACATGGTCTGGATGTTTTTTCACATTTATGTATTGATGCATACTATATTCGTTTATTCAAAATAATTCAAGACCCTAAAACGGCAGCACAAGCACGTTTGAACACACCGGCTCAAACATGGCCGCGCCAGTCCTGCATGAATTGAATGACAATCTCGCAAAGATCACCCTTGACGCTCCCGCAGACCGTAATGCCATCGATGCCGGCGTACGCACGTGCCTGGCGGAAGTTGTCACCGCATGGCAGCTGGCGCGGCTGGCAGAGCGGGGGGAGGAGCGCCTTTTAAACATGCACGCCTGCTCGGTTGCGCTGGTTTTTATGGCATATTTGGTATTGTTCAATACCAATTCGAATCAACAGGAACTTGCCCATGCCTGGTCCGCTGCACGGCGTCAAGGTCATAGAGATGGCCGGCCTTGGCCCCACCCCGTTTTGCGCCATGATGCTGGCCGACGCCGGAGCCGACGTGATCAGCATCAGCCGGCCTAACGCCAAACCGCTGAGCGCGCCGCGCAACCCGGCAACCGATGCACTGGCGCGCGGGCGGCGGCACCTGGTGCTGGACCTGAAGAAACCGGAATCGACAGAACTGGTGCTGCGCCTGTTGTCCGGCACCCAGGTGCTGCTCGAAGGCTACCGGCCCGGCGTGATGGAACGCTTGGGCCTTGGGCCCGAGACCTGCCTCGCCAGAAACCCGCGCCTGGTTTATGGCCGCATGACAGGCTGGGGCCAGACCGGCCCGCTGGCGCAAGCCGCGGGGCATGACATCAACTACATCGCGCTCTCGGGCGCACTGCACGCGATTGGTACTGCCGGACAGCCGCTGCCGCCGCTCAACCTGGTGGGCGACTTCGGCGGCGGCGCCATGATGCTGGCCTTCGGGGTGGCCAGTGCACTGTATGAAAGCCAGCGCTCGGGCAAGGGACAGGTCGTTGACGCGGCCATGAGCGACGGCGCGGCTTTGCTCATGGCCCCGTTTTATGCGATGTCCGCCAGCGGGTCGTGGTCCGATACGCGCGAGTCGAACACGCTGGACGGCGCTGCCCCTTTTTATTGCAGCTACCGCTGCAGCGACGGTGGTTTTATCGCCATCGCGCCGCTGGAGCCGCAGTTCTATGAACTGTTCCTGAAACTCATGGACATCAGCGACGAGGTGTTCACCCAGCGCCATGACCGCTCTAAATGGCCGCAGATCAAGGAACACCTGGCGCAGCGCTTCGCCAGCCGCCCGCGTGATGCGTGGTGCAAACTGCTGGAGGGCACCGACGTCTGTTTTGCGCCTGTGCTCAATCTCGCCGAAGCGCCGCTGCATCCGCACAACCGCGCCCGCAAGGCCTTTGCCGAAGTGGCGGGTGCCTGGCAACCGGCGCCTGCGCCGCGTTTCAGCCGGACGGCGAGCGAGCTGCCGCCCGCGCCGCGTTCAAGCAGCGAGGTCGCCGACGAAGTGTTGCGGGAAGCAGGCCTTGATCGCGCAGCCATGGAAGCCCTGCGCGCTGCCGGTGTCGTTCAGTCATGAAAACAATCCACCCCTCACACACCGGATATTTGCAGGCCCGCTCCTAACAACCGCGAAATACCGGGGTGCGGCGTTCCAGCTGGGCGGAAATGCCTTCTTTGGCATCTGCCGTGGCGGCCAGGCGCCCAACCGTCATGGCCTCGTCTTCAAGTTGTGCCTCCAGCTGCGCTGCGCCGGCGCGCAGGAACAGGCGTTTGATCTCGCCATAGGCCGCCGTCGGCCCATCCGCAAGCTCGCGCGCCAGCGCCAGCGCCTGTGCCTGCAACCCGACATCCGGCACGAGGCGGTCCACCAGGCCGGACTGCAGCGCCTCCTGGCCACCAAGCACTTCGCGCATCAGGACAAACCGGCGCGCCCGCGCCATGCCCATTCGAGCGGACAGGGTAAAGCTGGCCCCGGAATCGCAACTGAAGCCTATCTTTGCGAAGGCCGAGCCGATGCGGGCCGATTCACCCGCCACCACCAGATCGCAACCCGCCAGCAAGGCCGTGGCCGCACCCAATGCCCAGCCCTGTACCGCCACAACAATCGGGACCGGCAGGTTCCATGCGCGCTGCAGACCCATGTGCATGTCGCCGGTCCAGCTCCGCAAGAGCGGCGCCATGTTGTTGATGTGCGGGGAAAAGGTCTTCAGGTCACCGCCAAAGCTGAAGTTCTCGCCATCGCCGCGCAACAGGACCGCTCGCAGGCCCGGCGTGTCCCAGAGTTCCTGGATGACCTGCTTGAAATCACGCGCCGCGTTGCTGTCAAAAGGATTGCCGCGCTCGGGTTGCGCCAGGCTGACGATGGCCAGCCCCTTTTGCATTTCAACGCGGATGGTGGTTGGTTTGGTCATGAAGATGGACTCTGTCAATGGTTGATGAATGGCTTCTGCCGGAGCAAGGCAGGCGAGGTTTCCGCCTGACATGGGTCAATGGCCGGTCTACGGCTTGCCGGCAAGCAGCTCAGGCAGCGTGGCCCGGTGAAAACCTTCAAAAGGTTTGCTGCGCTCATGCGGCTCCAGCGGCCAGGTGCCGCGGGCATTTGGCGTACCGCCATCGACACGAATGCAGGAACCGGTGATATAGGCCGCCGCGGGCGACAGCAGGTAAACGATGGCCGCGGAAATTTCAGCCTCGGTGCCGTAGCGCTGCAGCGGGACAGTCCTGGTGTAGCCCAGGATTTTTTTCTTGGCCTCGGGCGAGTAGGTGTCAAAGCCGCTCGAAGCAATCCCGCCCGGTGCCACGGTATTGACGCGCACGCCTGAAGCCGCCCACTCGCAGGCGGCGGATTCGCTCAGGTTGAGCATGCCGGCCCGCGCCGCGCCTGAATGCGCAAAATCGGGCCAGCCATTCCACATGTCGGCAATGATGTTGACAATGGCGCCGCCATGGGCCTCCATCCAGCGAAGATAGGCCTCGCGCATAAAGATGAAACCCCCGGTGAGATTGCTGCGCACCACTGCCTCGAAGCCGTTGGTCGAAATGGTCTTCATCGCGGTCCGGTACTGCCCGCCGGCGTTGTTGACCAGGCCATCCAGACGCCCCCGCGATTGCAGCACGGCATCGATGGCCTGTCCCACCGCGGCCTCGCTGCGGATATCGCAGACCTGCGTGCTGGCGCTGCCGCCATCCTCGCTGATCTCGGCCTTCACCGTTTCCAGTTTTTCAGCGGTGCGGCCAACCAGCACAACGTGAGCGCCCAGGGAAGCGAGCTCGTGCGCCGTACAGCGGCCTATGCCGCTTCCACCACCCGTCACGATGATGGTCTGGCCGGTGAACAGGTCTGCACGAAATACGGATTGATAGGCGGCTTGCTTGGACATGGCATTTCCTTGAACTCAATATTGAACTGCGGCCCGGCCAATTCGCGTGCGCGCGATGACCAGTTTCATCACGCCGGCGGTGCCGTCACCGATCTCCAGCCCCATCACGTCACGCATGCGCTGCTGGTGCGGCAGGTCCTTGCTCCAGCCATAGTGACCGAAAGTCAGCAGGCACTGGTGAATCACGTCGAAAGCGGTCTTCGGCCCCATCCACTTGACCATCGCCGCCTCCGCGGTGTGCGGCAAGCCGGCATCGCGCAAGGCCAGTGCGTGGTAGGACAACTGACGCACCGCAGCGATATGCGATTCGCCCTCCGCCAGGGGAAAACTGACGCCCTGGAACTGGCCGATCGGGCGGCCGAATGCCTCGCGCTCCGCCGCATAAGCCCAGGCCTCGTCGAGCGAAGCCTGGGCGGCACCACAGCATTGCAGCGCAATCAGCGCACGGCTGTAGTCAAAGCCCTGCATCACCTGCGAAAAACCCTTGCCTTCATCCCCCAGGCGGTGGCTGGCCGGCACGCGTACATCGTCGAAAAACACGGAACCACGGCCAATGATGGCGCTGCCAACATCGTCAAAGCGGGTACGCGAGATGCCTGGCGTGTCACCCGGAATGAAAAAGGCCGAAACCCCCTTGGCGCCTTCGTCCGCTTGCCCGGTACGGGCGAAGACCAGGTAGGCGTCGGCACAGTCCGCGAAGGTGATGGAGGTCTTCTCGCCGTTGATGACGTAGTGCTCGCCGTCGCGGCGGGCGCGCACCTGCAGGTTGCTGGCATCCGATCCCCCGCGCGGTTCGGTCAGGCAAATGGCGACGATGGCTTCGCCGCGGGTCATGCGCGGAACCCAGGCCTTGACGATCTCGGGCTGCGCATGACGCATCAGGATGGCGCCGTTGAGCGAAATCCCCACAGGCACCGCACTGATGTTGAAGTCGCCATAGGCCAGCTCCTCGGTGATCAGGCCAGTCGTCACGGCATCCGCGCCAAGGCCGCCAAGTTCTTCCGGCAGGTCAACACCAAGCAGGCCGAGCGCGCCCATCTCGGCGACAAGCGCGCGGTCAAGCACGCCGGCCTTCTCCCGCAACTGGTAATCGGGCAGCAGCCGTTCGCGCGCGAAACGCCGCGCCGTTTCCTGCAGGGCTTTGTGGTCGTCGTTAAGTACCATCAGAAATGTCTCCCGAACAAGGTTGTGTCATCATCGATAAAGATAACATAAAGTATGTTAGATTACCATATGAATTAGGCATCAATTCATGGATGCATGCGGATGTGCCGGGTACGGGCCAGCCCCCTCGGACGCCACTGCCTGCTGCATAATGCGATGCCCTGCATACGACTTTCCTTCCGGAACCCCATGCCACCACCGCGCTCCCGTCCCACGACCCGCCGACTCCCGCGCGACGAACGCATTTCGAAGATCATGTCCGTCACGCGGGCCATGCTTGCGGAGAAAGGCCACGACAACATCGTTACTGCGGAAGTGGCGGAGCGTTGCGGCATCTCCGAAGCCACGATCTACAAATACTTCGAAAGCAAACGCGACCTGCTGATCCAGGTGGCCGAGCAGTGGTTTGACGAATTGCTGCGCGAAGACCATCGCAGCCTGACCGGCCGCGGCATACTGGAGGCGCTGCGCCAGCTGGTGTGGCGCAACCTGTCGGTGGTGCGACGCGAGCCGGCGTTGACACGCTTTGTGCTGCTTGACCTGAGGCCGGACCCGGCCTACCGCTCGATGCCGGTTTTTGAGCTGAACCGCCGCTTCACCGCACAGGTGACAGAGGTCCTGGTCGAGGGTGTTCGTTCCGGCGAACTCAGGGACGACGTACCCGTCAGCCTGCTGCGCGACATGATCTTTGGCTGCATAGAACACCAGACCTGGGCCTTCCTGCGCGGCGAAGGCAATTTCTCCGTTGAAGAAGCCACCGACGGCATCGCCACCGTGATCTTTCGCGGCATGCGCGCCACACCGTCCGCGTCCGATGCGGCAAGCCCGCAAGGACTCGGGGATGTCGTGGCCCGCCTGGAGCGCGTGGCGACGAAGCTCGAGCACAGTGCCGGCGGCACGGTGACGCGCCGTGGAGTTCAAGCCCGGCCCCTGCCCGAATCGGGCTCGTCGTAAACATATTTGGCCACCAGCAGGCGCTGGATCTGATTGGTACCTTCCCAGATCTGGGATACCTTGGCATCACGCATCATGCGTTCAACCGGATAGTCCTTCATATAGCCGTAACCGCCGTGCAATTGCACGGCATCGGTAGTCACCTTCATTGCAGTGTCGGAGCACAGGGTCTTGGCCATCGAGGCAAAACCGCGCGCACGCCCGTCATTGGCTTGCCCTGCAATTTCCACCGTGCGGTACAGCAAGGCCCGGGCCGACTCGACCGCAATCGTCATGTCCGCCACCATGCCACGCACCATCTGGAAACGTGAAACCTTGGTGCCAAACTGGTCTCTCCCGGCGGTGTAGGCCACCGCCTCATCCAGCGCGCCCTGAGCCAGCCCCAGGGCCTGCGCCGACACCAGTGGACGCGTGTAGGTCAGTGTCTGGATCATGTAGGCGTGCCCCTGCTCGGGGTCCCCGACCACACGGTGCGCGGGCACCATGCAGTCTTCGAAAATCAGGTCGGCAGTCGGGCTGCCGCGCATGCCCATCTTGCGCTCATGGCGGCCAATCGAGAAGCCGGGGGTATCGCTGTGCACCATGAAGACACCAAAGCCGTTGTCAGAGACCCGTGCCAGAACGGCATACCAGTCGGACCAGCCGACGTTGGAGATAAAACGTTTCTGGCCATTGAGGCGCCACCCCCCGCTCACCTGTTCGGCGCGCGTCTTGATGCCGCGCAGGTCGGAGCCACCGCCCGGCTCGGTCAGGCAAAAGCTGGCCCCGCAGCGACCCGCAGCTACGCCGGGAACGATTTCCTGTTTCAGTTCCTCGCTGCCGAACCAGACCAGCGGTGTCAATGCGGCCCAGGGAATAAGCAGCACCAGCGACGACGACCCACACACCCGGGCCACTTCCTCGACAGCGATCACCTGCGACATCAAATCGGCATTGGCACCGCCCAGCGCTTCAGGAAACGGCAGCCCGTTGAGCGCCATCGCACGAAAGGCTTCGATGGAGTCCACGGGCAAACGCGCCTCCTCGTCCACCATGCCGGCATGCGGCTTGATCTTGTCCTGCGCCAGGCGGCGTACCTGGTGCCGGAATTCATCGTAGTCGTTTGGTGTCATGACAAGCGGGGTTTAAATGTTCTGACGGACACGGGCACCGCGCTCATGCGCGGAATGCCGCTGATGGGATCGCGCTCATCCATATTGAGCAACCTGGAAACCGAGCCCAGCGCCAGCTCGGGGTCCGTTCCGGATGACGACGCGGCTGCGCCGAAACCGTGGACGACGGAAACCAGCCCCTTTCGCAGACTGTCATCCGCTTCAACGCGCGCCAGCAGGTAACCATGGCAGGAACTTACGGTAATGAGTTCACCATCCTCAATGCCCAGCGCCACCAGGTCTAGCGGATGCATGAAAGCCGGCGTATGGGTTTTGCCGCCGCGCAAGGTGGGCAGCGACTGGCCCACCGAGTTCATGAAGTTGTTGCTGCGGCGGCACACCAGGCGAAGGGGAAATGCCGGGTCGGCTTTTTCTTCCACGCCTTCGGCATGCAGCGCCAGCAGTTCGGCCATCATCATGGTGTCGCCCAGCTGCAGCATGGCCGTGCAGCCCGGCTCGCGCGGCTGCACGCGCACATCGATGTCGTACACATGGCCATGCTGGTGCGACTTGACTTCCTCCAGCGGCACGCGTGAATCCCTGCAGGCCAGGGAGATCAGTTCGTCGGTGCCCGGCAGGCGCGACATGTCAAGCGGCACGGTCTGTGTTGGCCCCTCCAGGTTGGGGCCCTGGCCGCGCATGTTGACCCAGTCCAGTTGCAGGCCCATTCGCTGCGCCAGGCCGAAAAAGAAAGCACCGTCATCGATCAGGTCCGATCCGTCAGGCATCCGGGCCACTGCCGGCGTGTACTGGGCCCACGGTATGGCATAGCCACGCGACACGCCGTAATACTTCAAGGACTCGACCATCTGCGAAGTGCCCGGCAATTCAAGCGACAGCGGCGGCGGGACCACGTAATGCGCAAACTGCGCCGTGGCCGTCATCTGGTAATCGAGCACCACCAGCAATTCCAGCTTGCTGAGTGCCGCCTCGGTCTTGGCCTGGTCCGGCCAGGAAAGCACCGGGTTGCCGCCCAGGCAGAACAGGACTTTTATCTGGCCATCGCCATCGAGCAGGATTTCGTCGGCCAGGGCTGCCGTCGGTACGCCGCTCGCGTTTTCCATGAGGCCGTGCACACGCATGGACCTGTCACTCATGACAGGATAAGGCGCATAAGCTTGCGCCCGCGGCGTGAACGCCGGCAAAAGCACATTGGGGAAAGGCGCCCTGTCACCCTCGCGGGTCCAGCGGCCGCACAAGGTGTTCAGGCACAGGGCAAGGTAATAGGTGAGATTGCTGTGCGTCGAAAAGCTCGGGCCTGTCGAACACACAACGCCGCCGCGCCTGCCCCGGCCAAACGTGCGCGCGGCTTCCAGCAATTGTTCAACGGGCACATCCGCCCGTTGCGCAACGAACGCCGGGGTATAAGCGGCGACGCTTTTTTCCAGCGCTTGAAAACCCTCTGCGTTGGCGGCGACAAAACCGGCATCCACCAGTCCTTCACCGATGATGATGTGGATAAGGCCCGCCAACAGTGCCGCGTCCTCTCCCGGCCGCGGCTGCAGGTGAATATGCGCACGCCGCGCGGTTTCGCTGCGGCGTGGGTCGATCACGATCATTTTCATGCCCCGCTCCACGGCCTCCTTCAGGCGCATCCCGGGATTGTTGAGCGGCCCGCCATTGGATTTGGCAATCACCGGGTTAGCGCCGACGACGATCCAGGTATCCGAGGTTTCGAAGGTCTGCAGGCCTGCATGCCAGTTACCATGCATCGCAACCGAGGTGTACTCGGCCGGTTTGTCGATGCTCGCAGCCGAGAAGTTCATGCGCGTGCCTATGGCGCGGGACCAGGCTCTCACAATCGGCCCACCGGATGGGTGCGAAACCTGGCCGGTGCCGCTGTACACGGCAATGGACCGCGGTCCGTGTTTTTCCAGAATCTCCTGCACACGGCCTGCGATCTGGTCCATCACCATGCTGGACCCGACAGCCACAAGCTTGCCGTCAGCCTGCCGGCTCAAGCAGTGGAGCAGGCGTGACGCGTCGTTGTGTTGCGCCGGCAAGGCCCGTCCCTTGGGACAGCTATAACCGTCGAACGCCGGCGCCTGCGGATCTCCGGTCACCTTCACCGCGCGGCCGTCCTCCACGGTCACGTGGATGGGGCAATAGGCCAGGCAGTTACGGCAGATGCTGGGAACAACGCATGAGGCCATGGTTTGCTCCCGGCTGTTTTTACTTCACCGGTACAAACTGCTTGCCGGCGAAATCGATCTTCAGCAGGCCGCCAGCGGGAGCGGACAGGCGCACGCCAGGACCGAAAGACACCGGGGAGCCAACGCCGGCGGAAAAGTTCTTGGTTTTTTCGATATTGGCCACCACGCAGGCGCGCGTCACGTCCTTGCCGCACGCGGCGATGGCGTTGCCATACACCTTCATGGCAACGTAAGCCAGCATGGTGTAGCGGTTGGCCTTGGCCTGGTCCTCCTTGGGCAGGTATTTTTCCGCAAGACCCAGGAATTTTCCGGAAGCGACCTTGTCGGTAATGGACGGAACGAAGTCATAGATGTACATGCCGTCGCCCTCGGCCCCGGCCAGGTCGATCATGGGCGGTGTGTGGTCGGTCCAGAGACCGGCAAACTTGACGTTGAGACCCTGCTTTTTTGCCTCCTTGATGATGGCCGAGTTGATGGCCGGCAGCCCACCCAGGTGAATGGCGGTGACACCGGAAGCCTTCAGCCGCAGGATCTCGGAAGAAAAATCAATCTGCTTGGGCTTGAAGCGCTGCTTGAGCACCGAGTTCAGGTTCAGTTCCTTGACAGCACGGTCATAGCCCGCTTCGCGAGGCGCACCGGACTCGTCGTCCTGGACCAGCGAGGCCCATTTTTCATTCGGGTGTAGTTTGTTGACGGCCTTGAGCAGTTCATATGCGCCGTCCTGGTAGGTCATGCCTATGCCAAACACCGGCCGGCCAGGCGCGTAGTGGGCCTCGGTGGTGACGGCCGGGTTGATGACCGGGATCTTGTTCTTTTCGATGATGGGCATCATCGCCAGACCGTGCGAGCCGCCCGAGATGGTTCCCAGCGCGAACACGTTGTGCACGTCTATCAGCTTTTGCAGTGCCTGCACCGATTGCGCCGGCACATACTGGTCGTCCTCAACAATGACCTTTATCTTGCGGCCATTGATGCCTCCGGCAGCGTTGATTTCCTCGGCAGCAAGGCGCAGGCCCAGGGTGATGGTATAGCCGAGCTGGCCCGCCGGCCCTGTATACGGCGCAACGCCACCCATCACGATCTCCTTGTCCGTCACACCCGGATCCGCAGCAAATGCCGAACCGCAGGCTGCGACCAATGCCGCTATGGCGGCCAGTTTCAATACTTTGCGCATGGTGATTGCTCCTTTGTTGTCGTTGACTACTAACTACCAGGCGGCCGCTCAAGGCCCCCATGACTCTGCTTCGGTCGTCTGCAGATGCTTATTTGGTCTTCCGGGCGTAGGGCCAGTCGGACCAGAAACGTTTGATGTGCTTCCAGCGCGAGGCGATGCCGTCCGGCTCGAAGCGAAGAAAAACCATGATGACCAGCGCATAGATCACGCCCTTGAGCTCAGGCGCGTTGGCCGCCGAGAGCGACCTCATGGGTCCGCCTATCAAATCGAATAGCCGGCCGCTCAGTTCAGGCAGCAATGTGATCACGATGGCGCCCAGTACCGCGCCTTGCACGCTGCCCAGGCCGCCGACGATGATCATCGTGAGCACTTCAATGCTTGTGATGAGCGCAAAGCTGTCTATATTGAGGTAACGCAGGTGCAATGCCAGCACCGAGCCAGCCACCCCGGCAATAAAGGCACTGACGGCAAAAGCCAGTAATTTGTAGCTGCGCAGGTTGATGCCCATCAGGCTGGCCGCAATGTCATAGTCATGCAGCGCGCTCCAGGCGCGGCCAACGCGGCTGCGCAGAAGGTTGAGGGCGACCAGGACCGTGACCACGACCACTGCGAGCGCCAGATAGTAGATGGCCGGCCCCGAGTCCATGGAGAATCCCAGAAAGCTGGGCCGGGCGACGGTCTTGCCACCGGAGCCGCCCGTGAGCGAACTTGTCTCAAGAATCAGCGTGGTGACAATAATCGAAAATGCCAGGGTGGTGATCGCTAGGTACAGACCTTTGAGACGCAGCGACGGTATGCCCACCAGCAAACTCACCAGCGCCGACAGGCCACCGGAAGCGGCCATTGCAGGTAACAGGCCCCAGCCATAGTCCGTCACGAGTATGGCTGTGGTGTATGCCCCCAGCGCCAGGAAGCCCGCGTGGCCGAGCGAGATCATGCCCGCGGTCCCCGTCACCAGGTTCAGCCCCACCGCACCGGTGGCTGCGATAAAAATCATGGTGCCATAGTTGGCGATATAAGCTGGCGCCACCAGCGGCAAGGCGATGAGTACAAGCATCAGGCATGCGTACCAGCCCCAGGTGTCCATGTAAGGCACCAGCCGCGTCAGCGCGCGGTAGGATTCGCTGAAAGTTTTCGTTCTCATCAAACCCTCTCGATGTCTTTTTCGCCAAACAGGCCATGAGGCCGCACCATCATGACGAGCAGGATGATTGCAAAGCCGGCAATTTCCTTGTAGCCCGAACCGATATAGCCTCCGGCCAGATTCTCTGCCACGCCAATCACCAGGCCGCCCAAAGCCGCGCCGAGCACGGAATCCAGCCCGCCCAGGATCACTGCGGGGAAAGCCTGTATGCCCACATGGCCCATGTCCAGCCCGACGTGGTAAATATTTGCAAACAGCAAACCGGTCAACCCGGCAAGAATTGCGGAAAGAATCCAGGCCACCCGGTAGAGCTTGCTGACGGACAGGCCCATCAACAATGCAACCGTGGGATCGGTTGCCGTGGCGCGCATGGCGATACCCAGCACGCTGTAACGCAGGAAAGCCCAGATGCCGGCGCATGCGGAGAGGTAAATGCCGACCAGTGCAATCTGCGCGGGCTGGATATTGGTACCCAGTACATCGATGGACGAGCCGGCACTTCCGCCCGGCATGCGCATGGGATCGGTACCCCAGACAAGGCCAATGATGGAACGCAACAGCACAGCCAGGGCGATGGTCATCATGACCAGCGAAAAAATGGGCTGGCCGAGCATAGGCCGCACCACCAGGCGCTCAATCAGTATGCCCAGCAACACCGAGGAGGCGATGACGCTGAGCACGACCAGGGGCATGCTTCCATTGGTCCGCAACGCGACGGAAAATGAGATGTAGGCAATCAGCATCATGACCTCGCCCTGCGCGAAGTTCACGACACGGCTTACCTTGAAGATGATCGCAAACCCCATCGCGACTAAACCGTACATGGTTCCGACCACCAGGCCGGAAACGACCAGACTTGATAGATAGCTCATTGCGTGGCGACTCCATATATACGCGCGATTTCGTCTGCGTACTTTTTCTCAATCGCGGAGCGTTTGACTTTTTGCGTGGCGGTCAACTCACCGTCATCCTGGTCCAGTTCTTTGGCCAGGATGGCGAATTTCCTGACGCTTTCCACACGGGCAAACCGTTCGTTCACGCGATCCACCTCGATCGAAACCAGGGTATTTACCTCGGGCAGGACTGCCAAGGAGCGGTAGTTGGTGTAAGCCAGGTTTTTTTCCTGCGCCCACTTGCCAACCGTTTCCGGATCGATCTGGATCAGTGCGGCAACGAAGTGGCGCGCTTCGCCAAGAATGATAGCCTCGCGAATATAGGGTGACTCCTTGAGCGCGTTCTCCAGCTCCGAAGGCGCGATGTTCTTGCCGCCGCTGGTGATGATGATCGCCTTCTTGCGGTCGACGATGCGGATTTCCCCGTTGGCCGCCTGCTCGGCAATGTCGCCCGTGGCAAGCCAACGGTCCTGATCCAGCACTTTCGCGGTGCTTTCGTCATCAAACAGATAACCCGAGAACACTGTCGGACCCTTGATCATGATCTCGCCATCGTCGGCAATGCGGTATTCGATGCCCTGGATGGCCCGCCCGGCGCAACCGGCCAGGCGCGCTTCGTCGTGCTGCGCGAAGGTGATGCCGCCGCTTTCGGTCAGGCCATAGACCTGGTATACCGGCAACCCCATGGCCTCAAAAAAGCGAAGGGTTTCAGGCGACACGGAAGACCCGCCGCAAATCCGGACAACCGAATGGTCCAGCCCCATATGGCGAATCACGCTGCGAAACATCAGCAGCCAATAAAACCAGTCCTCGATCCGTGACAACCTGCCCCGCTGCCCGCTGCCCCGTGCTTCATCGCGCGCCAGTTTGCGATAGGCGCGATTGAAGATTTTTCCAAAAATCCGGCCCTGTATCCAGTGGCCTTCCTTGAGTTTGGTCAGTGCTGTCAGGCGGTGTTTTTCCCAGATGCGCGGCATGCCCAGGAAAACCGAGGGGCTGATCTCGCGGATGTTCTGCTGGACCGTGTCAATCGATTCCGCAAAATTGACGACCCCGCCAGTACGCAAATGCACCGTCATGGAGCAGATGCGCTCCCCCACGTGACACAAGGGCAGGTAACAAAGCACCGAATAATTGTCGGCATTGAGCTTGTAGGTCGTGGCCAGCGCATCGGCTGAATGCAGCAGGTTCGACGGGCTGAGCTGCGCGCCCTTGGGCGGCCCGGTCGTGCCTGAGGTATAGACAATGATGCCCACATCATCGGGGCCAATCCGCTCGAGCACGCCCCGCCACCACGCCAGTTTTTCCGTAGCCGAAACCTGTTTTGCGGCGGCAGAAACCGTTTCGAAAGGCACGATGCTCGGGTCCTTGTAATGAAGCATGCCCTTCATGTCGACGCAGATGAGCTTGTCAACCAGCGCAAGCCCGGCTTCACTGGCGGCCGCCTGCAGAAGTTTGTCGGTCTGCTCCTGGTCACCGCAAACAACGAAGCGGCAGCGCGAATGACTCACGATGTACTGGATCTCGAACCATGAATTGGTCGGGTAAATGCCTACCGAAATACCGCCCAGCGCCTGCGTGGCCATGTCCGCAATGATCCACTCCGGCGTGTCTTCGCTGGCAATGGCCAGCCGGTCGCCGCGCTGGAACCCCAGGTCCACCAGTCCTTTTGCAAAGTTGATGACCCTGTCCTCATATTCAGCCCAGCTCGTGCGGTGCCAGATGCCGCGCACCTTCTCGCGCATTGCCACCCTGTCAGGGATTGTTTCGGCGCGGTAACGCAAAAGATGCGGCAACGTCGTCCGTACCATGTCTATCGTCATGATTTTGCAACCCCCAGGTAAGCTTCGACGACAGCCGGGTTGCCGGCAACCTCTGCAGGTGTTCCGGAAGCGATCATGCAACCGAAATTCAGCACATGCACGGCATCGGAGATATCCATGACAACATCCATGTCGTGTTCAATCATCAGCACCGTGATGCCCAGTTCATCACGCAGGTCGAGTACAAAACGGGCGATGTCTTCCGTCTCTTCATGGTTCATGCCGGAGACCATCTCGTCGAGCAGGAGCAACTTTGGCTGGGTCGCCAGCGCACGCCCCAGCTCCACCCGTTTTTGCAGGCCATAAGAAAGCGTCGATACAGGTTGATGGCGGATTTCCTCGATTTCAAGGAATTCAATGATCGTTTCAACACGTTCGCGCGCCATGCATTCCTCACGCGCGGTCCCGCCCCAGTACCAGGCACCGCCAAAGACACCGGACTTCAGGTGTGCATGCATGCCCACCAGCAGGTTGTCCACCACGGTGCCGTGACGGAACAGCGCAAGATTCTGGAATGTCCGGCTGATGCCCTGCCCCGCCAGGTCATGCGGCTTGCAATTCAGCAAGTCCCGGCCCTGAAACCGGATCTGCCCGGCACTCGGCTCGTAGAGCCGGCAAATCATGTTGAAAAACGTGGTTTTGCCCGCGCCGTTCGGACCAATGATGCTGACAATGCTTCCAGACGCAACGTCCATGGAAACGTCCGTCAGGGCTTTGACGCCACCAAAACGCATGTTCAGGCCGCGAATACTCAGCAAAGGATCAACTGCAGTCATGACAACCACCTCTTGCGGCGCCTGTAGTGTTTGACCTCACGCATGGACCGCTTGGTGTCCGTGGCGCTCATGCCCAGGTAAAACTCCTGTATCTCGGAACTGCTGGCCAGGGCTTCCGCCGTGCCGTCGAAGGCCACACGCCCGCGCTCCAGCACATAGCCGTAATCGGCAACTGAAAGCGCCAGGCTGGCGTTTTGCTCCACCAGCAGGATCGCTATGCCCTGCTCCGCGGGAAGGCGCGCAATGACCTCGAATATCTGTTCGACGATCTTCGGCGCCAGGCCAAGCGAGGGCTCATCGAGCATCAGCAGCGAAGGACGCGACATCAACGCACGGCCGATCGCCACCATTTGTTGCTGGCCACCGGACAGGTAACCGGCAATGCGTTGCCGGTGATCTACCAGATCCGGAAAAACCGTGTAAACCCGCTCCAGGGACTGCGCGCGGTCTGCGCGGCTGCGGATTGCACCGCCCATGATCAGGTTTTCCTCAACTGTCAGGTTGACAAAAAGGCGCCGCCCCTCTGGCACATGCACGATGCCGTGTCGCACAATTTCATCAGAGGGGGTGACCGACAGATTTTCGTCGCCGAACTGGATATTGCCCGCGACGAGGGCGCCCTTTTCAGGCTTCAGGATTCCGGATATGGCCTTCAGCAGCGTACTTTTTCCGGAGCCGTTGGCGCCAAGAATGGTAATGACCTTTCCAGGAGGAACCGTGAAGGAAACATCACGCACCGCCTCTATCGAGTCGTCGTAAAAGATCTGGGCATTCGTAACTGTAAGTTTTGGCATCGTGGTTTTCGCAACTTCTGTTGATTTGCGAATTTAGTACGCAAGCGAATTTTATAGACCAATACGGTTCCTCAGGAATGGGGGTAAACACCAGTAAGTATGACTATTCAAAAATATTGTTTTCCCTCATCCTTAGGCGTAAGCTCCTCTGTAAATTAGCAAATACCAATGGTGAGTTCAACTTCCTTAAGCATTAAAATATAAATATAGTATGCCAACACAAGATATGCAATATTAATCGCCTCAACCGATGCACACCCCACCACACCACAAGAAAGAATTCCATGCCACAAGATGAAAGACCCCCAGCCCGCGCACTCACCGAAAGCCACGTACTGATCGTTGGCGGCACCGCCGGTGTTGGCCTGGCCACCGCCATACAGTTCGCCCTCGCGGGGTCACCGGGAATTACCCTCGTCGGGCGAAATGCCGAACGGGGCCGGCAGGCCTGCGCAGAAGTCCTCTCCCACGCCCCCACAGCCAGGGTCGAATTCATAGCTGGCGACGCCAATGACCCGGCGCAAGCCGTGCAGGCGGCAGACAGGGCGCGCCAGCATCTGGGCCGCATTGACGTGCTGGTCAATTCCACCGTAGCCGCCATCGTGCCACGCCTGCTGCACGACACACCCATCGAAGACATCGCACCCATGCTGCTTGGACAGATGCTCGCCCCCCTGCTGATGAGCCGCATCGTGCTGCCCTGGATGCGCGAGCAGCGCAGCGGACTCATCATCAACATCGCCTCGGACGCCGGCAAGTTGGCCACCCCAGGCGAGTCGGTGATTGGCGCGGCAATGGCCGGCATTGTGATGTTTTCGCGCACGCTGGCCATGGAAGCCAAACGGGACGGCATCCGCATCAACACGCTGACGCCATCACTCATAGAAGGAACACTCACCTATGACCGCGTCACGCGCGATGGATTCAGCGCCAAGCTGTTTGAAAAGGCAGCCCGCATGGCAAGCCTGGGATTGACCCAGCCGGAAGACCTGGCCCACCTCATCTTGTTTCTTGCAAGACCGGAAGCCGCACGCATCACGGGCCAGACGATCAGCCCCAATGGCGGCATTTCAGCCGCCTGATTTTTTTCAGGTTAATCCCCAGCTTGACTTGGTGAGTATTACTCACTATATTATTCAAAAGCAGCCAGTTTTCCTGCATCCACACAATTACCGGAGACCCCAACGATGAACAAGATCCTTGAACAACTTGCCGCCGCTGCAGCGGCGCCCGGCGCAAGCGCCGTCGCCTGGAAACAGGCAACCGGCGGCAAGGTCGTCGGCTCGTTTCCCATGCATTTCCCGGCCGAGGCCGTGCATGCGGCGGGCGCGCTGCCTATGATCCTGCAGGAAGCGGAGGACCCCATTACTGTCGGGCATGCATCGATTTATCCCTTTTACTGCGGCTATACGCGCAGCCTGGTTGACCAGGCCGCAAAAGGTGACCTGGGCTTCGTTGACGCCATCATGTTTGGCGACCATTGCGTGCAGGTGCTGAGCGCGGCGGACATGATGCGCCTGCGCATGCCCGAGACCAAGGTTCATTTCTACCAGCTCATTCCCTCGCTGCGTGATGCCTGGTCGGAAGAAAATGCCGTGCGCATCCTGCGCCGCCTGATTGAAGGCCTCGAAGAGACACTGGGCGTCACGGTCACGGAAGAAGCATTGCACGCCAGCATTGCGCTGTTCAACGAGAACCGCCAGCTCATCCGCAACCTTTATGTGCAACGCCGTGCAGGCACGGTGAGCCTGAGTTCCAGCGAGATGCAGCATATCGTCAAGTCCAGCATGGTGATGGACAAGGCCACACACAACCGGATGCTGCGCGAATTGACCGCCCAGTTGCAAGGCACAGGTGACGGCAACGTCGGCAAAGTACCCCTGTACCTGTCCGGCCACCTGTGCCAGGCGCCCAAGCTTGAAGTGCTGGACCTGATCGAGCAGTGCGGCGTGACGGTAGTCGATGACGACCTGTACCATGGCTACCGTTATGCCTCTACCGACGTGGACACCCGCGGCGACCCGGTGCTGGCGCTCGCCCGGTGGTACATCGGCCGCAATTGGGGCGCGCCCTGCCCGACCCGCATCGACCCCAAGACCGACTGGGACGAATGGCTGCTCAAGGCCGTCGGCGCCTGTGGCGCGCAGGGAATGATCGTGCTGATGGCCAAGTTCTGCGAACCGCATTACTTCTACTACCCGCGCATCAAGAAAACTTTCGAGACCAACGGCATGCCGCACCTGCTGGTCGAAACCGAGCACGAGATGGTCGCAGCGGGCAATATCCGCACACGCGTCGAGTCCTTCGTCGAAATGATCAAGCGGCGCAATGAAGTCAATACCGCGGCAATGGCCTGAGTACCAACCCAAACTGGAGAAATTCGCAATGAACACAAGCACCATCGAAGAACCGGTCGTCAAGCGGTCCAACCGACTGAAGGCGACCAAGCTGAACAACAAAATGGTCACCGATTACTGGGAAGATCTTTTCAAGGCCAAGGAAAACGGCAAGCTGGTGTGCTGGTATGAGGGCGTGGCCATCAACCCCATCTTGCAGGCCGCCGACATCGCCTGGTGCCATGGCGAGGCAGCCGCCGCACTGATGGCCGCCCGCAATGAAGAAGGGCCTGCGCAAGAGGCCGCCGAGGCGGCGGGCTATGACCGCGAGTTGTGTTCCTACGCCCGCACCCACATTGGCTGCGGCATCTTGAGCCAGCGCTCGACCGAAGAAGCCAAAAACATCATGCTGCCAAGCGACCCGGCCGAGCGCCGCAGCCTGGCCTCGCGCATTCCGGTGCCCGACATGATCATCAGCGCCTATCCGTTTTGCAGCACCGGCCAGCAGTGGGACGACATGATTTACCGCCAGTTCGGCAAGAAGGTTCCGGTATTCAACATCTCGCTGCCCTGGATCTGGGGCAACAAACCCTCGGCCAAATACATGAGCGGCCCCGAGTACCGTGAGTCGGTCGACTTTCTTGTGCAACAGTTGCGCGGCTGCATCAGCTTTATCGAAGGCATCACCGGCAAACCCTTTGATCACGACAAACTGCGTGAAATCATGGGTTTTATCAAGAAGGCCGCCGAAATCAAGATCGAGGCCATGCGCCTGTGCAACGCCAAGCCCTCGCCCGCCAATTTCTTTGAATGGACGAACAGCATTGCGCCCGTCAACTTCCTGCCCGGCAACCAGGATATTGTGGATTACTTCACCATCAAAAGGGACGAGATCCAGGACCGCCTCAACAACGGGATTGGCTCGGTCCCGGTTGAGAAGTACCGCCTGTTCTGGGACGGCATCATGAACTGGAACAAGATCGGCTGGCTGTCTGACAAGATGGCCGGTTACGACGCCTGCATGGTGGCCGGGCGTTACACCCACATGGGTTTCTGGCATGAAACAGAGGTGATTGACCTGAGCGACCCGCTGGACGGCATGGCGCAAAACTACCTGACCTGCCCGATCAGCATTTCAGCGCCGCAGATGATAGACAAGGTCATCGAGCACTGCGAGTTCTACGACATTGATGGCCTGGTGCTGCACGGCGCACGGACCTGCCGCGCTTTCTCCTACCCGCAGTTCATGCTCGCCGAGGCCGTAACCAAGCGCCTGGGTATCCAGACCTGCATGTTCGAGGGCGACATGGTGGACGAGTCCTATTACAAAGATGAGGTTGTCAACAGCCGCGTCGAGGCCATGCTTGAGGCAATCGAAGCGCGCCGGCAGCGCAACCGCTTTTAAATTGGTTGCGGGCGGTGCTTGTGGCGGGGCCCTAGCAGCCCGCCCCATATATCTCAGGAGTTGTCATGACAAGCTATGTACTCGGCATTGATTTTGGATCCACCACGGGCAAGGCCGTCATCCTTGATGATGAAGGTGCGGTAGTCGCTTCCTGCGTATCGCAAAAAGGGGCGGTCAGCGACGAAGGCGTGAAGCACGCGCTCGCGGGCGCGCTGCAGGAGGCCGGCATCACGCTTGACGAGATCAAACGCTGTGTCGCCACGGGTTATGGCCGGCGCATGCTGGACCTCGCCGACCGCACTATCACCGAGATCACCTGCCACGCGCGCGGCGCGGTGGCCCTGGTGCCCGAGGCCCGCATGGTGATCGACATTGGCGGGCAGGACAGCAAGGTGATTGCAGTGGACTCCGGCGGACTGGTGGCGCAATTCGCCATGAATGACCGCTGCGCCGCAGGCACGGGGAAATTCCTGGAAGTGCTGGCGCGCGCTGTCAACGTCGAGATAGAAGACATGGGAACAATGGCTTTGGCTGCCACCGAATCCGTGAAGGTCACCAGCATGTGCGCCACTTTTGCGGAAACCGAAGTCATCGCGCTATTGGCTGAAGGTTGCGCCAAACCCGTCGTTCTGGACGGGGTGCATGCGGCCGTGGCCAAACGCATCGTCGGGCTGGTCGCCCGTGTCGGGCAGCGTGACCCCATCGTGATGACCGGTGGCGTTGCGCGCAACATCGCGGCCATCAAGCATATTGAGGAAGCGCTCAATACAAAACTCATCATTCCCAGCCATCCCCAGGTCGCCGGGGCGCTGGGCGCCGCGCTGTTTGCGCTGGATGACCTGCGCCAGGAAGGCGCCAGCCGCCGCCAGCAAGACCTGAAAGTCGAGGGCGAAGTCGACCAGCTGATGACGGCCGGCATGATGTGCGCGCCTGCATGTGCACAAAAAAGCAGCCCGATCACATTCAAGACGCGCAACCCGGCTGCTGTGTCCGTCACACACTGAACCACAAAACAAAAGGCAATATGGCTATGGCTGGACCGCTGCACGGTATTCGCGTGATTGAAATGGCCGGCATGGGCCCCGGCCCGTTCTGCGGCATGCTGCTGGCCGACATGGGCGCGGACGTCGTTCGTGTTGAGCGCCTGGCGGCATCGGATCGCGGGATTGATTTCCCGCCCCGTTTTGACCTGCTCAACCGCAACAAACGCTCCGTGGCAATCAACCTGAAATCCGAAGAAGGCCGGAACAGCCTGCTGCGGCTTATCGGCAATGCCGATGCCTTGATGGAAGGCTTCCGGCCCGGCGTGATGGAAAAACTTGGATTAGGCCCGGACGACTGCCTCCGCATAAACCCAAAACTGGTCTATGGCCGTATCACTGGCTGGGGGCAAAACGGCCCCCTGGCGCCTGCTGCCGGGCATGACGTGAACTACATCGCGCTGGCTGGCGCCCTGCACGGCATCGGCCCGGCCCAGGGCAAGCCCGCCGTGCCGCTCAACCTGATCGGCGACTTCGGAGGCGGCGCGCTCTTCCTGGCCATGGGTATGCTGGCGGCCATCATCGAAGCGCGTAGCTCCGGCAAGGGTCAGGTGGTTGACACCGCCATGGTTGACGGGGTGGCCAGCCTGATGACCATGCAATACGCACTCCTGCAGATGGGTATGTGGAAAAATCCGCGCGGTGAAAACCTGCTCGATGGAGGCGCGCCCTTCTACGACGTTTACGAGACCTCCGACGGTCTGCACGTTTCCGTCGGAGCCGTCGAGCGGCGCTTTTACGAAGAGTTGCTGGAACGCCTAGGCCTGAAAGATGAAACCTTGCCCAAACAGAACGATCAAAACGGCTGGAAGCGGCTGCGCGAACGACTGGCGGGGGTTTTTGCCAAACGCACACGCGATGAATGGTGCACGCTGCTGGAAGGCAGCGATGCATGCTTTGCGCCCGTTCTCAGCCCCCACGAGGCGGTGACCCACCCCCACAGCGTGGCGCGCGGTGTTTACACCGAAGTGGACGGCGTCATACAGCCGCAGCCGGCCCCACGCTTCAGCCGGACACCCTCCTCCTTGCGCAATGCACCACCTGTGCCAGGAAGCAACACGGCTCAGACCTTGGTGGACTGGGGTTTTACAGGCGATGAGGTTGCCCGCTTACAGGCGCTGGGCGAGGTGGCGGCATGAGTGCCCTGTCATGCATGCGTGTCGAGATGCAGCAAGGACTGGCCATCATCAGCCTTTGCCAGCCGGCACGCGGCAACCCCTTCGACGGCGAATTTACACGCGACTTCAAACAGGTGGTGCTGGACCTGTGGGACAAGCCCGCACTGCGCGGTGTGCTGCTGCGTGCCGATGGCGAAAACTTCAGTTTTGGCGGCGACCTGAAGGCCCTTTACCCGCAGCGCGACAGGCTCGGCTCCCTGGTACGCAGCTGGACCAGCGACCTGCATATGGGCCTGCAGCGCCTGTGGGAGTTGCCGGTACCCGTGGTGGTGGCGGTACAGGGTTGGGCCATGGGCGGCGCTGCCGCCCTGCTGGCGGGCTGCGACATGGTGCTCGCGGGCGAATCAACGCGCATTGGTTCGGCATTTTCCAGGATAGGTTTCAGTTGCGATTCCGGCTCCAGTGTCACGTTCACATCGCGCATGGGCGCCGCGCGGGCGCGCCGGTTTGTCCTGCTGGGCGAGGTGCTGGATAGTCAGGCCGCCCTGCAAGCCGGCCTGGTGGACCGCGTGGTCCCGGACGCCGAACTGCAGCCCCAGGCACTGGCGCTCGCGCAGGAGCTGGCCGGGGGGCCGACGGTGGCCTACGGCGAGATCAAGCGTTTGTTCCTGCGCGCCGGGGCCTTGCAGTTTGCGGCGCAACTCGAAGACGAAGCCCTGACGCTGGCACGCGTGGCGGGTAGCGCTGATGCGCAGGAAGGTGTTGCCGCCCAGGCAGAACGCCGCAAGCCGGTCTTCAGGGGCTGCTGATGCATATCACCGATATCTCTGCCGCGCTTCGTCCCACCGCGATGGTGGACTCCAGTCACGCCGCGGTCGTGGCGTTCGCCCAGTCTGTGGTGCACGGTGCAGCGGACGACCGCGAGCGTGCCGTGAAACTGTATTACGCAGTGCGCGACAACTTTCGTTACGACCCCTACAAGATCGACCTGTCGGTTGATGGCCTGAAGGCCAGCCGCACGCTGGCGGACGGCTTTGGCTGGTGTGTGACCAAAGCCACATTGCTGGCAGCCGCATGCCGTGCTGCAGGCGTGCCCGCGCGGGTGGGTCTGGCGGACGTGCGCAACCATCTGTCGACCGCGCGGCTGCGCGAAGTCATGGGTACCGACATGTTCTATTGCCATGGCTACACGGCCATCCAGATTGGCGGGCAGTGGCTCAAGGCAACACCCGCATTCAACAAGGAGCTTTGCGACAAGCTGCACCTTCATACGCTGGAGTTCGACGGCACAGCCGACTCGATCTATCACCCGCTGGACCTGGCTGGCCAGCGCCACATGGAGTATGTCAATTTTCGGGGTGAGTTCGATGAACTCCCGCGCGACGAATTGCTCCAGGTGTTTGCCGAGCACTATCCACGCATGCAACGTCTTGACAACGCGAGCTGGGAGCAGGATGTGACATTTGAAACGAAGGGTTGAATCCCGCTGCCGCTGGATTGGTGGCAGCCCAGCACCCTGACGCGGGGCGTTTAGGAAATTTTCGCGGCCTCCGGTCAGGCCGGCAGCAATGAACAGTCCGGATGGGGTGCGTTTGGGTTCAAGGCCTGCGCGCGGACCTTTTTCAGGCCTCGGTAGCCTGGAGATAGGCTAGCAGGTTGGCCTTGATCGCTATCAATGCAGCAGCCGTTGACTCAAGTTTGTCATCACCCAGGCCCGCCAGAATCTTCTCGTTCATGCCGTGATTGATCTTGCGCATGCTGGTGACCAGCCGCTGGCCTTCCGCCTCAAGAAACACACGGTTCACGCGGCGGTCAGACGCATCAGGTTCACGCCTGAGGAATCCCGATTTTTCGAGCCGGTCAATCAGCCCGCCTATAGCCACTTTGCCGATGTCAAGTTCCTCCGCCAGTCGGGTCTGGGGCATGCCGTCTTCACGCGACAGGTAGGCCAGCACCCACCATTGCGCACGCGTCACATTCAAAGGTTTCATGCAGCGGTCGAAAGCACTGCGGCGCAGGCGTGAAACATCGTGGATCAGGTATCCAAGCCGGAGCTCCCAATCAATACCGTGATTTTTTTTGACCATAACACCTCACAGCCAACATGGCCCGTTAATTACCATATGTTTACATACATTTTATCAAAATCACCAAAGGAAAAAGAAATGGGCACACAGAAACAACAGGGAAAACCCCGATCAATTCCGCATTAAATTGATTGCAGCCATATAGTTCACTAGCTTATCATTATTGCTGCATCAGCTTGATGCGTTTCTCGAACCAACACAGGAGATCCCGATGCGAGGCATCCAGGACAAAACCGCCATCGTGACCGGCGCCGGCAGCGGCATCGGCCAGGCCATTGCACATCGACTGGCCACCGAAGGCGTCACGGTCGGCGTGTTTGACATCCGCGCCGAAGCGGCCGGACAAACAGTGAGCGCCATCAAGGCGGCCGGCGGCAAGGCCGTGGCAGTCACCTGCGACATCACCGACTACAGCGCCGTCGTCAAGGCGGTGTCTGAATTCGAAGCCGCCACCGGACGCGGGACCGACATCCTGGTCAACAACGCCGGCTGGGACACACCGATTCCCTTCCTCAAGACGGATGAAGCTTTCTGGAAAAAGGTCGTGTCCATCAACTACTTCGGGCCCCTGCACATGACGCACGCCGTGGCACAGGGCATGTCGGCCCGCAAAGCCGGGCGCATCATCAACATCGCCTCGGATGCGGGCCGGGTAGGCTCTTCGGGCGAGGTGGTGTATTCAGGCTGCAAGGGCGCCACCATCGCTTTCGGCAAGGCTCTGGCACGCGAGGTAGCGCGCAGCAACATCACGATCAACACCGTCTGCCCCGGCCCGACCGATACACCAGCCATGGACTCTTTTGTCGGCACCGGAGAACAGGGCCAGAAGATCCGCGATGCGATGGTGCGTGGCGTGCCTCTTGGCCGCATCGGGGTGCCTGACGACTACCCCGGCCTTGTAGCCTTCCTGGCCAGCGATGACGCTGCCTTCATCACCGGCCAGACCATCAGCGTCTCTGGCGGTCTCACCATGCACGGTTAAGGAGATAGCCATGAGCAAGCAATACAAAGACATCCTCTATGAAGTCAAGGATGGCGTGGTAAACGTCACCATCAACCGGCCCGAGGTGTACAACGCCTTTCGCAACCAGACCCTCGAAGAACTGATCGACGCACTGCGCCGCGCCGATGAGGAAAAATCCGCCAATGTGATGGTGCTGTCGGGTGCGGGAGACAAATCCTTTTGTACCGGCGGTGATCAAAAGGTGCATCTGAGCGAAGATGGCCTGTATGGCCCGCGCGGCACCGTGGGCATGCCCATCGAGGAAATGCAAACCGCACTGCGCGACCTGCGCAAGGTGTCCATTGCCAAGGTACAGGGTTTTGCCATCGGTGGCGGAAACGTCTTTGCGACCATGTGCGACCTCACCATCGCATCTGAAAAAGCCACCTTCGGCCAGGTTGGCCCCAAAGTCGGTTCGGTTGATCCGGGCTGGGGTACAGCCTACCTGGCGCGCATCGTCGGTGAGAAAAAAGCGCGCGAGATCTGGTTCCTGTGCCGTCGTTATACCGCTGCGGAGGCCGCAGCGATGGGCCTGGTCAACAAGGTGGTGGCGCACGAGCAGCTGGATGCCGAGGTTGAGCAGTGGTGCAAGGAAATCAACCAGATGAGCCCCACCGCACTGACCATCGCCAAACGCTCCTTCAACGCCGACAGCGAGAACATACGCGGCATAGGTTTTATGGGCATACAGACCGTCAAGCACTACTACCAGTCAGAAGAATCCAAGGAGGGTGTTCGGGCGTTCAATGAAAAACGCAAGCCGGACTTCAAGAAACACCTGAGCTGAAAAGCTGGAAAAAATCGGGCCCGCAGCGTCAAGGAAAAACAGGGAGGCAAACCTCATGTGGCTTCATGCAGATATTAAGTCAGTACCGGACATCGTGCGTCACTACGCCCAAACCACGCCCGACAAGACGGCGCTCATTGAAGGCAAGCGCAAGCTGAGTTTCAGCGAGCTCCACACCTTGACCAGCCGCATTGCGCGCGCAGTCATGCAAAACGGTGCTGGCCCGGGCGCGGTTGTTGGTTTTTTCGGCAAGAACTCGATCCCGTTTTTTGAGGTTCTGATGGGCGCCGGGAAAGCCGGTTGCGCCCTCTTGCCCTTGAACTGGCGACTGGCGACTGCGGAACTGATTCCCATCGTCAACGACGCCCTGCCAACACTGGTGTTTGTGGACAAGGAGTTTGCGGCAGTGATGGAAGCTGTTCGCGATGGGGCTTCCAAGCCTTTCAGGATCGTGGTTTTCGACTCTGCCGCACCGGGCGACAGCGGCCTGACTGCGTGGTGCGGCGATGCACCCGCGACCGACCCCGGCATGCCCGAAGACCCGCGATCAATCGCGCTGCTGATGTACACCTCGGGCACGACCGGCCAGGCCAAGGGTGTCGAGATATCCCACCAGGGGCTCAATTACATGCGCCTGTGCGAGCACTTCGAACCGGTGTTCCAGTGGCACGCCGACGATGTATTGCTGATGGTGATGCCCAACTTCCATCTGCTGGGGGCGGCGCTCCCGGTGCAGTCCATGTACAACGGCTCCACCGTGTCCATACTCCCGGCACTGGATCCGGGCAAGCTGCTCGGGCTGGTGCAGACCGACCGGCCAACCATCCTGGTGCTGGCGCCGGTGGTGATACAGATGATGCTGGACCATCCGGCCGCAAAGGATACCGACTTCTCCTCCGTGCGCTTGACCATGTACGCTGGTTCCCCCATCAATGCCCAATTGCTCAAACGCGCAATGGTCGAGATGAAATGCCAGTTCATGCAGTTTTATGGCGCGACCGAAAGCTCCGGGGCCATCACCATCCTGCGTCCCGAGCAGCATGACCTGAATCGGGAGGACAAACTCAAGTCCTGCGGCACACCACTGCCATTGATAGACCTCAAGGTTGTCAACGCAGCCGGTGACGAGCTGCCCGATGGCGAGATCGGCGAGTTCCTGGTGCGTTCCCCATCGCTGTTCGTGGCTTACCGAAACCAGCCTGAAACCACCGCCGCCGTATTAAAGCGCGGCTGGTACCGTACCGGCGATGCCGGTTACCGCGACACCGACGGCCTGCTGTACATCGTGGACAGGGTCAAGGACATGATCATTAGCGGCGGCGAAAACATTTATTCAGCCGAAGTCGAACAGGCACTGCAGAAACACCCTGCGGTGGCGATGTCGGCGGTCATAGGCGCACCCGATCAGCGCTGGGGCGAGAAGGTGGTGGCCGTGGTCGTGCTCAAAAAAGACAGCCCGGCAACGGCAGAGGAACTCATGCAGCACTGCCGGACGCTGATCGCTGGCTACAAGGTGCCCAAGGACATTCGCTTTGCCGATGCATTGCCCATCAGCCCGGCCGGCAAGATCCTCAAGCGTGTGTTGCGCCAGGCGCTTTGGGCCGGCCAGGACCGTACGGTCGCTTAAACACCTTGCAACATGGAGCACCCTTTTTGATCACGCAGATTCATACCACCCTGGAGCCGGACGGCATCCTGCTTGCGACCATCGACATGCCCGGCAAGAGCATGAACGTTTTTTCGGTCGAGCTGATGGATGCGCTCGACATGTTGATGGACCGCGTCGACAGCGACCCGGCCGTGCAAAGCGTGGTGCTGACCTCCGGAAAACCGGGCTTCCTGGCCGGCGCCGACCTGATCATGGTGCGCGGCTACACCGATGCCGCCCGTACTGCGGGCGCGGATGCCATGTTTGAGCTGTGCGGACGGCTGGGCCGCCAATTTGTCCGGCTGGAAGCTTCTCCCAAACCATGGGTGGCCGCAGTGAATGGCATCGCACTGGGAGGCGGGCTGGAACTCGCGCTGGCCTGCCGCGCGAGGCTGGTCGCCGACGATGCACGCACGCAGCTCGGGCTGCCTGAAGTACGCTGGGGCCTGTTGCCCGGTGCCGGAGGCACGCAGCGTTTGCCCCGCCTGGCCGGCTTCGAAACGGCCATGGACATGTTGCTGAGCGGCCGCTCCATCACGCCGGCCGATGCTGTGCGCTTTGGCCTGTTTGCACAGGCGGTGCCGGCCGCGCGGCTGCTGGACGAGGCCAGGGTTGTCGCACGCGGATTGCAGGGCAAGGTGTATGACGCCGCAGCCAAGTTCCCGCGACTGGCTCAAGAAGATGTTCCCGCGCACAGCGAGGCCGAGGCGCACGCCATCGCCTCCCGGCACGGCATCAGCGGGCAGGACTTAGCGGACTACCCGGCCTACAGCGCCATCATTGACAGCGTACTCAAGGGTGCGCGCCTGCCGCTGGCTGAAGCCACCGCGGTGGAAATGCACCAGTTCCTGCGCCTGATGTTCAATCCGGTAGCGGGCAACATGGTAGGCACGCTGTTTCTGGAACGTTTGCGCGCCGAACGGGAACTGGCGCCGCCAGCCGATGCGCGCATCGAACGCATGGGCCTTGGAGCCATCAGCAGCGCGCGGCAAGCCTGGGCCGATGCACTGGCAAAAATCAAGCTGCCGCAGGCGGCTGATGCAAACCTGCCCGCCGATACGCTTGAACTTGTCGACCAGCACGGCAAGCACCATCGCATCGCCTTACGTGTGCTCGCTGAAGCAGCCGATACAGCCCCGGCGACACCTTGGGCAGTACTGGCGCCATCCGGGCCTTACGGTCGCGTACTCGAAATCATCGCGGCCCAGGGCGGCAGCGCCGTGGCCGCCACTGTCCTGTCCACACAGCTTCGGTGCCTGCCCTGGCACACCCCCGGTCCGCTCAGCATATTGCAGGGCCTGCGCGGCCAGTCTATCCAGCAGCAGCAGCGCCTGGCCAGCGCGTATGCGGCGCAACCGGACACCGGCGACCCGGCTTTTCTGGATGTCGCCGCCTGCCTGGCCGGTGTCACACCAGCCTGGAGCGGTGGCCCCTTCACCTCGCTGACCCAATCCACCCCCGAAAGGTAATCCAACGTGTTAAAGCGTGAACTGTTTAATGAAGACCACGAAGCGTTCCGTAGCATGGTGCGACGCTTTATTGAAAACGAGATCGCGCCCCACCACGCCGCCTGGGAAAGCGCCGGCATCGTGCCGCGCGAGCTGTGGCTGAAAGCCGGTGCGGCAGGCATGCTGTGTTGCACGGTGCCGGAGCAATATGGCGGCGCCGGCGCCGACTACCTGTTCGATGTGGTGGTGTTTGAAGAAATGGCACGCTCGGGCTTTACCGGCCCGGGCTTCATGATTCATTGCGACCTGGTGGCTACCTATATTTCCGCTTTCGGCAGCGAGGCCCAGCGAAAACAGTGGCTGCCGAAAATGGTGAGCGGAGAAGCCATAGGCTCCCTGGGCATGACCGAACCGCATGCCGGCTCGGACCTGAAGGCGATCCGTACCAGGGCCGTACGCGACGGCGACGACTATGTCATCTCCGGTCAAAAGGTTTTTATCTCCAACGGCCAGCTGTGCGATGTGATCGTGCTTGCAACCAAGACCGACATCGCCGGCGGCGCGAAAGGCGTGACGCTGTTCCTGGTCGATACCAGCCTGCCGGGCTTCAGGCGCGGCAAAAACCTGAGCAAGCTGGGCATGAAGGCGCAAGACACCTCGGAGCTGTTTTTTGACGACGTGCGCGTTCCCGCCTCGGCGATGCTGGGCGAAGAAGGCAAGGGCTTCGAGCTGATGATGACCAAACTCGCGCAGGAACGGCTGGCACAGGCGATACGTTCGGCCACGGTGGCCGAGACAGTGATTGAATGGACAGTGGACTACACCTCGCAGCGCAAGGCCTTCGGAAAAACCATTGCGGATTTTCAAAACACCCAGTTCAAGCTGGCCGAACTCAAGACCGAAGCCGTGGTGGGCCGGCAGTTTGTGGACCGGTGCATAGACGCCTTCATGAAAGGCGAGCTGGACGCAATTGATGCGGCGATGGCCAAAATGTGGCTCACCAACCTGCACTGCAAGGTCGTTGACGAATGCCTGCAGCTTTTCGGCGGCTGGGGTTATATGTGGGAATACCCGATTGCCCGTGCTTACGCCGACGCACGTATTGTCAAGATTGCGGGCGGCTCCATAGAAGTCATGAAACACATCATAGGGCGCCAGATGTTTGCCGGATTGAAATCCGGCAGGGATGCCGGGGCATCCGCCGCCGCCAAACACCAGGCCTAGGAGAGCGTCTTGCCCGCCACCCCGTTTCGTGCCGACGCCCTGGCTGGTAAACGCATCCTGATCACGGGCGGCGGCACCGGATTAGGCAAGGAACTGGCACGCCAGTTCGCCGCGCAAGGCGCATCCGTCCACATCTGCGGGCGCCGGGAAGCCGTGCTGCAGGAGGCCATCGCCGAACTGCAGGCCACTGCACAGCACGGCGGCAGCGCCCAATACCACCTCTGTGACGTGCGCGATGCCGATCAGATCGACACCATGGTGGAAAACATCTGGCAAGGCGGGCCGCTGACGGGCCTGGTCAACAACGCTGCCGCCAACTTCATCTCGCCGTCGGTGGAGATCAGTCCGCGTGGTTTCGAGGCGGTGCGCTCCACCGTCATGGACGGCGCCTTGTTTGCCACACTGGCCTGCGGCCGGCGCTGGATTGCCCAGGGCTTGCCGGGCTCGGTCGTCAGCATGCTGGTGACCTGGGTCTGGACCGGTTCGGCCTACGTTTTGCCCTCGGTCATGGCCAAGACTGCCGTCCATGCGATGACCATGTCGCTGGCGGTCGAATGGGGACGGCACAACATTCGCGTCAATGCGGTGGCGCCAGGCCCATTTCCAACGGAAAGCGCCTGGGAAAAACTCGCGCCGATTCCAAAAGCCAATGTGGGCGCTGCTTCAAAGGACGAAGTGCCTATGCAGCGCTTCGGCCGCATGCACGAATTGTGCAATCTGCTGACCTTCCTGCAGGCCGACGGCTGTGAATACCTCACAGGACAAAACATTGCCCTCGATGGTGGCCACCATCTGGCTGCCCCCAGCACCTTCGCCGCATTGGGCCGGTTGACGCCAGACGACTGGGCCGAGGCCAAGTCGCTGGTGCGCTCTCGCGCCGAAAAGGAGAAGGCCCAGCGCAATGTCAGCTGATGCCTGTGCGCAGATTTGGAGTTGAAGGCGGCCTTTCCTGACGTGCGTTCACCTCCGCTTAATCAACCATCGCTCCGGATGATTTGACCAGTGGCATCCATTTCTGGATTTCCGAATTGATAAATGCCGCATAAGCCTGCGGGCCAAGCGGCGCTGGATCAGCCCCGATATCGCGAATTTTCGAGATCACCGACGGATCAGCCAGCCCATTGACAATCTCCAGCCCCATGCGGTCGATGATGGCCTGCGGCGTACCTGTCGCGGCTGAAATGCCGTACCAGCTGGAGATGTCAAAGTCCTTGATACCGGCCTCCTGCATGGTCGGCAGGTCCGGATTGCCCGGTGAACGCACATTGCGTGTCACGGCCAGCAGTTTGAGGGTGCCCGCCTTCGCGTGCTGTGTGTACAGCGGCAGGTTGTCCATGGAGAACAGGACTTCGCCCGCCAGCAACGCATTCAGGTTGGCAGCAGTGCCCTTGTAGGGTACATGCGTCAGTTCAACACCTATGCGCTGGCCAAACAACAGTGAGGACAGGTGCGAACTTGTTCCCGAGCCGGCCGAGCCGAAGAAACCCCTTTTGGGATTCGCACGCAGGTAGGCGACAAGCTCGGCCACCGAGTTGATGCCCTTGTCCGCGCGTATGGCCAGGGCATTGGAGAACGTCGCTATGCGGGCGACCGGCGGCAAATCCTTTTTTGGATCAAAGGTCGGCTTGCGATACAGGCTGACACCTATGCCGTTGGTAGCGACGTTGCTGATAAAGAAGGTATAGCCGTCGGGCTTTGCGCTGTTGGCCACGGCGGCGGCCGTCATGCCGCCGGCGCCAGGATGGTTTTCGATAAACAGGTTCTGTCCCAGCCTGTCCTTCAGACGCGTTTCAAGCACGCGTACAAAAATATCGCTGCCACCGCCGGGAGCGCCGGCCGAGATAAAGCGTATCGGCTTGCTGGGCCATGCATCCTGCGCAAAAACGCCTTTTGCCAATGCGCCGCAACCCAGCGCAAACGTGCCTGCCAGGACCTGACGTCGGGAACTGTTCATGTCTTTGTCTCCAGTACGGGGCGCAAGACCCCTGCTCTTGTTGATCGGATGTTGGTCGGATTCAGCTTGTCAAAGGCAGTGTAGTATGCTCACAGTTAATATGCAACCAGACCATTAATATACAAGAGGAAACCATCATGACCTTGCAGCATGACTGGGCCTTGACCCAACCGCAAAAACCTGCCGTGCAAATGCACGGGCACCAGCATTGCCATACCTACCGCGAACTGGACGAGCCAGCCAACAAGGTAGCGCACTGGTTGTGGTCGCGGGGCCTGACAGAACGTCGGGTGAGACGCGAGTTCATGTATTCGTCAGGCACGACCGGCTTTCCCAAGGGCATACGCCGGCCCCTGTTGTCATATGCGCGGCGCCATGAACTCCCGTAGCCGGCAAAGAGGTTGCGGGCCATGTTCCAACTGGACGCCGGATCGGTATTTCTCTCGGTTTCTCCGCTGTACCATGCTACGGGCCGTTTTAATATTCGCGTGATTGAATGCGGCGGCACCTGCGTAGATGAAGGCCGCCGGGCTACGCAGCGGCAACAATCCGGATGACCGCGCGCCCGACAGCACGCCGTTCAATCACTGAATCGAAGGCCTCTGTCAGCTGACTTAGAGGGAAGGTCGTGGACGGCACCGTTTTAAGTTCGCCCGATGCAATGTGCGCAAACAGTGTCTGCATCATGGCCCGCAACTTGTCCTTGAAATATTCGCGCTCGTCCGTCAGGCCCCAGCCAATATAGAGGCCAAAGTTGAAACCGATAATCTCGGCATTTTTTACCAGCAGGATGTTGGCGGGTATCTGCGGCACCACGCCGCTGGCAAAACCCACGACCAGGATTCGCCCTTCCGGCTTGAGGCAACGCAGGGCTTCGTCGAACAGCGCGCCGCCCACGGGATCAAACACCAGGTCCACATTGCGCCCGCCATTGCGCTCACGAACCTGCTGGCTTAAACTGCCTTCCCCATGCACCACCGCGCCATGCGCGCCGTAGGAGGTAGCGATCCGGGTCCGCTCACCGCTACCCGCAACTGCAATGACACGTGCGCCGGCCAAACGACCCAACTGCACGGCGGGCAGGCCTATCCCGCCGGCAGCACCATAAACAAGCAGGGTTTCACCGGCCTTTATGCGTCCACGCCAATGCAGCGCCGCATAGGCGGTTCCGTATGTCAGGGGGACAGTGGCGGCGACCTCAAGACTAACCTCGTCCGGCACATGCCAGGTAGTAGCGACGCTGGCAACGGCTTCTTCGGCGTAACCGCCCCAGTCAAGTCCAGCCGCCACTCGGTCGCCCGGGGCGAACTCCGTCACGCCGGGCGCGACTTCAATGACAACACCGGATATCTCGGTGCCGGGCACAAAAGGCAGCGGCGGCTTGCGCTGGTATTTTCCGGCTATGACCAGCGTCTGTCCAAAACCTGCCGTCGCAAAATGGACGGCGATACGAACCTGGCCGGCCGACAAGGCGGGCGGCGCAACTTCCTGAAGTTTCAGGCCGCTATAGTGCGTCCACTTCTCACAAACGATGGCTTTCATCAAAACTCCCGGGCCGTAAAGGCCAACATCATTTACCCGAACTCAGTCGAAGTTGATATGCGACATGTCCTTGATGATCAATTGCCATTTGGCCATCTCGGTACGGGTGAGTTCATTGGCCTGTGCGGAGGTGGCGCCGCTCAGGTCAATACCCCAAAGCCAACCAGCCTTGTGTTGCGTTCAGGCACCTTGACGATTTTGGCGATCTCGGCAGACAGATGAACCATCTTGACCCCCAACTGCCAGATCAGAAATTCTCTGAGCACATGGGCGCTGGAACCGTTCCCATAGGAATCGTAGTTTGCGGCCTCCGGCTCCATTTTGGTCACATCAAACAACTGGCGCAGATTGGTGATCGGCGTTGAGCCATTGACATACAGCACCGGCGGTGTTGTGCCCAGGTGCGAGACGGCCGTGAAGTCCTTTTGCACGTCGTAAGGAACCTTCTTCACCGTAAAAGGCAGCATGGCCTTGTTTCCGATTGTTTTTTCAGGGTCGCAGTGCCCTCGGGGTTCACGGCAGCACAATAACAATGCTTGCATATGATATTTCACAATGCCTGTGAGCGTGAACCAGGCGGATGCCCTGCCCTCAAACGGCTTGCGTGCTTTTGAGCATGTCGCGCAGGTCACGCCGCAAAAGCTTGCCCGTGGGGGACCGCGGCATCTGCTCGAGCACAACATACCGGGCCGGCGACTTGATGCGGCCCAAGCTGGTTTCACAATGCGACTTCAGCAGCATTTCCAGCTCAGCATACGAGTGTTTGCCGTCACCGACAACAAATGCAACAGGCCGCTCACCAAACTCCTCATCCGCCGCCCCCACGACACCCGTGTCGACGATGCATGGCAAATCCATGATGGCGGACTCAATTTCCTGCGGATAAATATTGACGCCACCCGAGATGATCATGTCGTCCATGCGATCCGTCAGGTACATATAACCTTCACCGTCCAGATAGCCGATATCACCCAGCGTCTGGTAGCCCTGAGGGCTGGTCCGGTTGGCGGTTTTTTCGGGGTCCCCGAAATACTGGAACGGTGTGATGCCGGAAAAATAGATGCGACCGCTTTCACCGGCGGGAAGCTCGGCCCACGCATCATCCAGCACATGCGGGACACCCTTGAACGTCTTCCCCACGGAGCCTGGATGCTTCAACCATTCGAGCGAATCGAGCATTGTCAGACCGACGCCTTCGGTGCCCGAGTAATACTCCATGAGGATTGGCCCCCACCAATCGATGATTGCGTGTTTGACAGGCACCGGACAGGGAGCAGCCGAATGCAATGCCATCACATGCTCAGGCGCACGAAAGTTGCGACGGGTCTCCTCAGGCAAGCGCAACACCCGCTGCAACATGGTCGGCACCCATTGGGAATGCGTTATGCGCTCTTCAACCACGGTTCGCAACGCTTCTTCCGCATCGAATTTCGGCAGGCCTATCACCGTGCCGCCAACCGCGGTCACCGTCAACGCAAACCGCAGGGGTGCTGCGTGGTAAAGCGGCGCGGTCGACATGTAACGCACGCGCTCGTCAAGCGAAAAAAGCGCCATGAGGTCTGCAGCAAATGTGGGCGGACCCAGGTAGTCTGCGGCGGGCAGCGGACGCCAGACCCCCTTTGGGGAACCTGTTGTACCAGAGGTGTAAAGCATCAGGGACCCCGGATACTCAACTGCACGCGGCAGCGTGTTCATGGCATCCATCAGCGCCTGCACAGGCTTGTAGCCGGGCATGGCCTCACCGTGGGAAAACCAGTGGATACCACCATCGCACAGTGCAGGAAGATCCGGGACCGCCGTCTTGACAGCCTTGTCCGCCAGCACAAGTTTTGCCTGGCTGTTGTTGACGATGTAGGCCGCGTCCGCCAACGAGAGCGAAGTCGACGCTGGCGTGAAATACAGGCCGCTGCGATAAGCCGCCCACACCAGCACGAACATGAAAGTGGTATTGGGCAGGAAACCCACAATGTGGTCTCCCCGCACCAGGCCCAGATGCTCGAACGCGTGTGCCAGCTGGTTGGCTCGAGACTCAAGACTGCCGTAACTCATGGAATCGGAGCCAATGCGGGCGGCAAGCCGATCGGGGAAATGGGTCGCCCAGTGGCGCAGGTTGCTGGTCATGGTTGAAAGGCTCACTTCACGGGTTTGATAAAAAACTGGACGCTGGACTCACGGAAACGCCGCACCATCACGGCGCCGGGACATGCCTTGCTGGCGGCATTGGTGATTCATATCCACTCATATCCGTTGATTCTTCAATCAATTGACAAGATTATCGTATGGCTACATACTATAGTTCAATAAAGCCAAAACAAAAAACTTTCACATGCCATCTTCACCCCCCGACCCACTCCGTGCCAGCCCACCGGGCGGCATGCGCCAAGCATGAAAGTCATTGAGCCAGGCCTCTCGCAGGCGCCAGTCACCGGTGGGTCCGGCCCGCCGCCCGCCAGAAATGCTGCCCGGCCGCGCCAGGTAAGCACTGAAGCCCTGTCAAGCCTGGTTAGGCCTGGTGAGCTGGTCTATGTACCCGGAGCGAGCGGTGCGCCACAGGCTTTCATGTCCAGCCTGCTGGCCAATACAGGGCACCAGAAGAACCTCCGTCTCCTGACCAGTTACGTCCCCGGAATCAACACCATTGACATGTCGACCATGGATGCAAGCGCCTGCGTCACCGGCCTGTTCATGCATGCCGGCCTGCAGGCAGCGCAGCGCAGCGGGCGCTACCGCTGCCTGCCCTTGAGTTACGCAGGCTTTGTACGCCATGTACTGGACAGGGTTGATCCTGACCTGGCCGTGGTTCAGCTGGCGCCACCCGACGCGGAAGGTAACTGCTCACTGGGACCGGCCGTCGAGTTCATGCCGACCATCCTGAAAAAAACCAGCCGCGTACTGGGCCTGATCAACCATCAAACGCCTCGCATCAGGGGCGCGGCCAGTATTCCGTATGCACGGCTTGACCATGTCTGTGAAGTTGACACGCCCCTGCCGATTTACGACACCCAGAGCAGCCCGGTCACCGAGGCCATCGCGCGGCATATCGCGCCACTGGTGCCCGATGGCAGCTCGCTGCAGATAGGACTGGGAAAAGTGCCCATGGCCCTGTCGCGCCTGTTGTGCGACCGGCGCATGCTTCGCCTGCATTCCGGCATGCTGTCAGACGGCTTGCTGGACCTTGCCAACGCCGGTGCACTGGATCCGGATTTTTTGCATACAACCTGCGCGATTGTGGGTTCCACAGCGCTTTACCGCCAGATGGCCGACTTCACCCAGGTTCGTGTGCTCGGTTGTGAGTTCACACACGACCCGCGCGTGCTGCTTGAACTGGACAATTTTGTTTCTGTCAACTCCGCACTGGAGGTGGACCTGTTCGGCCAGTGCAACCTGGAACATGCCGACGGGCACGCGATCAGCGGTGCCGGGGGCGCGCCGGACTTTGCACGGGCGGCACGCCTGTCTTCCGGCGGGCGGAGCATCGTTGCACTGAACGCGACACATCACGGCGGAAAAGGCACGCGCATTGTGCCCTGCCTTGGTGAAAGAGCCATCACCTCCATTTCACGCATAGACGTTGATCATGTGGTCACCGAGTATGGCGTGGCCAGCCTCTGCGGTGCCAGCGTGCATGAACGGGCGCACGCCATCATCGCCGTGGCTGCACCGGAGTTTCGCGAAGACCTGGCACGGGCGTGGTCAGCCATCGCAGCCCGGCTCTGAGCAGAGCCGCCCAGGCAACAGGATATCCACATGCCGGTTTATTCCAGTCCCGTCCAGCGCAGCTTGCCTGGACCTGTTTTTAATTCAACTGACGGAGTCATCAATGCAAGCTTTGCTTGAAGGAAAAGTTATCGTGGTCACCGGTGCAGGCGCCGGCGTGGGCAAGGGCATCGCCATTGAAGCGGCCCGCCAGGGCGCCAAGGTCATCGTCAATGACCTGGGTGTGAACATTGATGGCAGCGGTGCCAGCAGCGGGCCGGCACAACAGACCGTTGACGAGATCCGCGCCTTTGGCGGCACCGCCGCGGCCAACACCGACAGCGTTGCTGAATGGAAGTCCGCCCAGGCCATCATCACGCAGGCGCTCGACCTGTATGGGCGCATCGACGGCGTTGTGAACAATGCTGGCAACCTGCGCGACGTCATCTTCCACAAGATGAACGAGGAAGACTTCGACGCGGTCATCAAGGTCCACCTCAAGGGCAGCTTCAACATGTCGCGTGCAGCGGCGCCGCACTTCAAAAGCGAAGCGACCGGGGCATTTGTGCATATGACGTCAACGTCCGGCCTTATAGGCAACTTCGGCCAGGCCAACTACTGCTCGGCCAAGATGGGCATCGTCGGTTTATCCAAGGCCATTGCCCTGGACATGGAGCGTTTCAACGTGCGTTCCAACTGCATTGCACCGTTTGCCTTTACCCGCATGGTCAATACCATCCCGACGGATACCCCTGAAGGCATGGAGCGCATGAAAGTCAATCAGCGCCTTGAAGCCGCAAAAATTGCACCTTTCACCTGTGCCTTGCTGACAGACGCCGCCAAAGACGTCACCGGCCAGATTTTCGGCGTGCGCAACAACGAGATTTACCTCTTCTCGCAACCCCGCCCCATACGCACCGCGCACTCGGGCACGGGCTGGACAGTGCAAACCTGCCTCGACGTCGCCATCCCGATGATGAAACCGTCCTTCCATACGCTGGACAAGTCCAGGGACGTGTTTTCCTGGGATCCCGTTTAGGGCAACAGGCCGGGACCGGGGTCGGGTCAATTAAAGGACGCTAGCGTAAAATAAGAACATCCTCCACATCGCGTGCCGCCCCCCGGCATGCACACAAAAACCACCAGGGAAACGCGACATGCCGACCAAAATTACCAAGCTTCCAAATCCAAAGGCCAAGGCAGCCAAGGCAAAACCGAAGCCGACGGACGCTGAAAACTGGGATAGCCGGCTTGGATTTTTGATGCACGATGTGTCCCGCCTGCGGCGCAGCGTGTTTGACGAGTTCATGAAACCCATGGCCATGACCCGCTCCCAGTGGTGGATTCTGGCGCACCTGTCACGCCATGACGGCATGATTCAAAGCGACCTGGCCAATGTGCTGGACATCGGCAAGGCGGCACTGGGCGGCCTGATTGACCGGCTTGAGGTGTCGAAATTCATAGAGCGCCGGGCGGACGACACCGACCGCCGCGTCAAGCGCATCTACCTGACCGCCAAAGGCACACAAATCATCAGCGAGATGCGTTCACGCAGCCACGACATGAGCGAGCGCATTCTGGAAGGGCTGGACACCGAAGCCCGCAATGCGCTGGTGGATATGCTGAGCCTGGTCAAGCGAAACCTCCTGACCATCAAGGGCGACTCGCCCAGCAATTGATAGCTCCATCCGGGCACAAGGTGCTGGCCCGGCCTCCAAAGGAAAACATCAAGCGGTGCTTTCGCCATGGCGGTATTTGCAAATATAGTCCGCATGCATATAATATGCAAATATTACCGACCTTAAAATTTCCCTTGCGGAGCAGCCATGAATTTCGACCTCAGCGAAGACCAGACAGCCATCAAAAACGCCATCGGCGAGATTTGCAGTGATTTCGACGATGACTACTGGTTGCGCAAGGACCGCGAAGGCGGCTTTCCCGAAGACTTCTACTCCGCCATCGCCAAGGCCGGCTGGCTCGGCATTGCAATGCCCACAGAATATGGCGGGGCTGGCCTTGGCATAGCAGACGCCTGCGTCATGATGGAAGCGGTCTCCTGCTCAGGCGCCGGTTTGTCGGGCGCGTCGTCCATCCATATGAACGTGTTTGGCCTGCATCCCGTCGTCATGCATGGCAACGACGAGCAGAAGGCACGCTGGCTGCCGCCCATCATCAAGGGCGAAGCCAAAGCCTGCTTTGGCGTTACCGAACCCAATACCGGGCTCAACACCCTCAAGCTCAAGACCATGGCCGTCCGCAAGGGCGACAAATATGTCGTGAACGGCCAGAAAATCTGGATATCCACCGCGCAGGTCGCGCACAAAATCCTGCTGCTGGCCCGCACCACACCGATTGACGAAGTCAAATCGCCAACCCATGGCCTCAGTCTTTTTTATACAGACCTGGACCGCACCAGGATCGAGGTGCGCGAGATTGAAAAGCTAGGACGCAAATGCGTTGACTCCAACCAGCTGTTCATTGACGGCCTCGAAATCCCGGTGGAAGACCGCATCGGCGAAGAAGGCCGCGGCTTCGAATACATTCTGCACGGCCTGAATCCAGAACGTGTATTGCTGGCCGCAGAAGCGACCGGCCTGGGCCGCGTGGCGCTGAAGCGCGCAGCAAGGTACGCTGGCGAGCGCATCGTGTTTGACCGCCCCATAGGCAAAAACCAGGGCATACAGCATCCCCTGGCCGAGCGCTGGGTGGAACTGGAAGCCGGTACCCTGCTCTACCAGCGCGCAGCCTGGCTGTATGACGCGGGCCGCCCCTGCGGCGCCGAAGCCAACGCGGCAAAATTTTTCTGCGCCGAAGCCGGCTTCAAATCCTGTGAGACCGCGGTACTGACACACGGCGGCATGGGCTACGCCAAGGAATACCACGTCGAGCGTTACTTCCGCGAATCCATGCTGCCGCGCATTGCGCCTGTGTCACCGCAGCTCATCCTGTCCTTCATAGCTGAAAAAGTACTTCAACTTCCCAAGTCTTATTAAGCGTTCTAAAACAGCGGCACGCGCCAGTCCCATCAACATGCGGCAGGTTACTACATGAAATTGTGTGAAGGCCGTATTGCAGTGAAGCGCCCTTGGGCCGCCAAAAAAAAAAGCAGCCGGCAAGGCTGCTTTTAATTGCTCACACCACTTCCGACAGATTCAGTTTGCGAAGCGCTTTGACAGCGCAATGACAGCTTGCGCCTGTTTGAGGTGCGGCATGTCCAGCATCTTGCCCTCCAGGCCAACAGTGCCCAGGCCCGGATTGCTTTCAAACAGCTCCACCACTTTTTTCGACCAGGCAAGTTCTTCGTCGCTAGGCGTAAAAGCCGCATTGATGGCTGCCACCTGCTTGGGGTGGATCGCTATCTTGCCGGTGAAACCGCGCTGTCTGGCCGCTTTGGAGTCCTTGACCAGGCCCGGCTCGTCGCCAAAATCAGCCCAGATGGTGTCAATCGGCTGTACCCCCGCGGCGACCGCGCCTGCAAGGCAAAGCGAGCGGGCCAGCTGATAGACCGAATCGTATTCCCCATCGGGCCGCCGGTTGGTACTGGCCCCCAGGGCCGCCGCGATATCTTCCGCGCCCCACGTCAGTCCGGCCAGGCGGGCGCTGCAGCCTTCGTAGGATGCAAGCGCAAAAAGGGATTGTGGCGTTTCTGTGGCCACGGGCATGATTCGGATGTGCCCCTGGGCCACGCCCTCGCGCACTTCCAGCGCATCAAGGTAATGTGCCAGCTGGACAATGTCAGCGGAGGATGTCACCTTGGGCAGAACGATGCCATTCGGCGCACCGGCCACGACCATGAGGTCCAGCAGCGCCGCAGGTGTGGACAGCGGATTGATGCGTACCCACAGCTGCTGTGCGCCACGGCTGGCACGGCTTCGCAGATAAGCCAGCGTCATGTCGCGGGCGATATGGGTGCGCGAAGGCGCAACCGCATCTTCCAGGTCAAGGATAAGCGCGTCCGCGCCGCTTGCCTCGCCCTTTGCCAGCTTGCGTTCACTGTCGCCCGGAACGAACAGCATGGAGCGCAGTGGTGCAAAGGGACGCGGGGCTTCTGCCTTCGATGTGTGTGAGTTCATTTTTTGAGGGACTTACTTTTCGGGTTAAAAAAAACTGCGGTCAATGATCTGTTTCATGACTTCCATGGAGCCGCCGGCGATCTTGACGATATGCGCATCTGCATAGGCGCGAGCAATCGGGCATTCCCACATATCACCCCAGCCGTCAAACAGTGCATGATGAGGAGCGATTTCAGCCTCTATGAAGCGCCGTGCGGTCTCACGGAACAGTCCGTGCTCCTGGCTGAACAGATTCCTTGCATCCATCAGGCAGTCCCGCTTATGTCAGGACGGGAGCCGGTGCATCAGCGCCACCCGCTTGCAGGTGGCGACCACCTCGTCACGCTGGTTCCAGGCCATGTGCTGAAAGACAACGATGCCATTGAGCGGCCGCGACTTGCTCTCGCGCTTTTCCAGAACCACTGTTTCAACGTGGAGCGTGTCGCCGGCAAAAACCGGCTTGGGAAAGCGGACTTCATCCCAGCCCAGGTTGCCCACCGTGGTGCCCAGCGTGGTGTCCCCCACAGAAATGCCGACCATCAGGCCCAACGTGAAAACGCTGTTCATCAGGGGTTTGCCAAATTCGGTGGTTTTGGCGTACTCGGCATCAATATGGATGGCCGCCGGATTGTGCGTCATGGTGCTGAAAAGCAGGTTGTCGGTCTCCGTCACCGTGCGGCGAATATCGTGCCTGAACGTCTGGCCAACCTCGAACTGCTCAAAATACAAACCTGCCATGGCTGTTTTCCTTATTTGATATGATTGCATATTGTATTGCATACTACAATTTTTCAAACCACTTTACCCTGCAAAGAACGACAGGAACGCCTCGCATGGTTACGCCAATGCAAATACAACAGATCAAATTATCGTATTGATGCATACTACGTAAATGACCACCACCAAAAAGGACGCCAACGTGGCTTCAAACAGTGCTTACGGCATTACCGGTTTTGGGGGCTATATCCCCCGCCTGAGGATGGAGCGCAGCGCCATCGCGGCAGCCCACCAGTGGATGGCGCCATCCTTGCGCTCGGCCGCAAAAGGACGGCGCGCCTTTTGCAACTGGGACGAAGACAGCCTGACCATGGCCGTCGAAGCCGCCAGGGATTCATTGCACGGGCAGTCAACTGCCGGCATCGACAGGATTGTTTTCGCATCCACGACCATGCCGTTTGCAGACATGCTGAATGCGTCCATCATTTCGGGCGCGCTGGAGCTGCCGCAGGACATCCGCGCCCTGGATGTCGGCCAGACACAGCGCGCCGGCACCTCGGCCCTGCTCTCCGCATTGACGGAAGGTAACAGCCCCGCGCTTGTAGTGGCCAGCGACCGGCCGCGCGGCAAACCCGCAAGTGTGCAGGAAATAGGCTTTGGCGCCGGCGCCGCGGCATTCACACTGGGCAATGAAGCCGTGCTGGCAACCCTGCTGGGGTTCTCGAGCAGCACCACCACCTTTGTTGACCACTTCAGGTCCGCAGACAACAAATACGATTACTTCTGGGAAGAGCGCTGGATACGCGACGAAGGCTACATGAAAATCGTGCCGCGCACGGTCGAGGCCGCCCTTGTCGGCGCCAACGTCAAGGCCGGGGATATCCGCCACTTCATCATGTCTTCGCCGTTCAAGGGCGTGGCTTCCGCGCTCGGCAAAAAGCTGGGCCTGCCCGCGGGCTGCGAGGCTGACGCGCTTGAGGAGCATTGCGGTTACGCCGGTACGGCGCACGGCCTGCTGATGCTCTCGCATGTACTTGAAACCGCCGCGGCAGGCGAGTTGATCCTGCTGGTCGGTTTTGGCCAGGGCTGCGATGCACTGGTGTTTCGCGTGACCGATGCGATACGAAACTTTCGCCCGGTGCGCGGTGTCAGCGGCGCCCTGTCGGATGCGCAGTCCCACGACAGCTACATGCGGCTGCTGTCCTGCGACGAGGGTGTGGAGCTCGAATGGGGCATGCGGGCCGAGAAAAACACCAAGACGGCGCTGACAGAACAATACCGCTCACGCGAGCAGCTGGCGGGCTTTGTTGCAGGCAAGTGCCCCAAATGCGGCACCATCCAGTTTCCGCAGTTGGCCTATTGCGTGGAACCCACATGCCATGCGCCCGGTGAAAACTTTGACCCCGTCCCGCTCAGGGATGAGAAATGCAAGATCCTCACCTACACGGCCGACTGGCTTTCATACCACCCGGCCCCGCCCCTTTACGTAGGCTTTGTGCAGTTTGAAAACGGCGCCCGCCTGCTGATGGAAATAGCGGACGTCGGCACACAGGCGCTTGAAGTCGGGCTGCCCTTGCGTGTGGTCTTTCGCGTCAAGGAAATCGACAAGACGCGCGGCTACCGACGCTACTTCTGGAAATCAACGCCCTTGCAGGCCTGACAGGACAAACACATGGCAACCGGCATCAAAGACAAAGTCGCAATCATAGGCATGGGCTGCGCGCGCTTCGGCGAGCGCTGGGACGCGGGCACGCCCGAGCTGTTGTCCGAAGCGTTCGAGGAAGCGCTGGCCGATGCAGGCCTTGAACGCCGGCAGATCAACGCCGCCTGGTACGGCTCGGGCATTGACTCTATCAACGTCGGCAACTCATCCATACCGGCAGCCATGGCGCTGCGCCTTGAAGGCATCCCGGTGAGCCGCGTTGAAAACATGTGTGCCACGGGAACCGAAGCACTGCGCGGCGCGGCCTATGCCGTTGCATCGGGCGCGGTGGACATCGCGCTGGCGGTAGGCGCGGAAAAACTCAAGGACACCGGCTACGGCGGTCTGCCAACCCCTTTCAAAGGTTCGTTCAACGACATGTGGATGCCGCTCGGTTCCGCGCCCGCGGGCTTTGCGCAACTGGCCGCAGGCTACCGGGCAAAACACGGCATCTCCAGGGAAGACCTGAAAAAGGCCATGGCACATGTCTCCTGGAAGAGCCACCAGAACGGCGTGCTCAGCCCCAAGGCGCACTTGCAAAAGGCCGTCACCATGGAGCAGATTCTCAACGCGCCCATGATTGCCGAGCCGTTGGGCCTGTTTGACTGCTGCGGTGTCAGTGACGGCGCCGCAGCGGCCATCGTGACAACCCCCGAGATCGCACGCGCCCTGGGTAAAAAAGACCTGGTCACGCTCAAGGCGGTGCAGTTGGCGACAAGTTCTGGCGTCGAGTCCGGAACCAGCCAGTGGGATGGCAGCCGGGTCAACACCACACGGATTGCCGCCAAACGCGCCTACGAAGAAGCTGGCATTAGCAACCCGCGTGAACAGGTCAGCCTGATGGAAGTGCACGACTGCTTTTCCATCACCGAGCTGGTGACGATGGAGGATTTATTCATTTCCGCGGAAGGCCGCGCAACGCATGACGTGATGGACGGCTTTTTTGACCGCGAAGGTGGTGGTGTCCCCTGCCAGGTGGATGGCGGCCTCAAATGTTTTGGCCACCCCATAGGCGCGACCGGCCTGCGCATGGCCTACGAGATTTATACCCAGTTGCTGGGCCGGGCAGGCAAACGCCAGCTGGACAAGCCGACCATAGGCCTGGCCCACAATCTGGGAGGTGTTCCCTATCTGGGCGTCGCCGCCGTGGCCATTCTGGGCCTGCACAGCTAAACCATTCAACGGATTGACATGCCCGCCATCCCCGAAAAAAATACGCAGGTAAGGCTCAGGTCCAGGCCGCAAGGCATTCCGCAGGCCGAACATTTCGAAGTTGTGGAAGCAAAAATTCCATCGCTTGAGCAGGGGCAGTTCCTGGTACGCAACGAGTTCCTGTCCGTCGAGCCGGCCATGCGTGGCTGGGTGAATGCCGCCGCAAATTATTCAGACCCGGTCCCTATTGGCGGCGTCATGCGCAGCTTCGCCGCCGGCACCGTGGTGGCGTCGCGCCATGCGGGCTACGCCGAAGGTGACCAGGTCATGGGCATGCTGGGCTGGCAGGAATACACCGTCAGCGACGGCAGCACCATACGCCGCAAGGTGCTGGAGCGCGACTTGCCGCTGTCCCTGTCGCTTGGCATCCTGGGCATCAATGGCGTCACCGCCTACTTTGCGTTGACCGAGATCGGTGAGCCGCGCCCCGGCGATACCGTGGTGGTGTCCACCGCTGCAGGCTCCGTGGGCTCTGCCGTCGGGCAGATTGCAAAAATAGCCGGCTGCCGGACTGTCGGCATCACCGGCGGCCCGGCCAAGATGCAAATGTGCCTGGCTGACTTCGGTTACGACGCTGCAGTGGACTACAAGGGCGAGGACTTCAAAGATGCGCTGGCCCTCGCCTGCCCCAAGGGCGTGGACGTCTACTACGACAACACGGCAGGCGCCATCTCGGATGCCGTCATCGGCCACATCAACAAATGGGCGCGCATCGTTATCTGCGGCACCGCTTCAGTCGCAAGCTGGGAGCAGTGGCCCACCGGCCCACGTGTCGAGCGGCACCTGCTCAACAAATCGGCCCGCATGCAGGGTTTCCTGGTCTGGGACTACGAACATCGCTACGAAGAAGCCGTCAGCCGGCTGGCGGGCTGGGTCCGCGCTGGCAGCCTGCGCTACCGCGAGGAAATTCTTGAAGGCATCCGCAGCGCACCCGATGCCATCGCAGGGCTTTACCGCGGCGACAACCTCGGCAAGCGACTTATCAGGCTGCGGTACACGGACTGAAACCCCGGTTAATCCCTGTTCAATCCCCCTTCCGGCGAAGCCAACATGAATCTGGAAAAAATCCTTGGACTCAAGTTTCCCGAACTTGAATATACGGCCACACCACGCGACGCCATGCTCTACGCGCTGGGCATTGGCGTGGGCGACAAACCCGAAGACGCGGGCGACCTGCAGTTTGTGTACGAAAAGGAACTGAAGATGTTCCCCTCACAGGTCAACGTGATCTGCCATCCGGGTGGCTGGATCATGGACCCGGCGCTGGAGGTCGATTGGGTCAAATTGCTGCATGGCGAGCAGGGCTTTGAAATTCACAGGCCCATGGGAGCCGGAAAAACCTATACCGGCCGCTACAAAATCACCGGCGTGCTGGACAAGGGGCCGGGCAAGGGCGCGCTGCTTTTCATGCGCAAGGAACTGCGCGAAAAAGGCGACGACACCCTGGTCAGCACGGTGGACTCCACCTACTTCCTGCGCGGTGACGGCGGCAGCGGCGGCACCCTGAGCGAGGCGCCCGCCCCGCATGCACTGCCCGAACGCATGCCGGACAGCAGCGTCACCATCGGCATATTGCCGCGCGCGGCGCTCATCTACCGGCTGAGCGGCGATTACAACCCGATTCACGCCGACCCGGCACTCGCACGCAAGGCCGGCTTTGAGCGGCCAATACTGCACGGCCTGTGCTCGCTCGGTGTTGTCACCCGCGCGATTTTGCAGGAATGCTGCTGCAACCAGCCTGACCGCCTGCGCTCCTTGCAGCTCAGGTTCAGTTCGCCGGTTTACCCGGGCGAAACACTGCGCACCGAGATCTGGCGCGACGGCCAGACGGTAAACTTTCGTGCCAGGGTTGCCGAACGGGATGTGCTTGTTTTAAACAATGGCCGTGCCGTCATCAACTCAAACTGACCCTTAACCTGATTATTCAACCCGGGCAGAGGCCTGTCCGGAATCCAGCCACCCAACAGGAGACACAAGATGTTCCAGCAGAAAAAAGTCATCATCAGCTGCGCCGTCACGGGCGCCATTCACACGCCTTCGATGTCGCCGCACCTGCCGATCACGGCCGATGAAATTGCCGAGGCATCGATTGCCGCCTGCGAAGCCGGCGCGGCCATCATCCACCTGCATGCACGCGACCCGGTCACCGGCAAACCCGACCAGCGCCCCGAGGCTTTTGAGCCCTTCCTCAAGCAGATCAAGGCGCGCAGCAAGGCCATCATCAACCTCACGACCGGCGGCTCACCTTACATGACAGTGCAGGAGCGCATGCAGCCGGCCAAAGTGCTCAAGCCCGAAATCGCGTCGATGAACATGGGCACCATGAACTTCGGCCTCTTTCCCATGCTGAGCCGCTACAAGGAGTTCAAGTTTGACTGGGAAAAACCTTACCTCGAAGGCAGCAAGGACCTGATCTTTCGCAACACCTATGGCGACCTGGAGACCGTGCTGACCGAGCTCTCGGTCAATGAAACGCGTTACGAGTTCGAGTGCTACGACACCTCGCACCTCTACAACCTGGCCCACTTTGTCGAGCGCGGCCTGGTCAAGGCACCCATCTTTATCCAGACGGTGTTCGGCATCCTAGGCGGCATAGGCACCCACCCCGATGACGTGATGCACATGAAGCGCACCGCCGACCGCCTCTTCGGCGACAGCTACCGCTGGTCTGTACTGGGTGCAGGCGCCAGCCAGATGAAGATCGCGGCCATGGCTGCTTCCATGGGCGGCAATGTGCGCGTCGGCCTGGAAGACAACCTCTGGATCGCCAAAGGCAAGCTCGCTGCCAGCAACAAGGAGCAGGTGCTCAAGGTGCGCGAGATTCTCGAAGGTCTGGGCCTGGAGATTGCCACGCCGGATGAAGCACGTGAAATCCTGCAGACCAAAGGTGCATCCAAGGTCGCGTTCTAGCTTTTGTTGAACCGCCATGTTCCCTGTTGACCTGCTGGTCAAGGCTGCCCGGTCGTGGCCTGAATCCATTGCCATCCAGGACGGCCAGCGCACCCTGACATTCACGCAATTGCTGGCCCAGGCCAACGCGCTGGCGGCGGCCATCCAGCAGATCACGGGCTTGCGGCGGCCAAGGGTTGCCGTACTGTCGCCCAACTCGCTGGAGATGGCGATTGGCATCATGGCGATACACGCGGGCGGCTTCTGGCTGATTCCGCTGAACCCGCGCGATGCGGCGGCAGAGGTCAAGCGCCAGATTGAACTGGCCAAACCCGATCTGTTCATCCTCGACCCCGCGCTTGACCAAGGTTTTAATGCCAGGGGCATGCCGGTGGTCTATAGCCGGGCACATGGGAACGCAACCAGTATTGAAGGACTCGTGCAACAGCATGTGGGCAGCACACCGGTCTTTGCCTGCACAGACCCTTCGCAGCCCAATGCGATCAAGTTCACGGGCGGCTCATCCGGAAAACCGAAAGCGGTAGTGCAATCGTTTCGCACCGTGAACACGGTCGCGGCCACGGTCGCCACAGCGTTTGATTTGAAGAGCGACGAGGTCTACCTGCTCACCGCGCCCATGACCCACGGCGCTGGCGCCTTCATGCTGCCGGTGCTCGCGTGCGGCGGGCGCTGCATCATCATCGACAAACCACGGCCCTCGTCGATTGCCGATGCGCTGGAGCACTACAAAGCCACCATGACCTGGATGCCGCCCACGCTGCTCTACATGTTGATGGACGTGCCCGGTATACAGACGCGGGACTTCAGCGCGCTGCGCCACCTGATCTGGAGCGGTGCAGCAGCCACTCCTGAGAAATTCAAGCAGGCACGCAAGCTGTTCGGCAACGTGGTCGAGTCCGCCTACGGCCAGGCCGAGGCCTCATCTGTCGCCACCGTTCTGCGTGCGCATGACATCATTGATGACGAGACGCTGGCCTCGGTCGGCAAACCGACGCTGCTATCGCATGTCGAGATCATGGCGCCGGACGGACGCATCCTGCCGGTGGGTGAAACCGGCGAGATCGTCATACGCGGTGACATCCGCATGATCGAATACCTGGAAATGCCGGACGTCACGGCGCAGACCATCCAGAACGGCTGGGTGCACACCGGCGACATCGGCATGTTTGATGCACGCGGCTACCTGTTCATCAAGGCCCGGCTGCGTGACGTGGTGATTTCGGGCGGCTTCAATGTCTACCCGCTTGATGTGGAAGACGTGCTTTGCCGCAACGAGGCCGTGCAGGAAGCCGTGGTGTTTGGCGTGCCTGACGAAAAATGGGGAGAGCGCGTGGAGGCGGCCGTCACGCTGCGTGCCGGCGCCGTGGCGCATCCGGAACAATTGATGGAATTCGCACGCCAGTGGCTGGGCGCAGTCAAGACACCCAAGGTGATCCATATCGTCCAAGACCTGCCCCGCAGCAATGTGGGCAAGGTGTTGCGTCGTGAAGTGCGCAACCGGTTTGTCCCATCGGCCTGACATTCCAGAAGAAAAATCCATCATGACCGACATCCTGACCCAGTCTGTCAAAGACCGGGTGGCCACACTGACACTCAACCGTCCCGACAATCGCAATGCGCTTTCACCCGACATGCGGGACAGGCTGCTGGAGTTGCTGACAGCCTGCGCGGACAGTCCCGATGTAGGCGCCGTCGTCATCACCGGCAATGGAAAAGCTTTCTGCGCGGGTGGTGATGTCAAGCGCATGGCCGGCAGCGCTGCGGTTGGCAAGGCGGAGCGGCTGGCATCCCTCAAGCAGGCCCACCTTATTCCCGGGCTGCTGGCCACCATGCCCAAGGTTGTCATCGCAGCCATCAACGGTTCAGCCATGGGGGCCGGACTTGCACTGGCTTGCGCCTGCGACCTGAGGATCGCTTCAAAAACAGCACGCTTCGGCACCTCGTTTATTAACATCGCGGTGGCAAGTGACTTCGGCGCGTCCTGGAACCTGAGCCGCGTTGTCGGTCACGCAAAAGCACGCGAGCTGCTGTTGATGGGTGATGCCATCGACGCGGTCGAGGCAAAAATCATGGGCCTCGTTTCGCGCGTGGTTGAGCCGGCAGATCTGGCCCATGAGGCCCACACGCTCGCACTGCGGTTCGCCAACGGCCCGCGTATCGCGCAAGCCCTGATGAAGAAGAACCTCGCGGCGGCGGCTACCGGTAGCCTGAAGACATTGCTTGACCTGGAGGCCGAACACCAGGTCGTGGCCTTCTACACGGAAGATCACCGCGAGGCGGTCAATGCCTTTCTTGAAAAACGCACACCCGTTTTCCACGGCCGTTAAACAATGCGCCCTCACTTCACAAAACGGGCAATCACCCATGCGAAACAGGCCTGTCGCTTTTATAGTGGGCGCTGACAAACACTCAATCCGCCCGTGGTGATGGCCTACGTCAAGCTCAATGGCGGTCTGACGCTGCTGGTGTTCACCGCCGCTTGACGGTCAGCGCGCCCACAACCATGTTGCGTCCGATGCCGCACGCCATGACGCTATTATTTCGATAGCTGTCTGCGCCTGTCTCCAAAGGGTTTTAGGCATTTTTTACAAAAAAAAACAGGCGCCACCCATGCCCCTTTCCGGCCGTTGGAGCCGGCTAAAAGGCGTCAGGGCCGTATCCCGGGCATTCCCGCGCCTTCCCCAGCCCATTTTCAAATGGGTTTCAGGCCCGTTACCCAATAGGGACGGGCGCACTCAGCTACTATTTTTATAGCAAATACCTGCTGCGGCAGCTCCATGGGCGTGCACCGCACCATGATGCCATGTAGCGGCAGCAAAACCGCATAGCCCCCGGAGGGCGCTTTGCGACCTGTACAACCCGGTGCCCCTGCGCAGCGTGATCTCGTGAAATGCATTACTCGGCTCTTTTAGTATGCTACTTTACTTTATACTCAAAGCTTCATGAGAAAACCGTCGGCAGGCAAGTCCTGTCAATGACCGCGCGTCCCCACATAGAAAGAGACATTCAATGACCCCACCGCCCCTCGACGGCATCCGTGTCCTCGACCTGTCCAAAGTGCTTGCCGGGCCGCTATGCGCGCAGTACCTCGGCGACATGGGCGCGGATGTCATCAAGATAGAAACGCCGGACCAGGGCGATGAAACACGCCACTGGCCGCCTTTCAGGGAAGCACCTGACAACAACAGGACCGGCGCGGTCTTCCTCAGCGCAAACCGCAACAAAAGAAGCCTCAACCTTGACCTGAAAAGCGATGCGGGCCGAGGCGCCATCTACAGGCTGGCAAAGTGGGCTGACGTGGTGATTGCCAGCTTTGGCCCGGGCGTCGCAGAAAAACTGGGCGTGGACGCCGCAACGCTAAGGGCCTGCAACGCCAGGCTTGTCTATTGCGACATTTCGGGTTTTGGCAGCGTTGGCCCCATGCGTGAAGGCAAAGGCTACGACGTGATCCTGCAGTCCTTCACCGGCATGCTGTCCATCACCGGCGAGCCCAACGGGCCTGCAGTGCGCAGCCCCTTCTCTCCGGTAGACCAGGCCACCGGACTGCATGCGCTGATCGGCATATTGGCGGCGCTGTACCGGCGCGAACGCACAGGCAAGGGCGGCACTGTCGAAGCATCACTTTTCGATACAGCGACAGGCATGCTGGGCTACTTCCTGCAAAGTTTCTGGGAGCGTGGCACGGAGCCAGAAAAACCCGGCTCAGGCCATGAATCGCTCTGCCCCTACCAGGCATTCGAGACGGCAGACAAGCCACTGATACTCGGCGTTGCCAACGACACGCTGTGGAAAAGATTCTGCAAGCTGGCCGATCTTGGCGATGTTGCAGATCACCAGGACTACCGCACCAACGCCGATCGCGTGCGCAACCGGCAAGCCACCGTCGCACTGGTATCGGAGATGCTTCTCAAACACGATCGTGATTGGTGGCTGGCGGCACTGGACAAGGCCGGCATTCCCAGTTCACCGTTGCACACCTTGGGCGAGCTTTCCGAGCATCCACACACAAGCGCCAGCGGCATGAAGTTTGACTACGAACACCCGGTGCTTGGCAAATTGAAAGGCATCGCGCAGCCGCTTCGTTTTGACGGCGAACGCGCAAAGATGCGGCGCCCCCCGCCGCTGCATGGCGAGCACAGTCACGAAATACTGCAGGAGCTGGGCTACACCGACAGCGAGATCGAGCGCCTCTTGCAGGCAACGCCGCAGGCAGGAAAAGACCTTTCCTGACTTGAGGAGGCGCGATATCGGGGCACAAAAAGTATTTGCGGCCTGCAAAGCTATATACATTCAGAAATTCGTATGCTAAATTACGATTTAGCTCACGACAAACCAGCCCTTGATCCCCATGTCTGCATCCGCCCCGCAGACACCCGCCCAGGCCAGTCGTCGCTGGACTGACCCTGCGCCTGGACGTTTAACTTCCACCTTACTTATTCCTTCTTTGGAGACCTCATGAATCCCCTGTTTAAAAGTTTCGTGGCCCTGGCGCTTGGACTCGCTGCTTCGGCAGGACATGCACAGGCCTATCCATCCAGGCCAATCAAGCTGATCGTCCCTTACGCCGTTGGCCAGGGCACGGACATCGCCGCCCGCTACGTGGGTGACGAGCTGGCCAAAGCGCTTAACCAGCCCATCATTGTCGACAACCGCCCAGGCGCCGGCGGCAACATTGGCACGCAGATCGCGTCCAAATCTCCTGCCGACGGCTATACGCTGCTGATCGGCACCAATGCAACGCATGCGGCCAATTCCTTTCTGTATACCAATCCGGGTTTTGACCCGCAGGCAGATTTCGAGCCGATCGCGATGGTCGGCATCCTGCCACTGGTTTACGTGACCGCGCCCAACAACCCGATCAGCAACATTCCGGACCTGGTTCGCGCGGCCCGGGCCAAGCCCGATGGACTGAACACCGCCATCTCCACCACCACCTGCCGGATGGCGCATGAACTGTTCAAGCAGCGTGCCGAAGCACCCATGTTCCCTGTGGACTTCAAAGGCAGCGCGCAGGCCCTCACGGCCGTGATTGGCGGTCAGGTGGAGTACATGGTGGACACCATCACCTCACTGCGTACGGCTGTGCTGAACGGCCAGGTCAAGGCACTCGGTGTCACCTCGGCGAAATCAAGCAAGCTCCTGCCCGGTGTGAAGTCAATCGCAGAACAGGGCATCGCCGGGTACGAACTGGTCGGCTGGACCGTGCTGTACGCCCCCAAGGGTTTGCCACCAGAAACCGCACGCACCCTGGCTGCAGCGGTGAGCAGCACCCTGGCCCGCCCGAACGTGCAGGAAAAACTGCTTCAACTCGGCATCGACCCCTTGGCCATGACCGGCGACACGCTCAAGACATTCACCGCCAACGAGAAAGAAAAGTGGGGCCGCCTGATTCACGGCGCCGGCCTGAAGCCGAACTGATGGATTTTGCAGGAAGCAAGATACAGTCACCCCTCCCGGAGTGACCACAACCATTTCGTCTCGCCTTTTTTAGTGAAGGAAACGGACGCTTTAAACTGGACAATGGTGCTGCGCCGGTCCTGCGCCATCGCGCATGGGCCAGGCCAGGCTTTTCCACGAACGAATACGGCTCCTTGACACGCGAGAGAAGTACATGAATGTCACACTGCGGCAGCTACGGGCATACGTTGAAGTTGTTCGCAGCGGTGGCTTCACGGCCGCCGCAACAAAACTGCATCTGACGCAATCGGCCACCAGTCTTCTCATACGCGAGCTTGAGGCGCAGCTGGGCATACAGCTGGTCGACCGGACAACCAGGCGCGTGACCCCCACCGATGCGGGCAGTGAATTCCTGATAAGCGCGGAGCGCATTCTTGCGGACGTCGAGCAGACCCTGGCCGATACGCAAGACCTGGTGCAAAAACGCCGCGGACGCATCACCATTGCCACAACGCCGCTGCTGGCCTCAACTTTTCTGCCGGAGACGATCGCCCAATTCCAGGAAACCAATCCGGGCATCACGGTGCGGCTGGCCGATCTCCCGACCGAAGACATCATCAAGATGGTCCAAAGCGGTGACGCAGACATGGGCTTTAGCGCTTTTCCCAATCTGGACGCGGACCTGCAACGCTTGCCGCTGCTTCAGCACGCGCTTGGCGTGATGGTCCCCAGCACCTGGCCCCTGGCCAGGCGAAAGGCCAACCTCACATGGGCCGACCTGGCCGACCAACCCATGATTGCCATGTCCCACGCGAGTGGTTTCCATACGCTCATTGATCCGCGCCTTAGCCAGACCGGTTTACCGGTGAAGCCACGCTTCGAAGTCGGTTACCTGGGAACGGCAGTCGGTCTGGCGGAGGCCGGGCTGGGTGTCACCATTGTGCCAGCCTACGTCGGGCTTTTGCTCCGGTCAAACCGGCTGCGCTTCCGGATTTTGCACAAGCCCGTGGTGCAGCGGGAGATAGAGCTGATCATCCGTTCAGGCCGCTCGCTGTCGCCCGGCGCCGTTGCCTTTCGTGATTGCCTGGTCTCGCGCTGCAAGCTCCTGCAGGCTTAGAGCCTGTTTGCGATCTATACGGGGCCGCGCAAGTACCTTGTCGGGATGGGCTGCAAGGCGCGGTGCGCCGCCAATAGCTGGCTATTGGCAAGCATCGCAACGCCGCAGACCGCCCGAGAAGGTGCTTGCCCTTCGGGTTGGGGTGAAATCGGGCGATTGCGCCGCCCAGGCCCTTGCATGGGCATCAGCCCATACTGCGTGCCCGGACAGCACACTCATCCCGATTGCACCCCAACGCGGCCCCGTATAGATCGTAAACAGTCGTCCCTGAGAAACTCGATTTTCAAATAGCCTGAGGCATCAGGCGAGTGGTACAGGCGATGGTGTTGTTCAAGAACTGCCGTAGCGCGCTGCACAATTGAGCGCAAAGAAGCCGCAGCTTCTTGAGGATCTTGCGCAGGTTGTGTCCGGCACCACACAGCAGCGCATTCATCGCATCACCCTCAACGCCTTTGAGGAAGTTTCGAGCCAATCGGCCATCAGACTTCATGTGTCCAATCACCGGCTCCACCGCATTCCTGCGCTTGAGCTTGCGGTTGATTGCCGCCGTCACCCCACGCTTGGCCCCCGCAATCCAGACTTTCAAGCTCTCGCTGGTGCAACCATGTCCCCTGTAACCCCTGTCCGTGTAAACCTCCCGGGGCTTGATGCCTGAGACACGCTGGGCCTGCTCGATGCACGCCTGCAGCGTATGCCCGTCATACGGATTGCCCGGCAGCGACTTCGCGCCAATCACGAAACTCTCCTTGTTGGTCGAGACGATGCCCACCTTCACACCGAACTCGTATTGTTTGTGCGCTTTACCTTTGGCGATGCACTCGGCCTCTGGGGCATGCACGCTGTACAGCTTGGGCGGATCACCTTCGGCGCGCTTTCTGGGCTGGCTGTGAATGCGCCGCGTGACCTGCAGCAGGCGCTCAAAGTGTTCTTGCTGCGCCTGGCTGCCTTGGCTCTTGCGCTCAATGTCACGAATCACCCTGCCCAAGTAGGTGCGCAGCTTTCTGGTTTGAGCTTTGGCCCGATTCATCTGGCGCGCATGGGCGTAGCGCTGGGAGCGCACGAAGGCCGCTTTGCCTACGCGCTCGTAGCTTTGACGCAGTTCAATGCCAAGCTTCCTGGCACGCCGCACCAAGGCTACGCGTGCCTTGTGCAGCAGGCGCGCGTCTGTGGGAAACGCGATGGCTTTGTCCTGGACCGTGGTGTCTACATTGACGATGGCCAATGAGGTCTTGGCCACGGTCCCGCTCTGAAGGCCTGCACAAACAGTCAGGCCCAGGATGAACTCGCAGCCAGCTTCACCAATTCGTTTGCGAAAGCCAGTCATCAGGCTCGGATCAATAGGCGCGTCGTGGGAGAAGTACTGCTCGCCGCAAAAGTGTTGCCAGTACGGGTTCTCTACCCAGACTGCGACGACTTCTTCATCCGAGAGATTGCTGGTGTGCTTGAGCAGTTGCAGGCCGACCATCAGGCGAATGGGATGGCCTGGCCGACCAATGCCGGTGGCGTACAAACCTCCAAAGCGCGCCTGGCAGGCCTGCCAGTCGATCTTGCGGGCCAGTTGTGCCAAGGGGTGGCGCAGGTTGATCAGATTGACCAGTTCCTGGCGGAACAGGTCTGTGTCAAGAGAACTTGGGGTCTCGCGTAGTGCCATGAGTTTGCAAGGTTTGAGGCTTTGATGGACTCAATTCTTGCAATATCCGTGCCCCTGCACCACCTTGCTAACCCGCATGAATGATGGATTCTTTGGGTTTCTCAGATGGTATGGACGTCTCCACCTATAAAGGTCAGGGGGAGCCTGGCAGCAACGGCATCGTTGTGCCAAAGTGGAGATTCGTTGCAACCATTAACCACCTGAACTGGAGGCTCCATCATGAAGATTACCTCAGAACAGCCGGTCATCGGCATGGA
>JAZKCE010000002.1:0-147910 GCA_040388255.1 Pseudomonadota bacterium | reverse complement strand
AGCGCAAAATGAGCAACTACGCCGTTCGCCGGCGGGGCATGCCTCTTCATCTGGCGCATGAGCCAGTGCCGATGTTGCGTATCTGAACAGTATTGGGGCTAGGTGTTGAGTTGCAATAGGTTGTTCCCACCGAGTCGGGCAGCCGGTGGCTCGCGGCGGAGCTGCGCCGGATGGAGCCGCCTTGCATCGTCGCTGCCGACAGGCACGGTTTGCGCTGATTTCCGTTGATCAACAAGGCGAAAACACCAGGCCGGCGCAATTGAGCATGCCACGCAGCATAAAGCGCCTTGTCGACGACAGTCCGAACGCATCCCTGATGCGTCAATCCATTTCATCGGTCCGGGATCGCAGCCCCGCACGCATTTGTATGTATTTATTACTATATTGTTTTGAATATCAAACCAATGAAGACCTAGACTGACTTCAAATAAATACAAAAAGAACCGCAGAACGCCTCCCGCAAGCTGAACAGCCGCAAGGCCCAGCGAGTTTTCCGGGCAACTGATTTTCAGGAGACAACATGCATCGCAAACTATTTTTCCATTGCGCCGCTCCCGTACTGCTGGCGCTGACATCACTGGGCAGCAACGCGGCTGACATTGATGACTACCCGAGCCGGCCGATCACGGTGATTTACCCAACTGCGCCCGGCGGCACCGGGGACACCATCACACGTTACGTGATGGAGCGCGTCAGCAAGGTATTGGGGCAACCCGTGGTGATCGAGAACAAGGCCGGCGGCAACCTCACGATCGCTGGCCGCGCATTGCTGGGGGCGAAACCTGATGGGTACACGCTGCTGTCCACCATCAATGGGCAGATCACGGCAAAAGCCCTGATGGAGCTCCCCTACGATCCGCTGAAGGACTTCACGCCGGTCGGGAAGATGGTCACGGGTTACTTCTTCCTGGCGGTGAACGCAAAGCTGCCGGTCAATAATTTCCGCGAGTTCATCGAATACGCCAAAACGCATCAGGTTTCGCATGGCGCCTGGGCACCCAGCTCGCTGGGCAATGTGTTTGCCGAAACGGTCAATATGAAGCTCGGCACCAAGATCGTCACGGCGATGTACCGCGGTGAGGGACAGATCGTGACCGACATGATAGGCGGCACGCTGGATGCGTGCTTCTGTACCGTGCAGGCGACGCTGCAACACGCCAAAGCCGGCAAACTGAAAGTGATCGGCTACACAGGCCCCAGCCGCAGCCCGCTCTTCCCCGACGTGCACACATTTGCCGAACAGGGCTACGTTGGCGCACCGTATGACTACGGCGCTTGGGTCGGTGTACTGGCGCCCGCAAAAACGCCGCCCGAACGCATCAAAAAATTCGCCGCCGCCATGCAGACCGTGATGAAACAGCCCGACGTCATCGAGTACGCGCAGGCCGGCCACATGACCGTCGAGTACCAAGGCCCTGCCCAGTTCCAGAACGACCTGACCAGGAGTTATGGCGCATGGGAAACGGCTGTACGTGCAGCGAATATCCAGCTGAAATAGGCGTGCTTGTTGCGTCGGAAAAAATTTGAAAGCCCAGGTAATCTTCAATGCAACAGATTCTGAAAGACATCAAGGTCCTGGACCTCACCAGGGTGCTCGCCGGTCCGTGGTGCACGCAGGTGCTGGCCGACATGGGCGCAGAGGTCATCAAGATCGAGAGCCCGCGCGGTGGTGACGAGTCACGCAATTTCCCGCCCTTTTTCAATTCTCCGGAGCAACCGCAGGATGCGAGCGTGCAACGCGTCTCAGGTTTTTTCGCCAGCTGCAATCGCGGCAAAAAATCGGTGGAACTGGACATCAGTACGGCGCAAGGCCAGCAGGCCATTCGCGAACTGGTCAAAGACTGCGACGTCATGGTGGAGAACTTCAAGGCCGGCGGACTGTCCCGTTACGGCCTGGACTACCAGACACTGTCGGCACTGAACCCGCGCCTGGTGTATTGCTCCATCACCGGATTCGGCCAGACCGGCCCCCTGTCTTCCTACCCGGGGTATGACATTGTTTTCCAGGGCCTGTCAGGCGCCATGAGCACCTGCGGCCTGCCGGACTCCGTTCCCGGCGGTGGCCCGGTACGCACGCTGGTGCCCTATACCGATGTGCTGACCGGCATGTACGCCAGCACCGGCATCATTGCCGCCCTGCGCCACCGTGACCGGACCGGTGAAGGCCAGTACATAGACCTGGCCCTGCTCGACGTCGCCATGGCGGCCAATGCCTACATTGCGGGCAATTACCTGGCTTCCGGCAAGGCGCAGCAACGTGTGGGCAACTCCGGCATCGCGTCCGCGCCTTCCGGTGTGTATGGCTGCCAGGACGGCTACATCATCATTCAGGCGAATGCCCAGCACTGGCCGCTGCTGTGCGCAGCGCTGGGCCAGGAGTTCTGGCTGACAGACCCCCGCTTTGAAAAACTCGAAGTCCGGCTGCGCAACGCACACGTGATCGACGGCTTGCTCGAAGCCATCACCCGCAGCTGGAAAAAGAAGGAACTGATCACGCTGCTTGGCTCGGCCGGTGTGCCCTCGGCCCCCGTCAACACCGTGGCCGAAGCTTTTTCCGAACCGCAGGTGCTGCACCGCGAAATCGTGGAGAACGTGACCATGCCCGACGGTAGCCAGATTCCCATGGTGCGCAACCCCTTGCGCTTTTCAAAGACACCATTGGTCATGCGCGCTCCCCCGTACCTGGGCGCGCACACCGCAGAGTTTTTACCGGTAGCGGTCAACTGATCCTGTGAGCCGGATGTTGCACCCATGAACTACACCCTGAAACACCTGCAGGCGCTGCTGGGCGTTGCACGCACCGGTAGCTTTACCGCGGCGGCTGAAAAGCTGCACGTGACCCGGCCCAGCCTGTCGGTTCTGATCAAGGAACTGGAAGAAAAACTCGGTTTTGCCGTTTTCACACGAACAACGCGGCGCCTGGTTTTGACCGAAGAGGGCAAGGCCTTTCTTCCGCTCGCCGAGCGGGTGATGGCCGAGTACCAGGCCTCGGTTTGGGCCGCCAGGCACATGTTCAAACGCGGAAAAAGTGTTCTGAAAATTGCCTGCAGCCAGCTCATGGCCTGCGCCCTGCTGCCCGACGCGATCGTCAGGTTCAATGCCCGCGAGGCGCAGATCGACATACAGATCATCGACGTTTCAAACGACGAGGTCATCGATGCCGTGGTGTCCGGCCAGGCCGATATAGGCATAGGCCCGGAGCGTTATGTACCGGACACGGTGTCGGCATCCATCCTGTTCAGCTCGCCCCTGGGCTGCATCTGTTCCAGCGAACATCCCTTTGCAAAAAGCAAACGTGTGACCTGGAAAGACCTGACCGAGCAGACCATCATTTCCAGCGACAAGGCCGGCTGGCTGATGCTGATGCGCGACCTGGACTACACGACCCGCTTCGAGTCCTCCATCGAGGTCAGGCATTTCATGACCGGACTCGCGCTGATTTCCAGGAATATCGGCGTGATGGTCAGCACCGGATTTGTCGCGCCTCTGTTGTCGCCACAAGACCTGTGCCTGGTTCCCCTGGTCGCCCCGGTGATCGAACGGCGCACAGTGCTCTACACGCGGGCCGGTGTGCAGCGCTCGGCGGAGGTCAAGGCCTTTGTGGAGCTGGTCAAGGAAATGCGGCCCCGCTCGGAAAAACCCGCAAAACCGACCGCCTGACAGGCCCGCCCCAGGGCACAGAAATTTTCAACCCATTCGACGACAGGAGTTCTACATGAGCAGTGTATTGGTGGAGACCCATGAAAAAATCATGGTCGTGACCCTGAACCGGCCCGAGGCGCGCAACGCCTGGGACAACAGCCTGACAGAAGGCCTGCACGCGGCATGGGTCGAGTTTGCAGCGTCCGACGCGCTGGTCTGCGTGGTGAAGGGCGCCGGAAAACATTTCTCCTCCGGCATAGACCTGAAGAATCCGCCCACTGAAGGATTCCGCGCCCAACCCAACCTCTCCGTTCCGTGCAACAAACCAATCATTGTTGCGGTGGAAGGTGCCTGCCTGGGTGTCGCCTGTTCTTTCACCCTGCTTGCCGATATCGTCATCGCCGATGAAAGCGCCTACTTTGCCTACCTGGAAGCGAAGATCGGCATATTCCATGGCTTGATGGGCGGTTTTCCCGGTCGCCTGTCATACAAGGCTGGTCTGCAATGGATCTTGACCGGCGAGCGCATGCCGGCCGCCCGCGCCTGCGAGATCGGCATGGTCAGCGAAGTCGTGGGCCAGGGCAAGGCCTTCGAGCGCGCCATGGAAGTCGCCGGGCAAATCGCACAAAACGCGCCGCTTGTGGTGCAGGCCATGAAGTCATTGGCCTTGGGCACGCTGACCAAAGGCCCGGTGGAGCAAAACTTCATCCAGCAACAGCTGCTGCAACTGGTTGCCGCCAGCGATGACGCGAAAGAAGGCATCAGGGCTTTTGGCGAGAAGCGGCAACCCCGGTTCAGCGGCCAATAAAAGTCGCCGCACCACAACTGATCAACACACAGCCACAGTCCACTTAACTATTGGAGAACCCCCATGTCCAACCTTCCTCCCGTGCTGCGGACACTTCCGCTGCCCATCATTGCCGCTCCGCTGTTCATCATCAACACCGCAAAATCCATCATTGCCCAATGCAAGGCCGGTGTGGTGGGCACCATGCCCTCACTCAATGCACGCCCTGCGGCACAGCTGGACGACTGGCTGGCCGAGATCACGGAAACGCTGGACGCCTACAACAAGGCCAACCCCGACAAGCCGGCAGCGCCGTTCGGCATCAACCTCATCGTGAACAAGTCCAATGACAGGATGGACTACGACCTGGATGCCGTGACCAGGTTCAAGGTGCCCATCATCATCACCTCGCTCGGTGCGCGCACCGATGTCAATGATGCGATTCACGCCTACGGCGGCGTGGTGCTGCACGACGTGATCAACAACAACTTTGCCCACAAGGCCATAGAAAAGGGCGCGGATGGACTGATCGCGGTGGCGGCCGGCGCAGGTGGACACGCCGGTGTCAAAAGCCCTTTTGCGCTGATCCAGGAAATTCGCCAGTGGTTTGACGGCCCGCTCGCCCTGAGCGGCGCCATCTCCAGCGGGTCGGCCGTGCTGGCTGCCCAATCCATGGGCGCCGACTTTGCCTACATTGGATCTGCCTTTATCGCCACACATGAGGCAAGCGCCAAGGAGGCCTACAAAAAAGCCATCGTGGACGGCAATTCCGATGACATCGTTTATTCGAACCTGTTTACCGGGGTGCATGGCAACTACCTCAAGCCCTCGATACGCAACATCGGCCTGGACCCGGATGCACTGCCACAGGGCAGCGGCGGCATGATCAGTTTTAACAGCGAACGCCAGGACCAGAAGTGGCAAAGCCGCGCTAGCACCACGGAAGCAAAGCCGGAGCTCGTGGCGGCGGAGGCTTCGGCAGCGACGGCAAAGGCGACAGCGGCCAAAGCCTGGAAAGACGTCTGGGGTTGCGGCCAGGGCATTGGCAACATTACAGAAATCACATCCACCGAAGTCCTGGTGGCGCGCCTGGTGCGTGAATATGGCGAGGCGCGTGCACGGGTCATGGGCAGCACCGTGGGCCAGCCCGAGGCCGTGGCGGCCTGAATCTGTTGAATTCCATCGAAACCTGACCTAATGAGGCTGCGGACAAAAACTTGGACTGGTTTATGCCGTAAGTCCAAGTTTTTGTCCGACTCCCCTCAACACGCTAAGCCTATACCGGTTCAAAAAATCACTTGCACGCCCCCAATCGTCCACGATCACGCTGAAATGCCGTCCACGATGGGCTGAAATACGCCAGCCTGCCATGGTCTTCGCTTCGACTACACATAACATCACACCAACAAAGTCTCCAGAGCAACTGCCTGCTTTTCAAAGTCTGCTGGCCGACGCTGGCTAAAGGTCTGCAAGTTACCGAGTTTCCAGCGCAGCGCCGGCAGTTCAGACGCATGCGAACATTGAAGCAATGTCCAATTCGGCTGTGCACGGGCCAGACCCATCAGGAACTGTTTGTGCTGGCCCGTCAGCCGTCGCGGAAGTTCCTCGCGCAGTCTGGCGCGCGCATCCAGCAGAACGTCGAGACTCACCGGCTCGGTGGTCATGCCGACGAAATGCTGGTGGTATTCATGAGCGATGTCTTTTTCGTTTCCGAACAGCACTTCATGGGTGGGGCGGTTGTGCCCGGCCAAGTAAGTCACGAAGCATTCCACCGCCGCATCTGACAAACCACCAGACTCGAACATCTTCAGCACGTCAAACAAGTCACGCGGATGCTGGCGATCCATGGCCGCAACCAGTTTGCTGCCATACAACTCTGCGGGTGCCAGGACGGGCAGTTCCAGCGCCACGCTAAACAGGTCGGCTGTCTTTGGGCTCAAGGGATGGCGCTCGATCGGGAGCACCGTTCCCCGAAAAACCACATTGACTTCGACCTTGACCTGGGCCTCAGCGTTTTCGATCAGTAGTTTGGTGTCGCCCAGGTCCTTGGAATTAACCTTGCGTGTGGCGAGACCTAATCGGCTCAGCCGGCCGGCAATAGCGTCAAGCTCATCGCTAATGGCTTTCAAGGCCTGCTCGCGCGGAGTTTGCCACGGCGTGTAGACCACGTCGATATCGACTGACAAGCGCGGCATGTCCTGCACGAACAGGTTGATGGCTGTGCCTCCCTTCATGGCGAAGATGTCGTTGGTGAACACATCGGGCGCGGCTGTCAGCAGCAGGCGGACTGTATCGGCGTAAGCTTTATCCATGAGGTTTCAGGCTCAGCAGGTTGCCATCTTTCATGCGGGTGATCCATCGTTTGTCGCTGCCGACGGGCAGCGTGTACTGCTTTTGCAGGGCTTCCACATCGACAACGCCAGTTTCGCGTGCCCAGGTCAGGAACAGGCGGACGGTTTTGATGCTGGTACAGGACTGCAACAGTTCGCCCAGAACATCTTTGCGCAGGTTGCGTAGACCATCGAACAGGTTACGCGCCTCCTCCAGCCCCTGATGCGTGCCTACCTCGTAAAGCAGTTCAAGGACGGCTCGCTCCGGGACCGATACGCGCAAGCCATCAGTCACGCCCGGCGGCGTCGTCAAACTTTTGCTGGCAAAAGTGCCATCCAGCAAGTTGAACAGCCTGGCCGACACGTAACGCGATGGGAATCGGGAAGTGAACCACGCCGGCAGTACAAAGCGCACGTCACCCCACAGCACCACCGTCTCGCGCGTCGCGAGGTTGTGGCGCACGCCCTGAAGCGTCAGTGCGCTCCTGCCTGCCACATGCAGGCCAACGACACGGGTTTGCAGGAGCTTGATCGCGCCATGCGGGGTCAGTATGTCAGCGGCAAATGCATAGATGCCTTGGCCCAATCGGTCCAGCCAGCCGCTTTCAGCGTAGTGGGCCGCGAGTTGGGCAGACACACCGATACGCTCCAGAGTGGCCAGATCGAACGGCATCCCGCGCGGCAGACTGGTCTGGAGCTTCTTGATTAGAGCGTGTCGTGGAGTTCTATCCATATGCTAAAAATAGCACAATTTCTAATCAATCTCAAGAAATATGATTGAATTAATCATGATTTTTAGTCTCTTGTAATACTTTCAAGACATTATCCAATCAAAAATCATCACATTGACTCTCAACAAAGACGGGCTAACCGGTGTGCGTAATGTCCACTGCTCTTATGCGAACTTCGAACAAAAGATTGGAAAACCAGACCCTGACGGCTGAAACCCCGTCAGCCAACCGTTCCATCCGGCGATGATGATCAAGGTGTTGGTCTACAGTTATGCCACGGGCGTGTTCAGCTCACGCAAGATCGAGCGGCCGGCTGCACGAGGACTTGGCGTTTCGTCTGCCGGGGGCGGGCAACTTCCCCAAGCACCGCACGATCCGCGACTTTCGCGCTCTGCACCTCAAGGAGTTGAACGATCTGTTCGTGCAGGTGGTCAAGCTTGCTGGCGAAATGGATCTGGTCAAGCTGGGCACAGTGGTCGTCGACGGCACAAACTCAAGGCCAGGCACCCCGGCAGGGGCTGGCTGATGAGGCGTTTTGTCTTGTACCGGCATAGCTACACGGTACGAAAAACGTGTACTGGTGGCTACATGACCTCTGAAAGCAAAAAAGGTTTGCTGCTAAATTCATAGCAACAAACCCTTATGCATCTTGGCGGAGAGGGTGGGATTCGAACCCACGGTACCTTGCGGTACGCCTGATTTCGAGTCAGGTACATTCGGCCACTCTGCCACCTCTCCTGAGTGAATCCATGATTCTAGCAGGCTGGAATCGTCTTTATCCCGCCCATGTAGGCTTGCAGCGCTGCCGGCACCTCAACACTGCCATCTGCGCGCTGGTAATTCTCCAAAACGGCCACCAAAGTACGGCCTACCGCCAGGCCGGAGCCGTTGAGGGTGTGGACAAATTCGTTTTTGCCCTGGGCGTTCTTGAAGCGGGCCTGCAGCCTGCGCGCCTGGAAGGCTTCACAGTTGGAGACCGAGCTGATTTCGCGGTAGGCGTTTTGCCCCGGCAGCCACACTTCCAGGTCGTAGGTCTTGCTGGAACCAAAACCCATGTCACCGGTGCACAGCAGCATGACGCGGTAAGGCAGGCCGAGTTTTTGCAAAATCGCCTCCGCATGGCCGGTCATGGATTCGAGCGCCTCGTAGCTTTTCTCCGGGTGCACGATTTGCACCATCTCGACCTTGTCGAACTGGTGCTGGCGAATCATGCCGCGGGTGTCGCGGCCATAACTGCCGGCTTCCGAGCGAAAACACGGCGTGTGGGCGGTGAACTTCAAAGGCAGGTCCGCCTCGGGCGTGATCACGTCACGCACAAAGTTGGTCAAGGGCACTTCTGACGTGGGAATCAGGTACAGCGCGGCATTTTCGCTCTCGCCTTCCTGGCCGCCTTTTTTGGCGGCAAACAGGTCTTCCTCAAACTTGGGCAACTGGCCGGTGCCGCGCAATGAATCGGCGTTGACGATGTAGGGCACATAACACTCGGTGTATCCGTGCTCCGCGGTCTGCACGTCGAGCATGAACTGCGACAACGCCCGGTGCAGGCGCGCCAGCGGGCCTGTCATGACCGTAAAACGCGAGCCGGTGAGCTTGGCGCCCATCTCGAAATCCAGCCCCATGGGCTGACCGACATCGACATGATCCTTGACTTCAAACGCCAGCGCTGCGGGCGAGCCGCCCAGGCCTTCAACCGGGCTCCATTTGCGCACCTCGACATTGCCGTGCTCGTCGCTGCCCTGGGGCACCGATTCATGCGGCAGATTGGGCACCGCCAGCAGCAGGCCCTGCAGCTCGGCCTGGATCTGGTCCAGCCGCACGCTGGAAGTCTCCAGCTCTGCCTTGGAGGCGCTGACCTGGGCCATGATGGCGCTGGCGTCTTCGCCTTTGGACTTGAGCTGGCCTATCTGTTTGGACAGGGTGTTGCGCTGGTTTTGCAACTCTTCGGTCCTGGACTGGATCGCCTTGCGTTCAACTTCCAGCGCCTGGAACGCGTCTACATTGAGGAAAACCTGCGGCTTTTTGCGCGTCTCAAGACGGGCGATGGCAGAGGGCAGGTCTTTGCGGAGGAGATTGATATCGAGCATGGGGTGATTGTATTTTGAGCCGGTTCAGGCCAACGAGGCCGGGTCCAGGTTGGCGCCACAAATGATCAGGCAGACCTTTTCATCAGCTTGCGGCAGGTAGCGGCCGCTGTGCAAGGCCGCCAGTGGCAGGGCCGCAGCGGGCTCAACGGCAAGTTTGAGTTCTTTCCACATCCACAGTTGCGCGGCGCGAATGGATGCATCGCTCAGGAGCAGTGCATCGCGCACATGGGCCTGGGTGGCTTCCCAGGCCAGGCTGCCTATACGTTTGGCGCCCAGTGAGTCGGCGGCAATGCCGCTGACCGCCACATCGACCGGCTGGCCGGCCTCGCGGGCCTTGAACAGGGTTGGGGCCAGTTCAGGCTCCAGTGCCACAACCCTGGCGCGTTGTTCAAACCAGCTGGCCACGCCGCCAATCAGGCCGCCACCGCCCACGCTGACCAGTACGGAATCGGGCAGACCGCCCTGCTGCTCGATCTCCAGCGCCATGGTGCCCGCGCCTGCCAGCACCTCGGGCTGGTCATAGGCATGGGTCAACAGCGCCCCGGTTTCCTGCTGGCGGGCCAGGCAGGCTTTCAGGGCATCGGCGTAAGCCGCGCCAGTCACCACCACGTGGGCGTCCAGTTCGACCAGTTTGGCGCGCTTGGCGGGGCTGGACATTTCCGGCACAAAGACCTCGCAGCGCACGCCCAGTTCCCGGGCCGCTGCCGCCGTGGCAATGCCGGCGTTGCCGCCCGAAGCCACGATCACGCCGCTGGCCGGAATCGGGTTGGACAGCAGGCGGTTGAGCATGCCGCGCGCCTTGAAGCTGCCGCCGGTCTGCAAATGCTCCAGCTTCAGCCAGACCTGCTCGCAATCCACGCCGAGCGCCCTGCCGGGCAGCTTCCACAGCGGAGTTTGACGAATAAAGTGGCCGTAGCCCTTGTTGAATGAGTGCAGGCAGCTCTCAATTTGATAGCGATTCGACATTGCACTCAGCTCAGCTGGTGCAATTGGCTGTCGCTGATTTCCATCACATGGCCCTGCGCATCGAGCTTGAGGCCCTTGGGCAGCGGGAACTTGATGGTTTCCTCAATGCCCTCCATCTTGCGCACCGACACCGCACCCAGCGCCTTGATGCGGTCTATCACCTGCTTGACCAGGATCTCCGGCGCCGAGGCGCCCGCCGTCAAACCGACGCGGCTCTTGCCCTCGAACCAGGCTTCCTGCAGCTCGCTGGCGTCATCCACCATATAGGCTTCGGTGCCCAGCTTGGCCGCCAGTTCGCGCAGGCGGTTGCTGTTGGAGCTGGTCGGGCTGCCGACCACAATCAAAATGTCGACCTGCGGGCTCAGCACCTTGACAGCATCCTGGCGGTTCTGCGTGGCATAGCAGATGTCCTGCTGTTTGGGCGCACGCACCTGCGGGAAACGCGCCTTCACGGCGGCGCTGATTTCGGCGGCGTCATCCACGCTCAGCGTGGTTTGCGTCACCACCGCCAGGCGCTCGGTCTGTTTTGGGGAAATACGCGCCACATCGGCCACGTCTTCCACCAGGTGGATGCCGCTGTCGAGCTGGCCCATGGTGCCTTCGACTTCCGGGTGGCCCTTGTGGCCGATCATGATGAACTCGTAGCCTTCTTTATGCAGCTTGGCGACTTCAACGTGCACCTTGGTCACCAGCGGGCAGGTGGCGTCAAAAATCTGGAAGCCGCGACGCTCGGCCTCCTGCTGCACCGCTTTGCTGACGCCATGGGCGCTGAAAACCAGCGTGGCGCCCGGCGGTACATCGGCCAGTTCCTCGATAAAAATGGCGCCCTTTTCCTTGAGGTCGTTGACCACATAGGTGTTGTGCACGATCTCATGGCGCACATAGATGGGCGCCCCGAATTTGGTCAGGGCGCGTTCAACGATTTCAATAGCGCGGTCCACACCGGCGCAAAAGCCGCGCGGCTCGGCCAGCAGGATTTCGCCAACAGTTCCTGTATTTCCAGTCATAAAACCCCAATCACATGGACTTCGAACACCACCGGCTGGCCGGCCAGGGGATGGTTGAAGTCGAATTGAACGGCATCACCGGACGCCTTGACCTGCTGGACGCTACCTGCGTACTGACCCATGCCGTCAGGCGTGGGGAACTGCACCACATCGCCGACCTTGTACTGCTCGTCCGGGTCGCCCAGCTCGTTGAGCAGCTTGCGCGCCACCCACTGCAGCAGGTCCGGGTTGCGCTCGCCAAAGGCCTCACCGGCCGGCAACTCAAAGCTCGTGCGCGTGCCCTCGGTCAAGCCGATCAGGCGCTGCTCGATTGCCGGCGAGAGTTCACCCGTGCCCAGGCTCAGGGTGGCGGGCTTGCCGTCAAAGGTGTTGATGATGTCGACGCCCGGTTTTCCGTCAACGGCAGGCCCCGCCATGCGGTAATGCAGGGTCAGGAAGGAGCCCTGCTGGACAACAGGCTGGATTGAGGTTTGCACGGTAGGCATAAGACTTTCGGGGCCGGCCCTGGCGGGCGGCGACTGTTTGTAAACTGCCCCTATTGTAGAAAGCCGGGCATAACCGGTAAAAACCAGTGTTTTCCTGCCCCAGCCTGCCGTTTTGCCCTGTTTTCCCTTAACCAGAATCTTCCATGCTCCTGAAAGACCTGCCCCTGGATGCCCGTCCGCGCGAAAAACTGCTGGCCCGCGGCCCGGGTGCGCTCAGTGACGCCGAATTGCTGGCGCTGCTGCTGCGTACCGGCCTGCCCGGCAAAAACGCCCTGCAAATGGGCCAGGAGCTGGTGGACACCTTTGGCGGCGTGGCCGGCTTGCTGCACACCGGGCCGGAAGCGCTAAAAAGCATCAAGGGCCTGGGCCCGGCCAAACGCGCCGAACTGGTGGCCGTGCTGGAACTGGCCCGCCGCGCCCTGGCCGAGGAACTGAAGGAAAAAACCCTGTTCGCCACACCGCAGGCCGTGCGCGATTATTTGCAGTTGCAGCTGGGTAGCCGGCCGCACGAGATTTTTGCCGTGCTGTTTCTCGACAGCCAGCACCGGCTGATTGCGCTGGAAGAGCTGTTCAGGGGCACCTTGAGCCAAACCAGCGTCTACCCGCGCGAGGTGGTGGTGCGCGCCTTGGCGCTCAACGCCGCCAGCGTGGTGCTGGCCCACAACCACCCCAGCGGCACCGCCAAACCCTCACGTGCCGACGAAGCCCTGACACAGACGCTCAAATCAGCGCTGGCCCTGGTCGACGTGCGTGTGCTTGACCATTTTGTGGTGACAAGTACCGAGGCGGTGTCGATGGCGGAACTGGGGCTGCTTTGAGAAACAGCCACGACTCAACGCTTGCAAAGTCCCTTTTGGCAGGAATTGCCGACTATTTCATTTTCAAAAAAGACTGTCGTAGGCCTACGACGAATAGCCCCAGACCTTCTGCCCATCAGCAGCGGGACGCTCTTGCCGCCTACCGTTGAGCATCAGCCCCTTTGGCACTCTCGGTCTCGAAGATTTTCCTGGCGACGCGAGAGCAAAGCGAACGCCAATCGCTCGCCCCCCTACTCCGCCACGATGCCCAATGCTTTCACCAGTGGCGCAAAACGCGCGCGATCCTGGCGCATGAGGGTGTCGAGGTCCGCTGGTGAACTGGGCGTAGCCGTCAGCCCAAAGTCACTCAGGCGCTTTTTCATGTCGGGCTGCATCACTGCCTTGTTGATCTCGGCATTGAGCATCGCCACCACCTCGTTCGGCGTGCTGGCAGGCGCGAACACGCCAAACCACACCGAGATATTGAGGTCCGGGTTGAAGTCCTTGAACTCCGGAAGGTGGGGAAACACCTCCTTCGCGGCCGGGCCACTGGCGGCCAGCGCGATGACGTTACCGGCCTTCACCTGCGGCATGGCCTCGGCCATGCTCACGATCACAGCGCCCACCTCTCCGCCCATGAGGCCCTGCAACGCCGGCGACGTACCCTTGTAGGGCACGTGCGTCATCTCGATGCCGACGCGGTTGGCCAGTAGTTCCATCGCCATATGCGACGGATGGCCCGAGCCGCCGGTGCCGAAATTGATGGACTTGGGTTTGGACTTGGCCATCTGGATGAACTCCTGCATGGTCTTCACCTTGAGCTGAGGGCTCACAAGCAGCACCAGCGTCGCCTTGCCGAGCAGCGCGACGGAGCGGAAGTCCTTTATCGGGTCGTACGGCAGCTTTGGGTAGACGAAGGGGTTGACCACCATCACCGCGTCAGGCGCCAGCAGCAGCGTGTAGCCATCTCCCGGTGACTTCGCCACATAGTCGGCGGCGATGCCACCGGCCGCGCCCGCGCGGTTTTCCACGATGCCGGGTTGACCCAGGCCATCGGACAGCTTCTGCGCGATGGCGCGAGAGAGCACGTCACCCAACGCGCCGGGCGGGCTGCCGGCCACGACCTTGATCGGCCGCGCCGGGAATTTCTGGGCCAGGGCAGGCAGGCCCGTGGTTGCCGCCAAACTGGCGGTCAGCACGCGAAGCAGCGCCGTACGGCGCGAGGGAGCGAGGTTCACGTATTTCAAGAGGGCCTCCGTTTTGGTTTTGGTTTTGGTTTGGTTTTAGCTTCAGGTTTCGCTATGGGAGGCAGCGCAGTTGGCACCATTGCCGCAGCGGGTGCCGACAGCAGCAACATGGCTTCCGCCATGCGCATCCAGGTGGCCAGCAGGCGCTGGTATTCAGGGTCGGGGCCGGCAATGACCTGGCGGATGCCGAAGCCGCGGCCGAGGGCGAAGGTGAGCCGCACAACATCGCGCGCCTGCGGTGCAGGATGGCCGGCTTCGACCAGCGCATCCAGCCAGGCTTGTTCAACGGGCAGCCGGTACTGTTGTGCGAGCCGCTTTACATCGGCACCCAGCGCGGAGTCGGGGTCCACCATCATCAGGTCCAGCGACATCAGGAAGTCGTCGCCCAGGAAGAACTCATTGCTGTCGGCCACCAGCAGTTGCAGCATCCGCGCGGGCGCCGCGAGCGCCGCGTCCACGCGGGCCAGCGCCCGGTTCTGCGTATTGCGGAAAACCTCTTCCAGCGCCTGCAGCACCAACATGTCCTTCGAAGGAAAGTGGTGCGTCTGCGCGCCTTTCGAAACGCCCGCGTGCTCGGCCACATCCGCGGTCCGAAAACTTGCGTAGCGCTTCTTCTTCAGCAAGTCGATGGCACCGTCGATCAGCTTGCGCTGTGTTGACTGGGTCCGCTCGGCTTGAGTACGACGAGGGCGCCGGGGAACGAGTGGTGTGGTCATTGGGTTGCTCGGGTTGAGAAATTCATTGCGTCCGTGAGGCCTCGGCTTATTCAGCCACCAGCCTCAAGGACTTGATCAAAGGGCGAATCGCGCCCTGTCGCTGCGCACCAGCAGATCGAAGTCGGCAGTTTATTGTTTTTTGGCAATCGCCGGATAGCTTGTGTTGTCATCAATAGCTTTTGCCGGTTGTCGGCCCGCTACCTCTTTCGCGAGCAGTTCATCAAGAATGCGCTTCATCCGGACCGGACCGGCATCGACACTCATCAGCACGGGTTTGCGGGTAATCAACTGTTCAACACCCAGCATCTCCTGCATGGCCTCCATCATCGGCTCATCCTGGTTCTTGAACGCGTGCATACGAAGTTGCGTGATCTCCTGCTGGAACTGCTGCTCCCCCTCCGAAACTGGTGCTCGAACCGCCCCGACAAAGTAGTGCGTCGTGCTGTCCGTTTCGGGGCTGAGTATGTGGATACCCTGGAAACTGATGCCCTCAGCATGCGAGAGACCCGGCGCATTGACGGTTACGTCGATCAGGAAGCACGATGGCGGATTCCATCGCATCGCGTTCCAGAAGTCCACGTTTTTTCCATCCCGGCGGTAAAGCAGATCCATCATCTTGGGAACAGGTGCGTCGCGTGTCTGACGCTCGCAAATCACAGTTCGGCCTTCCTGTGTGACTTTGATCTCGGCATCGGCATGTTCTGCCACCGACAGCAAGCCGGCGTGCAAGAATGCGCCATGGCTGAGATCCATCAGGTTGTTCGAGATCGACTCGACATTGACATTCATGGTGAAGTGGACTCGAGAACGCGACATTCCGTCGCCATCGGCCATGACGGAAAAGTCCGGTATCAGGCTCTCGTCCGCCGGTTCATCTCCCATCCAGACCCACAACATGGTGTGTTTCTCGGCGACCGAGAAGGTCGGGACAACCATCTGGGTTGGAATAGTGCCCGGAGTGTTCGGGTTGTGAACGCACTTTCCGTTTGTGATGTCGAATTCCAGCCCGTGGTAACCGCACTGAATTTGATCGCCCTTTTTGCATCCCAAATGAAGGGGAGCGAACCGGTGAGGACAGACGTTTGACATGGCAACAGGCGTTCCATCTTGTCGTCTGGTCAGCAATACCGGTTCGTTGGCGATCTTTCGATAGAGGAGAGTATCGGCGGCAACCTCTTGACTCCATGCCGCCACGTACCAGATGTTCCGAAGAAATTTCATTGTGGGAATCCTATTAAGGTTTTTTCAATCGTCGCTCGCGTCAAATGCAAGGCCTGCGGTCAGCGGCAAGAAGCTCTAAGGGTGGCTGGAGACCAGCAGTGTCATCTCCCCGATGCCGTCGCAGGCCGCACGGATCTCATCGCCCGGCAATACCGGCCCCACGCCTTCCGGCGTGCCTGTCAGGATCACGTCGCCCGGGTGCAGCGTGTACATGTGGGAGGCGAGCGAGATCAGGTCAGGGATGTCCACCGTCATCGCAGCGGTCGAACTGTGCTGGCGGCGCTCGCCATTGACCCACAGCGACATCGTGAGCGCATGCGGGTCGGCAATCTCGTCGGCCGTGACGAACCAGGGGCCCAGCACGGTGTAACTGTCGGGCGACTTGCGGTAGCTGCGGTCTTCGGTACCACGCACCGTCATGTCCAGCCCCAGGGTGTAGCCAGCCACGTGCGCCATGGCGTCCTCGCGTGAAATCGAATGTCCAGCCTTGCCGATGACCACCGCGAGTTCCACCTCATGGTCGGTGCGCCGGTCGGGAAGGATGATCTGTACGCCCTCGGCCGGCCCGGCGATGGCCGAGGTAGCCTTGAGGAACAGACCGTAGGTCTCAGCCGGCCGCTCGATGCCTGCCAGCGCCTTGGCATGCAAGCCGCCCGGGTCCACGCCCGCGTCCTTCGTGTCCTGCTGCACATGCAGCCGGTAGTTGGCCGGCGCTGCCATCACCTTGCTCGGGTTGGTGAGCGGGCTGTTCAGCCGCACGGCCGAGAGCTTCAGCGTCTTCGCGGTTTCACGCGCGCGGCGTACGGCCGGCAGCAGTGCCGCCAGGTGCACCACCAGCGGGTCGCCCAGCGGCACAGGCCAGCGAACGGCTGGCAACGCGTCCAGCGCGGCCGTGACGTCATGAACGTCGTCCCCCTCGACCCAGCCCAGGCGGCTGTCATTGAATCTGCACAACTTCATCGGGATTCCTTCTTTATCTTTCGTGTGTTTCGTGAGATTGGGCGCGACCGCCTTCCGGCTTCCAGAGCCAATCGAGGCAGCGGTACAGGTCTTCCGTCGTGCGCTCCTGCAACTGCTGGGTGCGCACTTCGGCGTCGATACCGCCGCAGTGGTAGGTATGCCAGAGCGCGCGCGATTCCAGCACCACGCGCGACGTGCGCAGGTAGCGCTTGCGTTCGAAGGCCCGGAACGCAGCAGCCGGGTCGTCGGTATGCGCACCCATCAGCGCCGTGAGTTCGGCCGAGTCTTCCAGGGCCATGCCCGCGCCTTGCGCGAGCGATTGCAGCGTTGCGTGGGCCGAGTCGCCCAATAGTGTCACGCGACCGTCGCTCCAGCGGCGGATGGGGTTGCGGTCGGCAATCGCCCAGCGGCGGTCCAGGTTTACAACCGACACCACGTCGTTCACCTCGGCCTGCGCATTGGCGCACACGCGCGCAATGTGCTCACGGTAGGCGCCGTTGTCCGCCGGCTCCACGCCTTTGGGCACCTCGAAAATAGCCACGACGTTCATCTCGGTATGACCGCGCAACGGGTAGTAGATGACGTGAAACCCGTCACCCGTGAACATGGTGACACCGGTGCGCTTCTGCATGCGCGCGGGCGCGTCCTGCATGGGGATGATGGCCCGGTGCGCCACGTAGCCGGTATCACGCGAGACATCATCGGGATGCATCTGCGCGCGCAAGCGCGAACGCAGCCCATCGGCCGCCACCAGCGCGGACCCCTCGATATTGCCACCGCCCTCGGTTTGCACTGTCACACCGACGGGCGTCTGCGTGAAGCCGGTCACGGTGGTGGCCTGGTTCAAGTCCACGCCCGGCATGGCGCGCACGGCCTTGAGCAGAATCTCATGCAAATCTACGCGGTGAATGGCGATATAGGGTGCGGCGTAGCGCCGCTCGAACACCTCGCCCTTCAGGGGCACGCGCAGGAGGCGCTGACCGGTGTAAGCGTCCAGCAACAGCAACTCGTCGGGCAGGTAGGCGGCCTGGCGAACCTCGCGTTCAAGCCCCAGCTTCGCCAGCACAGGCAGCACGTTGGGGCCGATCTGCACGCCGTAACCGATCGGCGCGATCTCTGCCGATTGCTCCAGCAGCCGCACCTTGCGCCCGTGGCTGCCAAGGCCGAGCGCGGTAGCAACACCGCCCAGACCGCCGCCCACGATCAAAATGGGTTCGGCGCTCATGGGCAGGCCTGCAGATCGTAATAGCCGCAAAAGCGCATCACGCCCTCGTCGGTCAGCGCGACGACTACCGCATCCTCATTCGCTTCGTGCGCCACGCGCACGCCCAGCGGCGCGACGAACACGTCGCCGAAGGCCCAGTCAAATCGCTGCTCACCGACGGCGCTGCTACCGCTGCCGCGCAACACCACATGGATGGCGTTGGCATTGCGGCAAAAAGGAATGCCGCGCCAGCCAGCTTTCCATTCGTGCACCTTGATCGTGATGGTCGGCATCAGGGCGGACGTCACGTCAATTGACTTGCCGAAGAACGCAGTGTCGGTGTCGGCATCAGCCAACAGCTTCTCGATCTGCCTCCACTCGATGCGCATCGGCGACTGCTCCACCCGCTCGGCATTTGCCTCCCAATGTTCCGGATGGTCTTCCGCCTTCATCGGCTCCAGCAGGTGCACCAGCGGAAGATCCAGGCAGTCGAACCAGAACGCCTGCTCACTGCCTTCGTGCCCATGTCCATGCCAGTGCCCGCCGGGCGTAAGGACGATGTCGCCAGTCTCCATCGGGTGTTGCTTGCCGTTCACCACCGAATACGAGCCGCGCGACTCAAGAATCACGCGCAGCGCATGTGCCGAATGCCGGTGCGAGCGCGCCTTTTCGCCAGGGAGAATCGACTGGTAGGCGCCCACCAGCGTGCGGGTGGTCGCGAAGTCGTTGCCATCGATGGGATTGCGCAATACGAAGTTGCGGCGCTCGGCGAGGTCGGTGCCGATCACGCGGCCCGCCGCCAGCAAGGCAGGACGAATCTCCGAGTAGCGCCAGTGCACCGGCACAAAGTGCGAGCGCGGTGCCGGCCAGAATAGCGGCTGCTTGCGCGGCACCCAGCCCGGTGTGCAGTTCTGCGCGTCAATCGCGCGTACGAGCTCGCCTACGTCGCGGATGGCGTCGTAGCAGACAGCGGCTTCCAGTACTTCTTCAGACATCGACTTCCTTTGTGGGTTTAAGCATGCGATCAGGCAACGACTGCCTCCTTGCTTGCGTAGCGCAGCGCGTCCTGCGCGTCGGGAGGGCTCATGGTCATCGCGAAGTGCCCCTCAAAGAGCTTGCTGTCCACCAGCCGCTTCGTGACCCAGTCGCGCACGACACCGCGGCAGTAGGCCATCTCCAGCTCGTGCAGACGATCCTTCACGAGCAGGTCGTCCAGCAATGTTTCTTTGGTTTTCATGGGTCTCCGGCTTTGGGTAATGAACAAACAAACCGACTGAATGGTTTGTATCATTGCAAAATCACGCGCACCGCGCATCAGGGTTTTCGCTAACGTCGCCTACGCAATCCAGCCCCAGCTATCGCGTTTCGAGAAGGCGGTCGTCGTCTAAACAACGCTTCACCGCGGATCAAACAAGCGCTCCGTTGGTTGTGACGTCGCCCCAACGGCACCGCCAAACCCTCACGCGCCGATGAAGCCCTGACACAAACGCTCAAATCAGCGCTGGCCCTGGTCGACGTGCGTGTGCTTGACCATTTTGTGGTGACGAGTACCGAGGCGGTGTCAATGGCAGAACTCGGGCTGCTATAAAGTTGCGGCCATGAAAACGCCAGCCATCAAGGACTTGAAAGGCCTCAAAACCGTCAAGCAGGAAATCGAAGCGCGTGCCCGACTGGCACAGGCGCAGGAGGCCGCGTGCCAGGCCGCCATCGCCCAGGCCAGGGCCGAAAAAGAACTGTTCGCCCGCGCCATAGGCCCGGTCAAACCCCTGCCCGCAAAACACCTGCCGGGCCAGAGGGCACAGCTGTCCGCAGCGCAACCCGCGCCCATCGCCGTGCAGCAGCAACGCGATGAACAGGCCGTGATGCGCGAAGCCATCTCGGACGAATTCGACGTGGAGACCCTGCTGGACACCGACGAGGCCCTGAGCTTTCGCCGGCCCGGCATGGGGCCGGACGTGGTGCGCAAGCTGCGCCGGGGCATCTGGAGCATCCAGGGCCAGCTCGACCTGCACGGCCTGCGCCAGGGCGATGCGCGTGAAGCGCTCAGCCACTTCATACGGGACGCCGTCAAGGCAGGCTGGCGCTGCGTGCGCGTGGTGCATGGCAAGGGCCTGGGCTCGCCCGGCAAAACACCGGTGCTCAAGAGCAAGGTGCAAGGCTGGCTGGTCCAGAAACAGGAAGTGTTGGCCTTTGTGCAGGCGCGGCCTGCCGAGGGTGGTGCGGGTGCGCTGGTGGTGTTGCTGACGCAGGGCTGAGCTGGCGACCGGCGCCATCGGCGCTATATTTTTTATAGCTGGTTGAGCGCACCCAGCATTGCCCGGCGGCACTTTTTACTCCTGAAATGCGCTCAAACATCGGTTTCAGGTCTTGGAAAAGCCACACCAGTCGTTTTTTGAATGAAACAGGCTCCTGGCCGCCGCATCTTGTGCGTAGCCAGCTACGTTTTTAATAGCATGTTATTCACCCCGATTTCGCATCCAATCCGCCGTCTGGAAAAACGAGGTGTTCAGCCGCACACGCAAGGCTTCGTCGACCCCGGTCTCGCGCATCGCCTGGTCCATGCAGGCCAGCCACTCGTCGCGCTCCCTGATGCCTATGGAACCCGTTGCGCCGCCTCCGCTGCCGCCCTGCTGCGGCATGTGGCGCATGCGCAGGCGCGGATGGCCAAAGCGGTCGGTGTAGTGCTGCGGCCCGCCCATCCAGCCGCACAGAAACCAGAACAGGCGCTGGCGTGCATTCTCCAGCGTGCTGCCGTGCACGGCGCGCAGCTGCGTATAGGCCGGCTCCAGGTCCATCAGGTCGTAAAAGCGCTCGACCAGCGCCTTGACGCGCTCTTCGCCGCCTATCCATTCAAAGGGCGTGGCAAAAGGCGGGTTGCCCGGTGGTTTTTCTTCGATCTGCATCATGATGGATTGTATTTACTGCGCATTGCGCAGGGTTTCAACAACGGGTGTATTGAGCACTGAACGCAAGCCCCACCAGCCCGCCGCCAGCGCCAGCAGCGCACCGGCGATGCTGCCAAACAGCGGCACGGTCCAGGAGCCGGTCCAACTGAAGTCAAACACATAACGCGCCAGGCCCCAGCCGACGGCCAATGCGACCAGCGAGGCGAGAAAGCCCGCGAGCAAACCGACACCCGCCAGCTCGGCGCGCTGCACCTGGCGCAGCAGCGAGGCCCTGGCCCCGACGGCGCGCATGATGGCAAACTCGCGGGCGCGCTCCTCACGGGTGGCGGTAATCGCCGCAAACAGCACCACCAGGCCGGCAGCCAGCGTGAAGCCGAACAAAAACTCCACCGCGCGTATCACCTGGTCCAGCACACGCTGCACCTGTGCCAGCGTGCTGCTCATGTCCACATTGGTGATATTGGGAAAGGCGCGCACCAGTTCGTTGTCAAAGCTGGGGGCTCTGGCCTGCCCGGCCAGCACAGGGCGCGGCTCGGGCGCCCGGAAAGCGCTGATATACGACACCGGCACGTCCTTGAGTTCAGCCACCGGGTACATCACAAAAAAGTTGACGCGCATGGAACCCCAGTCCACCTTGCGCAGGCTGGTGATTTTGGCTTCGCTGAGCTGGCCGCCCATGTCAAAACGCAGGGCATCACCGAGCTTGAGGCCCAGCGTCTTGGCCAGGCCCTCCTCAACGCTGACCGCGTCTTTTTCACCGGCCGTCCAGCGCCCGGCAACGATCTGGTTGTGGCCCGGCATCTCGGTGTTGTTGGACAGATTGAACTCGCGATCGACCAGGCGCTTGGCTCTATCGTCCTCAAAATTGTCCGGCGTGATGGCCTTGCCGTTGACCGCCACCAGGCGGCCGCGGATCATGGGGTACCAGTCAAACTTTGTCACGCCGCCATCACGCAGCGCTTTCTGGAAGGCATCGCCCTGCTCAGGCTGCACATTGATGACAAAACGATTCGGCGCATCGGGCGGCGTGGCCTTGCGCCAGCTGCTGATCAAGTCGGTACGCAGCAGCACCAGCAGCATCAGGGCCAGCAGGCCGACGGCCAGCGCGCTGGTCTGCACCACCGCATATATAGGCCGTGCCGACAGCTGCCGTGTGGCCAGCACCAGCCAGCGCGGCGCGGTGACCTCGTTGACGCTGGCGCGCAACAACTTGACGGCAAAAAAACTGGCCACGGCAAACACCAACACGGCGCCGGCAAAACCGCCGACAGCAATCAGGCCGAGTTTCAAATCACTGCTGGCGGCAAGCAGCAAGGCCGCAAAACCCAGCACCCCCACGCCAAGCACGGCGATCGATGCCGGCTTGAGGTTGCCCACATCGCGGCGGATCACGCGTAGCGGCGGCACCGAAGCCAGTTGCAGCACTGGCGGCAGGCCAAAGGCCAGCAGCAGGGTCAGGCCCATGCCCATGCCAAACAGCACCGGCCACATGGTGGCCGCCGGCAGCGCGGTCTCCACCAGCCCGGCCAGCAGCATGACAAAGCCGTAATGGACCGCAAAGCCCACGGCAACACCCAGCGCGCTGGCCACCAGGCCGGCCAGCACAAACTCAAACGCATAAGCCAGCGCAATGGTGCGCTGCGGCTGGCCCAGCACACGCAGCATGGCGCAGTCGTCCAGGTGTTTGGCGGCAAAACCGCGCGCCACAATCGCCACCGCCACCGCGCTGAGCAAGGCGGCCAGCAGGGCCACCAGGTTTAAAAACTTCTCGGCGCGGTCCAGCGTCTGGCGCATCTCGGGGCTGCCCGATTCCAGCGACTCCAGCCGCACGCCGCGCACGCCGGATTGCTCGAAAGGTTTTTTGATTTCTTCATTGGCCCACTTCACGTACGCGCTCACGGCCTTGTCCTCGCCCGCCACCGCAAAACGGTAACTGGTGCGGCTGGCCGGCTGTATCAGGTTGGTGGCTTTCACGTCGGCCTGGTTGATCATGGCGCGCGGCGAAAAGCTGATGAAGCCGGCGCCGCGGTCCGGCTCCTGCACGATGATGCGTGCGAGTTTGAAGCTGGCATCGCCCATCAGCAGGGTCTGGCCCAGCTTGAGGCCCAGCGCATCGAGCAGCGAGGCATCGACCCAGGCCGTGCCGGGGGCCGGAACCTCGCGCGTATCAGCGCCGGCCGTGTCGGCACCGCTGGCGACTTTCATGCTACCGCGCAGCGGGTAGCCGTCGGGCACCGCCTTGAAGGCGACGAGCTTGCTGGCGCCGCCATCTGCATCCGTCGCGCGGCCCATGGTCGGAAAACTCACGGTTGAAATGGCCTTGAGGCCCAGCGCCTGCGCCCTTGCGATAAAAACAGCGGGCGTTTCACCGTCGCTGCGTATCACCGCATCACCGCCCAGCAGTTGCCGCGCATCGCGCTGCAAACCGCCCTTGAGCCGGTCGGCAAAAAATCCAACCGCCGTCAGCGCCGCCACGGCCAGCGTGACCGCCACGATCAGCAGGCGCAACTCGCCGGCGCGCAGGTCGCGCCACAGGGTGCGCCAGCCAAGCCGCAGAAAAAGTGTATTCATGGCGTGACCATAACGCAAAGTCCAAGCCCCTGGCTGGTGGCCCTTATTTTTCGGGGGCGGTGTCGGCCCGGGTGGAAACCTTCATCGCAACGGGTGGCTGGGCCGGAGCCACTGCGGGCAGCAAGGCGTCCAGCCTTTGCTCCAGCGCCTTGAGGATGGGACTGATGTTGGCGCCCACCCGTATCTGGGGATTCGAAAACCCGTCGGCCTTGCCGGCATCTATCTCGCGCTGCCGGATCAGCGGCACCGCGCGGGCAAAGGCCTTTTCGAACGAATGGGTTTTGCGCAGTTGCTCGTCAAACATCGCACGGCCAAAAAAAGTGAGCTCCGACAGCCGGCCGCAGCCATAAGAGGTGTGCGTGGCGTCCGCCGCCGTCATGACCAGCGTGTTGTCATTGGCCAGCACATCGACCCAGCCGCCTGAATAGCAGGCTGAAACGGCAATCACACGGTTGCGGATGCCGGTCTTGTCCAGGGCCGCGCGCAACTCCGCCGGGCTGAGCGGCTCGACCTCCAGCGGCCAGTGCGAGGCCGCGAGCCTGAAGTCGCTGGCACCGTGCGAGGTGAGGTAGACCACCAGCACATCGTTGTCGCGGTCCATGCGCCGGGCCAGCGCGTCAATGGCCTGCTGCAGGTTGGGCGTGGTTGCCCATGGATGGGTGGCCGTGGTGCTGCCGTTGTTCAACAAATGGACCACCCGGCCACGGGCATCAAAGCGCTCGGCCAGCACCTGGCTGACCAGGCTGCTCTCGCGCAGAAAAACATCCTCGGCCGCATAAGGCGCAAACACCAGCGCGTAAACGTCGGCCACGCCTGGGCGCTCCGGCGCTATCGCCGCGAGGGTGTTTTGCAGCAAGGCCTGCTGGTTTTCAAAAATTTGCTGGCTCAGGTGCAAACGGGGCCGGCTCTGTGCGTCGGCATCGCGCTCAGCATGGTCCTCCTGCCAGGCGCGGGCGTTGAACTGCCAGGTCATGAGGCCGGTAGAGGCCACCAGGGCCAGCGCAAACACCGCGGCGCGCAAGCTCAGGCCGGTGAATCGCGCAATCAGCACAATGGCAGCACCCAAGGACCAGACCGTGAACACCGCATAAAACCCCCAGTAAAGCCAGGGCTGCGAAAACACCTCGCCCTTGAGCCAGCCATGCGCGATGGCGCCTATCAGTCCCTGGTACACCAGCGTGCTGGGAAGTGAAGCGAGCACCCACAGCACAAAACCGGCGCCCACACCGGCCGGGCGCCTGGCGCCCTCGCCGCCCGGCTGCGCAGCCCCTGACGGAAAAGCCCACCACGCCAGGCCGATAAAAAGCCCGGCAATCCACCAGGCCGACAGCCAGGCCTGGACATCCAGGCGCGCGGGGCCGGCAATCCCGATACGGAACAGCCCGACTTCAGCGAAAAAAACCAGCGCGGTCAAAAGCAGCGCCTGCAGCGGCGTGGGCGCGCGGCCGGCCACCCGGGGCATTAAAAAGACACCTGCGCGCAAGCCCTCGACAAACCATTTCTGCAGGGAAAGGCGGGAGGCAGGCGCCGTCCCGGGAGCGCCGGGTGACGCGGGCTGCGTGTCGGGGCCGATAGCAGTGGTGGTGTCGGTCATGGCGTCACCATGGATGATGGCGAAGAAGATGCCGGTGGCTTGGGCCCAGCCAGTCCGGGCTGCAGATGGAGCCGCTGCGGATTGGCATAACAAACAAAGCGTTTGTTGGTGGCGCGGCCAATCGCGCACAGTCCTACCGATTGCGCGACCTGGTGCCCCATCTGCGTGATGCCGCTGCGCGACACGACTATCGGCACGCCCATCTGGGCGGATTTGATGACCATCTCGCTGGTCAGCCGGCCGGTCGTATAAAACACCTGGCCGGAGTCGGTGCGGCAGACGCCGAGTGTGGACGCCCCCTCTTCACCAGCCGGGGCCGCGGAACCGGCTTTGCCGGGCCGCAGGCGCAGCGCCCCCTCGGGGGGCAGCGAACCACACGCAGTGGGGAGCGTGGGGGCCACATCCTGCATCCACATCCAGCCGGCAATGGTGTCTATCGCGTTGTGACGCCCAACATCTTCTACAAACAGCAGCATGCCGGGTTCGTCAGCTGTTGTGTCGAAAAGTGCACAGGCGTGCACGGACCCCGCGGATTTATAGGTTGTCTCCTTGAGGCGAATCGTATTGACCAGCGAATACAACTGGGCCTGTGTGATGCTGGCATCGGCCGGCAGCTTGATCTGGTCGACTTCGTCCATCAGGCCGCCAAACACACTGCCCTGCCCGCAGCCGGTGGTCACCACGCGTTTTGCGGTTTTTTCCTCGATGTCTTCAATGCCGTGGCGGGTCTTGACGGCGGCAGCGCCTACCTCCCAGTCCACCGTGATGGACTCCACATCTTGCGCCGACCGGACAAGACGCTGGTTGCGCAGGTAGCCCAGCACCAGAAGTTCAGGATGTGCGCCCAGTGTCATGAGGGTGACCAGCTCACGCTTGTCGACATACACCGTCAGTGCTCGTTCGGCAGGAATGGACACCGGGTGATGCTCACCGTATTCATTGACGGTGGTTATCTCGCAGGTCAGCGGCGCACGGGCTTGGGTCAAAAATGGCAAAGACATGGCCCAAGCCTATCGCAAAAAGGCCGACACCTTGCGGAGTCGGCCTTGAATGGGGAAGGGAAATTTCAGGATTTGCTGGCCGGATTGACCACGGCATCAGTCTGCTTTCCGCTTGGCGGGCTGGTGGCCGTGGCGGCCGGTGAATGTGCACCCGCGGCTTCTAGGGGTTTGGCCGCTTCTGGCGGCGTGTAGGCAAAAGCGCCCGGGTCGGCGCAGGCGGGGGTCGCAGCGGCTGGTTTGGTGTCCTTGCCTGCCGCTTTCGCTGATTTGTAATAGCTTGCCGCCACCTTGTCCTGCGACTTGCACAGCTGGTAAGCGTCCACCTTGCCGGCCCAGGCGGCCTTGGCGGCGGCCTCCGCAGCCTTGGCCTTGGCGTCATCGCTCAGCGCGGGCAATTTGGCCAGCGCCAGCAGGGACATCCCGGCAAGGCAAACAGTGATCAGGATTTTTTTCATGGGGAAGTCCTCGCTTTTATACCTGGACGGTCTGGCCGGGCGGTGTGGGCTCACTGCGCTGTGCGGGCGTCCTGCCGGCCTTCACGTCGTCGTACCAGTACTCGTGGTGCTCCCTGGCCCAGGTTTCATCAACATAGCCTGTTTTCATGGCCTTGTAAGCGCCCTGCATGCCTATGGTGCCCAAGTAGATGTGACCGAGGAACATGCACATCATGAGCACCGTGGCCACGGCGTGCACCATGTGGGCGATTTGCATGGTGGCGCGCTCATAGACCAGACCAGGCAGCAATTTGTCGAGCACAAAACCCGAAGACACCACCACCATACCGAGGAAAAACACACCGCCCCAAAAGATCAGTTTTTCACCGGCATTAAAGCGGTTGGAAGCCGGCTCAGCACCGCCTAGCAGACCACCGCCCTTGAGCAGCCAGTTCACATCGCCTTTTTGCGGCCAGTTGTCGCGCAAAAAGGTGAAAAACACAATCGCCAGCGAGACGGCAAACAGCGGGCCGGCAAAGTTGTGCGCGGTTTTAAGCACATAGGTCAGCCAGCCGAACAGCGTGCTGCCAATAACGGGCAGGATGAAAAATTTGCCAAAGGCCATCACCAGGCCGGAAATCGCCAGGATGGAAAAGGCAATCGCATTTGACCAGTGCGCCGCGCGTTCAAACGGCGTGAAACGCTCTATCTTGCGGCCGGTGTCCGCGCCATGCGTTTTGATGGCGCCCTTGCCGAAGTAAAAAATCGCAATCGCCAGCAGCACGATCAGGAACAGCGAGCCACCGTAGGGAATGATCCAGTTGTTGCGCACCTGGCGCCAGGCTTCACCGGCATTGGTCAGGCGCGAACCGGGGTATTGCACAAAAGGCTGGATCAGGTTGCCGGCTTCGGGGGCTTCGCTTTTGGGCAAACTGCTTTGACCGGTGATGCCGGCCCCCACCTCGCGCCACATGGGCGCATTGTTGCCGGGCTGGACCCTGGCCCGTTCGCCGTTGTTTTGTTTGGCGTAGTTGGCGTCGGCACTGGCGTCGGGTTTGACTTCAAAAATATTCTGGCCCTGGATGCCGCCAGCCGCCGCAGCAGCGGGCGCCGCGGGCTGCTGCGTGACCACGCCCGCAGCCGTCGGCGGATTCGCGGGCGCCTGCGCAGCGGCCCATCCGGCATAACCAAATGCTATTAAAAATATAGCTAGTCGCGCACCTTGCATATGGCCTCCGGCTACTTTTTATCCGTATTCAGCTTGTTGTATTCGTTCTGGCCGTTCTGCATGCGGACCTTGAGGCCCTGCTCCCAGCTGGTCTTGTCGCCGGCTTTCCAGCCGGGTGCAGAAAACCCGTTATCCGTACCCTGGAAAGCCGGGACATCTTTTTTGGTGCCGCTCAGGGTTTGCGGTTTCTCCCCGCAGGCGGACAGGCCAGCCACGGCGACCAGAGCGGGAATCATGAGGATCAGGCGTTTCATGATTTGGCTCCTGCGGGTGGCTGGCCGGCTTGCCGCGAGCCATAAGCCGTGCCCCAGCCCCAGACCTCGGCGCCCTTGCCGCGCTGCACCACACGGTTGCGGAAAATATCTGCGACCACATCGCCGTCACCGGCCAGCAGCGCCTTGGTCGAGCACATCTCGGCACAGGCCGGCAGCTTGCCTTCGGCCAGCCGGTTGCGGCCATATTTTTCAAACTCGGCCTGGCTGCCGTTGACTTCGGGACCACCGGCGCAAAAGGTGCATTTGTCCATCTTGCCGCGCACGCCAAAAGTGCCTTGCGAGGGAAACTGCGGCGCACCAAACGGGCAGGCATAAGAGCAGTAACCGCAGCCTATGCAGACATCCTTATCGTGCAGTACCACACCTTCATCGGTGCGGTAAAAGCAGTTGACCGGACAGACCGCCATGCAGGGTGCGTCACTGCAGTGCATGCAGGCGACCGAGATGGACTTCTCGCCGGGCACACCGTCGTTGAGCGTGACCACGCGGCGGCGATTGACGCCCCACGGGACTTCGTGTTCGTTTTTACATGCGGTGACGCAACCATTGCACTCGATGCAGCGCTCGGCGTCACAGACAAATTTCATTCTTGCCATATTTTCTCCGTACGCAGCGCAGGGCCGCCCCAAGCAAGTACAACCCCCTCGGGGGGCAGCGTATTACACAAAGTGAAAAGCGTGGGGGCCATGTTCCTACGCTTTCTCTAGATTACAGATGGTTGTCTTGGTTTCCTGCATCATCGTCACGCTGTCGTAGCCGTAGGTTGTCCCGGTATTGACGGCTTCACCTCGCACAACGGGCGCGGCGCCGTTCGGGTAATAAGCCAGCATGTCGGCGCCCTGCCAGTGGCCGGAGAAGTGGAAAGGCATCCATACCGTGTCAGACCCCACACGTTCGGTCACCAGGGCCTGCACATTCAAGCGCGCGCCGGTCGGCGTGCTCAGCCACACGCGCCCGCCGTTGCTGATGCCGCGCTCGGCAGCCGTCCTGGGATTGACCTCGACAAAGGCTTCCTGCTGCAGCTCGGCCAGCCACGGGTTGGAGCGGGTTTCCTCGCCGCCGCCCTCGTATTCGACCAGCCGGCCCGAGGTCAGGATGAGCGGGTATTTCAGCTCCACCTTGTCGGCCACGTTTTTCTGCTGCAGGGTCTTGTACAAGGTGGGCATGCGCCAGAAGGCTTTTTTGTCGTCATGCGTCGGGTACTTGGCCACCAGGTCCGGGCGTATGCCGTAAATCGGCTCGCGGTGCTGCGGGATCGCGTCGGGGAAATTCCAGACCACGGCACGCGCCTTGGCATTGCCGAAGGGGTAGCAGCCATGGTTTTTCATGGTCACGCGAATCATCCCGCCGGAGGAATCGGTTTTCCAGTTTTTGCCTTCGGCCGCGGCTTTTTCGGCATCGGTCAGTTCGTCCCACCAGCCCAATTTTTTCATGAACAGGTGATCGATTTCGGGATAGCCCGTGGTGATGTCGGCGCCCAGCGAATGGGAGCCATCTTCGGCCAGCAGGTTGACGCCGTCTTTCTCCACGCCGAAGTTGGCGCGGAAATTACCGCCGCCATCCATCACGTGCCGCGAGGTGTCATAGAGGTTGGGCGAGCCCGGGTGTTTGAGCTCGGGATTGCCCCAGCACGGCCAGGGCAGGCCGAAGTAGTCGCCCGTCACGTCGTAGCCGGTTTCCTTGTCCTTGCCGGGTTTGGCCCTAAGCGTTTTCACATCGAACAGGTGCATATTGCGCATGTGGGCCTTCAGGCGCTCGGGGCTTTGCCCGGTGTAGCCTATGGTCCAGCAGGTCTTGTTGACCTCGCGCAGGATGTCCTCCGGCACGGGCTCGTCCATGCCCTTGACCTTTTGCATCTTGAAGTTCTTTGACAGCTCCTTGGCAAAACCCAGTTTCTCGGCCAGCTGGTGCATGATCATGTGGTCGCTGCGGCTTTCCCACAGCGGCTCAATCACTTTCTCGCGCCACTGCAGCGAGCGGTTCGACGCCGTCACGGAGCCGCTGGTTTCAAACTGCGTGGCGGCCGGCAACAGGTAGACCGCGCGGTTCGGGTTAAGGTCTTCAGCCTTGCCGGGCATGGCGGCCATGGCGGCGGTGGCCGAGGGATAGGGGTCTATCACCACCAGCAGGTCCAGCTTGTCCATCGCGCGTTTCATCTCCAGGCCGCGGGTCTGGGAGTTGGGCGCATGGCCCCAGAAGACAACGGCGCGCAGGTTGGAGTCCTGGTCGATGAGCTCGTTTTTCTCCATCACGCCATCAATCCAGCGCGACACCGTGATGCCGGGTTTGCCCATCATGGCAGGCGAGGCATAACGGCCCTTGATCCAGTCGAAGTCGACGCCCCAGACCTTGGCAAAGTGCTTCCACGAGCCTTCCGCCAGGCCGTAGTAGCCCGGCAGTGAATCGGGGTTGGGCCCGATATCGGTAGCGCCCTGCACGTTGTCATGGCCGCGGAAGATGTTGGCGCCGCCACCGGATACACCGACATTGCCCAAGGCCAGCTGCACGATGCACGAAGCCCGCACCATGGCATTGCCTATGCTGTGCTGGGTTTGCCCCATGCACCACACCAGGGTCGAAGGCCGGTTCTTGGCCATCATGGTGGCCACGCGCAGCATCTGTTCTTCCTTGACGCCGCAGGCTTCTTCAACCTTGTCGGGTGTCCACTTGGCCATCACGTCGGCCTTGACCTTGTCCATGCCGTAGACACGGTCGTTGATGTATTTGGTGTCTTCCCAGCCGTTCTTGAAGATGTGATACAGCAGGCCAAAGAGGAAGGGGATGTCCGAGCCGGAGCGGATGCGCACATACTCGTCGGCCTTGGCGGCGGTGCGCGTGAAGCGCGGGTCCACCACGATCATCTTGCAGCCGGTTTCCTTGGCGTGCAGCATGTGCAACATGCTGACCGGGTGCGCCTCGGCGGCATTCGAGCCTATGTACAACGCACACTTGCTGTTTTGCATGTCGTTGTACGAATTGGTCATCGCACCATAACCCCAGGTGTTGGCGACACCGGCGACCGTGGTGGAGTGGCAGATGCGCGCCTGGTGGTCGCAGTTGTTGCTGCCCCAGAAACTCATCCACTTGCGCAGCAGGTAGGACTGCTCGTTGTTGTGTTTGGACGAGCCGACCACATAGACCGAATCCGCGCCGCTGGCCTTGCGCAGCTCCAGCATTTTGGCGCTGACCTCGTTAAGCGCGGTATCCCAGCTGATGCGTTCGTACTTGCCGTTGACCAGTTTCATCGGGTAACGCAGGCGGAACTCGCCATGACCGTGTTCACGCAGCGCGGCACCCTTGGCGCAGTGCGCGCCCAGGTTGATGGGCGAGTCAAACACCGGCTCCTGGCGTACCCAGACGCCGTTCTCGACCACGGCGTCCACCGCACACCCCACCGAGCAGTGGGAACACACCGTGCGCCTGACCTCGATCTTGCCGCCGCCCTCGCCCGCAGCGGGCGTAGCCGCACCGGCCTTTTTGACCAGCGTCAGCTGCGTCGCGGCCAGGCCTACACCGACGCCCAGCCCGGAGCGCCGCAAAAACGCGCGGCGGTCCATGGTCGGCAGCGCACTGGACAGGCCGCGTGACAGGCTTTGCACAAAACGCGCAGAACCCGCGCGGTGCGCCGGTTCACTGTGGATCGCGTGGGATTTTTTCGTGAGAAGCATGCAGTTCTCCGTAAGAAAGAAAACGGGGGAGGATCAGATCCGGGTGGTTTTGTAGTAGCGCTTGACGTGTTCCGACAAGCTGTAACCACCGCCTTTTTCAGGCGCCGGCCCGGGCGTCTGAAGGTTTGCCTCCTGTGCGGGAGCGCCCGTGATGCCAGGCAGGGCGACCACCGCTGCTGCGGCGGCGCCTGTGGCGGCTGCACCGAAAAAGAAACCCCGGCGTGAGGGTTTTGGCTGGCTTTCCTGCATCTTTGTCTCCAAGGAAGCGTGGCTGGATGGCTGTAGCTTATGCACTGCTTTGCATACTGTACGCGCCTGGCGCCCACACCGCAATGACTCATGGCCGACCCTGCCCCGCGGCTAGGGAAAACGATAGGTATGCTTAGTGATTAGCTGGAAAAACAAAGGGCTGGCAGGCGTAAAAGTGTCGCAAGTTGCGACAGGCCAGCCAGGCTGGCCATCACACCAGCATGTCAAACCCTTGGGCCTCGACACTCGCAAAGGTTTGCGTGAAGGCCGCAAGCGCTCGATAGAACCGCGCCTTCGGGTGCGACATCACCGCGTCGCACATCATGGGCAGCCAGGACTGCACATGGCGCGCAAAAAACTCGCGCTGGTGTGTCAGGTTGGCCGCGACAACGTCATCACCTGCAATCAGGTAACGCATGACTTCGCACAGGTAGGCCACATGGTCTTCGGTCTCCGGCATGGCCTCGTCGCGGGCCAGGCCCAGCGCCGCGATATCGGTGCGCAGGGCCGCCAACGGTTTTTCGTTGAGGAAACCGCTGAGGTAGTGGGAGCCAAAAAGATAGACCTCGGGTTTGCCCACACCACCAAACAGCGCGTCGTATTCACGCCCGATCTCGGCCAGGCTTTGCCCGCGCGCGGCGGCCACCAGTTCGGCCCACGAGGCCTCAAGCAGGGCACCCGGCGCGGGCGCTTCGGTCACGGCCACCTGCAGGTTTTCATGCAGCTCTGCCGACGGCGCCGCGTAATACAGGGCGGCCAGCAGGCCATAGACTTCCGCGCGCGCGGTTTCTTCGTCAAGTGTGGGCGTCAGGAGTTGGGCTGGCAAGGTCATGGAATTTAGCGGACGTCGGTGATCTTGAGTTCGTTGTCGGCGGAGTAGATGTCTATGACGCGGCAGTCGCTGCACATCTTCAGGCGGTCTGCGGCCGCGCCCTGGAACATTGCATGGCCGGCCAGCTTGCCAAGCATGGACTCTATCGCCTTGAGCGTGCCAAAGGGTTTGCTGCAGCGTATGCACTGGTAGGGCTGGCTCTCGTTGAGCACACGCGCTTCCTTGCGCTGCGCCGTGAGCAGCAGGCGTGGCTGCAGGGTGATGGCGTCTTCCGGGCAGGTCGTGGCGCACAGGCCACATTGCACGCAGTTTTTTTCTATGAATTTGAGCTGCGGCCGTTCCGGGTTGTCCTGCAGCGCGCTGGCCGGGCAGGCGCTCACGCAGCTCAGGCAGAGCGTGCAGCTGTCGGTATTGACCAGCAGGCTGCCGAACGGCGAGCCGCCGGCCGGCAGTTCTATGGCTTCAGGCAAGGCGGCAGGTGCATGGCTGATCAGGTGGTCCAGCGCCATGTCCAGCGTGCTGCGTTTTTCCTGCGCCACGGCAAACCTTGCCGCGCTTGCTGGCACCGCGGGCCGGGCTTTTGCCAGCGCCTGCAGGCTGGTATCCAGGCCGTTCACACTTTGCGCGCGCACCAGCTGAAAATGAACCCCCGCATAACCCAGGCCATCAAGCAGCGCCTGGGCCACACGCATCTGCCCGGCCAGGCCATCAAGGTAAGCCGGCGCCTCTTCATCCGTGACCAGCACCGCGACCTGTGATGCACCAAAGGCGATGGCGCTTAACCACAGGTCCAGCCCCACGCTGGCGGTATGCCACAAGGCCAGCGGAATCACATTGGCGGGCACACCCCGCACGTCCTTTTGCAAACGGGCTGCACGGCCCAGGGCCTCCACAGCCTGCTGCCCGCCCGTCTGGCTGTGCAGCAACAGGACCGCATCTGTGCCGCCGGCTTCGGCATAGCTTGAAAGCAAGGTCTTGAGCCGCACGCCTTGCTCGCTGGCGCGCGGGTAGGCATAGGTGAGCGCACCCGTGGGGCAGACCGTGGTGCAGGCGCCGCAACCGACACACAGATTGGGATTGACGACGATCTGCTGGCGTTTTTTGTCGCTGCCGATGGCGCTGGCCGAGCAGATGTCTATGCAGGCATTGCAGCCCACGGTTTCGTTGCGGCTGTGGGCGCAGAGCTTTTGTTTGTAGGCAAAAAACTTCGGCTTTTCAAACTCGCCCACCATGTCGCGCAGCTTGACCACTGTGGCCAGCAGACCGGGCGAGGCCAGGCCCGCTGAAGCGTCCAGGGCAAAGTACCCTTGAGGCGGCGCATGCAGTGCGATCAGTGGCTGGGCGCCCAGGTCCAGCACCAGGTCAAACGCCTCTGTGACGGCTTGCGGCTCTCGGTTGAAATCAATCGCACCGGCCACCTTGCAGACCGCCACGCAGTCGCGGTGCGATGTGCACTTGTTGCTGTCGACCTGGTAGCTCAGGTCAATCGCCCCTTCCGGGCAAACCGCCACGCAGGCATTGCAGCGGGTACACAGGTCGAGGTCTATCGGATTGCTTTTGCTCCACTTCGCCTCAAACGCGCCCAGCCAGCCTTTGAGGGCCAGGCCACTGCCGCTGATGACCGGGTATTGCCGCTCCTGCTGGGGGAAACCGGCCTGCGCCGGGCGGGAAACACCTTGCGCAAAAATCGTCACGTCCAGTGTGTCGGCCAGCAATGCCGCCACCTGCTCGGCCTGGTCCAGCGCGCCCACGATGAGCAGGCGGCCCGCGCTTTTATAAGTGACGGTTGCAACAGGCTCGGCATCGGGCAGATGGGCCGCCGCCAGCAGCGCCGCGATTTTTGGCATGGCGCTGGCAGCATCCTTGCTCCAGCCGCCGGTTTCGCGGATATTCACAAAGCGTATGACTGAAGTGGCGCCTTCGGTCTGCTCGCCGACTTCGGCAAACAGGCGTTTTTCCTGGGTGCAGGCCACCACCACATCGTCGCCGGACTGTATGGCTTTCTGGAAAGCGCCGGCCTCGCGGCGGCACAGCGCGGAATGCAGGCTCAGGGTTTCATTGAGGGCCGCGCCCAGCGTCTGGGGCTGTAGCGGCATGGTCTGGTTGCAGTCGCAAATCAGTGTCGGCATGGTCTTCTTGGCTGGCCCCTGGACCTGGCACTTCGGGTGCCGGCCCGGGTTGGCTGGAATTTTCGGAACTGACTGGGTCCGGACGCGCTATGTCCGGGTTTTCATAGGACTGTGCCACGGTTTGGCCTGTGGGGTTATTCGCGCTTTCCCGTGGAAGCGCGGCAGCCTCATGTTTTTTTGCATCATCGTCCTCATCATCAAACAGCTTGAGGAACTTCGCGCTGACCATCTGCCGCAGCATGGACTCGGGTATCGGGTCGGATTTTGAATAGTCGTCAATATAGGTGTCCAGACCGTCCATCACATTGAAGTGCGGGTCGGCAAACAGCTTTTTCATCGCCGCGTTGCGCACATTGGCATCAACGCCTTTGGCCATAAAGGGTTTGAAGTCGGAATCCCTTGTCAGCAGCTTCACGTCTTCCAGGGACAAGGCCGGCTGCTCCGGTGCTGCAAGCGGCGGTGCCTCCACTGTTGCAGGATCAGCCGGCGTCGAAACGGCGGCAGCGGTCGCCGGCAAGGTCACAGCGGCTGAACTGGCCACCGGCTCATCCCGCGGCCGGCCCTGCAGAGCATCGTTCTTGCGGCGCGCCCAGCGGCCCAGAAATCCCTTGTCGCTGTTTTCCTCAGCCATGCTCGGGCCCGCCAGACGGTTTGCCGGTGCTGACGCGCGCGGGATTGCCAAAACGGTCCTGCAGGGATTTAAAACTCTGCGGCCGCTGGCGGCGTTTGGCTTCCAGCACATGGTGCTTGTCCACAAATTCCTGCAGCCACTGCAGCACGGCCGGCGGCGCCGGCACCTGCTCCACGGTTTCCTGCGCATCCAGCCAGCGCCCCGCATCGTGGTAACTCAGGGTCACAATTTGCGGCACGGCTATAGGCTCGGCGGCAAGCGCGGCCTCTTCCTCCATGCGCCAGACCACCCAGAAGCAGGGCTTCGGCGTGGTGATGTTGAGGTAATAGCCTTCGGCATCGCCCAGGAACAGCTCAACATTGAAGCCGGGGTGCAACCAGCGTTCTTCGCTGTCGTCCCTGAACAGCAGGCGCGGCGCATGGCCAAAGCCCTCTTCATTCGGCACTACATCAGCCAGCACCCAGCGCCAGGGCTGCCAGGGGTTGTTGATGCGTTCGCGGCGCATGATGACCGCCGCGGACAGGCAGGGACGGCGGATGGCCTCGCCCGTATCGGGGGACTGCATCAGGAAGTCAGGCATGTCCGCAGTGTACGGCGGTCTTTATACCCAAGCCCTCGATGGTTTCTTCTGCGGTTTTTCCGGCAGCCTCTCCTTAAGTCGCATCCACGGCGTTTGTGCCATACCCCGGCAAGGCCGCGGGCTGGCCGCCACGCCGGATCGCCACCGCGCAGTACTTGAACTCGGGAATCTTGCCGAACGGGTCCAGCGCCGCATTGGTCATCAGGTTGGCTGCCGCCTCGTAATAGGCAAACGGGATAAACACCGCACCCTGCGGCGTGCCGTCATCACGCCGCACATGGATCGCCACGCTGCCGCGGCGCGACTGCACCGTGATGACATCGCCCGCCACCAGGCCAAAGACAGCCAGGTCCGCACCGCACATGGAGGCCGTGGCCATGGGCTCGATCGCGTCCAGCACCGTCGCGCGGCGTGTCATGCTGCCGGTATGCCAGTGCTCCAGCTGGCGGCCCGTGATGAGCACAAACGGGTAATCTGCATCAGGCCGCTCGTTGGCTGGAATGATGTCGGCAGGCACCAGGTTCACACGCCCATCAAGCGTGTCAAAACGATCGATAAAAACGGTGGGCGCGCCCGGATCATCGGCACTCAGGCAAGGGTAGGTGACGCTGGATTCGCGCTCCAGCCGCTCCCAGGTGATGCCGGATATCGCGGCATGCATGGCCTGGCGCATTTCCTCATACACCGCCGCAACGCCTGCATGCTCCCCTTCGTAATTCCAATCCAGCCCCATGCGTTTGGCTAACTGCTGGATGATCCAGAGGTCTGGCCGGGCATCTCCCGGCGCCTTGACCGCCTGCTTGCCCATCTGCACCATGCGATCGGTATTGCTGACGGTGCCGGTTTTCTCCGGCCAGGCCGTTGCTGGCAACACCACATCGGCGAGCCAGGCGGTTTCGGTCATGAAGATGTCCTGCACCACCAGGTGCGACAGACTGGCCAATGCGTGACGCGCGTGGTTCAGGTCCGGGTCGCTCATGGCCGGGTTCTCGCCCATCACATACATGCCGCGAATCTTGTGCGGATCGCTGTCCGGTGCCAGCGCCTTGTGCATGATTTCAACCACGGTGTAGCCGGGTTTGTCATCCAGCGAAGTTGGAACGCCCCCGTCGTCGCTACGCTCCTTCCCCCCACTGGGGGCATCGCCCGGCTTGGGGCGGCCCGGCGCTGGTCTCATTTGCCAGAAATCCTCGAACCAGGCGTGCGCATCCTTGTTGTCCACGCGCTGGTAGTTGGGGAACATCATGGGGATCAAACCCGCATCGCTGGCGCCCTGCACATTGTTCTGGCCGCGCAGCGGGTGCAGGCCGGAGCCGGGTTTGCCGATTTGCCCGGTGACCGTGCTCAGCGCAATCAGGCAGCGCGCGTTGTCGGTGCCGTGCACATGCTGGCTGATGCCCATGCCCCAGAGAATCATCGCGCCCTTGGCTTTGGCGAATTCACGCGCGACTTCGCGCAGCATTTGCGCCGGGATGCCGCAGATAGGCGCCATGGCCTCGGGGCTATAGGCCTTGACGTTTTCACGCAGCGCCTCAAAGTTGCTGGCGCGCTCGCGAATGAACTCGCGGTCGGTCAGGTCCTCTTCAATCACGGTATGGATCAGCGCATTGAGCATGGCCACATCGGTGTCGGCCTTGAACTGCAGGGTGCGCCAGGCGTGTTTTCCGATGTCGGTGATGCGCGGGTCGGCCAGCACAATTTTTGCGCCGCGTTTGGCGGCATTTTTCATCCACGTTGCCGCCACCGGGTGGTTGGCCGTGGGATTGGAACCTATGACAAATATAAGGCCGGCGTGCTCGACATCATTGACCTGGTTGCTCACGGCACCAGAGCCCACACCTTCGAGCAATGCGGCCACGCTGGACGCGTGGCACAAACGTGTGCAGTGGTCCACGTTGTTGCTGCCAAAACCGGTGCGCACCAGCTTCTGGAACAAATAGGCTTCTTCATTGCTGCCCTTGGCCGAACCAAAACCGGCCAGTGATTTTTTGCCATGCGTGTCGCGCAGGCCCCTGAGTGTGTCGCCGCTCAGGGCCAGTGCCTCTTCCCAGGTCGCTTCACGGAAAACCTCTGACCAGTCCGCCGTGTTGCGATTCAGTTTTTCCAGCGCCGCGGGGTCCTTGCTGACACCTTCTTTCCGGATCAGCGGTTTTGTCAGGCGCTGAGGGCTGTGCGCGTAATCAAAACCAAAACGTCCCTTGACGCAGAGGCGGTTGTGATTGGCCGGGCCGTCGCGTCCGTCAACGCTGAGGATCACGTTGTCTTTGACGTTGTAGGTAATCAGGCAGCCGACACCGCAGAACGGGCACACCGAATCGACTTTTTTATCCACCACTTGCGAGCCGATTTGTGTCTTGGGCATCAAGGCACCGGTCGGGCAGGCCTGCACACATTCACCGCAGGCGACGCAGGTGCTGTCGCCCATGGGGTCGTTCAGGTCAAACACGATCTCGCTGTGCGAGCCGCGCATGGCGTAACCGATCACATCGTTGACCTGCTCTTCACGGCAGGCGCGCACGCAGCGGTTGCACTGGATGCAGGCGTCGAGGTTGACGGCCATGGCGGGATGCGAGACATCGGCTTTCGGCTGTTCGCGGCGCAGGGCTTTCAGTTCGGGCCGCACCTCAACATGCATGCGCGCGGCCCAGTCGCTGAGTTCGCCGTGCTGCAGTGATTCGTCCTGCTCGTTCCATTTGTAGCCCGCGTCCGGCATGTCGGACAGCAGCATTTCCAGCACCATCTTCTGGCTTTTCAGGGCGCGTTCACTATTGGCCTGCACCTCCATGCCGGCGGTTGCGCTGCGGCAGCAGCTGGGCGCCAGCGTGCGTTCGCCCTTCACCTCGACCACACAGGCGCGGCAGTTGCCGTCGGGGCGGTAACCGTCCTTGTAGCAAAGGTGCGGAATGTCCACGCCATGTCTTTTGGCCGCCTTGAAGATGGTTTCACCTTCGTAGGCGTGGACGGTTTTACCATCGAGCGTGAACTCGACAGTTTGGGGCGTGACTTCTACCAGTTTGGTCGGCGCGTTCATGCGACAGCTCCAATCTCATGCGCAAAATATTTCTGGATGCTGCGCACCGGGTTCGGCGCCGCCTGACCCAGCCCGCAAATCGATGCATCAACCATGACCTGATTCAGGTCTTCGAGTGTCGTGTTGTCCCAGCGTTCGGCCTGCATCAGCCTGGCCGCCTTGGCCGTGCCGACCCGGCAAGGCGTGCACTGGCCGCAGCTTTCGTGTTCAAAAAATTTCATCATGTTGAGGGCCGCATCGCGTGCCCTGTCCTTGTCGCTGAGCACGATCACGGCTGCCGAGCCGATAAAACAGCCATAAGGCTGCAGCGTGTCAAAATCAAGCGGGATATTGTTCATGCTGGCCGGCAAAATGCCGCCCGATGCGCCGCCCGGCAGGTAGGCGTACAAGCTGTGGCCGTCCGCCATGCCGCCGCAATACTCGTCAATCAGCTCCTGCACCGTGATGCCGGCCGGCGCCAGCTTGACGCCGGGCTGCCTCACACGCCCGCTGACGCTGAAGCTGCGCAGGCCCTTGCGGCCGTTGCGCCCAAAACCGGCAAACCACTGTGGGCCTTTCTCGACAATGTCGCGCACCCAGTAAAGGGTTTCAAAATTGTGCTCCAGCGTGGGCCGGCCAAACAAGCCAACCTCGGCAATGTAGGGCGGACGCATGCGCGGCTCGCCGCGTTTGCCTTCAATGCTTTCAATCATGGCAGACTCCTCGCCGCAGATATAGGCGCCGGCACCGCGCCGCAAATCGATCAGGGGCAAATGACAGGGCGGATCGGCCTGCAGGCGGGCCAGTTCCTTTTGCAGGATGGCGCGGCAGTCGTGGTACTCATCACGCAGGTAGATATAGCAAGCCTCAACGCCCACCACCTGCGCCGCCACCAGCAGGCCTTCGAGAAAACGGTGCGGATCGCGTTCAAGATAAGTCCTGTCCTTGAAGGTGCCGGGCTCACCCTCGTCAATATTCACGGCCATGAGAGCCGCGCCCCCACGCTCCCCCGCTGCGCGTGGTCCGCTGCCCCCCGAGGGGGCCGTCGCCTCGCTTGGGGCGACCCGGCGCTCGGCGGCTTGCGCCGCCTGCGCGCGCACGATGCGCCACTTGCGCCCCGCCGGGAAACCCGCACCGCCCAGGCCGCGCAGGCCCGAATCTTCCATCGCCTTGATGATGCGCTCAGCCTCTTCCTCGCCATTGACCACCGCTGCAGCCAGCGCATAACCCCCGTGGCTGCGGTAGGTCGCGTAGTCGGTATAAGCCGGCACATGACCGCTGGCCTGGACCGGCACGGCTTTTTCAGCGTAATCGGACACTACAAAATTGATAGCTGGCTGCGCCCGTACAACGGCGGTCAGGGGCCATTTTTGTTCAAAAATAGCGACTTTGACGGCCTCCGGCGTGGCAAAAGCCACGGTCCGCTGGTGCACCGCCACAGCCGGCGCCTGCTCGCAGCGGCCTATGCAGGGCGCGGCAACCACCCGCACATCACTGCTGCCCAGCAGCGCAGGCAGGCGCGCCAGCAGGTCCTGCGCACCGGCCAGTTCGCAGGCCAGGCCATCGCATACCCGCACCGTCAGCCCGGGCGCCTGTTCATCACCCCTGACTACTTCAAAGTGGTGATAAAACGTGGCAACCTCATAGACCTCCGCCATCGGAATGTTCATCTCCTTTGCCAGCGCCACCAGGTGGCGGTCGTGCAGGCAGCGGTAAGCATCATTGAGTTTGTGCAGGTGCTCTATCAGCAGGTCGCGCCTGTGCCCGGCTTGCGGCTTCAGGCCGATCAGCGCGCGGACCTCTTCTACAGACACCTCATCGGCCTGCCGGCCCTTGAGTTTGTTTTTGCGGCGAATGCGTTCGCGCATGTCGTCCGGCGTGGCAATGACGACGGCTTTGGCGCTGGATTCAGGGGGCTGACCCGGGTGATTCATATTGGCTGGACCATGGCCGCGTACTGGCTGGAGCATGCGGGCAGACTGGCTTTAAAAAGTTGGGACCTGGGGCCTGCGTCTGCACAGGCCTGCTTGTGGGCATCGGATCGATGGACAGAAGTGTCAATCACCCGCCCGCCCGGGTCAAATTGAATCTGGACATGCCACGATTCAAAAACTAAATGCTGTGGATGGCCCCCACGGTTGCTCACTTCGTGTAGCTCCCGAGGCCTTGCAGGCCGCGGCTCGCGAGACGCTTCGCCTCTGTCGCCTGTCCAAAGCTGCTCAAGCAGCTTTGGAGCCGCAGGCTCCAGCCCCTCGGGGGCCGCTGCGCCTGCGGCCCCTGCTTGAAGAAGACAAACTCTACTGTTGCGTACGGCGAGCGGAAACGGGCTACACGCTACGCGCTAAGCAGGCCGCTATGCGCCGCTGCATGCCGCAACCAGGCCGCGTCCTGCGCCATGGTCATGGCCGCGTCCAGCGTGCGTGAGGTGCGGTCGCCGCCCTGGATCATGAAACCTATCGCCGTGCGCACTTCGGGGCTGACCAGCGGCAGCGCCTCCAGCTCGCGGTAACCGCGCACCGCGCCTATCAGCGCACCCGGCAAGACGCTGCACACCTCGCCAACCGCCACGCTCAGCGCCAGCGTGAGTATGGAATTGGTCTCTATGGCCGGCTTGACCGCGGCTGCGCCGGCCTCGGCAAAGGCTGCGTCCACAATGCTGCGGTTGTGCATCTCGCGCGTCAGCAGGCACAGGGGCAGTTTGGCGGCTTCTGCCCAGGTGATCTTGGGGCCTATCTGCATGTACTCGGAATGCGCCTGGCCGGCCTTGCGCACCAGGAAATAGTGCTCGGTGTACTGCGGCACATGGCGCAGGCGCGGGCCATGCCGCTCCAGCCTGTCGGTGTAGCCCAGGCCCATGTCCAGCGCCAGGCTTTCCAGGCCGTTTTCAAGTTCGGCCGAACTCAGGGAGCGCACGATGGGCGAAATGCCCGGGTGGCGCGCCTGCAGCATCGCCGAAAACCGCGCCGCCACCGGCATGGCCGTCGGCACAGCACCAATCGTCAGGCTGCCCTGCGGTTTGCCGGCAACGCTGTTGAGCTCCTGCTGCAGCAGCTCGCGCTCATGCAGCATGCGCTGCGCGCTGGCCAGCACGCGCGCACCTTCCGCGGTAAAACCCGCAAAAGCCCGGCCGCGCTTGACGATGGCGGTGCCGAACTCTTCTTCCAGTGCACGCAGGGCGTTGGACAGCGCCGGCTGGGTGATGTGGCAGGCCTGCGCCGCGCGGCCGAAATGCTTGTGCTCGTCAAGCGCGGCCAGGTAACGCAGGGATGCCAGCAGGTTCATGGGCCAGTAACGCTCAGGTGTTTTTGGAGATCGTGATGGTCGGGAACTTGGCCGAGAAGTCCTTGGCCTTGGCCGCCACCGTGATCGCCATCTTTCGGGCCACGGCCTTGTAGATCGCCGCCACATCGCCATCCGGGTCCGCCACCACCGTCGGCCTGCCGTTGTCGGCCTGCAGGCGGATGTTGATGTCCAGCGGCAGCGCGCCCAAATAGTCCATCTTGTAGTCGGCAGCCATCTTCTTGCCGCCGTCTTCGCCAAAGATGTGTTCGGTGTGGCCGCAGTTGGAGCACACATGGACCGCCATGTTCTCGACGATGCCCAGGATAGGCACACCGACTTTTTCAAACATCTTGATGCCTTTTTTGGCATCGAGCAGCGCGATGTCCTGCGGCGTGGTGACGATCACCGCGCCCGTCATGGGCACACGCTGGCTCAGGGTGAGCTGGATGTCGCCGGTGCCGGGCGGCATGTCGACGATCAGGTAGTCCAGGTCTTTCCAGTTGGTCTGGCGCAGCAGTTGCTCCAGCGCCTGCGTGGCCATGGGGCCGCGCCAGATCATGGCTTCGTCCTGCGCGACCAGGAAACCTATGGACATGACCTGCAGGCCGTAGTTCTCCATGGGCTCCATGTTTTTGCCGTCCACACTCTCGGGTCGGCCTTCAATGCCCATCATCATGGGCTGGCTGGGGCCGTAAATATCGGCATCGAGCAGGCCGACGCTGGCGCCTTCGGCGGCCAGGGCCAGGGCCAGGTTGACGGCCGTGGTGCTTTTGCCCACGCCGCCCTTGCCCGAGGCCACGGCAATGATGTTCTTGACATTGGGCAGCAGTTGCACGCCGCGCTGCACGCTGTGGCTGGCGATCTTGATGCTGAGGTTGACCGAGACGTTGTCCACGCCGGCCACGCTTTTGGCGGCCGCAATCAGGCTTTTGCGAAAAGCCGCAAACTGGCTTTTGGCGGGGTACGCCAGCTCGACATCAAAAGACAGGTCGCCACCGCTGATCTGCAGGTTTTTAAGCGCCTTGCTGCTGACAAAGTCCTTGCCCGTATTCGGGTCCAGCACGGTTTGCAAGGCATTCAAAACTGCCTGTTGGTCTAAAGCCATCTGAAAAATCTCCGGGTGAATCTGGGGCGTGGGGTTGGCCTGAAGTCTAACGCCGCAGGGCCGGACCGTGGGGTCATGGGGGATTAGGGCAGGCGCTGCCTGCCGCACACCTTAAAATTGCGGGTTAGCCCTCCAAAGCCAAAAGAAGCCCCTATGCCCCAGCGCCGCCTGTTTGTCACTACCGCCCTGCCCTATGCCAATGGCAAATTCCACGTTGGCCACATCATGGAGTACATCCAGGCCGATATCTGGGTGCGTTTCCAGCGCATGCAGGGCAACGACGTGAACTTTGTGGGCGCCGACGATGCCCACGGCGCGCCCATCATGATTGCCGCCGAAAAAGCCGGCGTGACGCCGCAGCAGTTTGTGGCCGACATCGCGGCGGGCCGCAAGCCCTACCTGGACGGTTTCCACATCAGCTTTGACAACTGGCATTCCACCGATGCGCCGGAAAACCACCAGCTGGCGCAGCAGATCTACCTGGACCTCAAAAAAGCCGGGCTGATCGAAACAAAAACGATTGAACAGTTCTTTGACCCCGAAAAGAACATGTTTTTGCCGGACCGTTACATCAAGGGCACCTGCCCGAAGTGCGGCACCAAAGACCAGTACGGCGACAACTGCGAAAACTGCAGTGCGGTGTATGCCCCCACCGATTTGATCAACCCGTATTCGGCTTTATCGGGCGCAACACCGGTATTAAAAAGCTCGGAACACTTTTTCTTCAAGCTGTCCGACCCGCGCTGCGTGGCGTTTCTTGAAACCTGGACGCAGGACGGCAAACTGCAGCCGGAAGTTGCCAACAAGGTCAAGGAATGGTTCTCCGTGCGCACTAACCCGGACGGCAGCACCTCCGAAGGCCTGGGCGACTGGGACATCAGCCGCGATGCGCCCTACTTCGGCATAGAAATCCCGGATGCGCCTGGCAAGTATTTTTACGTCTGGCTGGACGCGCCTGTCGGTTACCTGGCCTCGCTGAAAAACCTGCTGGAAAAGCGCGGCCAGAGTTATGACGACTACATGGCCACGCCCGGCCTGGAGCAGTACCACTTCATAGGCAAGGACATCGTCACCTTCCACACCCTGTTCTGGCCCGCCATGCTGAAATTCAGTGGCCGCAAGACGCCCGACAACATCTTTGTGCACGGCTTTTTAACCGTGAATAACGGCGAAAAGATGAGCAAAAGCCGCGGCACCGGCCTGGACCCGCTGAAGTACCTGAGCCTGGGCATGAACCCGGAGTGGCTGCGTTATTACCTGGCCGCCAAGCTTAATACGCGCAATGAAGATATTGACTTCAATGCCGACGATTTCATGGCGCGCGTCAACAGCGACCTGGTCGGCAAGTTCATCAACATCGCCAGCCGCGCCGCGGGCTTTATCGCCAAACGTTTTACCGGAAAACTGGGCGAAGTATCCGCCGACGGCACAGCCTTGCTGGCAGCCTTGCGTGCGCAGAAAGACACCATCCAGCAGCTGTATGAAAGCCGCGAATACGCCAAGGCCCAGCGCGAGGTCATGCTGCTGGCCGACCAGGTCAATGCCTATGTGGACCAGAACAAACCCTGGGAACTGGCAAAAAAAGAAGGCATGGAGGCGCGCCTGCATGATGTCTGCACGGTGTGCATCGAGGCCTTCCGACTGCTGTCGCTGTACCTCAAACCCGTGTTGCCCGCGCTGGCCGCACAGGTGGAGGATTTCCTGAAAATCAGCCCGCTGACTTTTTCCGATGCCACCGGCAGCCTGGGCCAGGGCCACGTGATCGGTGACTACAAACACCTGATGCAACGTGTCGACCCCAAGCAACTTGAAGCATTGTTTGAGCCTCCAGCCCAGGCAGAACCTGCGCAAGCGGCTATGGATTCGATAGCAAACGTACCCGGCGGCGAAGAACTCGCGCCCACCATAGGCATAGACGACTTCGCCAAAATCGACCTGCGCATTGCCAAAATCGTCAACTGCGAAGCGGTTGAAGGTTCAACCAAACTGCTGCGCCTGACGCTGGACGCCGGCGAAGGCCGCATGCGCAATGTTTTCAGCGGCATCGCCTCAAGCTACAAACCCGAAGACCTGATAGGCAAACACACGGTGATGGTCGCCAATCTGGCGCCGCGCAAGATGAAGTTCGGCATCAGCGAAGGCATGGTGCTGGCCGCCAGCCACTTTGATGAGAAGGCACAGCCCGGCATTTATGTGCTGGAGTCGGTGCCGGGTGCAACGCCGGGAATGCGGGTGCGCTGATTTTTTAAAAAATGGCGGGCTGGACATACCCGGCCCGTTTTATGGCTTTAGGGCGAAACTGGAGCTTTGTAAAAGTTCTTGCGCTTTTTGATTTCAGCCAGGTTTTCAGAAAATGATGCTCTGTAACCAGCACCCAGCCAAACCAATTGCCCACTAAATATGCCGTCGCAAACATACCGGTCACGGTAAGCCATCACTCCCGTTTCCATCATGGCACCGCTGTCGCCCAATACCTGCTTCAAAGGCTGTATCAGACCCAGAACGGCATAGGCCTTTTCAAACTCCGGGTCAATAAACACCGAATATTTGGTGGTATCGCGCAAATACACCCATTGTTTGAGTTGCAGCGATTGAACCGCCGCCAGCACGTCTTCGTCAACAGCCTCGCCTTGTTGAACCAAAGCCTCCGCCGCTGAATCCAGAGGCGCGAGACCGCTGGTGATGAGCTGCCGTGAATGCGCCAGCAACTGCAAACCCGTCAGGCCCGAAGGCTTGGCAGACTGGGCATCAACCATGGTCAACAGACGCCGATAACCCTCAATAAAGTGATAGGCAGAACTGGGGTCTACGACCATTGGGCACTCCTGAAAATAACTTGCTGCTAACCAGAGATTGTGCGATTGTCACTCAGAAAAAGTAAGGAACTTGACAGATCCTTACTTTTAAATCAAACTTACCAGACTCAATTGCAAGGAGTCAAGCATGGCCAACATTCTCGAAACTGAAGCCACCGTCACCAGCAAAGGGCAAATTACCCTGCCAGCCGCGCTACGCGCCAGGCTGGGCCTGACTGAAGGCTCCAAGGTCAAATTTATCCATGACGGTAAACAAACGGTGCTCAAAGCCGAGTTGCCAGTCAGCGCCTATCGTGGAATCCTGCGTCACCTGGGCGATATTGACACGACTATTCCCAAAGAACCTGATCGGTTTTAATGAACGTCGTTGACTCGTCAGGCTGGATCGAATACTTCATAGACACAGCAAGCGCCGACAACTTTGCATCGGCAATTGAGAAAACTGCACAACTGATCGTGCCTTCCCTATGTTTTTTCGAAGTGCATCGTTTTCTTAGTCGCAACGCCGATGCGCCGCGCCGTGATGAGTGCCTTGAGGTCATGCGTCGCGCAACCGTTGTTGAGTTGACTGCTGCAAGAGCGATTGCAGCCTCAGACATGGCCCAGAAGTACCACCTAGCCATGGCCGATGCCGTGATGTACAGCATCGCGCGCGAATTCAACGCCACCTTCTGGACGCAGGACATTGATTACCAAAACCTGCCGGGCGTGGCCTATCACCCCAAACTCCCGCCCGCCCAAACAACGACAAAGTAGCGGCCATGCACCTGCCTCCTTATCTGGCCCCGTTTCGACCCCGGATTTTCGCGGCGCTCGCAGGCTATACCCGCGAGCGTTTTTTCAAGGATGCGGGCGCCGGGCTGACCGTCGGCATCGTGGCCCTGCCGCTGGCCATGGCCTTTGCGATTGCCTCCGGGCTCAAGCCTGAAGCAGGCATCTGGACGGCCATCATTGCCGGCGCGCTGATTGCCGCACTGGGCGGCTCGGCGATACAGATTGGCGGCCCCGCCGGCGCCTTTATCGTCATCGTCTACGGCATCCTGGAGCGTTACGGCCTGGCCAATCTGCTGATCTCGACCGCCTGCGCCGGGGTGCTGCTGTTTTTGCTGGGCTTCTTCAAGCTGGGTACGTTGGTGCGTTATGTGCCGGTCAGCATCGTGGTGGGTTTTACCAACGGCATTGCTGTGCTGATCGTGCTGTCGCAAATCAAGGACCTGCTGGGCCTGCATATACCCAAAATGCCGGCGGATTTTTTCTCGCAGATACACGCGATCGGCGCCCACATGGACAGCGTCAACCTTTACGCGCTGGGCGTGGGACTGGCCTGCCTGCTGGGCCTGTTTGCCTGGCCCCGGCTGTTTGACACGCGCCAGCGTGAAGCGGGCGGTTTTACCGCCCGGCTGCTCAGGATAGTGCAGGCGGTCGAGGGCGTGCCCCTCAAGCGCGCCACGCGAATGGCCTCGCGCATGCCGGGACCGATTGTGGCGCTGGTCACGCTGACCGCATTTGCATATTTTCTAAAGCTGCCGCTTGAAACCATAGGTACACGTTTTGGCGGCATTCCGCGCGCCCTGCCGGCGTTTGCGCTGCCCGATTTTTCCTGGGAAACCGTGCGCCTGCTGCTGGCACCGACCATTACGATTGCGCTGCTCGGCGCGGTGGAGTCGCTGCTGTGCGCCCGCGTGGCCGACCAGGTCTCGGGTCTGCCGCGGCATGACCCGAACCAGGAGCTGATGGCGCAGGGCCTGGCCAATTTTGTGGTGCCGTTTTTTGGCGGCATGCCGGCCACCGGCACGATTGCCCGCACCGTGACCAATGTGCGCTCCGGCGCCACATCGCCGGTCTCGGGCCTGGTGCATTCGCTCACGCTGCTCGTGGTGGTGCTGGCGGCCGCGCCTCTGGCCGTGCATGTGCCGCTGGCGGTTCTGGCGGGCATATTGCTTTATGTTGCGTGGAACATGGGCGAATGGCGCGAGTTTGCGCAATTGCGCCAGGCCAGCAGCCACTACCGCCTGATCATGCTGGGCACGTTTTTTCTCACGGTGGTTTTTGATCTGACGGTGGCGTTGCAGGTCGGGCTGATCCTGGCCTGCGTGCTGTTTGTGCGGCGCATGAGCACGCTGTTCCAGGTTGTCGAGGTCTCGCGCACACCCGAGTCGGCGAATTTCCAGCTGTACGGCTCGCTGTTTTTTGGCGCGGTGGCCAAGCTGGACCCGATTTTCACCACTGTGGAAAGCGCTCCGCAGGGCCTGGTGGTACGGCTGGACGTGCAGTCGCTGCAGTCGCTGGACACCTCCGGCCTGGACGTGCTGGAGCAATTGCACAAGGCCATCGTGCTGCGCGGCGGCCGGCTGGTGCTGGCCGGCCTGAATGCGCAACCCAGGGCCGTGATGGAGCGCACGGGTTTCCTGGAAAAGGTCGAATCGCTATAAAAACAATAGCTGGCTGCGCACGTATTTAGCTGGTTACAGCCTCTTTTTATCTGATTAAATACCTGCCTCAAGCAGTAGACTGTCATTGCGGCCTTGAGCCGCAATCCATGAGCCCGAATTCTTGCAAGCGCCGCAGCAGGCATGCCCCCCCGGATCGGAGTCCGGGGCAGGCTCCTCAAGGCCGGGATGACGATGTCTGAGGCAGGTAGCTAATTAGGTTTTTTATTAAAAATACCGGTCAGCCGCCCTTTGGATTGGCGAGTTCTTCCTCAAGCGATGCGGTGCTGGTCACCCGCAAATCCTGGTCAAACACCACGGTAAAAACCATGGCCGTACTGGGCGGGTTCAGGTAGCGCCAGTCGTAGTGCGTTTGCTGCTTGGCGGCATAAGGCGTGATTTTCATGGGCTTGCCGAGCATCTTGCGCACCTGCTCCATGCTCATGCCGGGCAGCACCTTGGTGAAGTTCTGTGGGCTCAGGACCTGGCGCAGCGCGCTCATCTTGCCGTCCACGCCAATGGTGATCATGTAGTTGACCTGGCCCTGCGGCTGGCGGTTGTATTCAAAGGTCCGGGCGCCGGGGACAGCCGCCGCACCGGGCAATGGCGTTGAAGCCATGTCGGCCGCATCCCAGATCTTTTCAGGCTCACCAAAACGCGCGCGCACGTCGGCCTCGGTGGACACGCCTTCTTCAAGCTCGGCAACACGCTGCTGGTCGCAGCCGGCCAGCCCCATGAAAAATGACAGCAGTCCCATACAGGCAAGCATCCTTGTAAACAGCTTAAAGCGGGATAAAAAAGCCCCTGGCGGGCATAAAAAGAAGCGCAAGGCGGTCCCCCGGTAAAATCAGTCAAAACACGTCAATCCACACCACAGGCAGTTTAGACCCATGTCCCTCCTTCGCATTTTCCGCCGCCCGGACTACACGTCTGAAACCACCCAGTTTATTGAGCAACTCAAGGCCGACAAGCCAACGCTGGAAGCCGAGCAGCGCGCCGGCCGCGCCCTGCTGTGGGACAAAAACCTGAACCGCGCCGACCAGGCCGATTACCTCGATGCACGCGTGCCGCAGCAGGCCTATGTTTACGGCACGGCCGGCCACCCGAACAGCAAATAAAACCGCCATTTAGAGCAAAAAAGGCTCTTTATCACCGTGGACAGGGCGCTACCAGCTATCTATTTAATAGCAATCAAAGCCCGGACACCCCGACCTTTGCGGCTGCTTTCATGTCACAAACACCCCCCTCCATCCCTTCTCCGCCGGCCCAGAGCCTGTCGCCCGCCGACGGCCTGGACCTGACCGTGGCCCTGAGTCCGGACATGCCCGCGGTGATTGACCAGGTGGCGCTGGCGCGGCTGTATGGCGAGCCGCTGTTTGCCATGCCGCACGACCTGTACATCCCGCCGGATGCGCTGCAGGTGTTCCTGGAGGCCTTTGAGGGCCCGCTGGATTTGCTGCTGTACCTGATCCGCAAGCAGAATTTCAACATTCTTGACATCCCCATGGCGGCGGTCACGCGCCAGTACCTGACCTATGTGGACGAGATACGCGCCACCAACCTGGAGCTGGCCGCCGAGTACCTGCTGATGGCCGCCATGCTGATAGAGATCAAGTCGCGCATGCTGCTGCCGCCCAAAAAGGTTGCCGAGGGCCAGGAAGCCGAAGACCCGCGCGCCGAACTGGTACGCCGCCTGCTCGAATACGAGCAGATCAAGCTGGCCGCGCACAAGCTCAACGAGATGCCGCAGTTCGGCCGCGACTTTTTGCGCGCGCAGGTCTACGTGGAACAATCGCTGCAGCCGCGCTTTCCGGATGTCAATGTGGTCGACCTGCAGGACGCCTGGCGCGACATCGTCAAACGCGCCAAGCTGGTGCAGCACCACGTCATCAGCCGTGAAGAGCTCTCGGTGCGCGAGCACATGAGCATTGTTTTGCGCAAGCTGCAGGGCCGCAAGTTCCTGGAGTTTGAAGACCTGTTTGACACCACGCGCGGCATGCCGGTGCTGGTCGTCACCTTTATTGCACTGCTTGAGCTGTCAAAAGAAGGCCTGCTGGAAGTCACCCAGGCCGAGGCTTTTGCCCCAATTTATGTACGGCTTGCCTATACCCCCGCATGAGCGAAAAAAACTTTGATGTCCTGATCGTCGGCAGCGGCCTGGCCGGGTTGACCGCCGCGCTGCAGCTCGCTCCCACCCACCGCGTGGCCATCCTGACCAAACGCGCCATGAGCGACGGCTCCAGCGGCTGGGCGCAGGGCGGCATTGCCGCCGTACTGGCGGAAGGTGACAGCTTTGAATCACACATAGACGACACGCTGGTGGCCGGCGCTGGCCTGTCCGACCTGGCTGCCACCACTTTTGTGGTGGAGCACGCCCCGCAAACCATTGCCTGGCTGCAGGCAATGGGTGTGCCGTTCTCCGAAGAAAACGGCCAGCTGCACCTGACGCGCGAAGGCGGCCACAGCGCGCGGCGCATTGTGCATGTGACCGATGCCACGGGCGCGGCCGTGCAGCGCACCCTGATAGCCCAGGTGCGCAATACACCCAACATCACGCTGTTTGAAAACCACACGCTGGTTGACCTGATCACCAGCGCCAAACAGGCGCCGGCGGATGCCCAACCCGGCCGCTGCCTCGGCCTGTACGCACTTGACGATGCCACCGGCGAGGTCATGACCTTTAACGCCGCGCACACCATTTTGGCCACCGGCGGCGCGGGCAAGGTCTACCTCTACACCACCAATCCCGACACCGCCACCGGCGACGGCATCGCGGCCGCATGGCGCGCGGGTTGCCGCGTGGCCAACATGGAGTTCATCCAGTTCCACCCGACCTGCCTGCACCACCCGCAGGCCAGGTCCTTCCTGATTTCCGAAGCGGTGCGCGGTGAGGGCGGGCGTTTGCTCTTGCCCGAATCAGCCGGCGGCACCCGCTTCATGCCCAATCACGATGCCCGGGCCGAGCTGGCGCCGCGCGACATCGTGGCCCGCGCCATCGACTTCGAGATGAAAAAGCACGGCCTCGATTGTGTGCATCTGGATATTTCACACCAGCCGCTGGCCTTTATCCAGGCGCACTTTCCCAACATTTACGCCCGCTGCCTGGAGCTGGGCATAGACATCTCAAAACAACCCATACCCGTGGTGCCCGCCGCGCACTACACCTGCGGCGGCGTGTTGACCGGCCTGGATGGCCGCACCGATGTAGCCGGCCTGTACGCCATCGGCGAAACCGCCTGCACCGGCCTGCACGGCGCCAACCGGCTGGCCAGCAACTCGCTGATCGAATGCATGGTGTTTGCGCGCGCGGCGGCGCAGGACATCCTGGCAACGCCGCGTGAGCCGGCAACTACCCTGCCCGCCTGGGACGACAGCCGTGTGATCGATGCCGATGAGACCGTGGTGATCTCGCACAACTGGGACGAATTGCGCCGCTTCATGTGGGACTACGTGGGCATAGTGCGCACCAACAAACGCCTGGAGCGCGCGGCGCATCGCGTCGCCCTGTTGCAGGGCGAGATACAGGAGTTTTACGCGCATTTTCATGTCACGCGTGACCTGCTGGAACTGCGCAACCTGGTGCAGGTTGCAGACCTGGTGGTGCGTTCAGCCCAGGCCCGCCACGAAAGCCGCGGCCTGCACTTCAGCCGGGACTATCCGGAGACAGCCGCGACGGCAGAGCCGACCATACTGGCGCCGGCTGCGGCCTAAGCCTGCACAGGCTGCAGCGCCTGCACTTGCGCCTTCATCCATGCCCAGTTGCGACTGTTGTCCGACCGCATCGCCGCCGTGCTGCACCGGCTGACGCCCCGCTCCGAAGGCGTGCTGGTGCAGCTGAGCCTGGAAATGGTGGACATGGACCAGGGCTCTTACGTCATAGAGCGGCTCTGAGCTTTCCGGGCCGGCCCTGTTTACGGATGAAATATGGCCCTGGCCCATGCGTGACTTGCGCTGGCAGCTCACTTTTTGATAGCTCTCTGTTTGAGTTGAGCAATCGTTCTGCATCAGTGCCCAGCCGCGCACCAACTTGCAGCGACCTCGCCAAGGGCAAATCAGCGACGCCTGGTTGAACGCCAGCTTCGCAGCGAAACCGGACTTTCACAACGCTGGTCCATTAAGCGCAATCAATGGACTGACTGTGCCACCCGCAGCCATCTCCAATGTTAGGCCGAGTGCCGAGCATTTTCAGATGCATCCAGATTAGCAGGTAGACTGTTCTTACGAAATTTTCAGGTTAGGAATCGGAAATTTTTCGATGTGATCATGATATGAATATGAAAAACAATTCACCGTTAACCACGAAACTAATCCAGTTCATCGCAATAGCTCTCGTGATGACTCCACTTTGGTCGCTGGCCGCCCCAAAGAAAAAGCCGGTACCGGAGTTCTCTATCGTCAAGACTGAAAAGAAAGAATCTGCATTCGACTACATCGTTACGACAAGCGAATGGAAAAATTTCCCATGGGACGAGTCCGGAAAATCGAAGTTACTCGCAATACCTGGATATGCAGACAGACAAGACTTGGCTGGGAATACTATTTCCAGCCTCGCTGTACCGAAAACACCCGTTGGACCAATCAGTATTGATGCATATGCTTCGACCGAAGCAAGTCAGCCAACCCATAGCAAGATTGTGGTTAATTTAGTTCCCGACGGAGTTAATCAAGCGACTTGTGATGATCATCAAGACTTCCTCGCTAGAAAATTTGGAAAGCCGATGGCAACGAGGGACGTAAGCTCCGCGGATTTTGTCAATTTTTCTGTTCAGTGGGTGATTAATAACACGATTGCGAATTGGACATGTGTTGGAGTAAACACTCCCAAGCGATGGTCATTCATCACCTTCACTAACTCCGCAAGTTCAAAACTGTTTTCCGACCTCATACCTCTAAGCTGCGACATACGTACGAGACTCACTGATGATAGTGTCAAAACGTATCAACATCAGTTCACTGTTGATCAATACGATGGGGTTATCAGGAGAGCTGACAACTCCTTACTTACCACGGCTTCAAATGTCCAGATATCGGAACGCAAAATTGCCTTTACGATGACCGGTAGTCATTCCTCCCTCACGACAGTCGAAATTGATCGAGCTACGGGCAGATATATGGACACAATGAATCTTCCTAGTCTGAACGTCAACTTAGAATCGACAGGCTCATGTGTGCTCTTTAATCCAAAGCACCGCAAGTTTTAGGTGAGGTTACAAAAAGGTTTGAACATTGTGCATTGCTGGAGTTACGCAAGCGGTGCTAGACAAATTTGATGCGCGTGCATAACACAGAGGTGAACCTGACAACCGTAAACTGGACGCTCATCGAACGAACCGCCATAAACGGTTGTCGGTTATCTTCACGTTGAATGACTGTTTTTGAGAAGGTTGAAAGACAGCAGCCAGTCTGAACCAGCCATCAAGCTACGCAGCCATGACGGGTCGCAAGCAGCCACTGTTGAAGCGCCTCTTCGAAGCAAGCTCCACACTATCAAAAAGTGAGCTGCCAGCGCTTAATCCATAAGGGCTATAGCCCTAAAATACGCTCATTCAGTTCAAACCATCTCCGCCGCCAGCCAGCCGCGCAGGCTGTTGACAAAGGCCAGCGCCTGCACGCGCGGCAACTCATCCACACGCACAACGGCTTCTGCCAGGCGCCCATCACGCAAGGCATTGGCCCGCCCCATGCCGCCCAGCAAACCGCAGCGCAGCGGCGGCGTGACCCAGCGGCCGTCCAGCAGCAGCGCCACGTTGCCGCGTGTGCACTCGGTGATCTCGCCTTCGGCATTCCATAGCAAGGTGTCGAACACGCCCGGCTGCGTGGGCGTGAAGGCGTCGTAGTGGGCGCGGCGCGTGGTCTTGAACCGTACAAATTCACCATGCGCCTCGTCGAGAGCGCGGCCGGCAAGCTGCAGGCGCACGCGTTGCGGTGAGGCCTCCAGCGCATAAGCCTCGGCCTGTGCCTGCCCCCGGGCATCAAGCAGCAGGCGCGCACGCCACCTACCTTGCGGATGAGCCTGCACCAATGCGTGCAGACAGCACTGCACAGCCGATGCCTGCCACGGGTAACCAAAATGCGCTGCGGCGGCGGCCATGCGCGCCAGATGCGCAGGTCCGTCGCGCAACTGGCCATCTTCCAGCGCCAGGGTTTCGAGCAGTTCAAAAGGCTGGCTGGCGCGCTCGACAAAAGCGCGTTTGTGCTGCCACTCCTGCCATTCGCCATCGACCGTGGCGTCGGCCGTGATGCCGCTGCCCAGGCCGCAGCGCAGCGCCGTGCCGCGCAGCGTCACGGTGCGTATCGGCACATTGAAAGTCGCCGCGCCGCCCGGCTGCACCACGCCCAGGGCGCCGCAGTACACGCCGCGCGGTCCGGATTCCAGCGTGCGTATCATCTGCATGGCGCGCACCTTGGGCGCCCCGGTCACCGACCCGCAGGGGAACAGTGCGGCAAACACGTCGGCCAGTGAACAGCCCTCACGGCTTTGCGCCGTCACGTCGGAAGTCATCTGCCATACCGTGGGCAGCGCCTCGGTGTGAAAAAGACGCGGCACCCGCACGCTGAAAGGCCGGGCAATGCGCGACAGGTCGTTGCGCAGCAGGTCCACGATCATCACGTTCTCGGCGCGTTCCTTGGCCGATGTGCGCAAGGCCTGGGCCTGCGCGGCATCCTCGCCGGGTGTGGCGCCGCGCGGGGCCGTGCCTTTCATGGGCCGCGTCAGGATGTGGCCTGCGCGCCAGTCAAAAAACAGCTCGGGCGAGACCGACAGCAGCTGCTCGTCGCCGGTATCCAGGAAGGCCGCATAACCGCCGGGCTGGGCGCGCTGCAGGGCGGAAAACAGGGTTTGGGCCGGTTCCAGGGCGGCTCCGGCGGACAGCACACCGGACATTTGCGCGGTGAAATTGACCTGGTACAACTCACCGCCTGCAATGGCCCGCTGTATGCTGTCCAGCGCCGCAGCAAAAACGGGGCGGGGGCAGACCTGCTGCCATTGCGCCTGGACTGCCGCATTTGCTGTTGTGACCGATGTTTCTTCGGGCCACGGCAGCGCCTCGTCATACACCGCGAACCAGGCCAATGGCCCGTCAGCCGCTTGCACGGCCAGCGCCGCGTCAAAAGCCGGCGCGGCTTCGTAGCGCAGGTAGCCCACACACCACGCACCCTGCCGCGCAGCCTGCTGCACCGCATCGAGCACGGGCCGCACCTGCTCCAGGCTGTGCGCCACCAGCACCTGGCGCGCAGCGCCAAAAGCCTGGCGCAGACGCGGCCCCTCGGGATGCTGCGGATTGGAAAAATCTACGAGTGCCGAAAAGGCGCCCATCAGGCCGCGCCCAAGGCCGGCACCAGGGAACCCGCAGGCTGGCCATTTTTCAGCGCTGCGGTGAAGGCCAGCATCCGGTCAATCGGCAGCCGGGCGCGCAGGCCCAGGGCCGGGTCAATGTGGACCTCATTCGTGCCGTGCTCCAGCACATGGGCCAGGCCCGCCAGGCCGTTCATGGCCATCCACGGACAGTGCGCGCAGCTCTTGCAGGTGGCGCTGTTGCCGGAGGTCGGCGCCTCGATAAACCGCTTGCCGGGGTTGAGCGTGCGCAGCTTGTGCATCATGCCGTTGTCGGTCGCCACAATGAACTCCGGCGCGTCAAATTCACGCGCGGCTTTCAGGATAGCCGAGGTGGAACCCACGGCGTCCGCCAGTGCCACGACGTCAGCCGGTGCCTCGGGATGTACCAGGACCTTGGCCAGCGGGTGCTCCCGCTTGAGCGCTTCGAGCTCAAAGGCCTTGAACTCATCGTGCACGATGCAGGCGCCATTCCACAGCAACATGTCGGCGCCGGTTTCACGCTGGATATAGGCGCCCAGGTGCCGGTCGGGTGCCCAGAGGATTTTGTGGCCCTGCGCCTTGAGCGCGTGCACCACATCAAGCGCGCAGCTTGAGGTCACCACCCAGTCGGCCCGTGCCTTGACCGCCGCGCTGGTGTTGGCATAGACCACCACCGTGCGGTCGGGATGGGCATCACAAAAGGCGCTGAACGCCTCGGCAGGGCAGCCCAGGTCGAGCGAGCAGCTGGCATCGAGCTCAGGCATCAGCACGCGCTTTTCGGGCGACAGTATCTTGGCCGTCTCGCCCATAAAGCGCACACCCGACACCACCAGGGTTTGCGCTGCATGGTCCCGGCCGAAACGCGCCATTTCCAGTGAATCACTGACCAGGCCGCCGGTTTCTTCGGCCAGGTCCTGCAGGTCCGGATGCACATAGAAGTGCGAAACCATCGCGGCATTGCGCTGCTTGAGCAGGCGGCGGATTTTGTCTTTCAATTCACCACGCTGCCGGGCGTCGGGCTCTGCCGGCACACGCGCCCAGGCGTGCTGGGTCTGCGGCACAGCGCAGCCGGGCTGCTCGTATTCGATATCAATGACAGTACTCATAACGATTTTTACAACTCAAGAAAACGCATCGAAAAATCAATCGCCTTGACGTCTTTGGTCAGTCCGCCTATGGAGATGCGGTCCACGCCAGTTTCAGCCAGGCTGCGCAGGGTCTCGAAGGTCACGCCGCCGGAAATCTCCAGCGAAGCCCGCCCCGCATTGATCTGCACCGCCTGGCGCAACTGGGCCAGGTCCATGTTGTCGAGCAGCACCATGCGGGCGCCGGCAGCCAGCACCTGCTCAAGCTGGGCCAGCGTTTCGACTTCGACCTGCACAAAATCAGCCTGCGCAGCCACCGATGCCGCACGCTCCAGCACCTGCACGATGCCGCCGGCGGCCGCGATATGGTTTTCCTTGATCAGCACCGCGTCATACAGGCCGATGCGGTGGTTGACGCCGCCGCCCATGCGGACCGCGTACTTTTGTGCCAGGCGCAGGCCGGGCAGGGTTTTGCGGGTGTCCACAATCTGCGCCGGCGTGCCCTTCACCGCCTCCACATGGCGGGCGGTTTTGGTCGCTACCGCGCTGAGCAGCTGCAAAAAATTGAGGGCGGTGCGTTCGGCCGTCAGCAGGGCCTGCGCCCGGCCCTGCAGTTCCAGCACCACCTGGCCGGCCTCACAGCGCTCGCCGTCGCGTACATGCCAGGTCAGCTGCGCCTGCGGGTCCAGTTGCTGGACGGTGGCCTGCACCCAGGCGCTACCGCAGATCACGGCACTTTCCCGCGCCAGCACCTGCGCCCGGGCGCTGCGCTGCGGATCAATCAGGCCGGCGGTCAAATCACCAGCGCCCACATCTTCAGCCAGCGCACGGGCCGCATCGGCTCCGGCCAGGCCAGTAACGGCTTCCGCCGAGAAATCAAATGACTTTTTCATAACCAATTCGAATAAGAAGTAACCTAGACTTGCACCCAACGCATTATTATTTGTTGCTGGCCGCTGCCCATTCAGCGGCGCCGGGCACCCATATTGTCCATCTTTGTTTCCGCCGGCTTCCGTCCCACCGACCATCCCACCGCAAAACCACCATGTTCCGTACACTGCTTAAATCCAAAATCCACCGCGCCGCCGTAACCCACTGCGAGCTCAATTACGAAGGCTCCTGCGCCATCGACGAAGACCTGCTGGACGCCGCCAACCTGGGCGAGAACGAGCAGGTGCATATCTGGAACATCAACAACGGCGAACGTTTCATCACCTATGCCATCCGCGCCGAGCGCGGCAGCCGCATCATCTCGGTCAACGGCTCGGCCGCGCGGCGTGCCTCGGTCGGCGACCTGGTCATCATTGCCGCCTTTGCCCAGGTTGAAGAAAAGGAAGTCGTTGGGTTTTTACCCAAGCTGGTGTTTGTCAACCCGGACAACCGCATCAAGGAAGAGCGCTCCACGATTCCGGTACAAAGCGCCTGAAACAAGCAAGGCGCATTCCCGCTGCCTGCACCCGGCCCCTGCCGGGCGCACCCACGCCGCGCATGCGATCCCGCCCGCAAACCATTCACGACAAACACCATCATGAGCACTTCGATCAGCAGCGACCTGTTGCGCCGGGACTTCATTGCACTTGCGGGGGTCACCGCGGCCACCATGGCAGCGCCCGTGCTGGCGCAGTCGCGCACCCTGCGGATTGGCACCACCTTTGACGACAGCGGTGCCGAAAAGGCCAATGGCAACGGCAATTTCCGGGGCGCGTCGGCCTGCCTCAATGCCATCAACAAGAGCGGCGGCATCAACGGCGCGAAGATCGAACTTGTCCAGGCCGACGACCAGTTCAAGCCCGACATTGCCAAAACCAATGCGCTGGCTTTCCAGGCCGACAAATCCATCCTGGCCATGATCAACCCGCTGGGCACGCGCCAGACCGCCTCCATCATGGAGTCGGTTCAGGACATGGCGATTGTTGGCCCCAACACCGGCACCGCAGGGCTGCGCAAAACCAGCCCGCCGAATGTGTTCTGGATACGCGCCAGTTATGACGCCGAGGTTGAAAAGCTGATCCGCACCGCCATCACGCTGGGCATGACAAAGATAGGCATCATCTACCCCAAGGACCCGCTGGGCATGTCGGTGCTGGCGGCGTTCCAGAAATCAATGGCAGACGCGAAACTCGAACCCGTTGTGATGGCCACCACCCCGGGTACCGCCAGTATCGAGGTCGAACCTGCCGCAAAAGCCATCGCCAAGGCGCAGCCGCAAATGGTGATCATGGTGCTGGGCGGCATCGCCCCGCTGTTCCTCAAAGCGCTGCGCGCCGCGGGCGGCACCAGCACCATCTACGGCCTGTCCATCAGCGCCAGCCCCGCCAACATCACGGCCATGGGTGAAAACGGGCGCGGCCTGGGTTTTGCGCTGGTGGTGCCTTCGCCGTTTTCCACCAAAAACGAGTTGGTGCGGCGTTACCAGATCGACATGGCGGCCAGCGGCTGGAACGACTATTCCACGCCCACACTGGAAGGTTATGCCAACGCCCGCGTGCTGGCCGAAGGCCTGCGCCGCGCGGGCGCGAATGTAAACCGCGCCTCGCTGATGACCGCGCTGGACAGCATCACCGGCTTTAACCTGGGCGGGATGACTGTCAGCTTTGGCGGCGGCAACCGCAACGGCGGCAATTTTGTCGACGTGGGCGTGGTCGGCGCCGGCGGCCGCATCATGAGCTGACGGCACCCTCCTGTGGCGGCTGACAGTCGCCGCGGACTGTGCCTTCCTGCCTTTTTTAAAATGGGATCCTCATGGACAACCCCTCGCTGATCCAGCGCAGCCTGCAGCATGTGTGGCACCCCTGCACACAAATGAAGCGGCACGAGACGCTGCCCCTGGTGCCCATCGCCAAAGCCGAAGGCGTGTGGCTGTATGACTTTGAGGGCCGGCGCTACCTCGACGGCATCAGTTCCTGGTGGGTCAACCTGTTTGGCCACGGCCATCCGCACATCAAGGCGGCGCTGCGCGATCAGCTGGATCAAATCGATCACGTGATGCTGGCCGGCTTTACCCATGCGCCCGTGGTGGAGCTGTCCGAGCGGCTGGGCGCCCTGACCGGCCTGGGCCATGCGTTTTACGCCAGCGACGGCGCCAGCGCCACCGAAATTGCCCTGAAGATGAGCGCGCATTACTGGCGCAACACGAGCCGCCCCGAAAAATGCCGCTTTGTCGGCCTGGCCGGCGGCTACCACGGTGAAACCGTGGGCGCGCTGGCCGTCACCGACATCGCCCTGTTCCGCGAAGCCTATGCGCCGCTGATACGGCTGGCCGCCACCGTGCCCAGCCCCGATGCGCGGGGCGCGCTGCCGGGCGAAAGCGCGGCCGATGTCGCCAACCGCGCCGCCAGCGAGCTGGAGGCCTGGCTGCAACAGCACCACACCAGCACTGCCGCCCTCATCGTCGAGCCCCTGGTGCAGTGCGCCGCCGGCATGGCCATGTACGATAGCGCCTACTTGCGCCAGGCGCGCACGCTGTGCGACCGCTACGAGGTGCACCTGATCGTCGACGAAATCGCCACCGGCTTTGGGCGAACCGGCAGCCTGTTTGCGCACCAGCAGGCCGGCATACTGCCCGACTTCATCTGCCTCTCCAAAGGCCTGACCGGCGGCACCCTGCCGCTGTCGGCCGTGCTGACCACCGATGCGGTCTACCAGGCGTTTTACGACGATGAGGTGGCGCGCGGCTTTCTGCACTCACATTCCTACACCGGCAACCCGCTGGCCTGCCGCGCGGCACTGGCCACGCTGGAGCTGTTTGAGCAAAGTGACGTGCTGGCGCATAACGCCGCACTGGCGCAGCAGCTGGACCAGGCTTTTGCGCCGCTGACGCAACACCCCTCTGTTCGGCACGCGCGCCGGCAGGGCATGATCTGGGCCTGGGACATCGACGAAAGCTTTGACGGCACAAGCCCGCAGCCCGGGTTTGCCAGCCGCTACGCCCGGCGCGCGATGGCGCAAGGAGTCGTCTTGCGCCCTATCGGCAACACCCTTTATGCCATGCCGCCCTACGCCCTGGATGCGGAAACGTCCGCCCACCTGGCGCAAGGCGCACTGGCCGCGCTGCAGGCCACGCTGGCCGACAAAGGTCATGCCCATGACTGACACCCGGACCCAGGCGCGGTCCATTTTCGTCACCGGCACCGACACCGGCATAGGCAAAACACTGGTCAGCACCGGCCTGCTGCATGCCCTGGCAAAGCACCATGCCCGCGTGGTGGGCATGAAACCCGTGGCGGCCGGTACGGAACTGATCAACGGCGTGTTGACCAATGAGGACGTGATCGCCCTGCGCGCCGCCACCACCTGCAACGTGCCGCCCGAACTCGACAACCCGGTGCTGCTGCCCGACCCGGTGTCGCCGCACATCGCCGCCGCACGCGCCGGCATCCAGATAAACATAGCCCATCTTGTCGCCTGCCACCGTGAATTGATGCAACTGGCCGACGCCGTGGTGGTGGAAGGCGCAGGCGGTTTTCTGGTGCCGCTGTCGCAAACCGAGACCGGCGCCGACCTGGCACAGGCTCTGGGCCTGCCGGTGCTGCTGGTCGTAGGCTTGCGGCTGGGCTGCCTGAACCACGCCCTGCTGACGGCCGAAGCGATTCGCGCGCGCGGACTCATGCTGGCCGGCTGGGTCGCCAACCATGTGGATGCCAGCATGCTGGCGCAGGAAGACAATATCGCCTACCTGCAACAAAAACTGCAAGCCCCGCTGCTGGCCACCATTCCCTACCAGTCCACGCCCGACCCACGCGCGCTGGTCTTTAACCTTCCGCAAACATGGTTATGACTACCTCCTGGTTAGACGACTTCCCGGCGCGTATCGCCGAACTGGACCACGCCCATCTGCGCCGCAAGCGCGCCGTGGTCACACCCGATGGCGGCGCACGCCTGAAGGTCGACGGACGCAGCATGCTGGCCTTTTGCAGCAATGACTACCTGGGCCTGTCCCAGCACCCCGAGCTGGTGCAGGCGGCCTGCGCCGGCGCCCAGGCCTTTGGCGTGGGCTCGGGTGGCTCGCCGCTGGTGAGCGGCCACAGTGCCGCCAACGAAGCGCTGGAGCAGGAACTGGCGGCCTTTGTCGGCTTGAGGCGCGCGCTGTACTTTTACGCGGGCTTTTCCACCAACGTCGGCATTATTCCGGTGCTGATGGGCGCCGGCGATGCGATCTTCTCGGATGCGTTGAACCATGCCTGCCTGATCGATGGCGCCCGGCTTTCACGCGCGCAAATTCACCGCTACGCGCACATGGACCTGGCCGCCCTGGACCACGAACTGGCGCACAGCAGCGCACGGCGCAAACTGGTCATCAGCGATGCCGTCTTCAGCATGGACGGCACCTGCGCCGACATTCCCGCGCTGCTGGCCCTGTGCGAACGCCACGATGCCCTGCTGCTGCTGGATGACGCCCACGGCTTTGGCGTCAGGGGCCCGCAAGGCCGGGGCAGCCTGGCCGAGGCCGGGCTGTATGGCGCCCAGGCCTCGCGCCGCGTGCTCTACATGGCCACGCTGAGCAAGGCCGCCGGTGCGGCCGGTGCCTTTGTGGCCGGCGACGAGGCGCTGGTGGAATGGCTGCTGCAAAAAACACGCAGCTATATTTTTGCCACCGCCGCGCCCGCGCTGCTGGCCAGCGCCCTGAGCGCCAGCCTGCGCGTGATCGCGCAGGACGAATGGCGGCGGACTCACCTGAACCAGCTGATCGCGCGCCTGCGCAGCGGCTTGACGGCCGGCCTGCAGGGCAGCGGCTGGCAGCTGTCCGAATCACACACCGCCATCCAGCCGCTGCTGATAGGCCCCAATGACAAGGCCCTGGCCGCCATGCAAGGCCTGCGCGAGCGGGACATCTGGGTGCCGGCGATTCGTCCGCCCACAGTGCCCGAGGGCACGGCCCGCTTGCGCATCGCGCTATCGGCCGCCCACAGTGAGGCCGATGTCGACCTGCTGATTGAAGCCCTGAGCACCCTGGCCAGGACCTTGCGCTAAGCCCTTTCCCAACGCCACCCCGCCAGACGCCGAAATCCATTTTCCCGAAGGAAAAATCATGTCCACGCCCGCAGAAAAAATCGTCACCTTGCATCGCCCCCGCCCCGCCGAGGCAAAAACCGCCAAGCCTGAGGCCGAGCTGATCCGTACCGTCAAAAGTCTGGGCCTGGAATCCTGTGCCACGCTGGGCATGCTGGAAGAAGGCCACGCCCAGACGCTGCAAGAAGCCGGCCTGGACTATTACAACCACAACCTCGACAGTGCGCCCGACTTTTACGGAGACATCATCACCACACGCGACTACCAGGACCGGCTGGACACCCTGGCGCGCGTGCGCAAGGTCGGCGTCAAGGTCTGCTGCGGCGGCATTGTGGGCTTGGGTGAAACACGGTGCCAGCGCGCCGGCCTGGTGGCCGAACTGGCCAACCTCACGCCCCACCCCGAGTCGGTGCCCATCAACAACCTGGTCAAGGTCGAGGGCACACCACTGGCGAACCAGGCCGACCTGGATCCATTCGAGTTTGTCCGCACCATTGCCGTGGCCCGCATCACCATGCCCACGGCCCGTGTCCGCCTGTCGGCCGGCCGCCAGCAAATGGGCGACAGCGTGCAGGCACTGTGCTTTCTGGCCGGTGCCAACTCGATTTTTTACGGCGACAAGCTGCTGACCACCGGCAACCCCGACACCGAGGCCGATGTGAATTTGCTGGAACGCCTGGGCATGCGCCGCTCCGCGCCCGAAAAGCGTGAGAGCGCCCACTGAAATGCCTTGAAGCGTTTTATCGGGGTGCCTTCTACAGGCGCCCCCAAACCAGCCGCAAGCTGGTTAGACTCTCGCTAAATTCAGGAACCGCACCATGACCAGCACCTCAAGCCCCTCCGCCACCCCCTACGGCACCTTGCCGCCCAATGCCACGCCCGCGGCACGCAAACCGCTGAGCCTGCCGCGCCTGCGCGAAATGCACACGCAGGGCGAAAAAATCGCCATGCTGACCGCCTACGACGCCACCTTTGCCGCCGTCGCCGACGCCGCCGGCATCGAATGCATACTGGTCGGCGACTCGCTGGGCATGGTCTGCCAGGGCTTGAGCAGCACCGTTGGCGTGACACTGGAGACCATGCGGCACCACACCGAATGCGTCGCCAACGGCTTGCGCCGCGCGCAGGCCACGGCCTGGCTGATAGGCGACCTGCCCTTCGGCAGCTACCACGAGTCGAAAGAGCAGGCCCTGCGCAGCGCCGTGGTGCTGATGCAGGCCGGCGCCCACATGGTCAAGCTAGAAGGCGGCGGCTGGACCACCGAGACGGTGCGTTTTCTGGTCGAACGCGGCATTCCGGTCTGCGCACACCTGGGCCTGACGCCGCAAACCGTGCACGCGCTAGGCGGATACCGCGTCCAGGGCAAAACCGACGAAGCTGCGGCACAGTTAAGGCGTGAAGCCACTGCACTGCAGGACGCCGGCGCGTCCATGATGGTGCTGGAGATGGTGCCGGCGGCGCTGTCGACCGAGCTGACCCAGCAGCTGGCGCACTGCGCCACCATAGGCATAGGCGCGGGCAATGGCACATCGGGCCAGGTGCTGGTGCTGCATGACATGCTGGGCATGAACCTGGGCAAGATGCCCAAGTTCGTCCGCAACTTCATGGACGGCGCAGGCAGCGTGCGCGGCGCCATGGAGGCCTATGTCCACGCAGTGAAGGACGGCAGCTTTCCGGTCAACGCCACCCACGCGTGGTAATTCAGATTTAGTTCACAACAAGCAGCCAAGGAGGCCTCATGCACATCGTTCACACCATCGCCGAACTGCGCGAGAAACTCAGCGGCTTCAAGCGTCCGGCCTTTGTGCCCACCATGGGCAACCTGCACGATGGCCATATCGCACTGGTCAAGCAGGCCAAGCCGCTGGGCGACGTCACGGTGTCCAGCATTTTTGTCAACCGCCTGCAGTTTGCGCCACATGAAGACTTCGACAGCTACCCGCGCACCCTGGACGCCGATGCACAGCGCCTGGAAGCGGCTGGCTGCAATGTGCTGTTTGCGCCGCGCGAGAAAGAGCTTTATCCCGAGCCGCAAACCTACAAGATCCACCCCGCCACCGACCTCGCCGACATCCTTGAAGGCCATTTCAGGCCCGGCTTTTTCATAGGCGTCAGCACCGTGGTGCTCAAGCTCTTCTCCTGCGTCTACGCCGGCATGCCTGGCGGCGTCGCGGCTTTTGGCAAGAAGGATTACCAGCAGGTCATGGTGGTGCGCCGCATGATCCAGCAGTTTGCATTGCCTATCGACATCCTCGCCGGCGAAACCCAGCGCGCGGAAGACGGCTTGGCGCTGTCCTCCCGCAACGGCTACCTGAACGCCGCAGAACGGCAGGAAGCCGCCGAACTCTCAAAAGCCTTAAAGGCCCTGGGGGCAGCCGCCAAAGCCGCCAGTCCCGCCGACCTGCCCGCCCTCGAAGCGCAAGCCATGCAGACCCTGGCCCGGCGCGGCTGGAAACCCGACTACCTCACCGTGCGCCGCCGCGCCGACCTGATGCCGCCGCAGGCATCCACGGCAACCGAGCCGCTGGTGGTATTGGGCGCGGCCAAACTGGGCAGCACGCGGCTGATTGATAACCTGGAAATTTAAGGCCGCTGCGTAAGGTCCATGTGACCGACTTCACCGCCAACAAATAGCAGGGCGCTCAAATACGGCGTCTGCAGGCTGCCTGAATGAGCCCGCTGAAGCGGCCTTGACAGTTGGCGCAAAGCCAGCCTTTGCCTTCCAGTTTTAAAACATCTGCGCTTGTGCCCGGATCAAATCCAGGTGCCAATGCACTGTGCAGGCAAAAGTTCATGCCGGACCGGCATCATGGCTTCGTCACGACAGGCGCCAAAGACCACGGGACCTCCTGGCCGGGTTAACGCCCTGGCGCGCTGGATCCCTGATAGCACCGAGCGCCTGGAAACGCATCGCTCACTTCAATTTGATCAGCACACTGATCAAATATCAATGATCACCCTTGCAATCAAGATATTCCCTATTTTCCTGTTTTATCAACTGGCAATAGAAGATCCAGGCATTTAAAAGTGCCTCGCGACTCGAGACTCCTTTGTACGTGACAGAGGAAGCTACCAGAGAACAGGCTCCGGGCGGAGCACCGCTATCGAGTCTCATTGACGCCGGGATTGGCCGCACTCTCCGCGCTAAAAAACTGCTATTTCAAAGGGTTTTCCCTGATAAAAATGGTAAGAACTTTCTTAGCAATATGAGTATATTACTCAGTGTACTGATCAATATTTGAGGTGTCTGTTTCCCGATTTTCTTGTTTCCGTCAATTTTCTTAAAGAGAGTACTTGATGAAAAGTTTTCAATTTTCAAAGCTCGCAAGTGTGGCATTTACCTTCATTGCGGCTTTCACCGCGATGGGCGCAACTGCTCAAATACAGTCTCGTTTCCCTGGCAAACCAGTAGATATAACGGTGCCCTACCCGCCCGGTGGCGGAGTCGATCTCCTGGCGAGGTTGATTGGCCAAAGTTTGAGCAGCGCTTCCGGCCAATCTGTGATTGTTGAAAATCGGGCCGGCGCTGGAAGCACCATCGGTACGCGCTATGTGGCGGGCCGCCCCAAAGACGGGCATTCGCTTTTGATGATGAACGACGCCTATGCGATTGCGCCGGGGGTATTCAAAAGTCTTCCCTACGATCCAAAAAAAGACCTGGAGGCCGTCATCAATGTGGCCTACGCACCCATGCTGCTGGTCGCATCAGAGGGGTCGCCCTACAAGACCGTCGCAGACGTCGTTAAAGCGGCGCAGATGAAGGACGCCAAACTTTCATATGCATCCTGCGGAACCGGAACTGATCCACACCTGGCGGGTGAGCTCTTCAACATCACATTTAAAACCAGGCTCGCTCACATCCCCTACAAAGGCTGCGGACCGGCTATCGTTGATGTGCTGGGTGGACAAGTTGAGCTGGGCTTCGTCACGATCACGGGCGCAATTCCCTATGTCAAATCAGGAAAGATGAGGGCTTTGGCGATCACGGCCAAAGAACGCTCACAAATATTCCCGGATGTGCCCACGCTGGCCCAAAGCGGCGCGCCCAACTTCTATCTCAGCCAATGGCAGGGTCTCGCCGTACCCGCCGGTACACCGGCAAACGTCAAAAATGCCATTTACGAAGCCGTTTCCAAAGTCATGCAAACCCCGGCCACCCAGAGCAAACTGCAGGAATTGGGTTATATGCCCGCCAACGATGGCCCCGAAGTATTTCAGAAAATAGTCAATAGCGACATTGACCGATTTTCAAAACTGGCAAAACAAATCGGCTTGACGCTCGATTGACAAAAAGGAACAACAATGAAAAAACTTGAAATCAGCCTTTCCTGCGGAAACTACGACCGGACGCAGGCCATATTTGACGGGCGTGCGCCAATAGAAGGCTGCGAAGTCAACGCGGTATCGCTGGAGCCGGAGGAAGCCTTTCACCGCGCCTTCCGTTACGGCGAATTCGATGTGACCGAAATCTCGATGAGCAGCCACATGATGACGACGGCCCGGGGCGACAGCCAATATGTGGCCATTCCCGCCTTCCTGTCTCGCGTCTTCAGGCAATCAGGTATTTACGTGCGCACAGATCGGGGCATCAAGACCCCGCAGGATTTGCGCGGAAAAACGATTGGTGTGCCGGAATACCAGATCACCGCCAATGTCTGGATCCGCGGCATCCTCAACGATGAGTATGGCGTCAAGCCCAGCGACATCAAATGGGTGCGGGGTGGCATAGAGGAACCAGGCCGGGGCGAGCGCGCGCCCATAGACCTTGATCCGGCCATCAGTCTTGTCCAGATCCCGGATGACAAAACGCTGTCCGACATGTTGGAGGCTGGCGAAATAGATGGCTACATCGGTGCCCGCGCACCGTCCTGCTTCTTGCGTGGCGCGCCCAACGTGGGAAGACTTTTTGACAACTACATTGAAGCGGAAAAGGATTACTTCCGAAGGACCAGGATATTTCCGATCATGCACATGGTTGGCATCCGCCGCACCCTGGTGGAGCAGCATCCCTGGTTGGCAGTCAGCGTCTATAAAGCCTTCCTGAAGGCGAAAGCTCTGGCCGTGAAGGAGCTCGATGAGCTGTGCCACCTGGCCGTTACCCTGCCGTGGATGGTGCATCACCACAATGAAGCCAAGGCCTTGATGGGCCCGGACTATTGGCCTTACGGACTGGACGCGAACAGGCATGTGATCGAGACCTTTTCCCGCTATCACTTCGAGCAGGGGCTTTCGAAGAGAAAGGTGGCGCCAGAGGAACTGTTCGCCGCATCTGCGCTGGATCTGTCCAAAATTTAACAAAGCGCTGCAGTGAAAGCTCCCCTTTTCGAATACCTGGCCCCCAACACTCTGGAGGAGGCTCTCGCGCATCTGGGCAGCGGGGAAAATTCCCGTGTGCTGGCGGGGGGGCAGTCCTTGATGGCCATGCTCAATATGCGATTCGCGTTTCCGGACTGTCTGGTTGACATCAATCGCATTGCAGAGCTTTCCTATATCAGGGATGGTGGGGAACGGATAGAAATTGGAGCGCTTACGCGGCAGCGCCATGTTGAGTTTTCGGACCTCATCGCGACCCGCATACCCGTATTTAAAGAAGCCATCCTGAATGTGGGGCATCGCCAGACACGCAACCGGGGCACGGTGGGCGGAAGCCTTTGTCAACTGGATCCCTCCGCGGAAATTCCAACGATCGCGCTGGCCATGGACGCGGACATTCATGTCGCCAGCGTTCGAGGGCAGCGGACGATTGCGATGAAGGATTTCCCCGCTGGTTACATGGCACCGGCGATCGAGTCCGATGAGATGCTTGTCGGCGTGTCCATGGAGCCCTGGCCGAAACAGCACGGACATGCTTTCCTCGAGTTTGCGCGCCGCCATGGTGATTTCGCAATAGTGTCTGTCGCGGTGATGCTTTTAATCGGGGCAGATGGCCTGCTTGAGAGGGTGTCTATCACCCTTGGTGGCGTGGCTTCCGCCCCGGTTCGTATGAGCCGCGCTGAACAGTCGCTGCTCAACACCCGCATGTCGCCAGAAGATATCGCGGCGGCGGCCGCAATCTGCGCCCAGATCGATGCGACCTCAGACACCTATACGCCCAGTTGGTACCGACAGAAATTGGCCGGCGTTCTCACGCAACGGGCCTTGAATATCGCGCTTGAGCGCGCGGAGAGATGACATGACGGACCACTCCTGTTCCCGCCCCATTACCCTTCACGTCAACGGACTGAAGTATGCAGGCCATGCAGAGCCGCGCGTCAATCTCGCGGACTTTCTTCGATCTGATTTGAAGTTGACAGGCACACATGTTGGTTGTGAGCATGGCGTCTGCGGCGCATGCACCGTCCTGGTCGACGGATATTCCGCCAGGAGCTGTCTGATGCTGGCAGTGCAGGCCCAAGGCAGCGAAATCCGGACCGTTGAAGGGCTTGCGATCGACGGCATGCTCGATATCTTGCAGGCCTGCTTTCACAAACATCATGCCTTGCAGTGCGGCTTCTGCACAGCTGGAATTCTGATGTCGGCGACAGAGTTGCTTGCGGCGAATCCCGAGCCCGATGAGGCCCTGGTTCGCGACGTACTTTCCGGCCATATATGCCGCTGCACTGGATACCAAAATATCGTGGCTGCGATTTTGGACGCGGCCAGCCAGCTGCGCGAAAGGGCGACCGATGCTGGCAATAACTAGTCCTGGCGTTGGTCTTCAGACCAAGCGGCTGGAGGACGAGGCTCTTCTCACCGGGACAGCTCGCTTTCTGGATGACATACCGGTTGAGGGAACGCTGCACGCCTGCTTTGTCCGCAGCTCTCAGGCGCACGCCAAAATCACCTCCATGAGCCTGACCGCAGCACGCGAAATGCCAGGCGTTGTCGCTGTTTTTGCGGAGCAGGATCTGTTTGGTGAAATTACTTCCTGGCGAATGCCGCTTGGTTTTCCCCTGGCGGCCCTTCCAGAAGACACCACTCCATTTGTGCTGGCTTCAAAGGAGGTCGCCTTTGTCGGTGAAGCCATGGCCGTGGTGATTGCGAACAGCCGGCACCAGGCCGAAGATGCAGCCGCGCGCGTCGACATTGAATATGAAGTGCTGCAAGCCGTTGTCGACTGCCGGGATTCCGTCGTCGATGGCGCGCCCCTGGTACGCACAGGCATTGAGTCAAATATCCTTCAGGACTATTCGCTGGCTTACGGCGACTGCGACGATGCTTTCGCGAAGTCCGCCGTCACCATCGACGAGGAGTTCTGGGTCCATCGTGGTTGTGCGCATCCCATGGAGGGGCGTGGCGTACTGGCTACTGTCGAGAAGTCAACGAACGAGCTGACTGTATGGTCTTCGACCCAGATGGCGCACGAGCTGCACTACACCATAGCCTTGATGTTGGGGCAGCCCGAGGATCTTTTGCGAGTCATCACGCCCGATGTCGGTGGCGGTTTCGGGGCGAAATTCATGATTTACCCCGAGGAAATCGTTATTCCTGCGGTGGCCCGAAAACTGGGGCGACCTGTCAAATGGGTGGAAGACCGCCGGGAACACTTTCTCACCTCGATTCAGGAGCGCGATCAGTACTGGAAAGTATCCCTCTCGGCAGACCAGGACGGACGGGTACTTGGAATCCGGGGCAGCTTCATCCACGATCACGGCGCCTACACCCCCCAAGGCACCAACGTTCCATACAACGCCGCATCGTCCATGACCGGACCCTACATCGTTCCAGCGTACAAGCTGGACGTGAAGGTCGCCTACACCAACAAAGTACCTGTCGCTACGGTGCGCGGCGCGGGTTATCCGCAGGCCGCCTTCGTCATGGAGCGGCTGCTTGACATGCTGAGCGCAAAACTTGGGATGGATCGTGCGGAATGCAGGCGTCGCAATCTCATTCCCCCCACCAAGATACCGTACACCAAGCCTCTCAAGTCCCGGGCCGGCATGCCCTTGACGATCGATAGCGGAGACTTTCCGGCCCTGCTCGGCACAGCACTGCAAGCCATTGACTTTGATGGATTTTCTGCACGCCGAAAAGAGAGTTCCAGTCCGCACTTGCTTAAAGGCATTGGCCTTGCCAACAGTGTCAAGCCAACGGGGCGCGGTCCTTTTGAGTCGGCCCGGGTACGGGTTCAGCCGTCTGGCCGGATTTCAATCTATACCGGCGCCCTTGCCATGGGTCAGGGCATCAAAACCACGCTGGCCCAGATTTGCGCGGCCCATTTTGGCCTGGCTGCACAGGCGATAGACGTCATTGCCGGAGATACCTCCGCCATTGGCTATGGGATGGGCGGATTTGCCAGCCGCCAATCGATCATGGCCGGGACCGCCGTGAACGAAGCCGCGTTCAAGGTCAGTCGTAAAGCGGTATCTGCCGCTTCCGCAATATTGAATATCCCGGAAGACGAGCTCATGCTGTCAAATGGTGAGGTACACACCAAAGACCACTCCCACAGGATCGCACTGGCTCGTTTGGCCATGCTTTTAAAGGGTGTTCCGGGTTACGTATTGCCCATTGCGGTGGACCCCGGACTGGATGAGACGGTGCATTTTCATTGTGACGCGCAGACCTATGCGGGCGCATCGCATACGTGCGAGGTGGAGGTTGACCCCATGACGGGAGGCATCACGATCACACGCTATGTTGCCGTGCAGGACAGCGGAAATATCATCAATCCGCAGCTGGCGCAAGGACAGGTGCATGGGGGCGTGGTTCACGGCATGGGCAATGCCCTGTTCGAGTGGATGGGCTATGACCCCAACGGCCAGCCACTGACCACAACTTTCGCGGAATACCTGCTTCCTACCGCGCCGGAAGTTCCCAATATAGAAGTGATCTTTGCGCCCTCACCCACTTCGCTCAATCCCCTGGGGGTGAAGGGCATTGGGGAGTGCGCAACGATTCCGGTTGCCGCCGCGCTTATCAGCGCCGTGGAGGACGCCCTTAAAGACTACGGGATAAAGATTAACGAATTTCCGTTGACGCCTGTGCGCTTGCTCGAGTTAATCAGCAAGGCGGCGGACTCTGACGGACACGCGAAAAAAACACTTTAAAAGGAAAACTCCATGGAGTTCAGCAATCATTTTTTCGTTCCATTGCCCCTGGAAGATGCCTGGAAGCTGATGCTCGACGTCCCGCGCATCATGCCGTGCCTGCCTGGTGCCAAGCTGACCGAAATTCTGGGCCCGGATAAATACCGTGGATCTGTATCCGTAAAGTTGGGGCCCATCAAACTCGCTTTTGACGGGCAAGCCGAGCTCGTCAAAAAAGACGACGCAAATCATATTGCGTGGCTAAAGGGTTCGGGACTGGATCCCAAAGGGCGTGGGGCGGCTCAGTCCGAGTTCAGTTTTGCGCTCAAGCCGGAAGGCAGCGGCACGGCCGTCACGGTAACCACCCAGCTGCAGCTTTCCGGTGCGGTAGCCCAATATGGACGAGGCAGCGGGATGATCGCAGAGGTGGCATCCCACATCCTCAAGCAGTTTGAGAGCAATCTGGCAGATTCACTGTCACAAGACGACTCGCCCAATCCCGCGGCCATGCACGCAGCAGTTTCGAATGCCTCCGTGCCGTCGAACCCGGTGGGTGCCGCCATTGCACCGCCGCCCGCCAATTTCGCCATGCCGCCGCTAGCATCTGGCGGACAGGCGCTGGACGCACAAACGCTTCTCTACCAGGCACAGGCCGTCTTGGGCCAGGCCCAATCGGTCATGGCATCGACGCAGGACATGCTTTTGCGATTTCAGGCTGGAAACGCCACGGCAAAGGCATCCAGACCCAAGCCCCAGCAGGAGCTCAATATGTTGAGTATTGGCCTGAAGGCTTTGTGGTCACAGATCAAGTTTTCCATCCGCGGCCTTTTTGGCCGACCTCGCTGACGTTGGCCTGAACCTCGCACGCAACGTGCAGGTCAATGATAAAAATCGGCTCCAAACCAGTACTGGAGCGCACATCCAGCTATTTATTTTGTAGCAAATTGCAGACTCACGGAGCGGGCCGGACGGCATTGTGTCAATGCCCGGCCTCCAGCCCCAGGTAGGCGCGCCGCAATTCGGGCCGCGCCATCAGCTCTTCCGGACTGCTGGAAGCGACGATGCGGCCTTCTTCCAGCACGGCGGCGCGCTCGGCGACATCCATCGCCATGGCGACGTTCTGCTCGACCAGCAGCACGGCAATGCCTTGCGCATGGATTTGCCGTATGGCACTGAACATGTCCAGCACGATGCTGGGCGCAAGACCCAGCGAAGGCTCGTCCAGCAGCAGCAGGCGCGGCTTGGCCATCAGCGCGCGGCCTATCGCCACCATCTGCTGCTGCCCGCCCGACAGCGTGCCGGCGGCGTGCTCCAGCTTTTCTGCCAGCACCGGGAACAGCCCGATGACCTGCTCCATCGAGCGCACGCGTTCACGCCTGGCAGCGGGCAGGTAGCTGCCCATTTCGAGGTTCTCACGCACCGTCATTTCGGTAAAAAGACGCCGGCCCTCGGGCACCAGTGCAATGCCGCGTTCACAGAACTTGTGCGCCGCCAGGCTGGCGATGTCCTCGTCCTGAAACCTCAAATGCCCCGCGTTGATGCGCAGCAGGCCGGCGATGGTATTGATGAGCGTGCTTTTGCCGGCGCTGTTGGGGCCGACCACGCAGAGCAGCTCGCCTTCGCCGACCGACAGCGATACGTCCCACAGCGCGGTGGCCTGGCCGTAGCTGGTGCGTATGGCGTCCAGTTCAAGCAGCATGGGCCACCTCCCCTGCAGGTGCGGCCTGGCCACCTTTATTTCTGGATGCGGCTTTTGCATCACCCAGGTAGGCCGCGACCACTTCGGGGCGCTGCATCACGTCCTGCGGTACGCCTTCGGCCAGCACCGCGCCGCTTTCAAACACCACAATGCGGTCGCACAGCGCCATCACCGCGCGCATGACGTGCTCGACAAACACGATGGTCGCGCCCTGGTCGCGAATACGGCGTATCAGCGCCACGGCCTCGTCGATCTCCGAAGGCGTGAGGCCCGAGAGCACCTCATCGAGCATCAATATCTGCGGCCTGGCCGCCAGCGCGCGGGCCAGCTCCAGGAACTTGCGCTGGTGCAGGTTCAGCGCCTCGGGCAAGGCGTGGGCGCGGCCGGTAAGGCCGGTAAATTCAAGCCATTGCCAGGCCTGGTCTTCCGCGATTTGGCGGTCCAGCGCGGCCGAGCCGAACATGGCCGGCAGCGCCACGTTCTGCAGCACCGTCAGGTGCGCAAAGGGACGCGGTATCTGGTAGGTGCGGGCAATGCCGCCATGCGCAATGCGGTGCGCGGGCAGGTCTGAAATGCGCTGGCCGGCAAATTCGATCTCGCCCGCTGTCACCTCAAAATGACCGCTGGCAACATTGATAAAGGTGGACTTGCCCGAGCCGTTGGGGCCCAGCAGGCCGAGGATTTCGCCGCGCCGTACTTCCAGGTCCACGCCGCGCAGGGCGCGCACACCCTTGAACTGCTTGACCACGCCGCGCGCCTTGAGCAACACCTCGCCCGCAACAACAATGGACTGTGACGACGGCAACGCGGACACCTGCGCTTTGGCGGGACCGGCTTCGGGCTGCCTGGCGGCCTTGCCCGCGCGCCGTGTCTTAAACCATTTCAGCACCTGGCCCAGCACGCCTTCGGGCATGAACAAGATGACGCCTATCAGCACCGCACCCGTCATGCCCTTGCCCATGATGGCGCTGTCGCCGCCGGTAAATGAAAACAGCAGCAGCGTGATGGCCGTTGCGCCGACTGCAGGGCCGGCCCAGTGGCGCGTGCCGCCCAGCACGCTCATCAAAATCACCGTCAGCGGCAGCGCAATCGTGAAGGTGTCACCCGTCGTCACATAGTTGATAAAAAGCGCATGGATGCCGCCCACCAGCCCGGCCAGCGCACTGGACAGGGCAAAGGCCGCGAGCTTGTAACGATAGGTCGGCACACCCATGACCTCGGCCACGTCTTCGTCGTCGTGGATGGCAAACAGGCCGGTGCCCAGCCGCGAATAAAACACGGCTACGGCCGCGATCATGCTGATGGCCGCGGCCGCCAGCGCCAGCAGGTAGAAGGTGCCCGACGGGGTGGGCGCGAAGGATGGGACGACCACCGCGGCCATGGACACCCCGGGGCCGCCGTCGATAGGCGTGTTGAGGATGATGGTGGCCATCACAAAGGTCATGGCCAGCGTCAGCAGCGAGAACAGCTCGGCACGCACGCTGCGCACCCTGAAAGCAATGGCACCCAGCAAAGTACCCGTCAGCGCGGCGGCGACGGCGGCCAGCGGCAAGGTCCACATGAAGGACATGTCGAATTTGGTGGTCAGCGCCGCCGTGGTGTACAGGCCCACGCCGAAAAACGCGCCATGGCCAAAGGAGAAGTAACCCGAGTAACCGGACAGCAGGTTCCACGAGGTGGCCAGTGCCACCCAATGCAGGATGAGGTACAGCAGCGATTCATAAAACGCCGGCAGATGCAACCACGGCACCATCGCCAGCGCAGCCACCGCAAGCAGGATAATGCCGATGGAGCGACGCATCACGCCCTCCCCGGCCGTGCCAGCAGCACGACAATCAGCAGCGAAAATGACACCAGCGGCGCCCAGGCCGGCGCGGTGATCGCCATGGTCAGCGCTTCGGTCACGCCTATGATGCAGCCGGCAATCAGCGGCCCCAGCGGACGGCCCAGGCCGCCCAGCATCACGCAGGCAAAAACGACACCTATCCAGGTGTAGATTTGCGATGGCGCCAGTGTGTAGGTCAATGCCAGGCAGACGCCGGCAATGCCGGCCAGCGCGGCATTCAGGCCGGACAGCATCAACGCCAGCGCCTGCTGGTTGACGCCGAACGCCGCCGCGATGGGCGCGTCTTCAGCGGCGGCACGCATGGCCTTGCCAAGGTCGGTGCGTTTAAGGGCAAACCACACGGCCACCGCAATGCCCACGCCCAGCACCAGCGTGATCATTTCAGGCACCGGGAAAAACAGCGGCCCTACACGCAGCTTGTGTTCTGCATAACTCGATTCAAGCTTGCGGAAGTCGGCAGTCCAGATCCATTGCAGCAAGGCCTCGATGATGACGGTGACGCCGAAGGTCACCAGCATGGAGTTGAAGGGATTGACCTTGAAGCGCGCCAGCACCCAATGCAGGGCCGCGCCCAGTACAAAAAACAGCGGCACGATCAGCACCAGCGTCAGCAGTGGATCAAAGCCGTTGAAGGTCGAGAGCTGGTAGGTCAGGTAGGCGCCCAGGAAGGCCAGCGCGAAATGCGCAAGGTTGATCTGCCGGAGCATGCCCCATGAAAGACTCAGGCCCAGCCCAAGCAGGCCATAGAGGGCCCCGGTGAAGAGGCCCGCCAGGACAGCCTGGGCGAGCAGCGTTGCGCTGGGAAAATACATCGGCAGGCGCCCTCCCTTTTTTTGTTTTTAAATTACAGCAACTTCGCGCCGGGCGCCGCCCACTCCTTGGGCCACACCGTGACCCACTTGCCGTTTTGCACCTGCTTGACCTTGCTCAGGTCGGCGCCGAAGTTGCCGCGCTCGTTGAAACGCAGCTTGCCTTCGATGGAGTCCACCTGGTTGGCCTTGAGCCAGGTGGCGATGGCCTTGTCGTCCAGCGACCTGGTGGCCTTGACGCCGGCCTCAATGATCTGCCAGGCCGCAAATGATGCAGCGGCCTGTGTCTCGACGGCGGTGTCCGGCAGGTTGGCGGCGGTGGCGCGCTCGCGGTAAACCTTGACGAATTCCGCAGCGATCGGGTTGTTGGTGAAGGGCGGGTTGTCTTCGAATACCGTCACGGCCAGGGCGCCATTGGCTTCCGGCGCCTTCAGCATGGGCGCGGGCGCGGGGTACTGGTGGAAATGCAGCTTGGGCTTGTAGTCGATCTTTTTCATGGCATCAAGCAACTGGGTGCTTTCAAGGCCAAGCGAGCCGACCCACAGCAAATCGGGGTTGGCTTCCTTGATGCGGCCGGCAATGGGGCCGAAGTCGCGGTTACCGAAGTCCCACTCCAGGAACAGCACTTCATTGAGATTTCGTTTTTTGGCAACCTCACGCGCGCCCAGCGCCACAAAATGCACGGAGGGAAACTTGCTGGTCACCACGGCGATGGTTTTCGGCGTCCTGCCGTTGGCGTCCAGCATGTCGAGCACCAGCGTGGGGTTGCTGACCTCAGGCGACGGACCCATGGACCAGGCCGGGAACTGCTGATCGTATTTCGCCAGGCTGGGGATGCCGAAGGTGTGGTGCACCAGCGTCTTGTTGTAGCGCTGGGCCACGCCCATCGCGCTCAGGATGTTGCCCGTGGCATAGGGGCCAATCAGCAGGTCCACCTTGTCGGAGGTGATGAGCTGCTCGTACAGCGTCCGGGCCAGGTCGGGCTTGGACTGGTCATCTTTCAGCACCCATTCAACCGGACGGCCCAGCAGGCCGCCGCGCTTGTTGAGCGATTCGACGTATATCTCGCCGGTGAATTTGTGCACGAGCCCTGTCGCCGACAAGGGGCCGGTCAGGGCGAGCGTTCCGCCTATGCGGATGGGCGCACCCGAGGGGGCCTGGGCACTTGCGCCCGAAGACCACAGGGCACCGCTGGCGACGGCCGTTGCGGTAGCGACGAATGAACGACGGTTGATGGTCATGCTTGTCTCCTTTGAATTGTTGTGGCTGGGTCAGGACGGGGGAAATGAAGCGGGTATTAAGGGCCGTCAACCACGGGGTTGGACAGCAGCCCGACACCTTCGATCTCTACCTCGCAGACATCGCCGGCCTTCATGAAAACCGGCGGCTTGCGGGCAAAACCCACGCCTGCCGGCGTGCCGGCAATGATGATGTCGCCCGGCTGCAGCGCGAACGGCTCGGAGCAAACCGACACCAGCGTGGCAACGTCAAAAATCATGTCGCGTGTATTGGCCTCCTGCAGGACCTGGCCATTCAGGCGGGTCTGCAGCTTCAGGCCGCTGGCGCCAGGCGGCAGCTCATCGGGTGTGACGAACTCGGGACCGAAAGAGCCCGAGTTGTCGAAGTTCTTGCCCATCATCCACTGTGCGGACTTGAACTGGTAGTCGCGGATGGAGCCGTCGTTGAACAGCGAATAACCGCCCACGTGGTCCAGTGCCTTCTCTTTGGAGATGTAGCGCCCTGCCTTGCCGATGACGATGACAAGCTCGCCTTCGTAGTCGAACTGGGTCGACACATGGGGGCGCACCAGCGGCTGGCCATGCCCAACCCATGACGAGGGAAAACGATGGAACAGCACCGGGTACTTGGGCGGCTCGAAGTTGCCCTCGGCGGCGTGGTCCACATAGTTGAGTCCGACCGCGATGGCCTTGGCCGGTGCCTGCACAGGTGCCAGCCAATGCAGGCCGGCGAGCGGCAGGCGCGTGCGCGCCTTGTCGGCTGCGCGTTTGGCCGATGCGAGGCCTTCCGGGCCTGCGCGCAGCAATTCATCGAGCGTGGCGGGCAGCCCCTGCTCCGTGAGGTTGATGATTTCCTGGCCGAGGCGCAGGCCCAGGGCTGCTTGGCCCTTGTGCTGGAAAGCTAAAAGTCGCATGTTGAGTTTCTCTGTTTTAGTAAATGGAGTTAATGGCGTTAATGACGTAATGGAAAGATAAGGAGCGCTTACGCGCCCGCGGGATCACGCGTTCTGGATCTCGAAGTTGGTCACAAAGTCCGCAGGTACCGCGGGACCCCAGGCATAAAAGGAGTCTTCTGGCGGATGGTCACCGGCTTGCCAGTCGAAGTTGCCGGGGACGTAGTCGATGTCAAAGGAATATTCCGCATAGCTGCCCCAGGGATCGCGTGCGTAATAAAAATAATTCGAACCCAGCACATGCCGCCCCACGCCCCAGCCGCGTACATAACCCGCCGCATACATCTGCTCCATGCCGCGGCCGACTTCGTCGATGTTGCCAACATCCCAGCTGAGGTGGTGCAGGCCCGGGCCTTCCGACTTGGCCATTGCGACCAGATGGTGGTCACTGCCGTGGACACCATGCATGAAGACCACCAGGTCGGCCGAGCGGTCGCTCAGGCGCAGGCCCAGCACGTCTTCGTAAAAATGGATGGCGCGCGCTACGTCAGGCGAAAACAGCAGCACATGCGCCAGCCGGCGCGGCCGCACTTTCGGGATGCGTGCGCGGTTCAGTGATGCGCCCGTGCCTGTGGGAACAGCGGGCACGGCCAGCGGCTCGCTTTTGGCATCGGGCGAACTCTTGGGCGCCACCACTATCTGCACTGCAAAGCCGTCCGGATGCATGACCCAGATGCCGCCCGCATCGCCCAGCGGATGCGGCTCGCAGCGCGCAATGCCCAGGCCCTCAAGCCGGGCTGCGATCGCTTCGAAGTCTTCCGCAAAGCAGCCAAAACGCAGGTATTGCAGCCTTTTGTTGCCTGCGGCCTGGTACAGGCTGCCCCACACCTGCGGATGCCCGGCCGTGTGCAGGTCAAGCCGGCCTCCGCTACGGCGCGGCTCCAGGCCGAATGCGTCGTAGAAACGCCCGGCTTCATCCAGGTCGGGAACGGTAAATACAAAACTGTCCAGCGAATGAACGCCGTGAATGGCCGCACGGTGCGGGTCCTTGCTGGTACGTAGTGGCGCAACTGCCATGATTTGTCTCTCTTTGCTGCTTTTTCGCAGAAACCTGAAAAATAATATATTCTTTAATGCAAACTATATAGATAATAATTTAATCTATTGCTAGGGTTTACAAGTATGAGCAACGCATCTCGGGGACGGAGTGGGCACCATGAATGAGCGCCCCAGAGCCATGAGCCAGACACGTGTGGTTTTTGAGCGCCTGCGCACCGCCATCGTTGATGGGCGCCTGCTGCCGGGCTCCAAGCTCAACATCGCCGCCCTCGCGGAGGAAATAGAGGTCAGCGCGGGCGCGGTGCGCGAGGGGCTGGCCATGCTGGAGGCCGAGGCACTGGTGGTGTCCGAGCCGGCCCGCGGCTACCGCGTCAGCCCAGTTTCGGCCGTGGAACTGCAGGATCTGGTCAATGCCCGCATAGAGATAGAAAAGCTGTGCCTAGTCGAAGCCATAAGGCACGGGGACCTGGCCTGGGAAGGCGGTGTTGTCGCCGCGTCTCATCGCCTCTCGCGCATCGCCGAACGTGATGCGGACTTGCCGGACCGGGTCAATCCGGAGTGGGCGGCCAGCCACGCCGAATTCCACCGGGCGCTGGTGGCCGGCTGCCCCAACCAGTGGTTGCTGCGGATGCACGAAATGCTTTACCAGCAGAGCGAGCGTTACCGGCAGTTGTCAGTGCCCCTCGCCAAACTCAAACGGGATGTGAAGGCGGAGCACCAGGCGCTTGTCGATGCCGTCCTGAACAAGGACATCCGGGTGGCGCAGGAACTCATTGAAAAACACCTGGGCCTCACGGCACAGATGCTGTTGAACTCGCCCTACCTGGCCCTGTCGCCTGCGGAGACTCAGGCGCAAAGCCCAAACGGCTAAAAACGGTGGGGGCAAGCAACGCCCCCGGGTCAGGTACGACCGGCCCTCAAGGCGCCTCAGCCGTCGGCCCGCGCCCCATCAAGGCGGCAAGCGCTTCAAGCGGCGTGATCCTGCCGTCCAGCAAGGCCACCACAGCCTGGGAAATCGGCATCTCGATGCCCAGGCCCGCGGCCCGCTGCACCACGGTACGGGCGCAGTAAACACCTTCGGCCACATGGCCCAGCGAGGCCACGGCTTCAGCCAGGGTTTTGCCCTGCGCCAGCGCCAGGCCGACCTTGCGGTTGCGGCTCAAATCGCCCGTGGCCGTCAACACCAGGTCGCCCAGGCCGGACAGGCCGGTAAAGGTTTCAGCCTTGGCGCCCAAGGCGATGCCCAGGCGCGTCATTTCCGCCAGCCCGCGCGTAATCAATGCGGCACGGGCGTTGAGGCCCAGTTGCAGACCATCACACAGACCGGTGGCGATCGCCAGCACGTTCTTGACGGCGCCGCCGACTTCAACGCCCACAATGTCGTCGTTGGCATAAACACGCAGCGTCGGGCTGTGAAAAGCCTGGACCAGGGCGTCACGCACCCCTGCATGCTCGCTGGCGGCAACCAGGGCGGTTGGCTGGCCCTTCGCAACTTCCTGTGCGAAGCTCGGACCGCTGAGCACACCCGCTCTCAAATTGATAGCTACCTGCGCACGTATTTCGTGGACCATCAGCCCAAAAGGCTGATCAACCGGGGTTTCAAAGCCCTTGCTCAGCCAGGCCACCGGCACGCGGGCGTCCGCCAGGCTTTGCAACAGGCCGCGCACCGCCGAAACCGGCGCGGCGATGATGATCAGGTCCTGGCCCTTGACGGCCGCATCCAGTGAACCGGCCCCGCCCGCAAGCCGCAGGCTGTCCGGCAAGGCAATGCCCGGCAAATACCGGGTGTTGGCACGCGCGCTTTGGAGGGTGTTGAGCTGCGCCGCATCGCGCGCCCACAGGGTGACCTGGTGGCTTGCCGCACGCTGGCTGGACGCCGCGCTGACCGCCAGCGCCGTACCCCAGGCACCGGCACCCAAAACGATGATGTTCATGACCGGTCAGTCAGGCTGTACGCACTGGCAACTGGGCAGCGCTGTCAGACGATGATTTGCGGCGCGGCTGGCGTAGCTGCAGCGTCGGCAGCGTCCTGGGCCTGTTGCTGTTCGTACATGGCCTGGAAGTTGATCTCGGCCAGGTGCACGGGCGGAAAACCACCGCGCTGGATCACGTCGGCCACATTGCCGCGCAGGTAGGGGTAAACGATTTGCGGGCAGGCGATGCCGAGCACGGCGCCGAGCTGCTCGGGCGGCATGTTGCGCAACTCAAAAATGCCGGCCTGTTTGGCTTCCACCAGGAACACGGTTTTGTCGGCGATCTTGGCCTGCACGGTGGCGGTCACCGTCACTTCAAACAAACCCTCGGCCACCGGCGTGGCTTCCACACCCAGCTGGATGTCAACGCCGGGCTGCTCCTGGTTGAGCAGGATTTCAGGGGAGTTGGGTTGCTCCAGAGACACGTCCTTGAGGTAGACGCGCTGGATCTGGAAAACGGGGTCAAGATTGGCTTCGGCCATGGTTAACTTTCGGGTTGCTTTTTAAGGGAAACGTTTTTTTGAAGGGCCTGCCTTACCCGGTAAGGCGGCCGGCAAGGCAGCAGGCGAGGCCGCATTATCCATCCTGCCACGCAGGCAAATTCAGCCCGCGTTCAGCAATGGCAGCAGGCCGCCCCGGCCATCGAGCGCCACCAGGTCGTCACAACCGCCCACATGGGTCTGGCCTATGAAAATCTGGGGCACCGTGCGCCGGCCGGTGATTTCCATCATTTTCTGGCGCTCAGCCGGGGCCATGTCCACGCGAATTTCATCCAGCTCGCTCACTCCGCGAGCCTTGAGCAGTTGCTTGGCATGAATGCAGTAAGGGCAGGTGGCGGTGGTGTAGATCTTGACGGTTTGCATGGTTTATTTCCGGGTCATCACAGGGTACGAGGTGACTAGGTGGGACGGACTTCAGGCTTTCTCAAGCGGAAGGTTGGCGTCTTTCCAGGCTTTCAGCCCGCCGCCCAGCGCCTGGGCCTGCTCGTAACCCAGTTTTTTCGCAACCGCCACGGCACGGCTGGCACGGGCACCCGTAGCGCAGACCAGAATCAGGGGCAAGGCCTTGTTTTTGACGGTTGTTGGCAGCTTTTCCTCCAGTTGGCCAAAGGGCACGTTTTTGGCGCCGCCCACATGGCCCGCCGCAAACTCCTCGGACTCGCTCACGTCAATGACCACCGCCTTCTCGCGGTTAATCAGTTGCACCGCACCGCCGGCGCTCAGGGCGCCCGCGTTCATGCCGCTGGCAATCATGGGCCACAGCAGCATGCCGCCAGAGGCCAGGGCAATGGCAATCAGCATCCAGTTATCGATCAGAAATTTCACGTTAAACCTTTTAAATATTTTTCACCAAGCCAGTGATTTTAGAATGCAGGTGTCAAGGTGCCCGCCGGACGGCCACTTTGCCCTTTATATCCAGTCCCCACCATTTTCCTCTTTCAACCACATTCCCATGCACAAACTCGTATTGATACGCCACGGCGAATCGACCTGGAACCTTGAAAACCGCTTCACCGGCTGGACCGATGTGGACCTGACGGAAACCGGCATCGCCCAGGCCAAAACCGCCGGCAGGCTGCTCAAGAATGAAGGTTACGATTTTGACGTGGCCTACACCAGCGTGCTCAAACGCGCCACGCGCACCCTCTGGCACACGCTGGACGAGATGGACCGCACCTGGCTGCCGGTGGTGCACAGCTGGCGCCTCAATGAACGGCATTACGGCGGCCTGCAGGGCCTGAACAAGGCAGAAACCGCCAAGAAATACGGCGACGAGCAGGTGCTGGTCTGGCGCCGCAGCTATGACACGCCGCCGCCGCCGCTGGACGCCAACGACGAGCGCAGCGAGCGCGCCGACCCACGTTACGCCAAACTGCAACCCGGCCAGGTGCCGCTGACCGAATGCCTGAAAGACACGGTTGACCGCGTCCTTCCGTTCTGGAACGAGTCCATGGCACCGGCCATCAAGGCCGGCAAGCGTATCGTGGTGGCGGCCCATGGCAACTCCATACGCGCCCTGGTCAAGTACCTGGACAACATCTCCGATGGCGACATCGTCGGCCTGAACATTCCCAACGGCATTCCGCTGGTGTACGAGCTCGACGCCGAGCTCAAACCGCTGCGCCACTACTACCTGGGTGACGGCGAGGCAGCGGCCAAAGCCGCCGCCGCAGTGATGGCCCAGGGCGTGGCCTGAAGTTTTTTGTAAACGTCCGGTAAAACCCTGCGCCAAGTCGACGAATTGGAGCACTTTTACCGTCTTTTCCCCGGGTTCGCGGCATGCGCAGCGGAACTGTAGCCCGGGGTCTTTGTCCTAGGTGTATATTGCTCCAGACATAGGGGAGCAAAGGCTCCTCAACAGGCAAAAGAAGGTATTTTTATGGGTCAGAAGCTCAAAATAGCAGGCTGGATTTCAATTGGTGCCGTGGCGGGAGCCCTTACCACCGTACAACTGCAGGCTGTCGCACGCGGCGGCCTGATGCCCTTGCCGCTGGAAGAGCTGCAACAGCTGGCAGCCGTGTTTGGCATGGTCAAAACGGATTACGTTGAGCCGGTTGACGAAAAGAAACTCATCTCCGATGCGATTTCGGGCATGGTCTCCAGCCTGGACCCGCACTCTGCCTATTTCGACAAAAAATCCTTCAAGGAATTCCGCGAAGGCACGAGCGGCCGTTTTGTCGGCGTCGGCATCGAAATCACCCAGGAAGATGGACTGGTCAAAATCGTATCTCCCATTGAAGGCTCGCCGGCAGACCGCGCAGGCCTGAAAACAAACGACCTGATCACCAAGATCGACGACACCGCCGTCAAGGGCCTGTCGCTCAACGACGCCGTGAAAAAAATGCGCGGCGAGCCGAAAAGCAAAGTCACGCTGATGATTTTCCGCAAGGATGAGAGCCGCACCTTCCCGGTGACCATCATGCGTGAGGAAATCCGCACGCAGTCCGTGCGCAGCAAGGTGGTGGAGCCCGGTTACGCCTGGATTCGCCTGAGCCAGTTCCAGGACCGCACGGTCGATGACTTTGTGACCAAGATGGAGCAGATCTACAAGCAGGAGCCCAAACTCAAGGGCCTGGTGCTTGACCTGCGCAACGACCCGGGCGGCCTGCTGGATGCGGCCGTCGCCATCTCCGCCGCATTCCTGCCGGAAAACGTGACGGTGGTTTCCACCAACGGGCAGCTTGCGGAAAGCAAATTCACCTACAAGGCCGCGCCCGAGTTTTACATGCGCCGCAACGGCAACGACCCGCTGAAACGGCTGCCCGCAGCGCTCAAGACAGTGCCGCTGGTGGTGCTGGTCAACGAAGGCTCCGCATCGGCCAGTGAAATCGTGGCCGGCGCGCTGCAGGACCACAAACGCGCCACCATCATGGGCAACCAGACCTTCGGCAAGGGCTCGGTGCAGACCGTCAGGCCGCTGGGCCCGGACACCGGCATCAAGCTCACCACCGCCCGCTACTACACGCCTAGCGGCAAATCCATACAGGCCAAGGGCATCGTGCCCGACGTGATGGTCGACGAAACCCTGGAGGGCAGCCCGTTTGCCGCACTGCGCACCCGAGAGGCCGACCTGGAAAAACACCTCAACAGCGGCCAGGGCGCAGAAGTCAAGGATGCCAACCGCGAGAAGGCCCGTGAAGAAGCGCTGAAAAAGCTTGAGGAAGAAGCCAAGAAGCCGCCGGAACAGCGCCGTCCGCCCGAACTGGGCAGCGACAAGGACTTTCCGCTGATACAGGCCATCAACCAGCTCAAGGGCCGACCCGTGCTGGTCAGCAAGACCGCCATCGTGGAAAACAAGAACGAGAAAAAAGAGAACTGATGGGATGTTTGGGGTCAGAGCCCAATAACCCATGAACGACTCGCAGCTGCTGCGCTATTCGCGCCATATTCTTCTCGATGAACTGGGCATAGAGGGGCAGGAAAAACTGCTTGCCTCGCGCGCCCTTATCGTCGGTGCTGGCGGCTTGGGCTCGCCCGTGGCCCTTTACCTGGGCAGTGCAGGCGTGGGCAGGCTGACCATTGTTGACGACGACCGGGTCGATGCCACCAATTTGCAGCGGCAAATCGCCCACAAGCTGTCCGGCGTGGGCGAACTCAAGGCCGAGTCGATCAGGCAGGCCATTGCCGACCTCAACCCGGATGTTCAGGTCGCCACAGTCACAACGCGGGCAGACGACGCCCTGCTGGACACGCTGGTGCAGCAAGCTGATGTGGTGCTGGACTGCAGCGACAACTTCGCCACGCGCCATGCCATCAACCGCGCATCCGTCAAACACCGCAAGCCGCTGGTATCGGGCGCCGCCATCCGTTTTGACGGGCAGGTGTCCGTGTATGACCCACGCCAGGGGTTGTCACCCTGCTATGCCTGTGTGTTCCCCGAGACGGCGCTGTTTGAAGAAACGCAATGCGCCACCATGGGCGTGTTTGCGCCGCTGGTGGGCATCATAGGCAGCGTGCAGGCAGCCGAGGCCATCAAGCTGCTTTGCGGCGTGGGTGAGCCGCTGACGGGGCGCCTGTTGATGCTGGACGGACGCAGCATGTCGTGGAGCGAGGTCAGGATGCCGCGCAATACGGCTTGCAGCGTTTGCGCTTCGCGCTAAACGCCTCTTCATCGCCCATTCAGGCTTCGCTGCCGGCTAGCCAATACGCTAATCAGGGGCGTGCGCGTGGCAACCCCGAGGGCGGTTTTGTTGCCGATGGAGCAGTCGCTGCAGCCCCGGCTGCAGGCGTTGCGCCTGACGGTGCCTTGGCTTTCGGGTCCACTGCCACAGCCAGCGCACCGCGGCAATCGGCATCCTGGCCAGGCCCGGTTTCAAACGTCGCCGCGAGCGCCAGCAAGGGGTTAATTACGCCCAGTGCCAGCGTCAGGCCTGCGCGTCCCGCGAGTGCAAACTTGTCGGGTCCGGCGGACGGCAAAGCAAACGTACCGGTGATTTTGAGCGGCGAGCGAAAGCTCAGTATGCTGTGGTCCTTGGGCTGGGGGTGCAATGTGATGTCCAGGGTTTCGTTGGCCAGACTGATCTCGCCGCTGCCCTTGATGACGGTATCCGAGGTGTCAAGCACGATGACCTTGCTTTTCATCAAGCCCTGCTTGACCTCAAACGCCGCCGCAGAGCAAAGAAGCTTGACGTTGTGGTCGCCACGCACCAGAAACTTGATGATCTCTCCCGCGTCCAGGCCGATGAACTCCAGCAGGATGTTGCTGAGTTCGCCCTTGCCCATCAGCACGGCAACGTCGCCCGAGGCCGAGCCCAGCATCTGGGCGGCAGAGTTGCCGCGCCCTTTCAGGTTGACCTGGCCGCTGATTTTTCCGAGGCTGCTTTTGGTCGTCTGTATCGTGGGGAACAGCCGGTTCAACTGGACGGCGCGCAACTCCAGCCGGGTGTCAAAAGCAGCGGGTTGTACATTGACGTCCACCGTGATGCGCCCGGCCAGGGAGCCTCCCGCCACGCCCAGCGCAACCGGGTCAAGCTGCATAACACCGTTGACGATCTTGACGTGCACGCTGCCCTTGTCGAGCGGTAGTTCTTCCACATGGCGGATATCCGCCGCGCTGTAGCTCACATCCGCATTCATCGCCTTAAGCCGCTCCAGGTCCAGCGTCGCCGTGGGCAACACCTTGCGGGACGTGTTGTTAGCCTGAACTGGTTTGTCTACCCTTGCTGCCGCAACCGCCGTGGTTTTGGCCGGGACCGCGGACTTGACGGGCAATCCGATCATGGGCCGCAAGTCTGCAAAATCCAGGAGTTTTGACTGGACCTTGCCGGTCAGCAAAGCCACCTCGCCGGAAGTATCAAAGCTCAGGTTTCCGCTCAGATCGGAACTGCCAAGAACGCCGCGTATCTGGCTGGCGGACCAGACCTTGCCATGCTTGTCCAGTTTGCCGCGCAGCCTGTAGGGTGGCGTCGAAGGCAAGACGACGCCCACCAGTTTGTACAGTTCCTCCAGGTTTCTGCCCTGCACGTCAAACGTCGCATCCAGGCCGGTCAATTCCTGCAGGTTTTCAATCGAGCCTTTGGCCTTGAGCGTGGTTTTGCCTGCCACCGCATTGATTTCCAACGGGAAGGATTCCTTTAAATCCCTGCTCAGTTGCAGCACGCCGCCGGTACGGCCGCTCGCGCTGAAAGCTTCATTTCTCCATTTGCCTGTCACCTTGTAGCCCAGCGGCAATATTGCCGATGCGGTTGACGACACCGACGGCGTGCTGTCCTCAGCGGCCATGGAAAACTGGGCCGTCATGTCGGCCCCCTGTTTTGATGCATGGTATTTGACCGTGCCCCGGTCAACCACCAGCGACCCGATGTTGGGGACCGCCGTGCTGTCAGCCGTGTCCCGCGAAAGCGCCCAGGTCCGTCGCCCGTCCGGTTCCATCTGCAGGCCGATTTGCGGCTCAATCAGGGAAACCCGCGGCAAATCGACCTTGCCGCGCAACAGGGGCCAGAGACGGATGTCGAACTCGGCGGCGGTCGCCTTGACCAGATAGGGCTCCCTGGCCCATTCCGGGTTGGCAAACTCCAGCCCGTCGGCCCTGACGGTGGTCGTGCGGCCCAGGTGAACCGACAGGTGCCGGGTAATTTCAAAACGGCGCCCAAGCTGGCCGGACACATAACTGTTGATCGGGCCGCGCAGGACATCCCACGGAAAGAAAAAGAGCAGCAGCACCAGAGCCAGCAGCACAAGGGCCAAACCGGCGGCCACACGCCGAAAAACAACGGAGTGAAACAAAAAGCCTGGACCGGCGGGCGCTTGAAACGGCATGTTTCCACTATCGGCCCGGAAAACCGTTCAGGCAAGGGACCTGAGCCACGCCTGGATGTGGGCGCGCACCTACATGCGGAGGTAGGAAACATCCTACATGCGACAGACCTTGATACTGGCAGAATCAAGGTCAGGGCAAAGATACATTAAGAAACAAATCCTGCCCATCTGTTTCCTGTGCATTGACCCGTGTACTTTTGCTCCCTGCCGAAAGCAATACCTGCCCCACCTGGACCCGCGCCGTGAGACTGAAAACCTATATCGTCGAAGACAATCCCACCATACGCGAAAACCTGATTGCGACGCTTGAGGAACTTGCCGGTGTTGAGACCGTAGGAACAGCAGATACCGAAAATGAAGGCAAGGAGTGGCTGAACGGCAACCCCGATGCATGGAACCTGGCCATCATCGACCTGTTTTTAAAGCAGGGAAGCGGGCTGGGCGTGCTGGCCGCGTGCCGGGACCGCAAGGCCTGGCAAAAAGTGGTGGTTCTCAGCAACTACGCCACGACGGACATCCGCCAGCGCTGCGCCCAGTTGGGCGTTGATGCGGTTTTCGACAAATCCAATGAAATCGATGCGCTGGTGGATTACTGCATCCAGCACAGCGACTCCATCGCCTGAACCGCGATTGATATCAGTCGATCAACTTGTTCTTGAGCGCGTAGTAGGTGAGGTCGCTGTTGGACGCCAGGCTCATCTTTTCCATCACGCGGGTCCGGTAGGTGCTGACGGTTTTTACGCTCAGCGAGAGCGCTTTTGCAATGTCACCGGCCGTCTCCCCCTTGGCCAGCTTGAGGAAAACCTGAAACTCCCGTTCCGACAATTGTTCGTGCGACGCCATGTCGTTGGGCCGGTTCAATTGCTGCGCCAGCAGTTCCGCAACCGTAGGCGTGATGTAGCGCTTGCCCAGCGAGATCACGCGGATGGCATCGACGATTTCCGACGGGTCGCACTCCTTGTTGAGGTAGCCGCTGGCGCCTTGCCGGATCAGGTTGACGGCGTAATGCTCCTCCGGGTAACCGCTCAGGATAAGAATGCCCACGTCGGGCGCCTTGGCGCGGATCATGGCCAGTGCGTCAATCCCGCTTTGCCCGGGCATGGACAGGTCCATGACCAGGATGTCCAGCTCGACGTTACGCACCAGGTCAATGGCTTCACGGCCGCTGCCGGCTTCGCCTACAACCCGCAAATCGACCTGGTCGGAGAAAAATTGCTTGAGCCCCGAACGCACGATGGCGTGGTCATCCACAATTCCAATTTTGATCATGTTGCAGTCTTTCAGGGAAGGCTTGCACTTACAGGCAAACGCAATAAAAACGGACGGCCGTACCGGCTATCCACATTGGTCGTCGATGCCTATTATTGACGATACGCAAAAGAACACTCAACGGATCTTGCCATGAAAATTTTTGCACTACCCAAAATGGCCATCAGCCTGCCCCTGGCAGTGCTGGCCGCGGCCATCCTGATTTTCATCAACGAGATCAGCTTTCGCGAGTCCACGGCAGCGGCCGCCAACATCGAGCAGGCGCAGCAAACCCGCGATTCGCTCAATGCGCTGATGCGGCATGTGCTGGATGCGGAAACAGGGCAACGGGGTTATCTGCTCACCGGCGACGAGCGCTACCTGGAACCGTACAACGCCGCCACGGCGGAAATCAATCCCAACCTGGATGTGCTTCGGCAGCTGTTTGCGCCCTACAAGGAGCAGATGACCGGCTACGCTTTGATGTCGCAGCATATTTCGAGCAAGATGGCCGAAATGGACCTCAGCGTCCGCATGCGCAAGGACGGCAACGAGGACGCCTGGAAATTCGTCCTGACCACCAACGTCGGCCAGGAACACATGGAAGCCATACGCAAGCAGGCGGCCGAACTCGCCACCAGCAGCAGCAGCCGTATGGAGCAGAGTCAAAACCAGATCAGGAAAACCTTGGAGCTGTCGCGCATGGGGGTGACCATCATGGCGCTTGCCGGGCTGCTGGCTTTTTACATGTACCTGCTGCAGACCCAGGCCCTGCTCCGCTCGGGGGAACGCGAGAAAGAATCCCTGCAGCGCGAACGCGATCAGCTGGACCTGCAGGTTCGCGAACGTACCGCCAACCTGGCCGAGCTGGCCACCCATTTGCAAAACGTGCGCGAAGATGAGCGCGGCCACCTGGCGCGCGAGCTGCACGACGAACTCGGGGCGCTGCTGACCGCCGCCAAGCTCGATGTCGCCCGACTCAAGTCCCGCCTGGCCGGCAACCTGCCGGAAGCAGCCGAGCGCCTGGCGCACCTGACCAACACGCTGAACAGCGGCATCGCGCTGAAGCGCCGCATCGTGGAGGATTTGCGGCCATCCTCGCTGTCGCACCTGGGCCTGGTGGCCTCGCTTGAAATCCTGGCACGCGAATTTGAGGAACGCTCCGGGCTGTCCATCACCACTGACCTTGAAAGCGTTGAACTCGGCGGGTCGGCCCAACTGACGGTGTACCGGCTGGTCCAGGAATCGCTGACCAATATCGGCAAGTATGCCGAGGCGAGCCAGGCCATCATCAGCCTGCAAAACATGAACAGATACATCACTGTCGAGGTCCATGACAACGGCAAGGGCTTCGAGGTCGGCAGCGTCGCGCCCACCAGCCACGGCCTGGCGGGCATGCGCCACCGCGTGGAAGCAGCCGGCGGCCGCCTGACCGTGGCCAGCACCAAAGGCAGCGGCACCCAGATCACGGCCGTGCTGCCCAAGACACTGTGAGTGCAGCGCCAACCTGACACCAGCGGGCATCCGCAGGCGCTTTACCGAGCGTAACAAACTGTCAGCCCTCTCCTACAGTCCGCCCCCCATAGTCCTGACAGGGGCGCGGCACCACTGCCGATGAGGGAAAAGCAGCGTCCTCATTAACCTTGCAGCATGTGTTGAAAGGATGTTTCCAGAAAGCATCCGCCAACCGAAACCCAACCAGACAAGGAACCATCGATGTTGCACTATTCCGTCATTTTTCTGGTGATCGCGCTGATTGCCGCCGTGTTCGGTTTTGGCGGCATTGCGGCAGGCGCCGTTGAAATCGCCAAAATCCTTTTCTTCATTTTTGCCCTCATGGCCATCGTCAGCTTCCTGGCCAGCCTGCTCAGGAAAAACTGACAGCGCCGGCCAACGGCCCCCGGCCCGGCTGCGCGCCCGCGTAACAAGCCTGGCCCGTATGCCCGCCGAACAAACATTTCAACTCAACAAGGATCCGACATGAACACCACCGCCTCGAAAATCACCCAGGATGCCGCGCCCACTTTGCGGCATGCCTCCGATGAGCTGCTGCAAACCGCGGGCCACGCGGTGGACTCCACGCGCAGTTATGCCAACGATGCGCTGGACAGGGCGGAAGGCAAGGTTCGTGAGCTGCGCGGCAATGTCGATCCCATGGTCGACATGCTGGCATCAAAGGCCCAAAAACTTGCACGGCAAAGCCTGGACATCGCGGCCGAAGCCAAGGACCGGGCCCAGCAATCCCTGAGCCGCGCTGCGGGCGCCACCACCCGTTACGTGGCGGAGCAGCCCCTGCGCTCCGTCCTGATTGCAGCCGCTGTCGGCGCCGGCGTGGCCTTGCTGATTTCGTCCGCGCGCACACGCAACCGCAACCGCTACTGATCACAAAACATCCACCGCCCTCCCATCCTCATGCTGCATCCGCTTTTCTCAACCATCGTTCAAAGGCCTGACCTCGTCGCGGACCATGTGGCGGCCTACGCAGCGCTGTTTCACGAAGAGGCCAGCGCCGCGGGTTCGGAATTGCTGGCCAGGATGGTGGCCTGGGTTTTTGTTGCGCTTGCCGCGCTGGTGTTTTTGGGCCTGGCCGGCACGGCTTTGATGCTGGGCGTGCTGCACAACCAGTTCCACTGGGTGCTGGTCGCGGTGCCCGGCTTCGCGCTGTTGCTGGGGACCGTGGCCTTGCTGCGCGCCAGAAAACCTTTCAGGCGCGAGCGTTTTCCCGAGCTGAAGGCGCAGATCGACAGCGATGTCCACGCCCTGCATGTGGCAGCCTGAAAGAAGCAAGCAGATGTCTTCCGCACTGCCCTTCACGCCACAGGAGCGGCTCGCCATCAGCCGCAACGCCATCGTCAGGCACATGAGCCGGGACGAGCCGTCCGGGCACGACAGCGCAGGCCAGACCCTGAGCGCAAGCGCCCAAGCAGACAGCAAGGTGGACGGCTCCTGGCGGCTCATACAACGGGCCGTGCGGGCCTGGTGGCAGCATCACCCCGCCAATGTGGCACTGGATGTTGCCCGGCCCGTCGTAGCTGAATATGCGCGGGAACACCCCGTCAAATTGCTGGGCATCGCCGCCGGCATTGGCGCCGCAACCGTGCTGCTCAAACCCTGGCGGCTGGTGTCGCTGGGCGGCGTGCTGCTGGCGACCATGAAGTCCCCTGACCTTTCGGGCATCGTGCTGTCGATGCTGTCCGCACATTCACAAGATTCACACGACTCCGATAACCACAAGGAAATGCCATGACAAAGATGAATGCTCCCCCCCACAACGAACTCGCCATTGACCCGAAAGGCCTGCACGCGGCCAGGAGCAGCCTGGACGACGGTGCGATCACGCCGGCCTACGGCCCGCACCGCAATGCCATCGTCAAGCTGCTCAATGATTCACTGGCCACCGAACTGGTTTGCGTCTTGCGCTACAAACGCCACTATTTCATGGCCAGCGGCATGTCGTCGCCAAAGATCGCCGAGGAGTTCCTGGTGCACGCCAATGAAGAGTCGGCGCACGCCGACCGCATTGCCCGGCGCATAGTGCAGCTCGGCGGTGAACCCGACTTTTCGCCCGGCACCTTGCTCGAGCGCAGCCATGCGGATTACGATGCGTCCAACGATTTAAAAACCATGGTGCGCGTCAACCTGATTGCGGAGCGCGTTGCCGTGGAGACCTACCACCAGATGATTGCACTGATAGGCGACAAGGACACGACAACCCGCCGCATGCTTGAAGACATCCTGGCTGACGAGGAAGAACACGCCAACGAACTCAAGGACTGGCTGGAAGACTGAGCCGCGCTTTAATAACCACCGGTTGATCAGCGTGGTGCGACTGATCGGCAGGCTTTTCAACTACAGCACTGCTTGAACTTACTCTTAAGGAAATAATATGAAATACGCTCGCGCAATTGCATTTGCCGCCCTGGCCGGCATCACGATTCTGTCTACAGGTTGCGCCGTTGGGCGTGGCCAGGAGACGGCAGGTGCTTACGTTGATGATGCAGCCATTACCACCGGCGTCAAGGCAAAATTTGTTGAAGACAAAACCGTTTCAGCCCTGTCCATCAGCGTTGAAACACTCAACGGCACGGTCCAGCTGTCCGGATTCGCCAAATCCAGCACGGAAAAAGCCCAGGCCGAGGCCCTTGCACGCGGCGTCAAGAACGTTCGCGCAGTGCGCAACGACATCGTCGTTCGTCCCTGATCGCCACCTGAAGCCGTCACGGCTTTAAAACACCGGGCCCAGGCCCGGCAAAAAGCAGCCAGCGGCGTAAACCGCTGGCTGCTTTTTTTCTTGCCGGTTTGAGGGCTTGTGATTCGGGACAGTGCCAAAAATCCCCGGGGGAAAAAAGGCCTCCGTGCGGAGGCCAATCTTCGAGCGGGTTGTAAAAAATCAGCTTGCCCTGACCACCAGCTTGTTGTCCACCGAGCTGACGCCCTTGACGCCTTTGGCGATGGTTTCAGCCTTGTCCCGTGCCGCTGAAGTTGGTGCGGGACCACTCAGGGTCACCCTGCCGTTTTTTGTATCCACATCAATCCTGATGGCACTCAGCTCGCTGTCTTTGGCGAGTGCCGCAGAAATGGAGGTGGTGATGGCCATGTCGTCAACGGTGGCCGTGACCGAGTCAGCCGCTTTTTGACCGGAAGCCGCGGCCTTTTGCGTTTCGTCCTTGATGGATTCACCGGCCTTGGCCATGGACGACTCTGCCTTGGCTTTTGCCTCGGCCGCCGCCTGCTCGGTCTTGGCCACGGCTGAATCCAGCTGCTGGCCCACCGTCTGGCCTTCATCCTTTTTGCCGCAGGCGCCCAGGGCGAGCAGCAACACCAGCGAACAGGCCGTCGTCAGGGCCAGGGCCGGCCTGCGCGAAATAAAGGGGGTGCTTGTTTTCATGAGAACTCCTGAAATGAATGGCTGAAAAATGAATGCTTTCACCAATGCCTGCAGGCCGAAATGGCCTGTGCTTTGAATTTAAGGCGTCGAGGTGAAGGCTGCGGTCGGAAGGCGCCGCTTTTCCTGTAGGACAAGGCTCGCTTGTCAGGCCCCGGAATGGCAGCTGCCGTGACGCTGGCGGAAACGGCGCGGGTTTTCCGCCGCACTCCCGGCAAACAGCCCGCGCCGGGCAGCCGCGGCCTGCGACTGCTCGGCTGCGTACGGGCCAGGGTTGCGGCGGTAGCTGTAAGACCATGCGTGGCCAGTGCTGACCATCCAGCGGCCAATGTCCTGCCCCTGCCAGTCAACGTTGGCCAGCACGCGACCATAGTCATCAAGTCTTTTTGGCGAGATGCTGACGGTCTGCTCCAGCACGCGGCTTTTGAGCGCAGCCCGTGCGGCCGCGCCGCCGGCCTGGCAGATTTCGGGCGCGTCTATGCCCTGGATTCTTATCTTCACCGGCCGGCCACCTTGCGCGGGCTGCACCCAAACCGTGTCGCCGTCCGTGACGTAAGTGACTTTTCCGCTCCACGCCCATGCACAATGCGCGCTACAAGCTATCAATACGATAGCAAAACTGCTGTGGATTTTGCGCACGGGTTCAGTCCATGACACGGCGCTGGCGACCGCCCCGGCGCCGGTCGGCCTTGGGAAACCCGGTGTGCGCCACCACCATGGCGTCGGCGCGCTGCTGCAGGGCATCCAGCGCCTGGTCGAGATCGCTCACCCCGGCAGCGGGCAGCACCGCCAGCAGGTCGCGGTTGATTTCGAGGACCATGGGAAACAGCGCCTCATACAGCGCACGGCCTTCGGCGGTCAGCGCCAGCGCGGCCTGGCGCCTGTCACCGGGTCGGGTTTCACGCCGCAGCAGTTTTTTGCGGACCAGCGAGGTGATGGCCCTGGAGGTGGGTGCCCGCTCCATTTGCGCACGTTCGGCCAGTTGCGAGGACAGCAGGCCCTCGTCCTGGACCAGCATGGCCAGCATGCGCCATTCACGCCGGGTGATGCCAAAGCGCCCTTCACACAGCCGGGTCACCAGGCTGCCGCCCACGCCCAGCAGGCGGCTGATGCGGTACAGCAGCAGATCGTCCAGTGCCTCGGGGTGGCCCAGGCGAGGGGGTTTTTGCATCCGGGTTAACGTGGGGAATGGTTGATTAGAACAATCAATTGTCCGGGGATTAGGATGCGCTTGCAAGCTGGCACATGCCCGCTTCAACCCGAGTTCCAAGGCTTGTTCTTCAACCATCACGCCCAGATGCCTGCCCCATGAAAAACCACACCCCGCCTTCCGCCCCTTCTTTCCGCCGCACGCTGCTTGCGCTCGGTGCGCTGTGCCTGCTGGCCACGCTGGCCGCACCGGCCCGGGCCCAGGGCAGCTATCCGTCCAGGCCGGTGAAGTTCATCAACAACTTCCCGCCCGGCGGACCCTCGGACATACTGGCGCGCTCTATCGCCGAGGTACTGCAAACCACGCTGAAGCAGCCCTTCATCGTGGAGAACAAACCCGGCGCCAGCGGCAACATAGGGACCGACGTGGTGGCCAAAAGCCCGGCCGATGGCTACACGGTGCTGATCGGCATAGACACCACCTTCACGGTCAACCCCCACATCTACAAAGCCATGCCCTTCCGGGTGAGCGACTTCAAGCCGCTGATGATCCTGGCCTCATCGGGCCTGCTGGTGGGCATGCACCCCGCAACCGGCATCAGGAGCATGCGTGAACTCGTCGCCGCCGGCAAGACCCGGGCGCTGAACTTCAGCTCGGCCGGCAGCGGCAGCCCCGGCCACCTGGCCATAGAGATGTTCACCGAGGCCACCGGGGTAAAACTCAACAACATCACCTACAAAGGCAACAGCCCGGCCGTAACGGCCATCCTGGCCGGTGAGGTGGACGGCGGCATGCTGGCCACGCCCGGCATGCTGCCCTATGTGAAGGCCGGCAAGATCACCGCCCTGGCGGTCACCAGCCGCCAGCGCTCCAAGCTCGCGCCCGAGCTGCCCACAGTGGCCGAGGCCGGTTTGAAGGATCTGGAGCAGGAAGTGCTATACGTCGCCATGCTGCCCGCCGCCACGCCCGATGCCGTGGTGCAGGTGCTGCAGCGTGGTTTTGCCGAAGCCCTGGCCCGGCCCGACGTGCAGGCCCGCATGCTGAACCTGGACCTGCAGCCCGACGGCAGCACCGGCGCGGCCATGAGCAAACGCCTGGCCGACATGTCCGAGCGCTACAGCCGCACCATTCGCGCCACCGGCATGAAGGTGGAGTGAAACGGCCATGACGCAACGGCCCAACCTCATCTTCATCGTTGCCGATGACCTCGGTTATGCCGATCTCGGCTGCTATGGCGGGCGGGCACCGGTCTCGCCGGTACTCGACGGCCTGGCCGCCAGGGGAATCAAGTTCACCCAGGCTTATGCCAACTCGCCGGTCTGCTCACCCACACGTTTTGCGCTGATGACCGGGCGCTACCAGTACCGGCTGCGCGGCGGCGCCGACGAACCCATCAACAGCAAGAGCCGCGGCAGCACGGTGCTGGGCCTGCCGCCCGAACACCCCACCCTGCCCTCGTTGCTCAGGGACAGCGGCTACCGCACGGCACTGATAGGCAAGTGGCACTTGGGCTACCCGCCCGCCTTTGGTCCGCTGCGCTCGGGTTATGAGGAGTTTTTTGGTCCGATGTCGGGCGGCGTGGACTACTTCAGCCATTGCGATTCGTCCGGCCGGCACGACCTGTGGTTTGGCGAGGAAGAACAACCGGAAGACGGCTACCTGACCGACCTGCTCTCCAAACGCGCGGTCGATTATGTGGAGCGCATGGCGCCCGGCGCCCGGGACGGCAAGCCCTTTTTCCTGAGCCTGCACTACACGGCGCCGCACTGGCCCTGGGAAACCCGCGACGATGCGGCGCTGGCGCCCCAGGTCAGGGACAACCTGTTTCACCTGAGCGGCGGCAACATCCACACCTACCGGCGCATGATCCACCATATGGACGAGGGCATAGGGCAGCTCATGCAGGCGCTGGAAAAAAACGGCCTGATCGACAACACGCTGGTGGTCTTCACCAGCGACAACGGCGGTGAGCGTTTCTCGGACAACTGGCCGCTGGTCGGCGGCAAGATGGATTTAACCGAAGGCGGCATACGCGTGCCCTGGATCGCGCACTGGCCGGCGGTGATTGCCCCGGGTGGCATCAGCGAGCAGCATTGCATGACCATGGACTGGTCCGCCACGCTGCTGGATGCGGCCGGTGTGCAGGCCGCCCCCGGCTACCCGCTCGATGGCGTCTCGCTGCTGCCTGTGCTGCGCGCGGCCGGCCACCGGTTTCCCCGGCCGCTGCACTGGCGCATGAAACACCGCGGCCAGCGGGCCCTGCGCGATGGCGACTGGAAATACCTGCAGGTCGATGGCAATGAATACCTGTTCAATATCCCGGCCGATGAGCGCGAGCGCGCCAACCTGGCCATTCGTGAACCCGAGCGCCTGATCGCGATGCGCGCAGCCTGGCAGGCCTGGGAGGCCGGCGTGCCGCCTGTTCCCGCGGATGCCACGGTCAGCCTGGGTTACTCGGTCAAGGATATGCCGCAGCGTTAAGCCGGGGCCGATGGCAGCGGTTTATTTGCTATCTATTTGATAGCTTACTGCGCTTTAAGGGCGCTGACTTTGACCCTGTTTCATCAAAATTCCGGGCAAACGCATCCGCCGACCTGGACTCAGGCAGTGACAATCCAGCCCTCCAGCGGGTCCAGGCCGGCGGGCAGACCATAACAGGCCGCGCCCTGCGCATGCTGGCCTTGCGCCCAGGCCGCCTGTATCAGGCACAGGACGGCATCCAGGCTGTCGCCCTTGGCATCGTCCACCAGGCTGTCGCGCTGCGCATGCGTGAGCTTGAGCCGCAGCTGGAGGCGGGTCTGGCCATGCTCCAGCGCGGTGATCAGGTCCTTGCGGGCGATCAAACGCTCGGGCGTCTGCTTGGCCTTGTCATCGCTTTTATAGGAGCGCTGACCCAGGATTTCCCGCGCCAGCAAACCCGGGTAGCCCTCAAGCGCGACACGCGTGCGGTCGCCGTCATGCAAGCCCGGCAGGTGCACGCCGGCCGCCAGCAGGCGCGGCACACCTGCGTGCAGCATGTAGGCCACCGGTGGATTGACCCACTTCATCGACGGGCTGGCACCGGCCGGCCCGTCGGTGGCGCGATGCGCAAACTTGCAGCCTACCGGCCGCGCATCGCAAAACGCGGCAAAGGTGCTCCGGATATCCGCGCGGCTCAGGCCGGCGTAATGCGCCATCAAGGCCGGCCAGCTGTCGGGCCAACCCAATTGCAAAACCAGTTCACGCGGCAGGCCAAAGGGAAAGTCAAAGGCGCCGGTCCATTGCGCCGGCTGCCGCAGCCACGCCCCAAAACCGTCAAGCGAATCAATCTGCTGCAGTTTTGATAGCTGGACACGCCCGCCCTGACTGGCCCCCAGGGCTAAAACAATGGGTTTTCTGCGCGTGGGCGCGCTTGAGAAGTCGCAGCCGATCAGCAAATCCATTTGCGCAATCTCAACCCAGTGCCAGCGCCATGACACCAAGCGCAATACAGACGGCGCCAAAAAACCGCTGCAGGCGGTCGCCCTCGCCCAGCAAATGCCCGCCTATCAGCGCGGCAAACAGCATGGACACCTCGCGCGCGGGCGCCACATGCGACAGCGGCGCGACCTGCATGGCGTACAACACCAGCACATAGGACACCGGGCTGATGGCACCCACCAGCGCCGCGTACTTCCACTGCTTGCGCCACAAGGCCATGCCCGTGGACCGGTCGCGCAGGAAGGCCGGCGCCAGCAATGCGATCCGCACAAAGTTGGCGAGGTAGTCCACCAGGATGGGCGACATCAGCAAAAACTTGACGGCATAACCATCAACCACCGTGTAACTTGCGATGAAGGCGCCCGTCAGCAGGCCGTAGAGCATGCCCTTGTGCACACGCTGCCTTTGCGCCGGGTCATGCGCGGCACGCAGCAGGCCGGGGCCGCCGGCAATCAAAAACACGCCCACCACCACACCGGCAATGCCCAACAGGCCGAGGGCGGAAATCTGCTCGCCCAGCAGCGTGATGGCGACCAGCGAGGACAGCAGCGGCCCGGAGCCGCGCGCCAGCGGATAGACCACCGTCAGGTCGGCCTTGCGGTAGCCGCGCAGCAAAATCACGTAATACAGCACATGCAGCACGCCGCTGACAACGATGAGCGACCACTCGCGCCAGCCCCAGTCCGGCACCACGCCCCAGGCCGCCCACAGGCCGACCGGCGCCCAGACAAGCATCATGGTGAAGCTGGTGAAAAAAGCGAAGCGGGAATCACCGCCAGCTTTTTTGGCAGCGATGTTCCAGCTGGCGTGAATCAGCCCGGCAAGGACAACAAGGGCAAAGGCGGAAAAAGGCATGACGGGAAAGGCAGGCCCAGCACCAGCGCGCAAGGCGGCGGCGCAAGCAAGCTGTCAAAGAAGATCAGGTGCGGCCGCAGATCGAAGCGGTGGCCATCAGGTCTTCCAGCAAGGCCAGCGAGACCTTGCCCGAGACGGCGTAGGGATCAAGTTCGGGTTTTTCGGAGTACTTCAGCAGGATGGACGCGTTGATCTTGCTGACATTGACCTGGCCCATGGACCAGCCGGAAAAACGGCGCTCGCTGATTTCCTCATAGTGCAGCAGCACCACGTCCTTGTGGCGCGGGTCGCGCTGGATATGGCCGTACAGGTCGCTGACCTGCTCGCGCCCACCTTCCAGCGCCTGCAGGAAAACCCCGTCGCCATAGCAAAGAATGCCGGTGATGCCCAGGGTCTGGTTGTGGCTGCGTGACTGGGCGAGGATGGCCTCGTTGACATCGCTGGAGTTGGGATTGGCCGAGCGGCTGGCGTAAAGAAGGCGTACCAACATGATGTGTCCTTAGTTACTGCTCTTTTTCGGGATCAAGGATAAAAATTCGCGGCGCAGGTTGGGGTCTTTCAGGAAGACACCGCGCATGACCGAGTTGATCATCTTGCTGTCCAGGTCCTTGACGCCGCGCCAGCCCATGCAATAGTGCGACGCCTCCATGACGATGGCCAGGCCATCCGGCGAGGTTTTTTCCTGGATCAGATCGGCCAGCTGCACCACCGCTTCTTCCTGGATTTGCGGCCGGCCCATAATCCATTCGGCCAGGCGCGCGTATTTCGACAGGCCTATGACATTGGTGTGCTCATTCGGCATGACGCCTATCCAAAGCTTGCCAATCACTGGGCACAGGTGGTGCGAGCAGGCGCTGCGCACGGTGATGGGGCCGACGATCATCAGCTCGTTCAAATGCTCGGCATTCGGGAATTCGGTGATGCTGGGCCCGGTCACGTAACGGCCCTTGAAGGCCTCGTGCAGGTACATCTTGGCCACGCGGCGCGCGGTGTTGTGGGTGTTGTGGTCGCGTTCGGTGTCTATCACCATGCTGTCGAGCACACCCTGCATCTTGCCGGCCACCTCGTCGAGCAGCTTTTCCAGCTCGCCGGGCTCAATGAACTGCGCGATGTTGTCATTGGCGTTGAAGCGCTTGCGCGCTGCGACCAGGCGCTCGCGGATCTTGACGGATACGGGCGTGCCCTCGTCGGTGACGCCTTCTACAGGTGTGTCGGATTTCATAAGCATCCCTTGATATTACCAGTCTGCCCCAAAAACCGGCTTCCCCCGGGTTTTCAAAGGGGTTTAGGGCTTTGACCGCCTAACCACGGGCGCAGTCAGCTATTATTTTAATAGCAAACAAGATGCCAACAGGCATGCCCCTGAGCTTGCCGCGCCCTCAGTAACGCTGGCCCGCCACAAAAATGGCCAGGCGCATCAAGGCATAGGCCAGTTGGTCGAGCAGGCGCTGGCGCAGCGGGCGATGGCCGTAGGCGGCGGGATCCAGCCGCCGCCCGTGGCCTTCAATGGCGGCGCAAAGCGCATCCCGCAACTCGCCGGCAAAGGCCTTGTCCTCGACCACCACATTGGCCTCGCGCGCCAGCAGCAGGCTCAAAGGGTCCAGGTTGGACGAACCCACCGTTGCCCAGTGCCCGTCGATCACCGCCACCTTGGCATGCAGAAAGCTGGCTTCGTATTCATGAATCTCTATGCCGGCCTTGAGCAGCGCACCGTAGACCGGACGCGCCGCGTGGTACTGCATGAAATACTCGTACTTGCCCTGCAGCAGCAGGGTCACCCGCACGCCGCGCCTGGCGGCCCGGATGAGCGCGCGGCGCAGCTTTCCGCCCGGCACAAAATAGGCATTGGCAATCAGTATCTCCTGGTGCGCCTTGCCTATGGCCTTGCGGTAGGCCTTTTCAATGCTGTTGCGGTTGCGCAGGTTGTCGCGCAGCACCAGCGCAGCCTTGACACCGGGCGTGGCCATGGCAGGCGCGGCGCCTGCGGAGGCAAGGCGGGCCGCGCTGGTCCGGCCGCCATAACCGGCGGCCCTGAATTTTTCCCAGGCCGCGCCCAGGTGGCTCTGGCGCGCACTGTAGCCGGCCTGCACACGCCACCACAGCAAGGCCGCGGCATCCGCTGCCGCAACGGCCAGCGGCCCGGTCACGGCGACCGCAAAATCAAAACGCGGCGCCTGCAAAGTGCCGTAGTTGGGGTCATAAAAATCATCCAGCACATTGATGCCGCCGCAAAAAACAATGCGCTGGTCCACCACGCAGAGCTTGCGGTGCAGCCTGCGCCAACGGTCCGGCACCAACAGGCCCAGCCCACCGAGGCCCGCCCCCAGCGGCGAGTAGACACACCACTGGATGCCGGCATCGGTGATTTTGTCCTGCCACTCGGGCGTCAGGGCGGCCGAGCCTATGCCATCGACCAGGACCTGCACCGTCACACCGCGGCGCGCGGCGCGGATCAGGGCTTCGGCCACGTCGGCGCCAATCCCGTGCACATCAAAAATATAGCTTTCAAGCTGCACCCAGGCCACGGCCTCGTCAATCGCCGCGATGAGTGCCGGAAAGTAGGCCCACCCACCCTGCAGCAGGCGCAGGCCCGGGGACTTTTGAAACAGGTTCATGCGCCGAGTTTAGGCAATGAACCTGGGCAGCAGCAAAAGCGCCTCTGCGTTGGAGGGTGAGAAACAAAGATCGGCGGCCTCAAGGCAGGGCAGCCACTGCCAGGCCGTGTGTTCACGCGGGCTCAGCCGGACAGCCGTGCCCCGCGGCACGCACAGGCTGAAAACATGTTCGGTGTTGCGCGTCACGCGCGGCGCATAACGCCAGCGCCAGGCCGGGTAGATTTCATAAATATTGGACACCGCCCAGTCCACGAACCGGCCAGCATCGGCGGCGATGCCGGTTTCTTCCAGCACCTCCCGCATGGCGGTTTGCAGCAGGGGCTCATCCGGCGTGTCCCGTGAGCCGGTCACGCTCTGCCAGAAGCCGGGGTTGTCGGCGCGCTCCATCAGCAACACCTCCAGCTGCGGGGTGTGGATGACAACCAGCACCGACTCGGGGAGCTTGAAGGAGCGACGCGCCTCAAAAGCCACTGATGACAGCATCAAGGGCGGCGCTGACTTCGCTGGCGCGATGCCGAAGCGACCCTACCGGCTTCTTGAGCAGGCGCGCAGCCACAGGTGCCGCCATATGAGCCAGTAGAGTCAAGGACTCTGCATCAATCTCAACCGGGAGACAAAGATTAAGTGGCAGCCTGGCTTCACCGACACCAACCCGCGATAAAGGCATGACCAGCCGTGTCGCCAATTGATTGATCAGATCACTTTGGACATCAAGCACGTAAGGCACAAACTGGCGCGATGCCGGCTGCGGATTCACGTAAACATCAAACTGCGCCAATCAGGAACTCTCCATCCACGGCACCAGTCCTTCGCACCAGAGACCATGTTTCTCGAAGTGCCCATTTTGCAATGCTACCCATTCCCCATAGGTATCGTTGAATTCCTTTTGCCGCCGGGCCATGGATTTTTTTTCACCCGCGGCCTTCAAAGCCTCGAATTGCTCCACCGAGACGATCACGGAATCGACGCGCCCATCCTTTTCAATAAACACGGGTTCGGTCTTGGCCTGGGCACAGACATAGCCGAAACGGTTTTTGGCTTCAGTGGCTGTAACTTGCATGGTGTGGCTCTCAACAAAGGTTTATAGCCATTTTAGCCATTACTCGTCAGAAAAGAAATCTGAGTCAATTCGCTTGAGGTGATAGGTCGCAGCAACTGAAACACCCAGATCATGCTCAATCATCAACTCGGCGAGGCGTGGTCCATCAATCAAAACGATCTTGTATGAGCGACTGTTGCGCGCTGCCTGCAACGCGGCCGGGGTAAAAGTGCTTGTCGTGATGAAGACGCCCTTTTGTGCACCTTTCGCATCCAGGGCTCCTTTAAAGTCACGAATCGGGCCCTCGCCCACGCTTCCCTCCCAGCGCTTCGCCTGAAGGTAGATCGCATCCAAACCCAGCCGGTCTTCGTTAATGATGCCGTCTATGCCTCCATCGCCTGACTTACCAACCGCTTGACCGGCTTCCTGGCGGCTGCCGCCGTACCCCATTTTGATCAGTAGCTGCACCACCAGTCTTTCAAAGTAAGCAGGAGAACAGCTCTTTACCCGCTCAAGCACCTCATCTGCCAGTGCAGCCTCAGAGCGGTGATATGCCCCTTCAATTACTTCGTCAGGCGTGAGTTCAGGTCCGATCATTTGAACCTGACTATCTGGCGATAAGGACACACGCTCCTTGCCCAGCGTTCGAAACTCAACGAACAATGGAAACTGCTCAAGGTAGGCCACATCAATGCGGCTTGGATCTTTCCCCAGTACGTCCTTGCCTGCAGGCGTAACCTGAACCAAGCCGCGCTTGGGTTGCGAAACAAGGCCCGCCTTTTTCAAATAAGTCTTGGCCCAACCAGCACGCGAGGAAAAAGTGAGCGTACCGCCACTTGGCAATAACTGCGCCCGGTCTTCAGCCGTCAGTTTAAATTCGTCAGCGAGCTCAGAAATAACATCTTTTAGAACCCGCGCATTTCCATCAGACAGTCGCCGTAGCAGCGGGAGCATGAGCGTTTGGTAATCAGGAATCGCCATCAAGGCTCCAAAAAAAAGGGTGCCGAAATAGCACCCTTTCATTCTGCATGAAGTTTCGACTCAAGCCGGCAACGGATTGCGCAGGCGGATATGCAGCTCGCGCAGCTGCTTCTCGTCCACCGGGCCTGGCGCATGCGTGAGCAAATCCTGGGCGCGCTGGGTTTTCGGGAAGGCGATCACATCGCGAATCGACTCGGCGCCCGTCATCATGGTCACGATGCGGTCCAGGCCAAAGGCCAGGCCACCGTGCGGCGGCGCGCCGTACTGCAGGGCTTCGAGCAGGAAGCCGAATTTTTCCTGCGCTTCTTCCGGGCTGATCTTCAGCGCATCAAACACCTTGCTCTGCACCTCGGCGCGGTGGATACGGACCGAGCCGCCACCGAGTTCCCAGCCGTTGAGCACCATGTCATAGGCCTTGGCAATGCACTTGCCCGGGTCGGTGTCCATCCAGTCTTCATGGCCGTCCTTGGGCGCGGTGAAGGGATGGTGCACGGCGCTCCAGCGCTGGCCGCCCTCGTCAAACTCGAACATCGGGAAGTCAACCACCCACAATGGCTTCCAGCCCGCGGTAAACAGGCCGGTCTTTTTGCCCAGGGGGCTCAGGCCCACTTTCAGGCGCAGCGCACCTATGCTGTCGTTAACAATCTTGGCCTTGTCGGCGCCGAAGAAAATAATGTCGCCATTGGCGGCGCCGGTGCGCTTGAGGATTTCGGCAATCGCGGCATCGTGAATGTTTTTCACGATGGGGCTTTGCAGGCCTTCACGGCCCTTGCTGACATCGTTGACCTTGATCCAGGCCAGGCCCTTGGCGCCGTAGATCTTGACGAACTCGGTGTAGCCGTCAATCTCGCCGCGGCTCATTTCAGAGCCGCCCGGCACGCGCAGGGCAACCACGCGACCGCCAGGTGTGGTGGCCGGTGTGCTGAACACTTTGAAGTCCACGTCCGCCATGATGTCGGTCAACTCGGTGAATTCGAGGTTCACGCGCAGGTCGGGTTTGTCCGAGCCGAAGCGGTGCATGGCATCGGCATAGGCCATGACAGGGAACTCGCCCAGATCGGTGTTGAGCACCGTCTTGAAGATGTTGCTGATCATGCCCTGGAACATGTCGCGGATATCCTGCTCGCCCATGAAGGAGGTCTCGATATCGATCTGCGTGAATTCAGGCTGGCGGTCGGCGCGCAGGTCTTCGTCGCGGAAGCACTTGGTGATCTGGTAATAACGATCGAACCCCGCCACCATCAACAGTTGCTTGAACAGCTGCGGGCTTTGCGGCAACGCAAAGAACATGCCTTCATTGACGCGGCTGGGCACCAGGTAATCGCGCGCGCCTTCGGGCGTGCTTTTGGTCAGCATGGGGGTTTCAATGTCGATGAAGCCGTTGGCATCGAGGAACTTGCGGGTTTCCATGGCCACGCGGTAGCGCAGCATCAGGTTGTTCTGCATGTAGGGGCGGCGCAGGTCCAGCACGCGGTGCGTCAGGCGCGTAGTCTCCGACAGGTTGTCATCATCGAGCTGGAACGGCGGCGTCACGCTGGGGTTGAGCACCGTCATCTCGTGGCACAGGACTTCGATCTTGCCGCTTTTCAGGCTGTCGTTGGTCGTGCCATCAGGCCGCGCGCGCACCACGCCCTTGACCTGGATGCAGAACTCGTTGCGCACGCCTTCGGCGGTTTTGAACATGTCGGCGCGGTCCGGGTCGCACACCACCTGCACATAACCCTCGCGGTCGCGCAGGTCCACAAAAATCACGCCGCCATGGTCACGCCGGCGGTTGACCCAGCCGCACAGGCTGACGGTTTGGCCCATCAGGGCCTCGGTCACCAGACCGCAATAGTTCGAACGCATTTGGGAAGCCATGGACATAATAAATTCGCTTGTAAATCCGGTTGTACGGGCGGCGCGCGGTGCGCTGCGGGATCAGGTTACCTGGGCTTGTAGTTGGCGGCGCTGCCGGGCACCACAACACCCATGGAAATCACATAGGTCAGTGCCTCATCGACGCTCATCTTCAGTTCCACACAGTCTTCACGCTTGAGCATGACGAAATAGCCGCCCGTGGGGTTGGGCGTGGTCGGCACATAAACGCTGAGGTAGTCGCCCTGCAGGTGGTTGGACACATCGCCGCCGGGTGTGCCGGTCTGGAACCCAATGGTCCAGACGCCTTCACGCGGCCACTGCACCAGCAGCGCCTTGCGAAAGGCATTGCCGTTTTCGGAAAACAGCGTGTCTGAAACCTGTTTGACGCTGGAATAAATCGAACGGACGATGGGAATGCGGTTAAGCAGCAGGTCCCACCATGCCACCAGCTTTTTGCCGAAGAAATTGCTGGCAATGGCGCCAATCACCAGCACGATCACCAGCGCCAGCAACACACCAAAGCCCGGCAGGTGAAAACCGAGCAGCTTGTCGGGATGCCAGGAGCCGGGCAGGATCAACAGCGTGGTGTCCAGCGTGCCGACAATCCAGTCGAGCAGCCAGACCGTGATGCCCAGAGGCACCAGCACCAGCAGGCCGGCCAGCAGCCATTTGCGGATGGCCGCCATCAGCTGCTGCCTTTAGCGGCCGGGGGCGAACTGCTGGCGGGCGCAGGCGATGCGGCGGGTGCCGCCGCAGCCGGTGCCGCGGGCGCCGGGCTTGCAGTTGCCGAAGCGGCCGCATCGCCAGATTTAGCGCCACCGGCATCCGCACCCTGGCCAGAGGGGGCCGGGGCACCGGTTGGAGTGCCTCCACGAAAATCCGTCACATACCAGCCCGAGCCCTTGAGCTGGAAACCCGCGGCAGTGACCTGCTTTTTAAAGGTGGCTGCGCCGCATTGCGGGCAATCGGTCAGCGGGGCATCCGACATTTTTTGCAAAACGTCCTTGGTATGCCCGCAGGACTCGCATTTATAGGCGTAGATTGGCATAGTTCTAGAGTTTTTCGGGGTGGAGGCGTCCCGGGCTCGCGCCGGGATGCAAAGCCTTCAATTATAGGCGTTGCCCGGATAATCAAGCCAAATACCGGGGCGGCCCGAGCCCACGGGGGCCTCCCTAGAAAAGCCGGACCCTGAGCAGCACCTGCATGGCGATCAGCCCCAGTACAAAGCCCATGCCGCCGTAAATCAGGCTTTGCAGCAGCTTGTTGGTGCGTTTTTGCTCGATCAGCAGCTCCAGCAGCTCGCGGTTGCTCGAACCATGCCTGTCCTTCAGGTACTGCGACAGCAGGCGCGGCAGGCCCGGCAACAGCTTGGCATACGCCGGCGCCTCGGCCTTGAGCTGGGCCAGCAGTTTTTCAGGGCCGACCTGCTCCAGCATCCATTTTTCAAGAAATGGCTTGGCGGTGCTCCACAAATCGAGCTCGGGGTCCAGTTCGCGGCCCAGGCCTTCAATATTGAGCAGGGTTTTTTGCAGCAGCACCAGCTGGGGCTGGATCTCGACATGAAAGCGGCGCGAGGTCTGGAACAGGCGCATCAGCACCATGCCCAGCGATATTTCCTTGAGCGGCCGGTCAAAATAGGGCTCGCAGCAGGCGCGGATAGCGGCCTCCAGCTCGTCGACGCGGGTGCTGGGCGGCACCCAGCCGGACTCGATGTGCAGCTCGGCCACACGTTTGTAGTCACGCTGGAAAAACGCGCTGAAGTTTTGCGCTAGGTATTCCTTGTCGGTCTCGGTCAGCGTGCCGACGATGCCGAAATCCAGCGAGATATAACGCCCGAAAGTGGCAGGCTCCAGGCTGACCTGGATGTTGCCGGGGTGCATGTCGGCGTGGAAAAACCCGTCACGGAAAACCTGGGTGAAAAAGATCGTGACGCCGTCGCGCGCCAGTTTTTTCATGTCCACGCCGGCATCCCGCAGGCGCTGGAGCTGGCCTATGGGCGTGCCGTACATGCGCTGCATCACCATGACGTCGGGCATGCAGTAGTCCCAGACCATCTCGGGAATCATGACCAGGTCAAGGCCCTGCATGTTGCGGCGCAACTGGGCGGCGTTGGCGGCTTCGCGCAGCAGGTCCAGCTCATCGTGCAGATACTTGTCGAACTCACCCACCACCTCACGCGGTTTCAGGCGCTTGCCGTCAGCCGAGGCGCCCTCGACCCAGCCGGCCATCATGTGCATCAGGGCCAGGTCTTTTTCAATCGCCGGCAGCATGTTGGGACGCAGCACCTTGACGGCAACCTCGCGCCCGTTGGGCAGGGTGGCGAAGTGGACCTGGGCAATGGATGCGCTGGCAATCGGCGTGTGCTCAAAGGTGGCAAAAATCTGCGCCAGCGGCCGGCCAAAGGCTTTTTCAATAATGGCAATGGCCACGGCCGAATCAAAGGGCGGCACACGGTCCTGCAGGTGGGCCAGTTCGTTGGCGATATCCGTAGGCAGCAAATCGCGGCGGGTGGACATGACCTGCCCGAACTTGACGAATATCGGCCCCAGCCTCTCCAGCGCCTCACGCAGGCGCTCGCCGCGCGGCGCCTTCAGGTTGCGGCCCACGGACACGATGCGGGTCAGCAGCCGTATCCATGGTTTTTCGAAACTGGAGAGCACCAGTTCGTCCAGACCGAAACGCAGCACGGTCCAGATGATGAACACCCCCCGGAAAATCCGGCTCATGTAGCAGCCTTTTGGCCATCCGCTGCAGGGCTTGCGGCGGCAACCACAGAGGCTGCGGGTTCAGCTGGGGCGCCGGGGCGCATCGCCAGAAACTGTTTCAGGCCAACCAGCAATCGCCGGCCCGCATCGGCCAGCGCATGCGCCGGAATGTCGCCCAGCACACGGGACAGGTCTTCCTCCACATCCCAGCGCAGGTTTTCAGCCAGCCAGCCAAGCTCGGCGGCAAGCTGCACATCACCTTCGATCTTGACCGGCGGCGGCTTGCCGGCCAGCACGGACTGCGCCACCGTCACCGGTGAATCGGCCGCCACGGCCACCAGCAGGTCCGGTTTGGCGGAAGGCGAAGCCCGGTCAAAAAGGCCGGCAGGGGTGATCAGGAGATCGATGGCGAACACGCCCCAGCGGACGTGCAACACATTGCCTTTTTTGCGCGCAAGGCGGTCCTGGGCTTCTTTTTCCTGCATGAGGACATGGTTCAGGAAGAGCACCAGCCGCTGCTGGCCCTCATCCACCACCCAGGCGGGCGGCTGAAAACGGCTGGCGAGGGACTGCAAAAAAGAAAAAGGGGACCTGTTATTCATACGTCCCCGATTTTGACAGGTAATGTGGCCCCCACGTTCGCTCACTGCGTGTAGCTCTATGCCCCCCGAGGGGGCTGGCCTTGCTTGGGGCGGCCCGGCGCTACGGCCGTGGCCCCTAGCTTACTTCGCGTGGCGCTTCGCTGCTCCGTTTACTGCAGTGCCTGGACTCCAGCCACCAGCCAGCCGCTGCCGCCATTCCTTGGCTTGGTCATGTTCCAGACTTCACGGAAAGGACTTGGGCCAGCCGAGGCGTCTTCGCGGATCATGCCGGAGAACTCCACGCTGGCCATGTACACGTCGTTGAGTTCTTCAATACCCAGCAGTTGCGCATTGAGCATCACCACGTCGGTCTTGTTCGCGCCGGCGCCGGTGTGCGACTCGCGGTCTGCAAGTTGCACCTTGATCTGTTCGAGCATCTCGTCGGTCATCATCGCTCGCAGGTTGTGGATGTCCGAACGGTCCCAGGCGTCCTGCAGGGTCAGGAAATTGGTTTTGCAAGCCTGCAGGAAGCCCTCGGCATCAAAACCCGCTGGCACGCCCCAGGATTGCGAGCCCATCAGCGCCGAGCCGATCATGGAGCCCGAAGCTGCAGCGGCCGTGCCTTCCTTGCTGGCATCAAAAGCCATGTTGTTGCTCTCCCACGGCCTGGCGGAAGCGTCGTTGCCAACGTTCGCGGGACTGTAGTTCTTGGGCGTTGTGGCATTGCCCGCGCCCTGGAAGGCATAAGGCGGCTGCGCCTGCCCGCCGCCCTGGCTCTTGAGTTTGCGCATCACGAAGCCGATCACCAGCATGACCACCAGCGCCAGCAAGGCGAACATGATGATCTGGCTGAACGCGCCGCCTAGGCCCAGCGATGAAGCCAGCCAGGCCAGGCCGAGGCCGGCGGCCAGGCCGCCCAGCATGGCGCCCCATGGTTTTTTCGGCGCGGCTGCCGCGGGCGTTGCGCCCGGGGCAGCCGGCGTGGCGGGTTTGGCCGTGGCACCGCCAGCGCCGGCCGGTGAGGCCTCGCGTTGCGTCACATTGGACGACTGCTTGCCAAATGACTTGCCCCCGCCCAGGCGCTTGGCCTCTGCATTCGCACCCGCGAGGGTCAGCGTAAGCGCCAGCACGGCGGAAAGAATGAGTGACCACATTTTCATAACGTCTCCTTGAGCAATTTTTCTCTGATCAATTTCTGCTGAAGCGCAAAACTCAACACTTGATTCCAACATGCAAAGCCACTACCCCGCCCGACATGTTGTGATAGTCCACATGACCGAAACCACCTTTAAGCATCATGGCTTTAAGTTCTTCCTGGCCGGGATGCATGCGAATCGACTCCGCCAGGTACTGGTAGCTTGAATCGTCATTGGCGACCAGCTTGCCTATTTTTGGCAGTACCTTGAAGGAATACCAGTCGTAAATTTTTTCCAGCGGCTTGGCCACCCTGGAGAACTCCAGCACCAGCAGCTTGCCGCCAGGCTTGAGCACGCGGTTCATCTCGCGCAGGGCGGCGTCCTTGTGCGTCATGTTGCGCAAGCCGAAAGCCACGGTGACCAGGTCAAAGTGGGCATCCGGAAAAGGCAGGTGCTCGGCATCGCAGACCAGCGTAGGCAGGCTGACACCGGCATCCAGCAGGCGGTTACGCCCCTCGCGCAGCATGGCTTCATTGATATCGGTGTGCACCACTCGCCCGCTGGCACCCACCTTGGACGCAAAAGCCAGGGCCAGGTCGCCCGTGCCGCCGGCGATGTCCAGCACCTGCTGGCCTTCCTTGACGTTGGCGACCAGCACGGTGTAGGCCTTCCAGGCGCGGTGCAGGCCCATGGACATCAGGTCGTTCATGACATCGTATTTGGGCGCCACGGAATCGAACACGCCGCGCACCCGACGCGCCTTGTCCTGCTCATCGACAGATTGAAAACCGAAATGGGTAGTTGACATAAGTGAATGCTAGAGGCCAAAGCCCTGATTGATCGCGACAACCCTGCGGGGATTCAGGGCATTAGCGTGGTTTTATGCTGGAAAAACAACAGTAGCCCCACGCGCAGCTATACGTAGCTACACGGTGCGGCCACAGGCGGCGCCCCGGATACCCGCCTCAATGATTGCCGCAGGCGTGGCCACCGGCCGCCACCATGGGAGCATCACGCTCCATACCGGCGGCCTGCAGCCTGCGTGTGTAGTCGTCCCAGAGCCGATCCTGCTCGGCGCCCAGGTGGTAGAGGTAATCCCAGGAAAAAATGCCGCTCTCGTGGCCATCGGAAAAAACCGGCTTCACCGCATAGTTGCCGATGGGTTCAAGCTCAACCACATTGACTTCGCGTTTGCCGGTTTGCAGCACTTCCTGCCCCGGGCCGTGGCCCTGGACTTCGGCCGAAGGTGAATACACACGCATCAGCTCAAACGGAATCCTGAACGCCGCGCCGTCCGAGAAGGCAATTTCGAGGATGCGCGACTGGCTGTGTACTGTCAGCGCCGTTGGGGTCGGCGACCCGGCTTGAAGACCTGCCATGGCTGCATCACTTTCTGAAAATAAACAAACCCGGCCGCGGCAAGCTAGTACCGCAACCTGGAAGTAGCGAAACAAAATGAAAGCGATGGCTTCGCGCCCAGGGCAAGGCGCAAGCAGCAGTGAAGGCTATGCGCCTTCACAAGGTTTGCAACGCCGCCATGGGTGTGAAGACGCGCTTTCATGTTTCGATATTTTCGGGTTGCGGTACTAGACCAGCACCCGCTCAATGCCGCCGTGGTTGGCCGCATCAACATATTCCGGCAGCCATTCCTTGCCCAGGATCTGGTTGGCCATTTCCACCACGATGTAGTCGGCTTCAAGCAAACCGTTTTTCATGTCGTCGCCGTAACGCGACAGGCCTTGCAGGCAGCTTGGGCAGCTGGTCAGGATCTTGACGTTTTCCTTTTCGCCCAGGGCGCCCGATGCACGCAACTCGGCTTCGCCCTTTTGCAACTCTTCTTCCTTGCGGAAGCGGATCTGCGTCGAGATATCGGGCCGCGTGACGCCCAGCGTGCCGGACTCGCCGCAGCAGCGCTCGTTTTTCAGCACGTTGTCGCCCAGCAGCGCCTTGACCGTTTTCATCGGCTCCTGCAGCTTCATGGGACTGTGGCAGGGGTCATGGTACAGATAGCCCTGGCCGGGCTGGTCGGTGCGCAGCGTGATGCCTTTTTCCAGCAGGTATTCGTGGATGTCTATGATGCGGCAGCCCGGGAATATCTTCTCGAACTCATACCCCTGCAGCTGGTCGTAGCAGGTGCCGCAACTGACCACCACGGTCTTGATGTCCAGGTAGTTCAGCGTGTTGGCCACGCGGTGGAACAGCACCCGGTTGTCGGTGATGATTTTCTCGGCCTTGTCGAACTGGCCGCTGCCGCGCTGCGGGTAACCGCAGCACAGGTAACCGGGCGGCAGCACGGTCTGCACGCCGGCATGCCAGAGCATGGCCTGGGTCGCCAGACCGACCTGCGAAAACAGGCGCTCAGAGCCGCAACCGGGGAAATAAAACACCGCCTCGGTCTCGGCCGTCGTACTGGCGGGATTGCGGATGATGGGGACGTAGTCCTTGTCCTCGATGTCCAGCAGCGCACGCGCGGTTTTCTTGGGCAGGCCGCCCGGCATCTTCTTGTTGATGAAGTGGATCACCTGCTCCTTGACCGGCGCCGGACCGACCGTCGCGCGCGGCCTGGCCGTCTGTTTGCGCGCCAGGCGCTTGAGCAGCTCGTTGGCCATGCGCTGGGCCCTGAAGCCGACGTCCACCATCGCGCTGCGCATGAACTTGATGGTCTGCGGGCTGGTCGCGTTCAGGAAAAACATGGCCGCTGCATTGCCGGGCCGGAAGGACTTCTGGCCCATCTTGCGCAGCAGGTTGCGCATGTTCATGGACACCTCGCCGAAGTCGATGTCCACCGGACAGGGGCTCAGGCACTTGTGGCAGACCGTACAGTGGTCGGCCACGTCCTCGAACTCCTCCCAGTGCTTGATGCTGATGCCGCGCCGCGTCTGCTCTTCGTACAGAAAGGCCTCGACCAGCAGCGAGGTCGCCAGGATCTTGTTGCGCGGGCTGTACAGCAGGTTGGCGCGCGGCACATGGGTGGCGCAGACCGGTTTGCATTTTCCGCAGCGCAGGCAGTCTTTCACGCTGTCGGCAATCGCGCCTATGTCGGACTGCTGCATGATCAGCGACTCGTGGCCCATCAAACCAAAGCTGGGCGTGTAGGCATTGGTCAAATCGGAAAAAAGCGCCGACAAGGAGCCATATTCAGAAGCCTTTTTGGCCTCCAGCCCAGCAGGAATGGGCACAATCAGCTCCTGATTTCGTAGCAACTTGCCTTTGTTGAAACGCCCTTCCGGATCGACCCTGGTCTTGTAGTCGGCGAAAGGCTGGAGCTCCGCATCACTCAAGAATTCCATCTTGGTGATGCCTATGCCATGCTCGCCGGAGATCACGCCATCAAGTGAACGCGCCAGCACCATGATGCGCGCCACGGCCTCGTGCGCGGTCTGCAGCATCTCGTAGTCGTCGCTGTTGACGGGCAGGTTGGTATGCACATTGCCGTCACCGGCGTGCATATGCAGCGCAGCCCAGACGCGGCCCTTGAGCACTCGTTTGTGGACGGCGGTGCACGCCTCAAGAATCGGCAAAAATGCGCCGCCGGTGAAGATGGCCTGCAGCGGTGCGCGCAGCTGCGTTTTCCAGCTGGCGCGCAGGGTATGGTCCTGCAGTTGCGGGAACAGCGTTTCCACGCCAGCCAGCCAGCCCGCCCACAAAGTGCGCACGTCAGCCACCAGCGCCAGGGCCTGGCCGACGCGGTCTTCCAGCAGTTCGGCAGAGGGAATGTCGTTGGCGTCGTCCGACTTGCCCAAAGGCAGGTTGCCTTTGCGGAAAAACCCGTCCAGCTCGTCGCACAGCCTGATCTTGTTGCGCAGGCTCAATTCAATGTTGATGCGCTCGATGCCGTCGGTGTACTCGGCCATGCGCGGCAACGGGATCACCACGTCTTCATTGATCTTGAAGGCGTTGGTGTGGCGTGAAATGGCCGCCGTGCGTTTGCGGTCCAGCCAGAATTTCTTGCGCGCGTCGGGGCTGATGGCGATAAAACCCTCACCGGCGCGCGAGTTGGCAATCCGCACCACTTCAGACGTCGCGCGCGCCACGGCATCGGCATCGTCGCCGGCAATGTCGCCGAACAGCACCATCTTTGGCAGGCCGCCGCGTTTGGACTTGGTGGCGTAACCCACGGCGCGCAGGTAGCGGTCGTCCAGGTGCTCCAGGCCAGCCAGCAATACGGGTGAGCCCGCCGCCTGGCTGCGCTTTTGCTCTGCAAACATGAAGTCCTTGATCTCCACGATGCTGGGCACGGCGTCCTTGGCATTGCCGAAGAACTCCAGGCACACGGTGCGTGTGTGCACCGGCATGCGGTGCACGATCCAGCGCGCGCTGGTGATCAGGCCGTCGCAGCCTTCTTTTTGTATGCCGGGCAAGCCGCTCAGAAACTTGTCGGTAACGTCCTTGCCCAGGCCTTCCTTGCGAAAGCTCTTGCCGGGAATGTCCAGGCGCTCGCTACGCACCGGCGTCTTGCCGTCGGCTTCAAAATACTTGAGCTCAAAGCTCGCCATCTCGGCGTCATGGATCTTGCCGAGGTTGTGGTCCAGACGCGTGACTTCCAGCCACTGGGAATCCGGCGTCACCATGCGCCAGGAAGCCAGGTTGTCCAGCGCCGTGCCCCAGAGCACGGCTTTTTTGCCGCCGGCATTCATGGCGATGTTGCCGCCTATGCAGGACGCTTCGGCCGAGGTCGGGTCCACCGCAAACACAAAACCGCCGCGCTCGGCTGCATCGGCCACACGCTGCGTGACCACGCCGGCTTCGGTCCAGATGGTTGCGACCGGATGGGCAATTCCCGGCAGGCTGACCATTTCAACTTCGGTCATGGCCTCAAGTTTTTCGGTGTTGATGACCGCCGACTTCCAGGTCAGCGGAATCGCGCCGCCGGTGTAGCCGGTGCCGCCGCCGCGCGGGACAATCGTCAGGCCCAGCTCGATACAGCCCTTGACCAGGCCGGCCATCTCGACTTCGGTGTCCGGCGTCAGCACTACAAACGGGTATTCAACCCGCCAGTCGGTCGCGTCGGTCACATGCGATACGCGCGACAGGCCGTCAAACTTGATGTTGTCCTTGAGCGTCAGTTTGCGCAGCTTACGTTCGGTCTGGCGGCGCAGGTCGGCCATCTCTTCAAACGAGCTGGAAAACCGGCTCACCGCGCCCCGGGCGGCGTCCATCAGTTCGCCGACGATGGCGTCACGCTGGCTGTCGGCCTCGGGGGTACGGCGTTTTTCGACTTCACCGAGCCGGTGCTGCAAGGCCTCGACCAGCAGTTTGCGGCGTTTCGGGTTGTCCAGCAGGTCGTCCTGCAGGTAGGGGTTGCGCTGGACCACCCAGACGTCGCCCAGCACCTCATACAACATGCGGGCGGAGCGGCCGGTGCGGCGCTCGTCACGCAGGCGGTTCAACAGGTCCCAGGCACGCGCGCCGAGCAGGCGTATGACGACCTCACGGTCGGAAAACGACGTGTAGTTGTAGGGAATTTCGCGAATGCGTGCTTCGGTCTGCTTTGCGTCGTCGGCAAAAGCATCCAGTTCTTGGAGGGTGGTAGGGGCGTTCATCGTGAAAAATCGGCGGCTATCTGCGGCTATTGACGGTCCAAAGCCGTGTTCCAGATCGCGTCTGGCTGTGTAACCCGATATTAACGCAGCCCAAGCGCCGCCCCGGGCACAGGGTCAATGGCCCCCATGGAAACCCCGCTTGTTAAAAATGCGCCAAATCGCTTAAATCGCGCTGTCACAGACGGTTTTTAGACTGTCTGGTCCAAACAACATATCCGAATCTGGAGCATCCATGCATATCCCATGTCCCGCCTTCAAGTCCTCAGTGCGCAGGTTTTCGGCCCTTGCGCTGGCCGCCGGCGCCCTTTTGGCGCCCCTGGCCGGCCAGGCCCAGACGGAAGTCCAGTGGTGGCATTCCATGGTGGCCGTCAACGGCGAATGGGTCAACGACCTAGCCAGGGACTTCAATGCCAGCCAGAAGGAATACAAGATCATCCCGACCTTCAAGGGCAGCTACGACGAGTCCATGACGGCCGCGATTGCCGCCTTTCGTGCCGGCAATGCGCCGCACATCCTGCAGGTGTTTGAAGTTGGCACCGCCACCATGATGGCCAGCAAGGGCGCCATCGTGCCCGTCGCGCAGATCATGAAAGACGCTGGCTACAAGTTTGACCCGACGGCTTATGTATCTGCCGTGGCCGGTTATTACACCGCGCCGAATGGCCAGATGCTGAGCTTCCCCTTCAACAGCTCGACCACCATTTTTTATTACAACAAGGACGCCTTCAAGGCCGCCGGCCTGCCCACCGACAAGGCGCCCACGACCTGGCCTGAGGTCGCCCTGGCTGCCGCCAAGCTGAAAGCCGCCGGCCACAAATGCCCGTTCACCACCGCCTGGCAGGGCTGGACCCAGCTGGAGAGCTTCTCGTCCTGGCACAACGTCGAATTCGCGACCAAGTCCAATGGCCTGGCCGGCATGGACGCACGCATGAAGATCGACTCGCCGCTGCACCAGCGGCATATTGAAAACCTGGCCAATATGGCCAAGCAGGGCCTGTTTGTCTACAAGGGCCGCGGCAATGTGCCCGAGGCGAGTTTTGTATCGGGCGAATGCGCCATGATCAACACCTCCTCCGGCTTTTACGGCAACGTGGCGAAAAACGCCAAGTTCGCCTACGGCCTGGCGCCCCTGCCCTATTACCAGGACGTTCCCGGCGCCCCGCAAAACACCGTGATAGGCGGCGCCAGCCTGTGGGTCATGTCGGGCAAAAAACCGGCCGAATACAAAGGCGTGGCGGCCTTTTTCAACTACATCTCCAGCCCCGAAGTGCAGTCCGCCAGCCACAAGCGCACCGGCTACCTACCTGTTACCACGGCGGCCTACCAGCTCACTGAAAAATCCGGCTTCTACAAACAGAACCCCGGCACCGATGTGGCTGTGACGCAGATGATCCGCAAGGTCACAGACAAGAGCCGCGGCATACGCCTGGGCAACTATGTGCAGGTGCGCGCCATCGAGGACGAAGAGCTCGAACAGGTCTGGAGCGGCAAAAAAACCGCAAAAGAAGCCCTTGATGCCATCGTCAAGCGCGGCAATGAGCAGCTTGAGCGCTTCCAGAAAGCCAACAAGGGTTGAGCCGCGACGATTGAGCCGGGAGCAGTTGGCCGCGCCAGGGCAAGGCCGCTGCCCCCAGATTCGATTTCCAGGCCTTTTATGCCACTGGTCAGCGTCCAGCCTGCGCAGCCAGCTACCATTTTTATAGCAAACGGACTTCATGGAAAAACGCGTTTTATTCCGCTCGACCTGGCTGCCCTGGCTGCTGCTGGCGCCGCAGGTCATCGTGATCAGCGTGTTTTTCTTCTGGCCGGCGGCGCAGGCGCTGCTGCAGTCGTTCCAGGTCCAGGACGCTTTTGGCACCTCCACCGAATGGGTGGGTTTTGCCAACTTCAGGACCCTGTTCAACGACGCGGGTTACCTCGCCTCCTTCAAGACCACGGCCATTTTCTCCATCCTGGTCGCGGTGCTGGGCATTGGCCTGTCGCTGGTGCTGGCGGTGTTTGCTGACCGCATCATCAAGGGTGCGCTGTTTTACAAAACCCTGCTGGTCGTGCCTTATGCCGTGGCGCCCGCCGTGGCCGGCGTGTTGTGGGTGTTCATGTTCTCGCCTTCGCTGGGCGTGGTGGCCTACGCGCTGGGCCAGATAGGCATTAACTGGAACCACCTGCTCGATGCCGGCCATGCCATGACACTGATCGTGATGGCCTCGGTGTGGAAACAGATTTCGTACAACTTTCTGTTCTTCCTGGCCGGCCTGCAGTCGATCCCCAAATCACTGATTGAGGCCGCGGCGATTGACGGCGCCCGGCCCTGGCGGCGCTTCTGGAGCATACAGTTCCCGCTGCTGTCGCCCACCACCTTCTTCCTGCTGGTGATCAACATGGTCTATGCCTTTTTTGACACCTTCGCGATTGTGGATGCCACCACGCATGGCGGCCCGGGGCAGGACACCTCGATACTGGTCTACAAGGTGTATTACGACGGCTTCAAGGCCATGGACCTGGGCGGCTCGGCTGCGCAGTCGGTGGTGTTGATGGTCATCGTGATTGCGCTCACCGTATTGCAGTTCCGCTACGTCGAAAAGAAAGTGAATTACTGATGGTTGAGCGCCGCGCCACATTAGGCATACTCGCCCACGCCGTGATGATTCTTGGCGTGCTGATCGTCGCCTTCCCGCTTTACCTGGCCTTTGTGGCCTCCACCCACACCTCCCAGGAAATTGTTCAGGCCCCCATGCCCTTGCTGCCTGGCAACCATTTCTGGGAAACCTGGAAAGCGGCGCTGTTTGGCAACAGCAGCGGCCAGGGCTCGACCGCGCCGGTCGCCCGCATGATGTGGGTCAGCCTGGTGACGGCGCTGGTCATCACCTTCGGCAAGATCGCGATTTCGCTGCTGTCGGCATTTGCCATCGTCTACTTTCGCTTCCCGTTCAAAAACTTCTTTTTCTGGGCGATTTTTGTCACCCTGATGCTGCCGGTTGAAGTGCGCATTGGCCCGACTTACAAGGTGGTCTCGGACTTGGGGCTGCTCAACACCTATGCGGGCCTGACGATCCCGCTGATTGCCTCAGCCACCGCCACCTTTTTGTTCCGCCAGTTTTTCCTGACCGTGCCCGACGAGCTGGTCGAGGCCGCGCGCATGGACGGCGCCGGACCCATGCGCTTTTTCTGGGACATCCTGCTGCCGCTGTCCAAAACATCGATGGCCGCGCTGTTTGTGATCCAGTTCATCTACGGCTGGAACCAGTACCTCTGGCCGCTGCTGGCGACCACCAGCGAGGACATGTACCCGGTGGTCATAGGCATCAAACGCATGATCGCCGGCGGCGACTCGCAAAACGAATGGAACGTGGTCATGGCCACCGCCATACTGGCCATGCTGCCACCGGCTTTTGTGGTGGTGCTGATGCAGAAATGGTTCGTCAAGGGCCTGGTCGATACCGAGAAATAAAACAATGGCATCCATCTCCTTTAAAAACGTCATCAAACGCTATGGCTCGGGCAAAAGCGCGGTGCAGGTGCTGCACGGTGTGGACGCAGAGATCAGCGACCATGAATTCATAGTCATCGTCGGACCATCGGGCTGCGGCAAATCGACACTGCTGCGCATGGTGGCTGGCCTTGAAGAAGTCACAGACGGGCAAATCTGCATAGGCGGCAAGGTCGTCAACGACCTGGAGCCATCGGAGCGCGACATCGCCATGGTGTTCCAGAACTATGCGCTCTACCCGCACATGAGCGTGTTTGACAACATGGCTTACGGCCTGAAGATCGCCAAAGTCCCCAGGGACGAGATCAAGGCCCGCGTCGACAAGGCCGCAAAAATCCTTGAACTGGGCCACCTGCTGGACCGCAAACCCCGCGCGCTGTCGGGCGGGCAGCGCCAGCGCGTTGCCATGGGCCGCGCCATCGTGCGCCAGCCGCAGGTGTTTTTATTTGACGAGCCGCTGTCCAACCTCGACGCCAAGCTGCGCGTGCAGACCCGGCTGGAGATCCAGAAGCTGCACCGTGAACTCGGCATCACCGCGCTGTTTGTCACGCACGACCAGGTCGAGGCCATGACCCTGGCCCAGCGCATGATGGTGATGAACGCCGGCCGCATGGAGCAGTTCGGCACACCGGAAGAGGTTTACAACCGCCCGGCCACAACTTTTGTGGCGAGTTTTATGGGCTCCCCGCCCATGAATCTGCTTAAGGCAGCGCCCAATGCCGACTTTGGCGGCAAGCCCGGCGCCATCCTGGGCATACGGCCCGAACATCTGCAGGTTGGAAGCACAGGCTGGGCAGTGCAGGTCGATACGATTGAAATGCTGGGCGCCGAGCGGCTGGTGTATTGCCGCATGGACGATGAGTTTTTGATTGTGCGGACTGACGAAAGCCTGTCGAGTGCACCTGAGATTGGTTCAACGATTTATGTGGCCCCCCGCACGGATCGCCTCCACTGGTTTGATGCCGAGACTGGAAAGCGTATTTAATTGTCAGATTGGCCTTATCCCCGCTGGATAGCACACCGCGGTGCCGGCAAGCTGGCGCCTGAAAACACCCTGGCCGCCTTCAAACTCGGCGCCAGCCACGGCTACCGCATGTTTGAGTGCGACGTCAAACTCAGTGCCGATGAGGTGCTGTTTTTGCTGCACGATGCCACGCTCGAACGAACCAGCAATGGCGTGGGCGAAGCCCGTTCAATGGGCTGGAAAACGCTGTCAGGGCTGGATGCAGGTGCGTGGCATTCGGCCGCTTTTGCCGGCGAACCGCTGGCAAAGTTCGAAACCATTGCGCGTTACTGCCTGGACGAAGGCTATTTCCTGAACATAGAGATCAAACCCACACCGGGGCTTGAAGCCCTGACAGGCAGCGCCGTGGCCAATTCAGCCGCGGTCTTGTGGAAAGATGCAACAACACCACCGCTGCTGAGCTCGTTCCAGCCTGCATCGCTGCAGGCCGCAAAACTCGCCCAGCCGCAACTGCCGCGCGGTTTGCTGCTGGACACATTAACACCCGACTGGCTCGAAACGGCGCAGGCGCTTGGCTGCGTGGCCGTGATTTTTAACTACCGGCTATGGGATGAAAACACCGTGAAGCTCGCAAAGCAGGCCGGACTCAGGACGCTGAGTTACACCGTCAATGACGAGGTTTCAGCACAAAAGCTGATTGAACTGGGCACCGACGGCATCATCACGGACCGGGTTGAGCTGTTCAAACCGGTGCATTGAAAAAAGCCTCAGCCCTTCCATCCCCTGCCTAACATCCAGTGGCAGAGCGCGGCGCCAATCACCAGGGCGGTGTAGGTCGCCATCCTGGCCTCGGCGCCCAGGATGACCAGCCCGGCCGCCAGAATGGTCAGATTCACTACAAAAATAATAGCTAGCTGCGCCCGCCAGCTGACGATCGCAGGCCTTTTTCGCTTGAAAAATCGGCCAAAAAACTGCGCCAGCAAAATCAGCAGCAAGGCGACAAATGCGGCAGGCGCGATGAAATTGAGCAGGTGATTTGTAAGCAGGTAGGCGGTCATCGGGTTTCCGGCTTGCAGTTTTTAAGGGGGTAAGGGGGCCATAAAAAAGCAGCCCATAACGGTCATTGCGAGGGCCTCATGCCGGACCGGTGCTTCAATTTTATAATCGCTGGATGTCAGTCTGGGCCCTTGGGCTAAACCATAACACCGCACCGCTGGATTTGCGCGGGCGCTTTGCGTTCTCCATGGACCAGATCGAGCCGACCCTGAAGGGTTTGCGTGAGTCTTTGGCGCGTCAGCCCGAAGCCACCATTCTGTCCACCTGCAACCGCACCGAGATCTACTGCGCCAGCGACCGGCCGGACCTGGAGCACACGCTGGAATGGCTGGCCCACAGCGGCGGTGTCTCGCCAGCCCTGCTGCGCTCCCACGCCTACACGCTGGAAGGCGACCAGGCCGCGCGCCACGCCTTTCGTGTTGCCAGCGGGCTGGATTCCATGGTGCTGGGCGAGCCGCAAATCCTCGGCCAGATGAAAGACGCCGTGCGTGCCGCCGAAGACGCCGGCGCCATGGGCTCGACCCTGCACCAGCTGTTCCAGCGCTCGTTTGCGGTAGCCAAGGAAGTGCGCAGCAGTACCGAGATAGGCGCGCACAGCATCAGCATGGCGGCCGCGGCGGTGCGCCTGGCCGGGCAATTGTTTGAAGACCTGGGTGATATCCGGGTGCTGTTTGTGGGCGCGGGCGAGATGATTGACCTGGCCGCCACCCATTTCGCCGCCAAAAACCCGAAATCCATGGCGATTGCCAACCGCACGCTGGAGCGTGGTGAAAAACTCGCCAGCCGCTTTGGCGCCGAGGTCATGCGCCTGGCCGACCTGCCCAGCCGCCTGCATGAGTTTGATGCCGTGATCAGCTGCACCGCCAGCACTCTGCCCATCATCGGCCTGGGCGCGGTGGAGCGTGCCGTCAGGCTGCGCAAACACCGGCCCATGTTCATGGTCGACCTGGCGGTGCCGCGCGACATCGAGCCCGAGGTCAAGGCCCTGCCCGACATCTACCTCTATACCGTGGACGACCTGGCCCAGGTGGTGCAGACCGGCAAAAACAGCCGCCAGGCCGCCGTCGCGGAAGCCGAGGTCATCATTGACGCCGGCGTGCAGAACTTCATGCACTGGCTGAGCCAGCGCCATCCTGTCCATGGTGTCGTGCCGCTGATCCAGCAGCTCAACGCGCAGGCCGACGAGTGGCGCACGCTTGAAATTGCCCGGGCCAAAAAACTGCTGGCCAAGGGCGAGCCGATTGACGCGGTGCTCGATGCGCTAAGCCGCGGCCTGACGCAAAAAATGCTGCACGGCACGCTGGCCGAGCTGCACGCGGGCGACGCCAGCAACCGCGAAGCCACGGCGCAGACGGTTTCAAAACTGTTCCTGCGCGGGCAGCTGCCCCGCGTCCGGCCGGAAGACAAAGAGCACAAAGAGCGTTAGCGCCGCAGGTTTCCTGCCCGCCCCCTGGCTTTTTTGCCGGGCGCCACGGGCCACCCGCCTGTCCTTTTGTTCACCCGATTTTTGCCCTGACGGGCCTTCCCGCTTATGAAACCCTTTCTTCGCCAGACCCTGGACCGCCAGCTTTTAAGACTGCACGAACTCGACGCCCTGTTGTCGGCCAGCGATGCGGTGAGCGACCTGGACCGCTTTCGCAACCTGACGCGCGAGCATGCCGAGGTCAGCGTGGTGGCCGAGCAGTACCGCAAGCTGACCAGCCGCGAGGCCGACCTGGCCGGCGCCCAGGGCATGCTGCTGGAGGCCAAAGACGACCCCGAGATGCAGGCCATGGCCGAAGAGGAAATCACCGCCGCAAAAGCCGACATCATGCAAATAGATGCAGCGCTGCAGCTGATGCTGATCCCGAAAGACCCGGACGACGTGCGGCCGGCTTTTGTCGAAATCCGTGCCGGCACGGGCGGCGACGAGTCGGCGCTGTTTGCCGGCGACCTGTTCCGCATGTACACACGTTATGCCGAGCGCAACCGCTGGCAGGTTGAAATCGTCAGCGAGTCGTCGAGCGAATTGGGCGGTTACAAGGAAGCGGTGCTGCGCATCAGCGGTGCGACCGACGCGAACGGCGTGGGGGTCTACGGCAAGCTGCGTTTTGAGTCCGGCGGCCACCGCGTGCAACGCGTGCCGGCGACCGAAACCCAGGGCCGCATCCACACCAGCGCCTGCACCGTGGCCGTGATGCCCGAACCCGACGAGGCCGTGGCGATACAGATCAATCCGGCCGACCTGCGCATAGACACCTACCGCGCCAGCGGCGCCGGCGGCCAGCACATCAACAAGACCGACTCGGCCGTGCGCATCACGCACATCCCGACCGGCATCGTCGCCGAATGCCAGGAAGGCCGCAGCCAGCATGGCAACAAGGCCCAGGCGCTGAAAGTGCTGACCGCCCGCATCCACGAAAAAGACCGCGCCGAGCGTGCCGCCAAGGATGCCGCCATGCGCAAGGGCCTGGTCGGCACCGGCGACCGCAGCGACCGCATACGCACCTACAACTTCCCGCAGGGCCGCCTGACCGACCACCGCATCAACCTGACGCTGTACAAGCTGCTGAGCATCATGGAAGGCGACCTGGAAGACGTGGTGACAGCACTGCAGGTCGCACGCGGCGCCGAGCAGCTGGCGGAGCTGGAAACGGCCTCGCAAGGCTGAAAAAGCTCAAAAAATGGCTTTTTTCAGCACCAAATCAGCCTATAGCCGCCTGTTTATGCGCGCAACAAGCTATCTATTTGATAGCAATTACCGGAGCCCCGATTGAGCCAGCCGACCGTGCGCCAGGCCTTGCAGACGGCCCAAACCCTGGGACTGGATCGGCTGGACGCCCAGTTGTTGCTGCTGCATGCGCTGGGCAAGCCCGACAGCGACCGGGCCTGGCTGCTGGCGCATGACGACGATGTGCTGCCGCAAGCCAGCGCCGGCATGTTTCGCCAGCTCGGCCTGCGCCGCGCGGCGGGCGAGCCGCTGGCCTATATCGTCGGCTACAAGGAGTTTTTTGGCCTGCGTCTGACAGTCGATGCGCGCGTCCTGGTGCCGCGGCCGGACACCGAAACGCTGGTGGCATGGTCGCTGGACATCCTGCAAGACACAGCCATGAGCGCCAACCCTCGGCTTCTTGACCTGGGCACGGGTAGCGGCGCGATTGCGATTGCCATTGCACACAGCCTGCAAACCGCGGGGCGTCCGGCCACGGTGGTGGCGGTTGATGCCAGTGGCGATGCGCTGGCCGTGGCGCAGGAAAACGCCACACGCCTGCACGCCGGTATCCAGTTCATGCAAAGCCACTGGTTTGAAAAAGTCAGTGGCCACTTCCACCTGATCGCAAGCAACCCGCCGTATATTGCCAGCGCCGATCCGCACCTGGCCGCCCTGGTGCATGAGCCGCTGCAGGCCCTGACTGCAGGTTCGGACGGGCTGGACGACATCCGGCAAATCGTCGAGCAGGCGCCTGAACACCTGCAGCCCGGCGGCTGGTTATTGCTTGAGCATGGTTACGACCAGTCTGATCGGGTGCTTGGGTTGCTGGCCAAACGCGGGTTTGCGCAAACCCAAAGCCGGCTTGACCTGGCCGGAATTGCCCGCTGTTCAGGCGGCCGGTGGCCTGGATAAACCCCTAAAGCCAATCGGCGGGATAATCGGGATATTGAATTTCGCCGGGCAGACGGCATCTATGCGCATAACGGCCCCGCCACCGACACACCCAAGCAAACCCAAGGACTTCACCATGAGCGACACCCAGCAACGTATTGACCAGATCGTTAAATCCAGCGACGTTGTGCTGTTCATGAAGGGCACGGCCCAGTTCCCGCAGTGCGGCTTTTCGGGCCGCGCCATCCAGGTGCTCAAGGCCTGCGGCGTGAGCAAACCCGCCACCGTGAACGTGCTGGAAGACCCTGAAATCCGCAACGGCATCAAGGAATACAGCAACTGGCCGACCATTCCCCAGCTGTATGTCAAGGGCGAGTTCATAGGCGGTTCGGACATCATGATGGAGATGTACGAAAGCGGCGAATTGCAGCAGGTGCTGGGCGCGCCCGCCGCCTGAGATTTCGGCCTTCCGCCGGGCGCCAGAGCTTTGCGCCCTGGCCCTCACCCGTCAATCAGCGGGTGTAGCCCTCGCAGGCGCCCGCATTGATGCCGCCCTTGCACTCGCGCTTCAGGCGCGCAATGCGCTGGCTGCGGGTTTCCTGCGATCCCGGCATGAATTTGGCCCTGGCGCCCTGACCGGTTGCAGCGGCTTTTTTCTTCTTCTTGGTTTTGACCTTGATGGGCGGGTCGGAATCGATCGCCTGCGCCTGAACATGGCCGCCCAGCAGCAGCCCGGCGGCCAGCATGATGGCGATGGCCGGCCTGGCCATCCAGTGGGTGCTTGTCATCGTTCTCTCCTCCTTTTAACTTCCGGCGTCCAAAGCTTATTGCAGCTTGGGGTCGCCATACACCTCGTCATCGGGCGGGGTATCGACAGGCATGCGAAAACTCTCGCTGGCCCAGGCGCCCAGGTCCATGTTTTTGCAGCGCTCGCTGCAGAAGGGACGAAATGGGTTGCTGGCGGCGTAAATGCTTTTGCCCTTGCAGGCGGGGCAAACCACCACTCTGGCGGCTGCTGGGTCTGGCTTCATGGCGTGCGACTGGACTGGATTTCAGGAAAAAGGTGCTGGCGGCACCTGGCTCAGGAGCAGAGCGTCAATTCAAACGCCGCGTCATCGGTGCAGGAATGCAGGCGATCATCGCTCTCGTGGCGCATCAGACGCACCGACACCAGCAGGCGGTTGCCGCTGATTTCGGGAATAAGCCCCGCCGAGGGGTCTATGCGCAGGCGCACAAGCTGGAAGGTGCGCCCCTGCGGCAGGGTCTGCTGGTATTGGCCGGCAGGCGCGATGACTTTTTGCGGCGCACCCGAATCGCGCAGCAGCTGAAGCAACAGGCGTATGGATTCGGCCAGGGGCACCAGCGTGGCGGTCCAGCGCTGCAAGTCATGCTGCCGCGTCTGCGCATCCAGGTGTTGCCACGCATAGTAGGCCGGCAGGTCAAACTCGCAGGTGCCGCCCGGAATGCCGACCCGGCTGCGTATGCTCATGAGCCAGTCGTTTTCCGTGAGCTGCTGCCCCGCCTTGCCCGGCAAATTGTTCAAGCCGGCAAAACAGCCTTCAAGCTGGGCCGTGACATCGTCCAGCACGGCCTCGGCAATTGCCGGGTTGCCGCGGTAGCCGTTGAGAATCTGCTTTTGTTTTTCCAGGTCCTTGAGCACGTCCATCTTCAGGTCCGCACGGGCCGCCACGTCCATCACTTCAAAAATGGTGGTGATGGCGTAGTGATGGTCTATGGGGTGTTCGCGTGCAACCAGCTCGCCGAGGCGGCGAAAAAGATGCTCAAGCCGCAAATAGGTACGTATGCGTTCGTTGAAGGGATACTCGTAAAGGATCACGGCGCAGTCTTTATCGGCTCATTGATGGAAGTTTTTGCATCATAGCCCGAAGCGGCGCGAAATCTGCCCGACCACAAGGCCCAGCGCCTCCAGCGACAAGCCCTCGTTAAAAATGCACACATCGGCCGCAGCACGCCGCGCCGCCCGGCTGGCCTGGCCGTCAATCACTTTCTGCACCGCCTCCGGTGTCCAGCCGCTGCGGACCACGACCCGGCTGATTTGTGTGGCCTCGCTGCAGTCCACGACCAGCACGCGGTCCAGTTGCTGGCGCCAGCGGCCGGACTCCACCAGCAGCGGAATGTCAAACACGATGCAGGGGCTGCCGGCCCGCATGGCCTGCTCAGCCTGGCGCACGGTCTCCAGGCTGACCAGCGGGTGAATGATGGCCTCCAGCTGGCGCCTGGCGGCCGGGTCGCTGAAGGCCAGGCGCCGCATGGCATCGCGGTCCATCGCGCCATCGGACGTGATCGCCTGCGGACCAAACTGCTTGCTGATCAGGGGGATGGCTGCGCCGCCGGCTGCGGTGAGCTGGCGTGAAATGGCGTCGGCATCAATCAGCGCGGCGCCGGCATCGGCCAGCAGTCGGGCGACCGTGCTTTTGCCGCTGCCTATGCCGCCCGTCAAGCCAATGCGCTGCGCCGGAAAAACTTGCATGGGATTCACAAACCGACGGCGCGGAGTATGGACTGCGGGCCAAAAATCATGGCCGTAAAACCCGCTCCCGCCAAAAACGGGCCGAAGGGAACATACCCGCCTTCACGCAGGCCGCTTGAAAACTTCATCGCTATCCCTATGACCGCGCCTATCACCGAGGCCATCAGGATGATGGGCACCAGTGCGGTCCAGCCAAACCAGGCTCCCAGCGCGGCAAATAATTTGAAATCACCGTAACCCATGCCTTCCTTGCCAGTGACCAGCTTGAAAGCCCAGTACACCAGCCACAAAGACATATACCCGGCTACCGCACCCCACAAGGCATCCGGCAAGCTGGCCAGGGGATTCCATTGCAGGGCCGCAACAATGAAGCCGGCCCACATCAGGGGCAAGGTGATGTCATCCGGCAGCAAGGTGGTGTCCCAGTCAATCAGCGCCAGGGCCAGCAAGGCGGCGGAAAATCCGCACCAGGCCAGCGCCGTCACGGAAGCGCCCCAGCGCCAGGCGCAAAATGAAAAAAGCAGGCCGGTCACCAACTCGACCACCGGGTAGCGCAGACCGTAGGGCGTGTCGCAGACCGAGCACTTGCCTCGCAGCACGAGGTAGCTCAGCACCGGAATATTCTCATACCAGCGGATCATGTGGCCGCAATTCGAGCAGCGCGAGCGCGGGGTCAACAGGTTGAAGGTTTCAGCAGTCTCGGAAGAGTCCTCTGGCTTGCCGGACAGCTCCGCGCATTCGCGAGCCCACTGCCGCTCCATCATTTTCGGCAGGCGATAAATCACCACGTTGAGAAAGCTGCCGATCAGCAGGCCGATCAAAGCAGCAAGGCCGGTCAGCACCCCGGCAGGCAAGTCCCCCAACATCAAACGACTTGACCCAGTTTAAAGATGGGCAGGTACATGGAGACCACGATACCGCCAATCAGGCCGCCCAGAAACACGATGATGATGGGCTCCATCAGGCTGGACAGGCCCGCCACCATTTCATCGACCTCGGCCTCATAAAAATCAGCGGCCTTGCCGAGCATGTGGTCCACGGAACCCGACTCCTCCCCAATAGCGCACATCTGCAGCACCATGGTTGGAAACAGGTTGGCATTGCTCATGGCGGCGGTCAGGCTGGTCCCGGTGGAAACCTCCTGCTGGATTTTCTCGGTGGCGTCGGCATACAGGGAGTTGCCGGAAGCACCGCCCACGGAATCCAGCGCTTCAACCAGCGGCACACCCGCGGCAAACATGGTGGACAGGGTACGGGTCCAGCGGGCGATACAGGATTTCTCTATCAGGGCGCCGAACACCGGCACCTTGAGCAGCAGCCGGTCCATCACCCGCTGCATCTTTTCATTGCGCTGCCATGCCTGAAAAAAGAAATACAAGCCGCCACCGATACCGCCAAAAATCAACCACCAGTAGGCCACAAAAAACTCGCTGATGGCAATCACAAACAGGGTAGGTGCGGGCAAATCGGCACCAAAGGACGAAAACACCTGCTTGAACGCGGGAATCACAAAAATCATGATCACCGCAACCACCACAAAAGCCACAACAACCACCGAGATCGGGTACATCAGGGCTGACTTGATTTTGGACTTGATGGCCTCGGTTTTTTCCATATAGACCGCCAGGCGGTCCAGCAGGGACTCCAGGATACCGGCCGCCTCGCCAGCCTCCACCAAATTGCAGTACAGGGCGTTGAAATACAGCGGGTATTTACGGAAAGCCGCACTCAGGGAGGTGCCCGTTTCCACATCGGTGCGCACGTCATTGAGCAGCTTGGTCACGCTGCCGTTGGGATTGCCGCGGCCGACGATGTCAAAGGCCTGCAGCAGCGGAACGCCAGCCTTCATCATGGTGGCCAGCTGGCGCGTAAAGATGGCGATGTCCCTGGGCCTGATTTTTTTGCCGGAGCGCATGCGGCGCTTTTTGATCTTGGTCGGCAGGACCCCCTGGCGACGCAATGAGGCCTTGACCTGATTTTCACCCGCCGCCCGGATTTCGCCCCTGACCTGCTTGCCGCCGCGGTCCTTGCCCTCCCATTCGAAGACAAATTCCTGAATACTCCTGGATACCGCTGTTGCCATGATTTTTTTCTCGTTTTAGAAATGGATCTTGCACATCATTCCAGCCCAGCCGCCTTGCCAAAAAAGGCCGAGGTGTACCTGGTCAGACATTGGTGCAGCCCAACACTTCTTCGACCGATGTCATGCCAAGTTTAACTTTATGGAGTCCGGACTGGCGCAGGCTACGGACCCCCTCGGACTCGGCTTGCGCGGCAATTTCCAGCGCGCTGCCGTCGCGCAGAATGATTCTCTGGATTTCCTCGGTGATGGGCATGACCTGGTAGATGCCGACCCGCCCTTTGTAACCATTGGTGCACATGGAGCAGCCCACCGGACGGTAAGGTGTCCATGAGCCGTCCACATCGTCTTCCTTGAAACCCGCTTCCAGCAGGGTTTCGCGCGGAATATCGGCAGGTTTTTTGCAATTGGGGCACAAACGCCGGGCCAGGCGCTGGGCCGTGATAAGGATCACACTGGACGCGATATTGAAGGGTGCGATGCCCATGTTGCGCATGCGCGTCAGGGTGGTGGGCGCATCGTTGGTGTGCAGGGTGGACAGCACCAGGTGGCCGGTTTGCGCAGCCTTGATGGAAATATCGGCGGTCTCGATATCGCGGATCTCACCGACCATGATGATGTCAGGGTCCTGCCGCAGGAAAGCCTTGAGCGCGACAGGAAAGGTCATGCCGGCCTTGTCGTTCATGCTGACCTGGTTGACGCCCGGCAGGGTAATTTCAGCCGGATCTTCAGCGGTTGCGATGTTGATGCCGGGTTTGTTCAGGATATTCAGGCAGGTGTAGAGCGACACCGTTTTGCCGGAGCCGGTGGGTCCGGTGACCAGTACCATGCCATAAGGCCGGGCAATGGCGGCAAGCAGGCGTTCTTTTTCCGCCGGCTCATAACCCAGCGCATCAATGCCGAGTTTGGCGCTGCTCGGGTCCAGGATACGGATGACGATTTTTTCGCCAAACATGGTGGGCAAGGTGCTGACCCGGAAGTCGATCACACGGTCCGGGCCGATCTTGAGCTTCATCTTGCCGTCCTGCGGCACGCGCTTCTCGGAGATATCGAGCTTGGAAATCACCTTGATGCGCGCCGCCAGCTTTTCCTTGATGGCAACGGGTGGCGAGGCGATTTCACGCAATTCGCCGTCGACCCGGAAACGGACGCGATAGGTATGCTCGAAGGGCTCGAAGTGCAGATCCGAAGCGCGCATGCTGAAGGCATCGAGCAGCATTTTTTGCAGGAACTTGACGACAGGCGCGTCCTCAACCTCGGAAACGCTGGTGTCATTGCTTTCGCTGGCCACTTCGGCGCTGGATTCGTCAAACTCGAAGTCATCGCCGATGATGCTTTCCATGGCCTCCGAAGCCGTCGTGGTCGACACCTCAACCATCTTGGAAAGCTTGTCGTATTCGGCAATCACCCAGTCCACGCCCATCTGGGTCGAGAACTTGATTTTTTCCGCCGCCTCCTGGTCGGAGGGGTCGGCCGTCGCGACAATCAGGCGGTTGTTGCGCTTGCTCAGAACAACAATGCGGTAGGTCTGGCAGATCTTGCCGTCCAGCAAGCCCTTGGGCAGGCGCTGCACATCAATGGCCTCGAGGTCCAGCAGCGGGGCCGCAAATGCGGAAGACATGGTGTGCGCCAGATCGGATGCAGACACAGCGCCCGAACCCGTCAATTCGGCAATAAAGCTGGTGCGCCCGCTTTGGGCCTTGCGAAAAATGTCTTCGGCGGCCTTCTGACCCAGCTTGCCTGCCGCCACAAGGGCTCTGCCAAGACCGGGCAGCGCCATGGAGGGAGCTTGGTTTATGACGGTTTCAACAGCGGCCATGGTCCGATAAATCCTGCCCAAATGGCTATCATCGCCTATAGCAGGGTGGGTGTAAATCCAAAAGACCCCTGCAGCCCGCCTTGTGTTGGAACGAAGCGAACAAGGGTGCGGGAGAGAACCGGCCAATCTGGTCGGGGTGAGAGGATTCGAACCTCCGGCCTCTACGTCCCGAACGTAGCGCTCTACCAGGCTAAGCTACACCCCGCTTCGCACATCACAGCCACAAACGGCAGCTAGAAGCGCCGCTCCAGCAACTGTGAAGCCAGTTGCTGCAGAGCATTACTGTAAATGTTTTTGGGTAGTGCCTGCAAGGCATTCAGTGCCCGCTGCGCCTCCGCAGCCGCGGCGTCCCGCGTCACCAGCAAGGCCCCCGTCTTCTGGACAATTTCAATAATTTGCGCCATCTGCGCCGTCCCGCCGGTTTCAATCGCCTCGCGTATGGTGTTGCGCTCGGATTCCGTGCCGCGCTGCATGGCCACGATCAGGGGCAAGGTCGCCTTGCCTTCGCGCAGGTCGTCCCCCAGGTTCTTGCCCATTTCCGACACATCGCCGTCGTAATCGAGCACATCATCAATGACCTGGAACGCCGTCCCAAGTGCCTGCCCGTAATCAGCGCAGCTTTTTTCAACTTCCGGGGAGGATTGCGCCAACAAGGCTGCCAACCGGGCGCTAGCCTCAAAAAGCTTGGCGGTCTTGGAGCGGATCACCAGCAGGTAACCGTCCTCGGACAGCGATGCGTCGTGCATGTTCATGAGCTGCAGCACTTCGCCCTCGGCAATCACATTGGTCGCCTCGGCGAGGGTCTGCATGATGCGCATGTCCCCCGCCTCCACCATCATCTGGAACGCCCGGGAATACAAAAAATCACCCACCAGCACGCTCGCCGGATTGCCAAAAGCCTCATTGGCCGTCGCCCGGCCGCGGCGCAGGGTGGACTCGTCCACCACATCATCGTGCAGCAAGGTAGCCGTATGGATAAACTCCACCACCGCCGCGAGGTTGAAGCGCTGCTCGCCCCGGTAGCCGAGCGCACCGCACATCAAAAGCAGCAGGGCCGGGCGCAGGCGCTTGCCGCCGGCCGCAATGATGTACTGCGAAACCTGGCTGACCAGCGGGACTTCGGATTTCAGGCGCTGCGCTATGACCCCGTCCATTCCCTGCATATCGTCGGCGATCAGGGCGAGGGCGGCAGCGGTGCTTGAAGAATTGGCAGACAAAAGACGGTCCAGACGTTAAGTTTGGGCAGATTATAGGAAGGCAGGCCCCGGCAAGGCGCCCGGTTATGGGCAAAAACGGCCGGTCTGGTCATTTTTGCCGAGCCGTGCTAGAATGTTGGGCTCTGCGGAAATCCGTCTGCAGAACTCAATTTACGAGGTCTTACATGTACGCGGTCATAAAAACCGGTGGCAAACAATACAAGGTTGCTACTGGAGAAAAAATTAAAGTAGAACAGATTGCTGCGGACGTAGGCCAAGAGATCGTTATTGACCAGGTATTGGCTGTCGGAACCGGCAGCACAATCACGGTCGGTACGCCCTTGGTGTCCGGCGCTACTGTTACGGTTACTGTCCTGTCCCAGGGCAGGCACGACAAGGTTCGCATCTTCAAGATGCGCCGTCGCAAGCACTACCAAAAACGTCAGGGTCACCGTCAGAACTTCACGGAACTGCAAATCGGCGCCATCGTCGGTTAAGCAGGAACGCACCAAGGAGTATTGAAAAATGGCACAGAAAAAAGGCGGCGGCTCTACGCGAAACGGGCGTGATTCACAGCCCAAAATGCTCGGCGTGAAGAAATTCGGCGGCGAAGTCATCAACGCAGGCAGCATCATCGTGCGCCAGCGTGGCACCAAGTTCCATCCAGGCGTCAATGTCGGCATCGGCAAGGACCACACCCTGTTTGCACTGGTTGACGGCGCGGTATCGTTTTCCGTCAAGGGTGCGCTGAACAAGCACACCGTGAATGTGACCCCGGCATAAGCTGATCACTTCGATAAGTCACTTCGACTGAAACGAAGCCCCGACCTGTCGGGGCTTTTTTGTTTGTAAACTGCCTTCCTGCACCACAAGGGGTTTGCAGGCCCCCTATCCGTACCAAAGCTGACCATGAAATTTGTTGACGAAGCCTTTATTGACATTGCTGCAGGCGATGGCGGGAGTGGCTGCGTCTCGTTCAGCCACGAAAAGTACAAGGAATTCGGCGGCCCCAACGGCGGCGACGGCGGGCGCGGCGGCCATGTCTATGCGGTGGCCGACATCAACCTGAACACCCTGGTGGATTTCCGGTTTTCGCGCCGCCACGAAGCGCGCAATGGCGGGCACGGCATGGGCTCGGACATGTTTGGCGCCAAGGGCGACGACATCATCCTGAAAATGCCGCTGGGCACCATATTGACCGACGCCGAGACCGGCGAGGTTCTTTTTGAACTGCTGGTGCCGGGCGAGGAAATCCTGATTGCCAAGGGCGGCGACGGCGGTTTTGGCAACCTGCGTTTCAAAAGCTCCACCAACCGCGCGCCGCGCAGCAAAACGCCAGGCTGGCCGGGCGAGCGCAAAAGCCTCAAGCTGGAACTGAAGGTGCTGGCCGATGTGGGCCTGCTGGGCATGCCCAATGCCGGCAAGTCCACCTTTATCTCGGCCGTGTCCAACGCCAGGCCGCGCATTGCCGACTACCCTTTCACCACCCTGCACCCCAACCTGGGCGTGGTGCGCGTCGGCCCCGAGCAGAGTTTTGTCGTGGCCGATTTGCCCGGTCTGATCGAGGGCGCCTCCGAAGGTGCCGGTCTGGGCCACCTGTTTTTGCGGCACCTGCAGCGCACCCGCCTGTTGCTGCACATCGTGGACATGGCGCCTTTTGACGAAGGCGTTGATCCGGTCGCCCAGGCCAAGGCGATTGTGGGTGAACTGAAAAAATACGACGCCGCCTTGTACGACAAGCCGCGCTGGCTGGTGCTCAACAAACTGGACATGGTGGATGGCGACAAGCGCGCGGCCCTCGTCAAGGATTTTGTCAAGCGCTTCAAGTTCAAGGGCCCGGTTTTCGAGATATCGGCGCTGACACGCGAAGGCTGCGAACAGCTGATCAAGACGATTTACCAGCATGTCAAGCAAGTGCAGAAAAGCGAACAGCCGCCGGAGGAAATCGATCCCCGGTTTGCCGAGCTGCCCCCGGAATAAGCCGGCAGCGCCGCATGGACGCTACATAAAAGATAGCTGACTGCGCCCGTCTTTATTGGGCTGCAGCCATAAAAGACTCAAAAATGCCCGATACAACACCGCCCTCCGTTCTGCGCAACGCCAAACGCATCGTGGTCAAGGTTGGCTCCAGCCTGGTGACCAACGAAGGCCGCGGACTGGATGCGGATGCCATAGGCCAGTGGTGCACACAGCTGGCAACCCTGGTCAAGGGCGGTCGCGAAGTCATCATGGTGAGCAGCGGCGCCATCGCCGAAGGCATGAAACGCCTGGGCTGGACCACACGCCCCAAGGCCATCCACGAACTGCAGGCGGCGGCGGCTGTCGGGCAGATGGGGCTGGTCCAGGTCTATGAAACCAAACTGCGTGAAAACGGCATAGGCAGTGCGCAGGTATTGCTGACGCACGCCGACCTGGCCGACCGCGAGCGCTACCTCAACGCGCGCTCCACCCTGCTGGCCCTGCTGCAGCTCGGCGTGGTGCCGGTCATCAATGAAAACGACACCGTCGTCAACGACGAGATCAAGTTCGGCGACAACGATACCCTGGGCGCGCTGGTGGCCAACCTGGTCGAAGCCGACGCGCTGGTCATACTGACCGACCAGAAAGGCCTGTACACCGCCGATCCACGCAAAGACCCGAACGCCCAATTTGTGCACGTCGGCAAGGCCGGCGATGCCGCGCTGGAAGCCATGGCGGGCGGCGCGGGCTCCAGCATTGGCAGCGGCGGCATGATCACCAAAATCCTCGCCGCCAAACGCGCCGCGGGTTCAGGTGCCTCGACAGTGATTGCCTGGGGCCGCGAGCCACAGGCGCTGATACGGCTGACGCAGGGCGAGGCCATAGGCACGCTGCTGGTGGCGCAAACCCAGAAAAACCAGGCGCGCAAGCAGTGGATGGCCGATCACCTGCAGATGCGCGGCTCGGTCACGGTGGATGCGGGCGCTGTCGTCAAGGTGCGTGATGAAGGCAAGAGCCTGCTGCCGATTGGCATGACACGGGTAGAGGGCGAATTCTCGCGCGGCGACGTGATTGCCGTGCGTGACGCCGACGGCCTGGAGATCGCGCGCGGCCTGGCCAATTATTCGAGCGCGGAGGCACGGCTGATCTGCCGCAAGGCCTCATCGGAATTCGAGAAGCTGCTGGGCTACACCGGCGAGCCCGAAATGCTGCACCGGACCAACCTGGTCCTGACGCGCTGAAACGCTGAAACAGCCAGCCCGCAAATCCGCGGGCTGCTCTGCTACTGGTCCAGGTACTTGTTCGAGTTTTGCAGGCGGTTCACGATTTCCCGTACGGAGCCCTCGGGCGCCGAGCCATCACAGGCACCGGCCCTGGCAAAGCGCAAGGCATGCTGGGACGGCATGCCACTGAACACAGAACGCCACTCCGCATTGGCCACCGGCTGCCAGCGGCCATCCGGCAAATAGCGGGCATAGGTTTTGACCTCGCCCGTGGAGCAGCGTATGCCCTCGTACATCACGTTCCTGGCACCACTCGGGCTGGTAGCCACCATCACATAACGCACCAGGCTGTCGCTTTTGGAAATGCTCACCGAAGCGGGGTCCACGCCGTACACCAGCGACGACGCGCGGGACACCTCAAAAGTCACCAGCTTGCCAAAGTCGAAGGCCGGCGGCGGCGGAACCTCCGACTCTTTCCAGTCCGGGTTGTCTACGAGATTCTGCGCCCACACCGCACCACTCACCGAAAACGTCAGGGCCAAAAAGAGCGCAGGCAAGGCTGCGACGGCCGGTTTTAATCTCATATTTTTTTCATGCAGGCGTCCGCATCCAGGCTGGTCTGCGGATCAGGTTCAAAGGTGGCGCCGGGCGGCAACTCAAATGACGCGCCCAGCCTGTGGGATGGCAGGCGCGGCGATTCATGCGCATGACGGGCATCGCCCTCGCCGGTATAAGCTTCGGGCTGGTCACGCGCATGCACGCCACCACGCAAATAGCGGTTTCTGTGGTCCGGGTGGTGTTCCAGGCGCGGCACAAAACGCGCCAGCTCGGTGAGCGCCATTTCATAGACACCGCGCTTGAACTCCACCACAACGTCGAGCGGCACCCAATAGTCGTTCCAGCGCCAGGCGTCAAACTCCGGATGGTCGGTCGCGCGCAGGTTCAAATCCCAGTCGTGACCGACCAGTTGCAGCAGAAACCAGATCTGTTTCTGCCCCTTGTAATGTCCGCGTGCATCGCGGCGGATAAACCGGTCAGGCACCTCATAGCGCAACCAGTCTCGGGTTCGGGCCAGCACCTGTACGTGCTGTGGAAACAACCCCACCTCCTCATGCAACTCGCGAAACATGGCCTGCTCGGGATTTTCGCCCCGGTCAATGCCACCCTGCGGAAATTGCCACGAGTGGGTACGGATACGTTTGCCCCAAAATACCTGACTTCTCTGGTTGAGCAAGATGATGCCGACGTTGGGCCGAAAGCCGTCCCGGTCAAGCATAATCAAACCTCAAATTTTTTAAACTGAGTCCATTATGCACAGCGAAAGGCCGTCTAGCCAAGCTGTGCAGGGCCCTTGGCCCCGCTCCCGGCTCATTCCAACCCCGAATTCCAGAAAAACAGCACATGAAAGCCTCGCAGTTCTTCATTTCCACCCTCAAGGAAGCCCCTGCCGACGCCGAAGTCGTCAGCCACCAGCTCATGATGCGTGCCGGCCTGATCAAGAAACTGGGCGCCGGCATCTACAACTACATGCCCATGGGCCTGCGCGTGATCCACAAGGTGGAAGCCATCGTCCGCGAGGAAATGAACCGCGCCGGCGCGGTGGAAATGAGCATGCCGGTGATCCAGCCGGCCGAACTCTGGCAGGAAACCGGCCGGTTTGCCTCCATGGGGCCGGAACTGCTGCGCATCAAGGACCGCCATGGCCGCGACTTTGTGGTGCAGCCGACCAGCGAGGAAGTCATCACCGACGTGATGCGCCAGGACATCAAAAGCTACAAACAGCTGCCGAAAAACCTGTACCAGATCCAGACCAAGTTCCGCGACGAGCGCCGACCGCGGTTTGGCCTGATGCGCGGGCGCGAGTTCATCATGAAGGACGCCTACAGCTTTGACCGCGACCAGGTGGCCGCCAAGGCCAGCTACCAGGTCATGGCTGCCGCCTACCGCCGGATTTTTGACCGCTTTGGCCTGACCTACCGCGCCGTAGCCGCAGACAGCGGCGCGATTGGCGGCGATTTAAGCGAAGAGTTCCAGGTGATTGCCGCGACGGGTGAAGACGCCATCGTCTATTGCCCCGGCAGCGACTACGCCGCCAACATGGAAAAGGCCGAGGCCCTGGCGCCCCAAGGCGCGCGCAAAGCAGCATCACAGGCCATGACCAAAACCGCAACGCCGGGCAAGGCCACCTGCGCCGAGGTGGCCGAACTGCTGGGCATTCCGCTGCAAACCACCGTCAAGTCGCTGGTGCTGGCGACCGACCAGCTCGACGAAACCGGCAAGGTCATCAAGATCCAGGTCTGGCTGCTGCTGCTGCGCGGCGACCACGACATGAACGAGGTCAAGGTCGGCAAGGTGCCCGGCCTCGCCGACTTCCGTTTTGCCACGCTGCCCGAGATCGAGGAGCACTTCGGCTGCAAGCCGGGTTACCTTGGCCCCTTGAATCTGAAAAAGCCCGTCAGGCTGGTGGTGGACCGCGAAGTCGCCGTGCTGGCCGACTGGGTCTGCGGCGCCAACGAAGCCGACTTCCACATCACCGGCGTCAACTGGGGCCGCGACCTGCCCGAGCCCGAGCTGGTGGCCGACCTGCGCAACGTCGTTGCCGGTGATCCCTCACCCGACGGCAAGGGCGCGCTGGCGATCGAACGCGGCATCGAAGTCGGCCACGTGTTTTATCTCGGCACCAAATATTCCAAAGCCATGAACGCCACCTTCCTCGGTGAAAACGGTAAACCGCAATTTATGGAAATGGGCTGCTACGGCATAGGCATCACCCGCCTGCCGGCCGCCGCGATTGAGCAAAACCACGACGCCAAAGGCATCATCTGGCCGGATTCGATTGCGCCGTTCACCGTGGTGCTGTGCCCCATCAGTCCGGACCGTTTCCCGGATGTCAAAGCTGCCGCCGACAAGCTTTACGGCGAGTTGCTCACCGCTGGCGTTGATGTGATGCTGGACGACCGCAACGAGCGCCCAGGCGCGATGTTTGCCGACTGGGAGCTGATAGGCGTGCCGCACCGCGTCACCATAGGCGACCGCGGCCTGAAAGAAGGCCAGCTGGAATACCAGCACCGCCGCGATGCCGAATCCAGCAAGGTCGACGCGTCCACCGCGCTGGACTTTCTCAAAGGCAAACTCGGCCTGGCGGTGGCCAGCTGAACTTGCCGGCCCGCATGAAGCCGACGGTGCCTGACACCCCCATGGCGATGGATGCCGCGCGGATTTCGAGAAGAACATGCCTTCTGTCACCGTCGGTGCTCGCTGGTTCGCTGCTATTTTCAGAGCAGGCAAACGCCGGGGCGCAGATTGAGGAGCCGCTGGCCGACGCTGTGCGCAACGCGCTGAGCGCGGCCATCGCCAACCAGGCGCCGCCCGAACCTGTCTTCAAGGACACCGAAAGCCGCCTGGCCTACCTGCGCTGGCTGGGGGCCATGGGCGAGCGCCTCAAAAAGAAAAAAACCGAGTGGCAGATCCGCAAGGAGTTCTTGCAGACCGTCTGGTACGAAAGCAAACGCGCCGGGCTGGACGTCACGCTGGTGCTGGGCCTGATCCAGGTTGAAAGCAACTTCCGCAAGTTTGCAGTGAGCAATGTGGGCGCACGCGGCTACATGCAGGTCATGCCCTTCTGGACCCGCGTGATAGGCGACGGCGACGCCTCCAAGCTGTTTCACATGCAGACCAACCTGCGTTTTGGCTGCGTGATCCTGCGCCACTACCTGGACCGGGAGCGCGGAGACCTGTTCATGGGCCTGGGCCGATACAACGGTTCACGCGGCAAGGCACCGTACCCGAATGCGGTGATGGGTGCCAGCAAGCAGTGGGTATTTGCCGGCTGATGCCATTTTTTGCATCAAACAGGCCGCCAAACCAATAACGATGCGTGCAGGCAGCTATTAATTAGATAGCAGACTCGGGACAGGTTGCACCCGCAAAACCACGCTCCTGCGCAAACCAGGCCAGTACTGGAATGGCGCCCGGCAACACCGGCTGCACCGTCACCGGCAAGGACTGCCAGGCAAATGACTGGCCTTCGCGCATCTGCAACTCACCTGTCCACTCGAACACCTTGCAGAAATTGAGCCTGACCAGCGCATGCGGGTAGTCCACCATCTCTACCCTCCAGGACTGCACCGCGCCTATGGTGATGCCAATTTCTTCATGCAATTCGCGGCGCAAGGCCTGCTCCACCGTCTCGCCCTGCTCCAGCTTGCCGCCGGGAAATTCCCAGTAGCCCTCATAGACCTTGCCGGCTGGACGCGAGGTAAGCAGGAAGTCGCCATTGGGCTGAAGCAGCACGCCGACGGCGACGTCCACGACCTTGCGCTCCTTGCCGGCTTCCACGCCCTCACGGGGCCGGTCGCCATGTGCCACCAGTACAGTCACCTCAATAGTCCTGCGATTTTTCCGACGGGTCGCGCGCGCGGTAATCCGCTACCGGCGTGATGGCTGGCCTGAACGACGCCTCCCTGCCCGCATAGTCACGCGCAAACTGGTAGGCCACACGGCCGCTGCGCGAGCCGCGCTCCAGCGCCCACACCAGCGATTCGGGCCGGGCAGCCTCCATGGCCTGCTGGTCCACACCGAATGAAGACAGCCACTGTGCAACGATGGTGAGGTACTCGTCCTGGCTGAAGGGGTAAAAACTCACCCACAAGCCAAAACGCTCGGACAACGAGATTTTTTCCTCCACCACTTCGCCCGGATGCACTTCACCGTCTTCAGACTGCGTGTAGGTCAGGTTTTCGGTCATGTACTCGGGCAGCAGGTGACGCCGGTTGCTGGTCGCGTAGATCAGCACATTGGGCGTGGCCGCAGCGACCGAGCCGTCAAGAATCGATTTGAGCGCCTTGTAGCCGGGCTCGCCTTCTTCAAAGCTGAGGTCATCACAAAAGACAATGAATTTCTCGGGCAGGCTTGAAACCACATCCACGATGTCGGGCAGGTCGATCAGGTCGGCCTTGTCCACTTCAATCAGGCGCAAGCCACGGGCCGAATACGCATTGAGGCAGGCCTTGATCAACGAGGACTTGCCGGTGCCGCGGGCGCCGGTCAGCAGCACGTTGTTGGCAGGTTTGCCGCTCACGAACTGCTCGGTGTTGCGCCGGATTTTTTCTTTCTGGTCGTCGATTTCCTTGAGGTCATCGAGGCTCATGTTGCCAATATGCCTGACGGGTTCGAGCGAGCCGTGGCCGGAGCTGCGTTTGCGGTAGCGGTAGGCCACCGATGCAGACCAGTCCGGCGCCGTCAGGGGCTGGGGAAGAATCGATTCAATGCGCGTGATAAGGGAATCGAAGCGCGTTATCAGGCGTTCAAACTGCTCGTTCATTTTTGTACTTTTCAGCTTCTGTAGTCGGCGTTGATCTTGACGTAGTCGTAGGAGAGGTCGCAGGTCCAGACCGCGTCCGCAACCACCCCACGGCCAAGCACCACACGCACCGTGATCTCGCTTTGTTTCATCACGCGCTGGCCATCGGCCTCAACGTAATCAACATGCCGGCCACCGTTTTTGGCGACCAGCACATCGTCAAGATACAAATCAATTTTTGTCTGGTCGAGGTCGTCAATGCCGGCGTAACCCACAGCGGCCAGGATGCGGCCAAGATTCGGGTCGCTGGCGAAAAAGGCTGTTTTTACCAGCGGCGAGTGAGCGATGGCGTAGGCCACCTTGCGGCACTCGTCGCCGGTTTTACCGCCTTCAACCTGGATGGTGATGAACTTGGTCGCGCCTTCGCCGTCGCGCACTATTGCCTGTGCCAATTGGCGTGCGATGTCCAGCATGGCGGCACGCAGCGCTTTGCCTTCCGCGCTGTCCAGCGAGGTGACGGGCGCATGTTTGGCCTTGTTGGTCGCAATCACCACAAACGAGTCATTGGTCGAGGTGTCGCCATCCACGGTCACGCGGTTGAAAGAACCTTCAGCCAGATCTTTGGCGAGTTGCGACATGAGCGCCGGCGCTACACAGGCGTCTGTCGCCATAAAGCCCAGCATGGTGGCCATATTCGGACGGATCATGCCCGCACCCTTGCTGATGCCGGTGATGGTGACTTCAGTGCCGCCAACACTCACCTTCTTCGAGAAAGCCTTGGCCACGGTGTCCGTGGTCATGATGGCTTCTGCGGCATTGGCCCAGTTGTTTTCTTTTGCATCCGCCAGCGCGGCAGGCAAACCCGCGGCAATGCGGTCGTGCGGCAGGGGCTCCATGATCACGCCGGTCGAGAACGGCAGGATCTGCTCGGGTGCAAGGTTGAGGTCACGCGCCAGCGCAATGCAGCTGGCTTTGGCGCGCATCAGGCCGTCTTCACCAGTGCCCGCATTGGCGTTGCCGGTATTGATCACCATGGCACGAATGCCAAAGTTTTGCGCAAGGTGCTCGCGGCACAGCTGCACCGGAGCCGCGCAAAACCTGTTCTGCGTGAAGACCGCGCCTACAGAGGCGCCTTCATCAAGCAGCAGGACGGCGAGGTCCTTGCGATTGGCTTTGCGTATGCCCGCTTCGGTGATGCCCCAGCGGACGCCGGGGACAGGGTAAAGGTCTGCGGCGGGTGTGGCAACGAGATTGACGGGCATCTCATGACTCCAGAAACAAAAAAACGAAAATTAAGGCTTCAGTTCAGCTTGCCGTGGCAGAGCTTGAATTTTTTACCCGAGCCGCAAGGGCAAGGGTCGTTGCGCCCCACACGCGACATGGCGCTGCCCGCTGCCGGCTGCGCGCGCCGCTGCGATTCTTCGTCCACCGTGGTTTCAACTTCACCGGATTCGGTCGGTGCGGTGTAGGTCACATTGGCAATGTTTTCTGCCCGGTTTTCCATTTCCTCGGCGGCCTGCTCCAGTTGCTCGCCCGACTGGATCTTGACCGTCATCAACACCTTGGTGACCTCGTTTTTCACGCTGTCCAGCAACTGGCCAAACAGTTCAAACGCTTCACGCTTGTATTCCTGCTTGGGCTGCTTTTGCGCGTAACCGCGCAGGTGAATACCCTGGCGCAGGTAATCCAGCGAGCTCAGGTGTTCACGCCAGTGCGTGTCTATGCTTTGCAGGAGCACGATGCGCTCGAACGGAATGAAGTTTTCTTCGCCGACTTTCTGGACCTTGTCGGCAAAAGCCGCATTGGCCGCGCTGACCACTTTCTCAAGGATGTCCTCGTCGGTGATGGCCGCGGCGTTTTCCAGCTCGCTGGCCAGGGGCAAGTCAATCTGCCATTCGTCGAGCAGCACTTTTTCAAGGCCGGCAATGTCCCATTGCTCTTCGACACTTTCGGCCGGCACGTATTGCCGCGTCAGGTCGGTAAAGCAGCCTTCACGCAGCGATTCGATCTGGCCCTGCAGGCTACCGGCGTCCATGATGTCGTTGCGCTGCTGGTAAATCACCTTGCGCTGGTCGTTGGCCACGTCATCGTACTCAAGCAGCTGCTTGCGGATATCGAAGTTGCGGGCCTCCACCTTGCGCTGGGCGGACTCTATGCTGCGCGTGACGATGCCGGCTTCAATGGCTTCGCCATCGGGCATCTTGAGCCGCTCCATGATGGCCTTGACGCGGTCGCCCGCAAAAATGCGCATCAGCGGGTCGTCCAGGCTCAGGTAAAAACGCGAGGAACCCGGGTCGCCCTGGCGGCCCGACCGGCCGCGCAACTGGTTGTCGATGCGGCGTGACTCGTGGCGCTCGGTGGCAATGATGCGCAAGCCGCCCAGTGCCTTGACCTGCTCATGCTCCTGCGTCCACTGCGCGCGCAGGCGGGCGATTTCGGCATCCCTTGCGCCGGCATCCAGGCCCTCATCCGCCTCAACGGCTTCCATGAGTTTTTCCACATTGCCTCCCAGCACAATGTCGGTGCCACGGCCAGCCATGTTGGTGGCAATGGTGATCATCTTCGGGCGGCCCGCCTGCGCGATGATGTCGGCTTCGCGGGCGTGCTGCTTGGCATTGAGCACCTGGTGCGGGAGCTTTTCGTTTTCGAGCAGCTGCGCGATGATCTCGGAATTCTCGATCGATGAGGTGCCAACCAGCACGGGCTGGCCGCGCTCATAACACTCGCGAATATCCTTGATGGCGGCTTCGTATTTTTCGCGCGTGGTCTTGTAGACCCGGTCCAGCTGGTCGTCGCGCTTGCTGATGCGGTTGGGTGGAATGACGGTGGTTTCCAGTCCGTAGATTTCCTGGAACTCATAGGCCTCGGTATCCGCCGTGCCGGTCATGCCCGACAACTTGCCGTACAGGCGGAAATAATTCTGGAAGGTGATCGATGCCAGCGTCTGGTTTTCCGCCTGGATCTGCACGCCCTCCTTGGCTTCCACGGCCTGGTGCAGGCCATCGCTCCAGCGGCGGCCGGTCATCAGGCGGCCGGTGAACTCATCGACGATGACGATCTCCGCACCCTGCTCACCCTGCTGCACCACATAGTGCTGGTCGCGGTGATAAAGATGGTTGGCGCGCAGGGCCGCGTACAGGTGATGCACCAGCGTGATGTTGGCCGGGTCGTACAGGGTTGCACTTTCGGGAATCAGGCCCAGGTTGAACAGGATGCGCTCGGCGTTTTCGTGACCCTGCTCGGTCAGGAAAACCTGGTGCGTTTTTTCATCCAGCGTGAAGTCACCCGGCTTGGTGACGCCTTCGCCGGTGCGCGGGTCGGCTTCGCCTTCCTGCTTTTTCAGAAGCGGCACCACCTTGTTCATGGCGATGTACATCTCGGTGTGGTCTTCGGCCTGGCCGCTGATGATGAGGGGCGTGCGCGCCTCGTCGATCAGGATCGAATCCACCTCGTCGACGATGGCGTAGTTCAGGCCGCGCTGCACGCGGTCCGCGACTTCGTAGACCATGTTGTCGCGCAGGTAGTCAAAGCCGTATTCGTTGTTGGTGCCGTAGGTGATGTCGGCGTTGTAGGCCGCCTGCTTTTCCTCGCGCGCCATATTCGGCAGGTTGATGCCGACCGTCAGACCCAGGAAGTTGTAGAGCTTGCCCATCCAGCGCGCATCGCGGTTGGCCAGGTAATCATTGACCGTCACCACATGCACGCCCTTGCCGGTCAGTGCGTTGAGGTAAACCGGCAGCGTGGCCGTCAGCGTCTTGCCCTCACCCGTGCGCATTTCCGAAATCTTGCCGTTATGCAGCGACATGCCGCCCAGCATCTGCACATCGAAGTGGCGCATCTTCATGATGCGTTTGCTGCCTTCGCGGACTACCGCAAAAGCTTCGGGAAGGATCGCATCAAGCGTCTCGCCCGCGGCAACACGTCCCTTGAACTCCGCGGTTTTGGCGCGCAGTTGTTCGTCGTCGAGCTGTTCGTACTGCGTCTCCAGCGCATTGATACGCTCCACGGTTTTGCGGTAACTTTTAAGCAGCCTGTCGTTGCGGCTGCCGAAGATTTTGGTCAGGATGTTGGAGGCCATAAATGCGAGGCCGCCTTGCAGCTCCCGTGAGCTGGCAACGCGGCCAAAATCCCTTATTGAATACGGACTTAGGTATGGGCGCCTCAGTCAAGTTCAACTGTGCGCCAAACCTTCTATTTTACCTCTGCGATGCCGCTTATTTTGGGCGGGGCAGTTGCGCAGCTTGCGCCGGCGGGTTTGAGGCGGCGGCAAAGGCCAGTTGCCCGGAAGGCATTTTCTGGCCCGCCATGAGGAATTTCTGCGGATCCTGGAACACCCCCTGCACCAGCACTTCAAAATGCAGGTGCGGCCCGGTCGAGCGGCCGGTGGTGCCAACTTCCGCGATTTTCTGGCCGCGCCTGATCAAATCACCTTTTTTGACCAGCACCCTGGATGCGTGGGCGTAACGTGTGATCAGGTCGTTGCCATGGTCAATCTCGACCATGTTTCCATAGGCCGGATGGTATTCCTGCGTCACCACGATACCGCCGGCCGCGGCCAGTATGGGGGTGCCGGGCTCCGAGGGGAAGTCCAGGCCGGTATGCAGGGCCGACCGGCCATTGAGGGGGTCGATGCGCCAGCCGAAGGAGGAACCCAGAACACCACCGGCCACCGGCGGCTGCGTGGGCACCATCAGTTTCTTGATTTTCTGGTCAAAAAGGCGTGACTCCATGACGGTCATGAGGTCAACACGCTGGTCGGTCAGTTTGTCGAGGTCGGCCAGCGTGGCCTGCAGTTCTTCCATGGTCAGCGAGCGGCTGCCGACCAGCACACCGCCACTGCCCATGGTGGACTTGATCTCACCGGGGTTGACGCCGGCCAGGCCTGAAACGCGTTCACCGAGCGCTTCCAGCTGCATCATCTTGGCCTGCATCTCGCCCAGGCGCTTGGCCATCACGTCGAGGTTTTCGCGCATGAAGCGGTCGCGCTGCTCAAACTCGTCCTTGACCATGAGCTTGACCAGCGAACCAATCACCGGCCAGCCTTCGCGCGCGCCCTTGAGGAACACCCAGTGGTACAGACCGGCCGCCACGACCATCAAGACAAAGGCCGCCAAAAAGCCGGTCAGGACCAGCTTGGTGCCGCTCAAATAAATAGCCCGACTTTTGGCCAGCCACGCATCCGTGATAATCAAATGCACTTGTCGTCCTTTTTAAAAGCCCGCGCCCCTGGCACACCGATCGCTCTTGTGAACCAGAACCCTTACCCGGCTAAAACATCATCATCGGCACGGGCTGTCACAGCCCATCAGGCCGTCGAAAACTCGCCCACCCTGGGACGGCTTGCAGAACTGGTCAGGGAATCCAGCGCCAGGCTGGAAGCCATTGAGTCACTGATCCCCGAAACCCTTCGTCCCGCCGTGAAAGCCGGCCCCATCGATGGCGAGACCTGGTGCCTGCTGGTCAATGGAAATGCGGCCGCAGCCAAACTCCGCCAGCTCACCCCGCTGATCCAGTCCCGCCTTCTGGGCAAAGGTTGGAAGGTTACATCAATTCGGCTCAAGATACTAATAGCCAAAAAGTAGTAAACCCGGCTCGATCTCAGGGCCTGTGGCGCGGCTAAATGGATGGATAAACGCTGCTGAACGCTGGCATCAACGCCGGGCCAATCACGTTGAAGCGAAGGCCGGGCGGTGCTTGAATAAATGGTGCGATTATCTGACCCATACCCTATTGGAAGAAATCAAAGTTTATAGAAAAAGTACCGTCAAAAATACCGTCACGCCCCGGAGCAAGCGCTTGGCGCACTATATATAGAGTGCTTTTTTAACTCCCCTAGAAACTTCCGCGAACGAGTGGCGTCACCCTTCACAGTTTGACTAGAACGACCACCGAAGCGATTCGGGATTAAAGGCGAGGTTTGCATAGCTGAACACCGACCAACGCTCCAATATGCTGCGATGCAACATGAGCGACGGTTATGACCCTAAATCAAGATTTTTTTGGCCCAAGCCAAGACACTAATCCCCAGCGCCCCGATGGCCACTTCAAATTCCCCCACCTTCGGCCAGTCAAACTCCCCCATGG
>JAZKCE010000001.1:0-361312 GCA_040388255.1 Pseudomonadota bacterium | reverse complement strand
AGGGCCTCCAAGTACCCAAGAAAAATGCCAGTCAGCTCTTAACTGACGGGCATTACGCGTCATGCGGGCTTTTTTGTGCGCGTTCGCCGTGGCGCGTCCTGGGCTTTAGCGGCCCAGGCAGAACACGGTTGGCAAATCCAGCGGCGCCTGGGGCTTGTCGCGCTTCCAGGTGCTGACCTGCGCGCTGCGCGACCAGCCGGTGTTCATGGTCAGGCCGCAGCCCAGTGCCAGCCGCGTGTTGCCCTGCAGGGTTTGCAGCAGGGCCTGCAGCAGCGCGGTATTGCGGTAAGGCGTTTCAATGAATATTTGCGTCTGGCCGGTTTTCAGGGCCAGTGATTCGAGTTCGCGTATGCGCTGGGCCCGCTCGCCGCCTTCCTGCGGCAGGTAACCCACAAACGCGAAGTTCTGGCCATTCAGGCCGCTAGCCGCCAGCGCAAGCATCAGCGACATGGGGCCCGTCAGCGGCAACACCTGCATGCCCAGGTCGTGCGCCGCACGCACCACCGACGAGCCGGGGTCGGCAATGGCGGGCATGCCGGCTTCGCTGACCAGGCCCATGTCGCGGCCCTCCATCGCGGCGATCAGCAGCGGCCGGGCGTCAAAGTTGCCGCTGTGGTCGCCTTTTTTGTGGACCTCGCGCGGCAGTTCCTGGATTTGCAGTGACTGCAGCGGCTGGGCCAGGGGCTGCAGTTCGTTGATGCGTTTTAAATAGGCGCGCGTGCTTTTGGCGTTTTCGCAAATCCAGCAGGACAACCGTGCCGCGACCTGGATGGTGGCCAGCGGCATCACGTCCTGCAGCGGCGCCTGCACGTCGCAGCCGAAGTCCAGCGGTGCGGGCACCAGGTAAAGTTTTCCCTTGGCCGTGGTGTTCATGCCCTGACCGCCTTGCCTGCAAGCAGGGTGATGCCTGCGGCCTGGATCATCCGGCAGGTCCGTATCAGCGGCAGGCCAACCAGCGCGGTGGGGTCGTCGCTGTTGATGGCCTCCAGCAGGGCGATGCCCAGGCCTTCGCTTTTGGCGCTGCCCGCGCAGTCATAGGGCTGCTCGGCGCGCAGGTAGTTTTCAATCTCGCCGTCTGTCAGGTCGCGAAAAATCACTTCTACGGCGGCCAGGTCGCTTGCCTCAAAACCGCTGTCCAGGCAGACCACCGCCACGGCGGTCTGAAACACCACGGTCTGCCCGCGCATCTGGCGCAATTGCGCTGTCGCCCGCTCGTGGTTGCCGGGTTTTCCAAGCGGCAGGCCGTGGAGGTCGGCAACCTGGTCGGAGCCGATGACCACGGCGTGCGGGAAAGCCCGAGCGACTGCGCGAGCCTTGGCCAGGGCCAGACGCTGGGCCAGTGCGCGGGGTGTTTCATCCGCAAGAGGCGTTTCGTCCACCTCTGGTGCGGCCACCTCAAAAGGGATGTGCAGGCGCTGCAGCAGTTCGCGGCGATAGGGAGACGTCGAGCCCAAAACCAGGGAACGGGGGGCTTGGGTGCCGGCGGGTGTGGCGGCGGGTGTGGCGGCGGGTGGCGTGGCAAAGTTCATCACCCGATTCTCTTACACTGCAGGCATGACCAGATCGCTTCAAGCCAGCCGCCTCAACATGCAGGCCTTCGCCCAGGAGGGCGTGCCCCTTGTTGAAACCACATTGCTACAAAATATGGAGCGCCTTGCGCAGGAAGCGCAAGGGCTGCAGCCAGATTCAACCGTAAATTGGCAGGCCAGGGCCGAGTTGCGGGCCGGCTCCGGCGCGGAAAGCGACATCTGGCTGCATTTGCAGGCCACAACATCGATTCCGCTGACCTGCCAGCGCTGCATGGGCGCCGTGGAAACGCCCATCGCCGTGGAGCAGTGGTACCGTTTTGTGGCCAGCGAGGACATCGCCATGGCCGAGGACGACCAGTCCGAGGAAGACCTGCTGGTCATGGCGCCGCAGTTTGACCTGCTGGCGGTTCTGGAGGACGAATTGCTGATGGCCTTGCCGCTGGTGCCCATGCATGTGCAGTGCCCGGTTGCCCCGGTGTTGAGCGCTGGCGAGATTGAGGTCGAGGGCGCGCCGGAGAGTGCGGAAAAGCCCAACCCCTTTGCGGTTCTGGCGCAACTCAAGAAGAAAAATTAATTCTTTAGTGTTTGTTTTTGAGGCCGGCTGCGCTGGTTTTCTTCCTCATTTTCATGTCGGGGCCTGCCTGTAGGGAGCCCGCTAATCACGAATGTGGAGAAAATGCCTTATCCGGGCTATAATCAAAGGCTTCGCGTACTGATCTGGTAATGTGAGCAGCGGTGATCCCATACGGTCCTGGCTACTTATGATTGAAAAATCTGGTGCGCAATTTACCAACCCTATACCCCCTCAGGAGCGGATCATGGCCGTCCAGCAGAACAAAAAGTCACCTTCCAAGCGCGGCATGCACCGCTCGCACAACGCACTCACCGTGCCAGGTATCGCCGTGGAATCCACCACGGGTGAAACCCACCTGCGCCACCACATCAGCCCAACCGGTTTTTACCGTGGCCGCAAGGTGCTGAAAACCAAATCCGAAGCGTAAGTCATCGCTTCAAGCACTGGCCCGCACTCATCCTGCGGGCCTTTCTTTTGTCCAAGCATTAATTATTCTTGACTGGCACCGGTCTCCACATGATCAGGATCGCTGTTGATGCCATGGGCGGGGACATTGGTCCTTCGGTGACCATTCCTGCGAGCCTGGCTTTTCTGGACGGGCATCCCGATGCCGCATTGGTGGTGGTGGGCCAGCCCGAGGCCTTCGCGGTCCAGCCGCAGTACGCCCGGCTGCAGGCACATCCGCGCTGCCAGATCGTCGCGGCCAGCGAGGTCGTCACCATGGACGACCCCATTGAAATCGCGCTCAGGCGCAAGAAAAACTCCTCCATGCGGGTCGCCGTCAACCAGGTCAAGGATGGCGTGGCGCAAGCTGCCGTATCTGCCGGCAACACCGGCGCACTGATGGCGATTGCGCGCTACGTGCTTAAAACCATGGACGGCATAGACCGGCCAGCCATCGCAACGCAGCTGCCCAATGCCGCGGGTGGCGCCACCACCGTGCTGGACCTTGGTGCCAACGTGGACTGCACCGAAGACCACTTGCTGCAGTTCGCGGTCATGGGGTCCGCTCTGGTGGCAGCCATCACCAGCAACCCGGCACCCAGTGTGGGGCTGCTCAATATTGGTGAAGAAGCCATAAAAGGCAGCGAAATCATCAAAAAAGCCGGTGAGTTGCTGCGTTCAGCCTCTAACTCCGGCGATCTTAATTTTTATGGAAATGTCGAGGGCAACGATATTTTCAAGGGCACGACGGATATCGTGGTGTGTGACGGTTTTGTCGGCAATGTGGCGCTCAAGGCCAGCGAAGGCCTTGCCAGCATGATAGGCGGCTTCATCAAGGCAGAGTTTTCGCGCAATATTTTCACAAAAATTGCCGCTATCGTTGCTTATCCGGTGCTAACAGCTTTTAAAAATCGCGTTGACCACAGGCGTTACAACGGTGCCGCGCTGTTGGGCCTGCAGGGGCTGGTGTTCAAGAGCCATGGCTCGGCCGACGCCTTTGCTTTTGAGCGCGCGCTGAATCGGGCTTATGATGCGGCTCGTAACAATTTGCTTGAAAGGGTCCGTGAGCGTATTGCCCGTGCCGCGCCTTTGCTGGTTGCTGCGCAGGCCGCGCCGCCGGTGGATGCAGCTGCCGCAGTGTCCGCCGACGCAGCGGCCTAGACCTAGATACTGGCTCACCGACATACTTATTTAATGGCTAGCTATTCACGTATTACCGGCACCGGCAGTTACCTTCCGCCGCGCCGACTGACCAATGCCGACCTGGCTGCCGAGCTGGCTGCCAAAGGCGTTGAAACCTCCGATGAATGGATTGTCGAGCGCACCGGCATCCATGCCCGCCACTTCGCGGCGCCCGATGTTTCGAGCAGCGACCTGGGCGTGGAAGCCGCCAGGCGCGCCATCGAGGCAGCCGGCCTGCAGGCGTCGGATATCGACCTCATCATCGTGGCGACCTCCACACCTGACATGGTGTTTCCGTCCGCGGCCTGCATCCTGCAGAACAAGCTGGGCATTGCCGGTTGCCCGGCCTTTGACGTGCAGGCGGTGTGCAGCGGCTTTGTGTATGCACTGACCGTGGCGGATGCCATGATCAAAACCGGCTCGGCCACGAAGGCGCTGGTCATAGGCGCGGAAGTGTTTTCGCGCATCCTCGATTTTTCCGACCGCACCACCTGCGTGCTGTTTGGTGACGGTGCCGGCGCGGTGGTGCTGGAAGCCTCCGAGACACCCGGCATTCTCGCCAGCGACCTGCATGCCGATGGCAAACACGTAGGCATCCTGTGTGTGCCGGGCAATGTGTCCGGCGGCAAGGTGTTGGGCGATCCCCTGCTCAAGATGGACGGGCAGGCGGTGTTCAAGCTGGCCGTGGGCGTGCTTGAAAGCGCCGCCCGCGCAACGCTGGCCAAGGCAAACCTGACGGATGCCGATATCGACTGGCTGATTCCGCACCAGGCGAATATCCGCATCATGCAGAGCACCGCCAAAAAGCTGAAGATGCCGCTGGAAAAACTGATTGTCACGGTGGACCAGCACGGCAACACCTCTGCCGCCTCGATTCCACTGGCACTCGATGCATCCGTGCGCAGCGGCAAAATCAAAAAAGGAGACACCCTCATGCTGGAAGGCGTGGGCGGCGGTTTCACCTGGGGCGCGGTGCTTCTCAACTATTGAGATGAGGGCATGTTTACATCGGCCAGCCTCCCCATGACGGATGGCCGCTTGAACCGCAGGCGCTCGGGGCTATGGGACTGGCTGGCGGCCCTGTCGCTGCTGCTGGCTTTTGCCCTGGCCGGATGGAAGGTCTGGCATCTTCCGCCCGCCACCAGCTTTGCGGCCAGTGCACCGGGCAGCGTTTTTAAAACACCTCCCGCCACACGTCCAGCGTCAGAGCGCTCGGCTGACGGCCGCTTCCTGCTGGATGCGCAGTTTGTATCGGCCGCGCCGGGCCAGGCGGTGCATGCGGCGTCCATGGTCGAATTACGCGATGGCCGCCTGAGGGCGGTCTGGTTTTCCGGTTCCCGGGAAGGCGCGGGGGACGTGACCATCCAGACTGCATTGATGGACGCCACAACCCTGCGCTGGGAGCCGGAACGCACCCTGTTCAACCGCCAGCAGATCGAGCGCGGACTTTGGCGTTATGTCAAAAAACTGGGCAACCCGGTGATTGCCCGCGCACCCGATGGTTCGCTGCTTCTGTGGATGGTGAATGTTTCCGTGGGCGGCTGGGCGGGCAGCGCCATCACCTGGTCGCGCTCCACAGACGAAGGGGTCAGCTGGAGCCAGCCGCGGCGTTTGGTGACCTCGCCTTTTCTCAATATCAGCACCCTTGTCAAAGGCGCGCCCATAGCTATGGCGGATGGCCAGATCAGCTTGCCGGTGTACCACGAGTTCGTGAGCAAGTTCGGTGAGGTTTTGCGCATCAACCCGCAGGGGCAGGTGATCGACAAGGTACGCATTCCGGGCAGCCAGACCAGTTTGCAGCCGGTGCTGCTGGTAGCGGGGCCTGAGCGGGCGCAGGTCTATATGCGCGCTGGCGAGGGCGGAAAGCTGGTGGCGGCTGCGACTGACGATGCCGGCAAGACCTGGTCAAGGGCTCATGCAGCGAGCTTGCCGAATCCGGACTCCGCGCTGGCCGCACTGGTGACCCCTGGCGGGACGCAGTGGCTGGCCCTGAATCCGACAGCCGCGGGCCGTGCAACGCTGGCGGTGCTGCAGACCAGCAAGGGGGGCAGTTTTGACGGTGTCTCCCCCTGGCTTGTGGAGGGCGCAGGCGCCGCGCCAACCAGCCTTCCCGTAGCTGACTACGAGCGTTTGCTGGGCAAGGAGCTCAGGGCCAGGGGCGCAAGCGAAGCGCAGGCCCAGGCTTATATTGCAAGCGCCAGGCGCCAGTTGTGCGGCGCGGACAATTGCTCGCAGGAGTTCTCCTATCCCTATTTGCTGCAGACCAGCGATGGCTACATCCACCTGCTGTACACCTGGCACCGCACACGCATCAAACATGTGCAGTTTGATCCCCTGCAAACCGCCCTGAGCGCCAAACCGGCCGTGATCCATGTTTCCCCCGCTAACTGATTTTTTCGCCATGTTGGGCATCAGCCTGGCCTTGTGCGCCGGATGCCTGCATCTGTTGAACGCGGTACTCGGTGCGAATGATGAAGCGCGGTCCAGGGCGAAATGGACCACCGTGGTGCTGTTTGCGGTGCTGTGCGGTCCGGTCGGTACGGCGCAACTGCCCATCGTGGCCTATATACGCGGCATCAGTTCCGACCTGAGCATCACCCTGGTGGCCCTGGCCTGCCTGGGTTTGCGCCGGCACCTGCTGGGTTTGCGCGCCATCGAGCGGCGCGAGCGCAGCGTATTGTTCGCGGTGGTCGCGGCGGCGGCGCTGCTTCTTTACCCGTCCGCCCTGGGTTGGGGCGACTGGGATGCCTACCGGCTGGGCTGGGGTGCGCCCGGCATGCTGCTGGTTTTGCTGGTCCTGTCGCTGGTGTGTTGGCTGCGCGGCCTGAGGTTGCTGCCGATGCTGGTGGCCGCGGCCTTGCTGGCCTGGAGCGCCGGCCTGCTGGAGTCCTCCAACCTGTGGGACTACCTGATGGACCCCTGGCTGTCCATGGCGGCGCTTGTGTATTGTGCAAAAGCGGTCATTGTGAAATTGTTGAAACTGTCCGGATGGCGGCGGCCGGCTGCGGTTTCTTAAAATGGGCGCTGTGGATTTTCAGCGCCTCTTGATGTCTTGATAACTGGAGTAATTATTTGAAATCGTTTGCTTTTGTTTTTCCCGGCCAGGGCTCTCAATCGGTGGGCATGCTGGACGGCTGGGGTACGCATCCCGTTGTGGCACAAACGCTGGCTGAAGCCTCTGACGCGCTGGGCCAGGACGTGGCCCAACTGATCAAGGAAGGCCCCAAGGAGGCGCTGGCCCTGACGACCAACACGCAGCCCGTGATGCTGGTGTCTGCAGTTGCGGCTTACCGGGTGTGGATGGCCGAGACCGGCGTGGCGCCTGCTGTCGTGGCCGGGCATTCGCTGGGCGAGTATTCCGCGCTGGTGGCTTCGGGCGTGCTGAGCCTGGCGCAAGCCGCGCCGCTGGTGCGCTTGCGGGCGCAGGCCATGCAGGACGCAGTGCCCGTGGGCGTTGGTGCGATGGCGGCCATCCTGGGCATGGATGCTGCAAAAGTGATAGCTGGCTGCGCAGAAGCCACGGGGACTTTTGGCCAAAACAGCTCTGAAATAGTGGAGGCCGTCAATTTCAACGACGCGGCACAAACCGTGATCGCGGGCAGCAAGGCCGCGGTAGATAAGGCCTGCGAAATCCTCAAGGCCAATGGCGCCAAACGCGCCCTGTTGCTGCCGGTTTCCGCGCCTTTTCATTCCAGCCTGATGAAACCGGCGGCTGAAAAGCTCAAGGAAAAACTCGCGGATATGCAATTTGCCGCGCCGCAAATTCCCATCGTCAACAATATCGACGTTGCGGTGGAGACCGACGCCGACCGTATCCGCTTTGCGCTGTACCGCCAGGCTTTCGGTCCGGTGCGCTGGGTTGAATGCATACAGGCGATCAAGGCGCGCGGCCTGAGCAGCATTGTTGAATGCGGGCCGGGCAAGGTGCTGGCAGGCATGGTCAAGCGGATTGACCCTGAACTGACGGGCGCAGCCCTGTTTGACCCGGCCACCCTGGCCGAAGTGAAGGAGATACTGGCATGAGCGAAATCAAGTTTGAAGGACAGGTTGCGCTGGTCACCGGCGCCTCGCGCGGCATAGGTGCGGCGATTGCCCTGGAACTGGCCCAAAAGGGCCTGAAGGTGATAGGCACAGCAACCAGCGATGAGGGCGCAGCCAAAATTACGCAAACCCTGGCGGCGTTTCCGGGCTGCTCCGGCAGGAACCTGAACGTGAACGACGCAGCCGCGGCCGAAGCGCTGATAGACGGCATCGTGAAAGAGCACGGCGGCCTGCAGGTGCTGGTCAACAACGCTGGCATCACCCGCGACATGCTGGCCATGCGCCTGAAAGACGACGACTGGGATGCGGTGCTGGACACCAACCTCAAGGCGGTGTTCCGCATGAGCCGCGCCGTGATGCGCACCATGATGAAGCAGCGTTACGGGCGGATTATCAGCATCACCTCCGTGGTCGGGGCTTCGGGCAACGCCGGTCAGTCCAACTACGCCGCGGCCAAGGCCGGTGTGGCGGGCATGACGCGTGCCCTGGCGCGCGAGCTGGGTTCACGCAACATCACCGTCAATTGTGTCGCGCCGGGTTTTATCGAGACCGACATGACGGCCAGCCTGCCGGAAGAGCAGCAAAAGGCGCTGCTGGGGCAAATCCCACTCGGGCACCTTGGGAAGCCGCAGGATATTGCGCATGCGGTGGCTTTTGTGGCCAGCCCGCAAGCCGCTTACATTACAGGCCAGGAAATCCACGTCAACGGCGGCATGTACATGTAGTTCCGGCCACGGTTGGCTGTACCGGCCCTGTCGATGTCACAAGAGCAGTAAGTTGACAGTGGTAAAACACAGCAAATGCACAGTAAATCGGCGCCGGTTTTTATCCGTCCGGCCCGATGCGTAGGGAAGCGACTCTAACGCGGTAAAATCACGGATTAATTTACAACCCTCAGAGGGAACTATGAGCGATATCGAAGCACGTGTTAAGAAAATCATTGCCGAACAACTCGGCGTGGAAGAAGGTCAAGTCACCAGTGAAAAAGCCTTTGTGGCCGATCTGGGCGCTGACTCGCTTGACACCGTAGAACTGGTCATGGCTCTGGAAGACGAGTTTGGCATCGAGATTCCGGACGAAGACGCCGAGAAGATCACCACCGTCCAGAACGCGATTGATTACGCCAACACCCATCAAAAGGCTTGATGTCCGGGGCGGCCTGCCCGTGGATTTGCCCTCATCAAACCTGAAAAGCCATTCACGGCCTTTTCAGGTTTTTTTCCAGGATTACTGAATGAGTCGTCGTCGTGTCGTCGTGACAGGTCTGGGTTGTGTCAGCCCTGTGGGTAACAGCGCAGCTGAATCCTGGGCCAACCTGCTTGCCGGAAATTCCGGCATTGACCTGATCACGCAGTTTGATGCTGCCAACTTCGCCTGCAAGTTTGCCGGCGAGGTCAAGGGGTTTAATATCGCGGACTACATCCCCGAAAAAGAAGCCCGGCACATGGACCGCTTCATTCACCTGGGACTGGCCGCTGCCTGCCAGGCCGTCGCCGACAGCGGCCTGCCCACGGGCGATGCGCTTGATGGCGAGATGGCGACACGCATAGGCTGCAACATCGGTTCGGGCATAGGCGGCTTGCCCATGATCGAAGACATGCACTCCGAGCTGGTCAATCGCGGCCCGCGCCGCATTTCCCCGTTTTTTGTGCCGGCGTCCATCATCAACATGATTTCCGGGCATGTCTCCATCAAGTTCGGTTTCAAGGGCCCCAATATTGCGGTCGTGACGGCCTGCACCACAGGCCTGCATGCGATCGGCATGTCGGCTCGCATGATCGAATATGGCGACTGCGACGTGATGGTGGCCGGCGGCGCCGAGTCCTGCGTTTCGCCTTTGGGCATAGGCGGTTTTGCCGCGGCCCGCGCCCTGTCGACCCGCAATGACGATCCCAAAACAGCGTCACGCCCATGGGACAAGGATCGCGACGGTTTTGTGCTGGGTGAGGGCAGCGGTGTGGTCGTGCTCGAGGAATACGAACACGCCAAGGCACGCGGCGCGAAGATTTACGCCGAGGTCATAGGCTTTGGCATGAGTGCCGACGCTTACCACATGACCGCGCCGGACATCGATGGTCCGCGCCGTTCCATGGTGATGGCGCTGAAAAATGCCGGCATCAATACGGATGAGGTGCAGTACCTCAACGCGCACGGCACGTCCACGCCGCTGGGCGACCTGAACGAAACCAATGCCATCAAGGCCGCCTTTGGTGACCATGCGAAGAGCCTGGTGGTGAGCTCCACCAAGTCCATGACCGGCCATTTGCTGGGTGGCGCCGGCGGCATTGAGTCGGTATTCACGGTGCTTGCCCTGCATCACCAGAAGATCCCGCCGACCATCAATATCTTCAACCAGGATCCCGAGTGCGACCTGGACTACTGCGCCAACACCGCGCGGGATGCCAAACTTGAAATCGCCGTTAAAAACAATTTCGGGTTTGGCGGCACCAATGGCACCCTGGTGTTCAAGCGCGTCTGACGCGCTTGATGGTTTGTCCGAAGTCCCGCCTTCCTGTTTCGGTCACCCCAGATACCAACTGCCTTGACCACACACAACGCCCCGCCGGTTGTCTATCCGCTGGGGCGTTCGCGTTTTCAGGGCTGGCTGTTGGCGGCTTTGTGGTGCGCCGGCCTGCTGCTGGCCTTGTTCTGGTTTTTTACGACGCGGCAGCTGGACTACTGGCGAATGTTGCTGGTGGGCGCTGCCATTGCGCTGGCCGGTGTGGTAGCCCGCACCGGCTGGAAAAACGCCCCCACCGGGCAGCTCGCATGGGACGGCCAGTGCTGGCGCTGGGAAAGCCCGGGTTACCAGACCGGGATTGCGGAGCAGCAACTCTCCGTCATAGCCGACTTCCAGCACCTGTTGCTGCTCCGGATAGAGAACCAGGCGCATGCCAGCCTGTGGCTCTGGCTGGAGCGCGCGACCATGCCCGAGCGCTGGCTGGATTTGCGCCGGGCGGTGTATTCCCCGCAGCGCTCGCCTGCGCCGGCGCACGCTGTGGCAGTATCGGGCCATGGGCAAGCTGCTGATGACACCGCGCAAATAAATCGATGACCGCCGACCTGACACCTTTGCAAGGCGAAAAAGCCGTCGACAGCGATGCCGTGCTGGTCGAGCGCACGGTTGCGGGCGACCAAAAGGCCTTTGAGCTGCTGGTCATCAAATACCAGCGCCGCATCCAGCGCCTGATTGGGCGCATGGTGCGCGATGTGGACCTGGTGGAGGACATTGCGCAGGAGACCTTTATCCGGGCCTACAGGGCGCTGGCGCAGTTCCGCGGCGAGGCGCAGTTCTACACCTGGCTGTACCGGATTGCGGTCAATACGGCCAAAAAATCCCTGATGGACCTCAAACGGGACCCGACTGTTTCGGAAAATTCCTTCAAATCGGCGGACGATGATGAAACTTCCCCGCTGGAAAACGAACTAACAAGCTCTGAAACGCCGGATGCCGTGCTGGCAAGCAAGGAAATCGCGGAGATGGTCAATGCGGCCATGGAAGCCTTGCCTGAAGAGCTTCGCCAGGCGATTACCTTGCGCGAAATTGAAGGATTGAGCTACGAGGAGATATCGGAAGCCATGAATTGCCCCATAGGCACGGTGCGGTCCCGGATTTTCAGGGCCCGTGAAGCGATTTCGGAGAAGGTCAAACCCCTGCTCGAAAACCAGTCGGGTAAACGCTGGTAACACCCCTGCAATGCGCCTAACCAACAGTTGCCAATGATTCTCCAATGAGCCAAGCCCGCACCTTCAGCCATCCCCAAAACCGGCAGGCCTGGCGCCGGTAAAAGCCACGAACATCATGAAATCCTCTATACCAACCTGCGAACTTCTTTCTGCCCTGGCCGACGGTGAACTGGGCAGCGAGGAAGTTACCGTTGCGCTGCGGTCCTGCGAGCGTGACGAGGCTGCATTCGCCAGCTGGAGCGCCTACCACCTGATCGGGGATGCGCTGCGCTCGCCGGTGCCGGCAACGCGGAGCGCCGACCTGGCTTTTCTCGATCGCCTGAACCAGCGGCTTGCGCGGGAGCAAGCACCCGCAGCGCAGGGCACAGAGCGGGCAGGCCAGACAGGCAAGGCGGGCCGAGCAGGTCAACCGGCCATTGAGTTGCTTCAGCATCGCGGCCCGGCGGCCAACGATGGCAATATCCGCTGGAAACTGGTGGCGGGTTTTGCATCCGTGGCGGCGGTTGCCGCGATCGCCTGGAATGCCTCGGGCATGCTGGCTTCCGGCAATGCACCGCAACTGGCCCAGGGCGCATCGTCGCAACAGCAGGTGCTCGTGGCCTCGCCGCAAGGCCCCATGGTGCGCGATGCACGGCTGGAAGAACTGCTGGCCGCGCACCGGCAACTGGGCAGCGCGTCGGCCCTACAGCTGCCATCCGGCTTTTTGCGCAATGCCACTTTTGAGCCGGCGCAGGGCGCCGGGCGCTGAGCCATGTTCAAAGTGGTGAGCCCTTCAAAACCATGAATTTCAAGCCTTTTAGCCTCCTGGCCGCCGCCGCACCTGCACTGCTTGCTATGAATTACGTAGCGGCCCAGGTGCCTGCGCCTGCGCCCGCCCAGGCGAGCTACGGCGCAGCGGCGGAATCCAAAAGCATCAATGACTGGTTGATGCGCATGCATGAGGCTTCAAAAAAGCAGGCCTACATCGGGACTTATGTGGTGTCGTCCGGCGGCACCATCTCAAGCGCCAAGATCTGGCATGTCTGTGAAGGCAACCAGCAGATGGAGCGGGTCGAAACGCTGACAGGTGCGCCGCGCTCGATCTTCCGGCACAACGACCGGGTCGTGACTTTCATGCCCGAGCACAAAGTGGTGCGCAGCGAAAAGCGCGAATCGCTGGGCCTGTTTCCCGAACTGCTGCAGTCGACGGACAGCCGCATCGCCGATTTTTACAAGGTCAGGCGGGAGGGCGTCGAGCGCGTCGCAGGCGTCGAGGCTGACATCGTTGTGCTGGTCCCGAAGGACACCATGCGCTTCGGCTACCGCGTCTGGACCGAGAAAAAGAGCGGCATGGTGGTGAAGCTGCAGACCCTGGACACCGACGGCAAGGTGCTGGAGCAGGCCGCATTTTCTGAACTGCAACTCGACGCGCCCGTCAGGATAGACAAACTCCTGCAGATGATGGGCAAGGTGGATGGTTACCGGGTGGAAAAACCCGTGCTGGTCAAGACCACGGCCAGCGCCGAGGGCTGGATGCTGAAAGCCCCGGTCGCCGGCTTCACGCCCATGAGCTGCTACAAGCGCCCGGCGGCTTCCTCGGCTTCGGCGGGCGGCGATGAGCCCCTGCAATGGATTTTTTCCGATGGCCTCGCTTCGGTTTCCTTGTTTCTGGAGCCTTTTGACCGCCAGCGCCACGACAAGGAGTCCAGCATGTCCATGGGGGCGACGCAGACCATGACCCGGCAGCTGGGGACCTACTGGCTGACGGTCATGGGGGAAGTGCCCATGACTACTCTCAAGCTTTTTGCCAATGGGCTGGAGCGGAAAAAGTAAAAACGATGCACCGGCTGCCCGGCGGGACGCCGTCAAGCGCACAAGCTTGCTGCTTTCCCGGCAGGGCGCTTGTGCTTGTTGACCTGAGTCTCCATCTATAGTTTGCTTGCCCGGTTACCAACATTTATGACGAGGCTGATGATGCGTGAATTGAACCTGAAACCACTGCGCTCCTGTCTTGCGGCGGGACTGCTTGCAATAGTCGCAGCCAGCGCCGTGCTGTCCGTCAGCCCGGCGTGGGCGCAAGCCCGGGCCCTGCCCGATTTCACCGATCTTGTGGAGCAGGTCGGGCCTTCGGTGGTCAATATCCGGACCTCGGAAAAAGTCAAGGCCGCCGCCGCAGGCGGGGTTGACGAGCAGATGCTGGAGTTCTTCCGGCGTTTTGGCATTCCGGTGCCGCCCAACATGCCGCGTGCCCCGCGCGCAGACCGCAACCAGCCTCAGCCCGACGAAGACCAGCCGCGGGGCGTCGGCTCCGGGTTCATACTCACCGCCGACGGTTTTGTGATGACCAATGCCCACGTCGTCGAGGGCGCCGATGAAGTGATCGTCACCCTGACCGACAAGCGCGAATTCAAGGCCAGGATCATAGGCTCCGACAAACGCAGCGACGTGGCCGTGGTGAAGATAGAGGCGACCGGTTTGCCGGCGGTGAAGATAGGCGACATCAACCGCCTGAAAGTGGGCGAATGGGTCATGGCCATAGGCTCGCCGTTCGGCCTTGAAAATACCGTGACCGCGGGCATCGTGAGCGCCAAGCAGCGCGACACCGGCGATTACCTGCCCTTCATCCAGACCGATGTGGCGATCAACCCGGGCAACTCCGGCGGCCCCCTGATCAACATGCGCGGCGAGGTGGTGGGCATCAACAGTCAGATCTATTCACGCTCCGGCGGCTTCCAGGGCATTTCATTTGCCATCCCGATTGACGAAGCGGCGCGTGTGTCGGACCAGTTGCGCAGCACCGGCAAGGTAACGCGCGGACGCATAGGCGTGCAGATCGAGCAGGTCAGCAAGGAAGTGGCCGAGTCCATTGGCCTGGGCAAGCCCCAGGGGGCGCTGGTCAGGGGCGTCGAGAGCGGCGCGCCTGCGGAAAAGGCGGGCGTGGAAGCCGGCGACATCATCATCAGGTTTGACGGCAAGCAGATTGAAAAATCCAGCGACCTCCCACGCATCGTCGGCAACGTCAAGCCCGGCACCCGGGCCGTGGTGACTGTGTTCAGGCGTGGCGCGAGCAAGGATTTGTCGGTGGTCATCGCCGAAGTGGAAGCCGAAAAACCGGTCCGCAAAACCTCGGCCCCTGAGGCCAAGCCACCGGTCGCCGGCCCGGCGCAGGTGCTGGGTCTCTCCGTGAGCGAGTTGAGCGATGCACAGAAAAAAGAGCTCAAGCTCAAGGGTGGCGTCAAGGTTGACAGCGCCGAGGGCGCTGCGGCCAGGGCCGGGCTGCGGGAAGGTGATGTGATTGTGGCGGTCGCCAACTCTGAAGTGACGACGGTCAGGGAGTTCGACGCTGCGCTTGCGAGAGTGGACAAGTCCAAGCCTGTCAATGTGCTGTTCCGGCGTGGTGAGTGGGCGCAATACGCACTTATTCGGCCGGCACGCTGATTCATCCTTGCTTGGTGAGCGCATCGCCCAGGGCATCGGAAAGGCCCCATACCCAGCCTGGGTTGGGGTTTTTTCTGATGGGATGGTGCTTTTTGGACTCACCGAAAAATATATTTTTAAATTTGGTCGCCTCTAAATTGTTAGTGCTTACTAACAAATAAAGTGCATGAATGGCGAATTTGGTTAGAATGGGGGACGTTTTTCGCGATGTTTCGATATATCGGGATCGCCGCAAACCTCAATTCACGTTCAATTCAATGTATTCATGGCTGATCCACAGATCACCCACAAGTTGTCCAGAGTTGTTCAGTTGGATTTGTGAATAAGTTGTGCATAAGATTCCTGTTGCTAGCCTGCAACGACAAAAATATGGGCATTTTGGGACTGTTGGCTTCTGGCTTTTTGCCTACAATGAAGTTTCCAACTATCGCAGTTGCCATAGATTGTTGGTTCAGGGCGCGTCGCAATCGACGCGCCCTTTTTTATGGTCATTACGAATGGCCTTCTATTTCTTGGCAATACTTTCAAGCACTTAGGCGTTCTCGTTGATGAATCACATCAGAAATTTTTCGATCATTGCGCACATTGATCACGGCAAGTCCACGCTCGCGGACAGGCTCATCCAGCGATGTGGTGGTTTGCAGGATCGCGAGATGAGTGCGCAGGTGCTTGACTCCATGGATATTGAAAAAGAGCGTGGGATAACCATCAAGGCGCAGACCGCTGCGCTCAAATACAAGGCACTCGACGGCCAGGTCTACAACCTCAACCTGATCGACACACCGGGTCACGTTGACTTCTCTTATGAAGTGAGCCGTTCGCTGTCGGCATGTGAAGGCGCGCTGCTGGTGGTTGATGCGAGCCAGGGTGTTGAAGCGCAGACCGTTGCCAACTGCTACACCGCGCTCGACCTCGGCGTTGAAGTTGTGCCCGTGCTCAACAAGATGGATTTGCCGCAGGCTGATCCCGAAAACGCCAAGCAGGAAATTGAAGAAGTGATAGGCATCGACGCGACCGACGCGATTCCCTGCAGTGCCAAGACCGGCATGGGCATCGATGAAATTCTGGAAGCGGTTGTCGCCAGGATCCCGCCGCCCAAGGGCAATCCGGATGCCGCGCTGCGCGCCATGATCATCGACAGCTGGTACGACGCCTATGTGGGTGTGGTCATGCTGGTGCGTGTGGTGGATGGCCGGCTCGCAAAGGGCGACCGCATCAAGCTGATGGCCAGCGAGGCGATGTACAACGCCGAGCAGCTGGGCGTCTTCACGCCGCATACCGAACCGCGTCCGGCACTCGAAACCGGTGAAGTCGGTTTTGTGATTGCCGGCATCAAGGAGCTGCAGGCGGCGCGCGTGGGCGACACCATCACCCTGATCAAGGCCGGCAGCGGTGGCGCGGCCTTTACCGCGACACAGGCGCTGCCCGGTTTCAAGGAAATCCAGCCCGCGGTGTTTGCCGGCCTGTACCCGTCGGAGGCCAGCGAGTACGAGTCGCTGCGTGACGCACTGGAAAAGCTCAAGCTCAATGATGCCTCGCTGCATTACGAGCCGGAGGTCAGTGAGGCGCTTGGGTTTGGTTTTCGCTGCGGCTTCCTGGGTTTGCTGCACATGGAAATTGTCCAGGAGCGGCTCGAACGTGAGTTCGACCAGGACCTGATCACGACCGCGCCCAGCGTGGTCTACGAGGTGCTGCAGGCCAATGGCGAGGTCATCAAGGTTGAAAATCCCTCGAAAATCCCGGACGCTGGAAAAGTCAACGAGATCCGCGAACCCATAGTGATCGTGCACCTGTATATGCCGCAGGACTATGTGGGCGCCGTCATGACGCTGGCCAACCAGAAGCGCGGCATTCAGCTGAACATGGCCTACCACGGCAAGCAGGTCATGCTGACCTACGAAATGCCGTTGGGCGAGATCGTGCTGGACTTCTTTGACAAGCTCAAATCAGTATCGCGCGGCTACGCCTCCATGGACTATGAGTTCAAGGAGTTCCGCTCCTCCGACGTGGTGAAGGTCGACATACTGCTCAACGGCGAGAAGGTGGACGCGTTGTCGATCATCGTGCACCGCAGCCAGTCGGCCTACCGCGGGCGGGCCGTGGTGGCCAAGATGCGCGAGATCATTTCGCGCCAGCAATTCGACGTGGCGATCCAGGCTGCCATAGGCGCCAATATTATTGCGCGTGAGACAATCAAGGCCCTGCGCAAAAACGTGATCGCCAAGTGCTACGGCGGCGACATTTCGCGCAAAAAGAAGCTTCTCGAAAAACAAAAAGCGGGTAAAAAGCGCATGAAACAAATCGGTTCAGTGGAAGTGCCCCAAGAGGCCTTCCTGGCCATTCTGCAGGTAGAAGACTAATGCGCAATTTCATGAGTTCAATCACGGCTGTCGTCCTGGCGGCTTTTGTCGCTTACGGGGCCGCCTGGTATTTTGGCGTGGTGGAAGGCAACTTCTCGCTGCTGCTGTTCCTGGCCACCGTGGTCACCGGCATTTACTGGCTTGCCGAGCGCTTTTACTTTTTGCCGCAGCGCCACCAGGCGGTTGTGGTGCTGGAAGAAAATGCGGCCAAACGCCAGGCCGAGCTGGCAAAAATGGGCATCACCCAGGTGGATGACAACACCAGCGAAGCCAAAACCAGGCTCATCATGCAGCCCTGGTGGCTGGACTGGACCGCCGGCTTGTTCCCGGTGATCGTGGTGGTGTTTCTGCTGCGCTCCTTCCTGTTCGAGCCCTTCAAGATTCCCTCGGGCTCCATGATCCCGACATTGCTGATCAACGACCTGATCCTGGTCAATAAATTCCATTACGGCGTGCGCCTGCCGGTCATCAACACCAAGATACTGGACAACAACAATCCGCAGCGCGGCGATGTCATGGTGTTTCGCTATCCGCCGCAGCCCAGCCTTGACTACATCAAGCGCGTGGTGGGCGTGCCGGGTGACGAGGTGGCTTACCTGAACAAGAAACTGACGATCAACGGCAAGCCCCTGAGCAAAAGCCCGCTGCCGGATTTTTTTGACGAAGACGCCATGCGTTATGCCAAGCAGTTTGAGGAAGTGACAGGCAGCAAGCACTACCGCATCCTCAATGACGACGACAGGCCGGCCTTTATTCCCGGCACCGAGGACTTTCCTTTCAAGGAAAATTGCCGTTACAGTAGCGAGGGCGTGGTTTGCAAGGTGCCTGAAGGACATTACTTCATGATGGGCGACAACCGTGACAACTCACTGGACTCGCGCTATTGGGGTTTTGTGCCGGACAAAAACATCGTGGGCAAGGCCTTTTTTGTCTGGATGAACTTCGGTAATCTCAAACGTATCGGTTCCTTTGACTGATTTGCCCATTGCGGCCCTTTCAATGGGTATCCGCTTGTCGGCAGGCCTCGGGTTTAGCAGGAGAAACACATGAAAATCAAGCAGCGTGGTATTTCGTTTATCGGTGTTTTGTGTATTGTCGGCATACTTGCGTTTGCCGGTGTCATTGCGGCCCAGGTGTTTCCTACATTGATTGAATTCCAGGCCATCACCAAGGCCGCGAGCAAGGCCAGGGAAGGCAGTTCCGTGCCTGAAGTGCGCAGCATTTTTGACAAGGCCGCCCAGATTGACGACATCAAATCCGTGACCGGCAAAGACCTTGAGATCACAAAAGAGGGCGACAAGACCGTCGTGGCTTTCGCGTACAACAAGGAAATCCACATCGGCGGCCCCGCGTATTTGCTGCTCAAATACACCGGACGTTCCAAATAAGTGCGCGCCAGTGCCGCTTTGAGCCCCAACCTGTCGGCCTTGCAAAAGCGCCTGCAGCACGAGTTTTCCAATCCCAGGCTGTTGCAGCAGGCGCTGACGCACCGCAGTTTTTCCGCGGACCACAACGAGCGTATCGAGTTCCTGGGGGATTCCGTTCTTAACCTGGCGGTCGCAGGCCTGCTTTATGAGCAATTGAGCGAGCTGCCCGAGGGCGACCTGTCGCGGGTGCGGGCCAACCTGGTCAAGCAGGACACCCTGCACAAGGTGGCGGTTGAACTGGGTTTGCCTGACATGCTGCGCCTGGGCGAGGGCGAGGCCAAGTCGGGCGGGCAAAAACGCCCCTCCATACTGGCCGATGCGCTTGAAGCCGTGATCGGTGCCGTCTACCTTGACGCCGGCTTCGAGCCGGCCTCCCAGTTGGTGCGGCGGCTGTTCAAGGACGTCGAAATCAACCCGCGCATGCAGGCGATAGGCAAGGACCCCAAAACGGAATTGCAGGAATGGCTGCAAGGCCGCAAAATGAACCTGCCCATCTACAGGGTGGTCGGCACCCAGGGCGCGGCGCACAAACAGACCTTTGATGTCGAGTGTGAAATAGCGGAATACCGGCGGGCCGAGCGTGGCATAGGCGGTTCCCGGCGTGCAGGTGAACAGGCCGCTGCAGCGGCCATGCTGGCTTTTGTCAAAACACTCGACGCCTGAAGCCTGGCGCCTGATGCAGGCTGCAGTTCAAACGACTCAACTAAATGGCAGATCATGACTACCGGTAAAAAAAGCCCTCCCAAAACGCCTGCGGACACCAGCGGGAGCGACCAGGGCGGTGCGGCGCAGGCAGCATCCCAGCAGCAATCGCTGGATGCCATGCTGGCCAAGGCGCTGTCGGTGCGCACCAGCACCGAGCCCGCGGCCGATGCGCCACCCGCACCACCGGTCGAGAGCCAGCGCTGCGGCCTGGTGGCGATTGTCGGCAAGCCCAATGTGGGCAAGTCCACGCTGCTCAATGCGCTGGTCGGGCAAAAAATCAGCATCACCTCACGCAAGGCGCAGACCACGCGCCACCGCATCACCGGCATGCGCACGGTCGATGCCACCCAGTTTGTGTTTGTCGATACGCCGGGCTTCCAGACCCGGCACGGCAATGCACTCAATCGCTCGCTGAACAAAACCGTGGTCGGCGCCGTCAATGACGTGGATTTGATCGTTTTTGTGGTCGAGGCCGGGCAGTTCAACCTGGCCGATGCCAAGGTCCTGTCGCTTTTGCCCGAAAAAACGCCGGCCATATTGCTGGCCAACAAGTTTGACCTGATACACCGGCGTGCCGAGATCGCGCCCTGGCTGCGCTCCATGCAGGAGCGCCACAACTTTGCCGAATTTGTGCCCATGTCGGCCAACAACGCCAGGGATGTGGAGCGGCTCTTTGGCATCTGCGAAAAATACCTGCCCATGCAGCCATGGATGTACGGCGCGGAAGAGCTGACAGACCGCAGCGACCGCTTCATGGCGGCCGAGATCATTCGCGAAAAACTCTTTCGCCTGACCGGCGACGAGCTGCCCTATACCTCGACGGTGATCATCGACAAATACGAGGAAGAGGGCAACCTGCGCAAGGTCGCCGCCACCATTGTTGTCGAGCGCGACGGGCACAAGGGCATGATCATTGGCGAGAAGGGCGAAAAGCTCAAACGCATAGGCACCGAAGCCCGGCATGAGCTGGAAACGCTCACCGGCGCCAAGGTGTTCCTGGAAATCTGGGTCAAGGTGCGTTCGGGCTGGGCTGATGACGAAGCCAGGGTAAAGACGTTCGGTTACGAGTGATTTCGTAACGATTGGCCATGGCCACCAAACGCATCAGTGACGAGCCCGCCTACGTCCTGCACCGCTACGACTGGAGCGAGTCCAGCCTGATTCTTGAGGTGTTCACCCGCAGCTACGGCCGGGTTGCGCTGATCGCACGCGGCGCCAAAAAGCCCAGTTCCAATTTCCGGCCGATTCTGTTGCCCCTGCAGCCCCTGCATATTGCCTTTGGCGGGGATGCCGAAATCCGCATGCTCAAGGGCGCGGAATGGCAGGGTGGCCATGTCATGCCTACCGGTGATGCCCTGCTCTCGGGGTATTACCTCAATGAATTGTTGATGCGTTTGCTGGCGCGGGACGACCCGCACCCGGCGCTGTTTGACGCTTATGCCGCCACCGTGCAGCTGCTGGCCAGCCAGAGCATAGACACGTTGCAGGTGGCCCTGCGCGCCTTTGAGTTGCGCCTGCTTCGCGATATCGGGCTACTGCCATCGCTGGATGCGCAGACCGGAACCCTGTCAGAACTGGAGCCGGCGACCCAGTACGTGCTGCTGGCCGAGGCCGGCCTGCGCGAAGCCCATGACGACGACCGGGCCAGCATGAGCGGCACACAATGGCAGGCCCTGCAGGAGGCGCTGGACGGCGATGCCCCTTTTGCCGACACCATGCATGCCTGCGTGAACAGCCTTCCAGAGCTTAAAGCCCAACTGCGGACCTTGCTGCACTACCATTGCGATGTGAAGATACTGAAAACCCGCCAGATGATGCGGGACCTGCAGGCTTTTTAAACAGCGCTTTGCCCAACCTCTGTAAAACCATGACCGCAGACCAGCACCCCTACCACCCCAGTGCCAGGACGGCCCTGTCCGTCAATGTCAACAAGGTCGCACTGCTGCGCAATACCCGCCATCTCGGCATTCCCGATGTGGTCAAGGCGGCAAGCCTGTGCCTGGAAGCCGGTGCCCAGGGCATCACGGTGCATCCACGCCCCGACGAGCGCCATATCCGCAGCGACGACGTGTACGAGATCGCCGCCATGATGAAGGACTGGCCCGGCCGCGAGTTCAATATCGAGGGCAATCCCTTCCACAACCTGATGGAATTTGCGCACGACCTGTCGGCGCGCGGCCTGCCTCTGCACCAGTGCACCTTTGTCCCCGACAGCGAAGACCAGTTCACCAGCGACCACGGCTGGAGTTTCCCTAACGATGCCGAGCGCCTCAAGCCGCTGATCGCGCAGGTGCATGCGCGTGGCGTGCGTGTCAGCCTGTTCATGGACCCGGATGCGCAGGCCATGGCCGCCGCCAAGGCCGTAGGCGCCGACCGCGTGGAGTTCTACACCGAGAGTTATGCCAGGGCCTGGCCCGGTCCCGGGAAAAACAAGGCCTTAAGCCGTTTTGCCGAGGCAGCACGGGCGGCCGTAGCTATCAATTTGGGAGTAAATGCCGGCCATGACCTGAACCGGGACAACCTCACCGAGTTTTTGCGTGCGGTTCCCGGTGTGCAGGAAGTGTCCATAGGCCACGCGCTGGTAGCTGACGCGCTGGAGCTCGGTTACGAGGCCACGGTGAAAGACTATTTGCGCTGCATCGATGAAGCGTTTACCCGCGCGTGAGTATGCTCTGTCCATCTTCTTTGGCGGACGGCCAACGGCCGCAGCGCCGGGCCGCCCCAAGCAAGGCCAGCCCCCTCGGGGGGCAGCGTATTACACGAAGTGAAAAGCGTGGGGGCCATCTCCGATGATTTACGGTATCGGTACGGACATTTGCGACATTCGGCGCATCCGCGCCAGCCTGGAGCGCCACGGCGAACGTTTTGCACGCAGGATTTTGAGTGATGGCGAACTCGTCACCTGGAAAGTCCGCTCCGCCCGCTGGCCGGACCGCGGCGTCAGCTACCTGGCCACGCGGTTTTCGGCCAAGGAAGCTTTCAGCAAAGCCATAGGTATGGGCATGCGCATGCCCATGACCTGGCGCTCTTGCGAAATCGCCAAGGCGGCCAGCGGCAAACCCGAAATCGTGCTGCACGGCGCGCTCAAGGCCTGGTTTGAAGAACGCCAGCTCAGCGCCCATGTCACCGTGACCGATGAAACCGATTACGCCGCCAGTTTTGTGGTCGTAGAGAAAAACCCGCTCTAGCCACCGTCCATGCTGCGCAAGCAGCTATCAATTTAATCGTATTTCAAACCTTGTTTTTTTATGACCCAGCACGCTCCCCTCATCATCGACATCGCCGGCCTGACCCTGAGCAAGGCCGACCGCAAGCGCCTCAAGCATCCGCTTACCGGCGGCATCATCCTGTTTGGCCGCAACTGGCAAGACCGCCGGCAGCTTGCCGAGCTATGCGCCGAAATCAAAAGCATACGCAAGGACCTGCTGATCTGCGTTGACCACGAAGGCGGCCGCGTGCAGCGTTTTCGCAATGACGGCTTCACCCACCTGCCGCCCATGGGCGCGCTGGGCGAGTTGTGGATCAAGGACCAGTTGGCGGCCACCAATGCGGCGACCGCCTGCGGTTACGTGCTGGCCGCCGAGCTGCGCAGCTGCGGTGTGGATTTCAGCTTCACACCGGTGCTGGATCTTGACTTTGGCGCCAGTGGCGTCATTGGCGACCGCGCTTTTGGCCGCGATCCGCGTGTGGTCACCCTGCTCGCCAAAAGCCTGATGCATGGCCTGCTGCAGGCCGGCATGGCCAATTGCGGCAAACATTTCCCCGGCCACGGTTTTGTCAAGGCTGACTCGCACACCGACATCCCGGTCGACAAACGCAGCCTCAAGGCCATCCTGGCCGACGACAGCGCGCCGTACGAGTGGCTTAACACCACGCTGACCAGCGTGATGCCGGCGCATGTGATTTACCCCAAGGTGGATGCGCGCCCGGCCGGCTTTTCGGAGCAATGGCTGACCTTTATCCTGCGCGGCCAGCTCGGGTTTGGCGGCGCGATTTTCAGCGATGACCTGAGCATGGCTGGTGCGCGCCTGATAGACGGCAAGCAGGTCAGCTACACCCAGGCGGCAGTGACCGCGCTGAATGCCGGTTGCGACATGGTGCTGCTGTGCAACCAGTCGGTGGGCGAGGGCAAGCCTGTCGATGAACTGCTGGACGGCATGGCCGAGGCGCTGGTCAAGGGCCGCTGGGAGGCGCTGGAGTCCAGCGAGATGCGCAGGCTCGAACTACTGCCCAGGACGCCAGCCCACAACTGGGACGATCTGATGCTGCAGCCGGCCTATATGCATGCGATGGGACTGATTCCCTGAGCTTGCGCCGGCGTGAATGAGCGCCGTGGATGCTATTGATTCAGTAGCTGGCTGCGCTTATCCCTATTGGCTTGCAGGCCTTTTTCATTGAAAAAATGCGGTGTCGCGGCCACAAAAAGCCTCTGAACGCCTGCGCCAGCTTTCAGATCACCCGGACGCGAATCACATGCGCCACCGCCTCGATGGCCGCCACCACGTGGTCGCCGGGCGTGGTCTCGACGTCGATGATGTTGAAGGCCAGCTCGCCGCGGCTCTTGTTCATCATGTCTATGACGTTGACTTTTTTCTCCGCCAGCACCGACAGGACATGGCCAAGGACGCCGGAGACGTTGTCATTGGAAAAGGTGATGCGGGTGGTGCCCGCCGTGCGGCCCATGCTGACGCTGGGGAAATTCACCGAGTTCACGATGTTGCCGTTTTCCAGGTAGTCCATCAGCTGGTTGGCCGCCATCACGGCGCAATTTTCTTCCGACTCCTCGGTGCTGGCGCCTATGTGCGGCGTGGCGATGACCTTGGCGTGGCCAAGCAGGGCGGGCTCGGGGAAGTCGCAAACGTATTTGCCGAGTTTGCCCTTGTCCAGGCTGCGTTGGACGGCCGCCGAATCGACGATGGTTTCGCGGGCAAAGTTGAGCAACACGGCGCCGGTCTTGACCAGGCCCAGCGCATCGTCGTTGATCAGGTGGTGTGTGGCGTCCATGGCCGGTACGTGCAGCGAGATGTAGTCGGCGCGGGTCAGCAGGGATTGCAGGTTTTCCATACGGCTGACTTCGCTGGACAAACGCCAGGCGGCATCGATGGACAGCGCCGGATCAAAACCCACCACCTTCATGCCCATGGCCAGGGCCATGTCGGCGACCATGGAGCCAATGGCGCCCAGGCCCACAATGCCCAGGGTCTTGCCCTTGATCTCACCGCCGGCAAAACGGGTTTTTTCTTTTTCCAGCAGCGCGGACATCTCCGCCGCATCGCTCATGGCCGTCAGCGAGTTCACATAGGCCATGCCCGGCAAAATGCCGCGTGTGGCCAGCAGCATGCCGGCCATCACCAGTTCCTTGACCGCATTGGCGTTGGCGCCCGGTGTGTTGAACACCACGATGCCCTGCTTGCTGTACTGCGCAATCGGCACGTTGTTGACCCCGGCCCCCGCGCGCGCGGCGGCCAGCAGGGATTGGGGTATCTCTACGTCCTGCAGTTTCTGGCTGCGCAGCAAGAACGCATCGGGCTGGCCGATGTCACTGCCCACCTCATATGTCTGGCGCGGAAAACGATCCAGTCCCTTGACGGAAATCTGGTTGTAAGTTCTGACCTTGTACATATTCAGCGACTCCGGACGGGTGACTGGGTGGCGGCGCCCCGGCGAAGTACCGTAGAAGCGCCGCAGAAGGCAATGCAGCGGGAAGGCCCTAGGCGCGAACCTGTTCGTAGGCCCAGGTCAGCCAGGGCATCAGCGCCTGCAGATCGGACTTTTCGACCGTGGCGCCGCACCAGATGCGCAGCCCGGCAGGTGCGTCCTTGTAGGCGCCTATGTCGTAGGCTACGCCTTCGGTTTCCAGCAGCTTGGCCATCTTCTTGACCTGCTCCTCGGTCAGCTTCAGGCTCAGGCAGACGCTGGTGTTGGAACGGGTGGCCTTGTCCTTGGCCAGGAAGGAAATCCAGTCGTTGGCGGCGCAGAAGTCTTCTATGACTTTCAGGTTGGCTTCGCTGCGGGCGATGGTGCCCTTGACGCCGCCAACGCTTTCGGCCCATTGCAGCGCGTCCAGGTAGTCGGCCACGCACAGCATGGACGGCGTGTTGATGGTTTCGCCCTTGAACAGGCCTTCGGATATCTTGCCGCCGGACTTCATGCGGAACACCTTGGGCATGGGCCAGGGCGGGTTGTAGGCCTCAAGCCGTTCAACCGCACGCGGGCTCAAGATCAGCATGCCGTGGCCGCCTTCGCCGCCCAGCACTTTTTGCCATGAGTAGGTGACCACATCGAGCTTGTCCCACGGCATGTCCATGGCAAACACGGACGAGGTGGCGTCGCACAGCGTCAGGCCGGCGCGATTGGCGGGAATCCAGTCACCGCTGGGTACCTTGACACCGGAGGTCGTGCCGTTCCACACAAACACCACGTCGTTGTCAAAATTGACCTTGGAAAAGTCGGTGATGTCGCCGTAGCCGGCCTGCAGCACATTGGTATTGGGCAGCTTGAGCTGCTTGACGATATCGGTCACCCAGCCGGCGCTGAAGGACTCCCACTCCAGCACGTCCACACCGCGCGGGCCCAGCAGGGACCACATGGCCATTTCTATCGCGCCGGTGTCCGAGCCGGGGACAACAGCCACGCGGTAGCCTTCGGGCAGGCCGAGGATGCGCGCCGTCTCGGAGCAGGCCAGGCCCAGCGCCTTTTTACCCAGCGCGGAGCGGTGCGAACGGCCCAGCACGTCGAGCTGTAGTTTGCTCACGTCATAGCCGGGGCGCTTGGCGCAGGGGCCTGAAGAGAAATTGGGGACTTTGGGTTTGACAGACGGTTGCATGGCTATCTCTGTTGGGGGACAAAAGAAACTGGAATGACGCGGCAGGGGCCCGGCCAAAATCATTGTAGCAACCGGTTTTTGGGGCGCAGCCAAGGGGCTGATGGGGTTGCCTGGGCGCGGGTTCAGGCCCTGGCCGGCCAGTCGAGCTTGCCCGCCACATCCACATGGGTGAGGTAGACGCGCAGGTCGAATTCATACTGGTGGTAGCGCGGCTCCATATGGGTGCAGAGCTGGTAGAAGGCCTTGTCATGCGCCTTCTCCTTGATGTGGGCCAACTCGTGCACTGTGATCATTTTCAGGAACTCCTCTGGCACTTCCCTGAACAGCGTGGCCACGCGGATCTCGCGTTTGGCCTTGAGTTTGCTGCCCTGCACCCGGGACACGGTGGTGTGGGTGCCCAGCGCATGGGCAATCACGTGGAGTTTGTTGTCAAACGCGACCTTGGACAGCGGCTCCGAACTGCGCAGGAACTTGTCCTTGAGCGCCATGACGTAGTCGTAAAGCGCCTTGTCGGTCCGCACGCCGTGGCCATGCGGGTATTTTCTGAGCAGCATGTCGCCCAGCCGGTCCTCTGCCTGCAGCTGCTGCACCTGTGCCTTGAGGCTTTCCGGATAGCCCGCCAAGTATTTCATTGTGATGTCGGACATGCCTGGAGTGCTCTTGTGGGTGAACTGGTTGCTATTAATTTAATAGCTGATTGCGCCCATTCCACGGTGGCCAAGGCCATAAAACGCTTCGAAAATTCGCCCAAAAGGCTCTTTAGGCCTCGCGGCGCAAGGCCGGGAACAGGATCACATCGCGAATGCTGGGGCTGTCGGTCAGCAGCATCATCAGCCGGTCTATGCCCACGCCGCAGCCGCCGGTGGGGGGCATGCCGTATTCCAGCGCGCGTATGAAGTCGTGGTCGTAGAACATGGCTTCGTCGTCGCCGCTGTCCTTGGCTTCGACCTGGGCGTTAAAGCGGGCGGCCTGCTCTTCGGCGTCGTTCAGTTCGCTGAAACCGTTGCCGAATTCGCGGCCGGTGATGTAGAGCTCAAAACGCTCGGTGACTTCGGGCCGGCTGTCGTTGGCGCGCGCCAGCGGCGAGATTTCGGTCGGGTGCTCCATGATGAAGGTCGGCTGCCAGAGCTTTTCTTCCACCAGTTCCTCAAAGTACAACACCTGCAGGCTGGCCAGCGAACGGCTGGACAGGCGGTCTTTTTCCTCGTTCATGCCGAGCTTCTTGAGGGCGTTGGTCAGCCACACCGTGTCGTCCACATGCTCGCCGGCCTCGGTGTGCTTGAGTATGGCTTCGCGAATCGTCAGGCGTTCAAAAGGCTGGCCCAGGTCAACCGCCTTGCCGCCGTAGGTGAGTTGCAGCGAGCCGCAGACCTTTTGCGCCACGTCACGGATCAGCGATTCGGTAAAGCTCATCAGGTCGGAGTAGTTCCACCACGCGGCGTAGAACTCCATCATGGTGAACTCGGGGTTGTGGCGAACGCTGATGCCTTCGTTGCGGTAGCTGCGGTTGATCTCGAACACGCGCTCGAAACCACCGACGATCAGGCGCTTGAGGTAGAGCTCGGGTGCGATGCGCAGGAACATTTCCTGGTCCAGCGCGTTGTGGTGCGTCTTGAAGGGCTTGGCATTGGCGCCGCCCGGAATCGGGTGCAGCATGGGCGTTTCGACTTCAAGGAAGTCGTTGGCCACCATGAACTCGCGTATGCCGCTGACGGCCTTGCTGCGCGCCATGAAACGCTTGCGCGCGGACTCGTCCATGATCAGGTCCACATAACGCTGGCGGTATTTGACCTCCTGGTCGGCCATGCCGTGGAACTTGTCGGGCAGGGGACGCAGGCTTTTGGTCACCAGGCGCAGGCTGCTGGCGTGGATAGACAGCTCGCCGGTCTTGGTCCTGAACAGCGTGCCGGTGGCGGCGACGATGTCACCCAGGTCCCAATGCTTGAAGGCGCTGTGGACGGCTTCGCCCACGCCTTCGTTGTTGATGTAAAGCTGGATGCGGCCGCCAGACGGACCAAAAGAAGCGTCCTGCAGGGTGGCAAAACTGGCCTTGCCCATCACGCGCTTGAGCATCATGCGGCCGGCCACGCTGACCTTGACCGCCAGCGGCTCCAGCTCTTCATTGGTCTTGTCGCCGTATTGTGCAAACAGGGCTGCCGCGCGGTGTTCCGGCTTGACGTCGTTGGGAAAGGCAATGCCCGCGCTGCGCAAGGCCTTGAGCTTTTCACGGCGCTCGATGATGAGCTGGTTTTCATCTTGCGGGGCGGGCTGGACGGGGCTGGTGGCGGGCGCGTTCGTTGTCATGGGCTTGGATTCTTATGCTCGGATAGGTGGATCGAAAAGTCACGTAAGTAATTTGCCCACAGCCTGCCGGGGTGGCGGCAGCTGCCTGCAATCCGGCCGGATCGGTGTGACCGGAATGTGACTAAACGTATTCAAAACCCTGATTTTAGTTTTTTACGGGAGCGCTTTGGTTTTTATGTGTGCGTAGCCCCCTCAGGAGCAGGCGCCAAGGCCGGATAATCCGGGTCATGTATTTGCGCGCTGGTGTTTTTTCCCTGGGTTTGTTGCTGCTTAGCCGCGTACTTGGCCTGGTCCGGGAGTCCGTGCAGGCCGCGGCGTTTGGCTCTAGCGGCATGGGTGACGTGGTGATTGTCATGTTCACCCTGCCTGATCTGCTGGTGGGTATTTTTCTCAGCGGTGCGCTGGCTTATGTGTTGTTACCCCATTGGGCCCGGCAAAGTGCGGCGGGGCAGAACGCCAGCCAGAAAAAAGTCGCGAATACCTTGATCGCGGCCGGTGTGCTGCTGGGCCTGGTGATCTGGCTGTTGCAGGACTTGCTGGCGCAGGCGCTGGCACCTGGCCTGAAGGGTGACATGAGGGCGCTGGGGGCCTCGTCCCTGGCCTGGAGCGCCGTGGTGTTGCCGCTGGCCATGCTGGCCGCCCTGTGGATGACAAGATTGCAATATGAATGTGACTTTATTGGCATGTATGCCGGCAACCTGCTGGTCAACCTGTTGCTGGTAGCGGCTTTGTTGCTGGTTGCAGCGGGGCTTATGGATGCAGGCACGACGGCCGGTCTGGGCCTGTTTTTGCTGCTGGCCATGCTGGCGCGCCTGGGTTGGCTTGGCTGGCGTTTGCGGCGGGATCTGGCGCCGGTGGCAAGCCCAGCGGGACGGTCCGTGGGGACGGGGTTGCCCAAAGCCAGTGTCTGGATCTGGGCCGGATTGTCTTCGGGCCTGCTCTTGCTGCTGCCGCTGGTGGGGCGCAGCATTGCCTCACAGGGCGGCGAGGGCGCGCTGGCGAGTTTTAACTACGCCTGGAAGCTGGTCGAACTGCCGCTGGTACTGGCGGTGCAACTGGTGGCCAGCCTGGCGTTTCCGGCGATTACCCGCACCGACGCCGGTAGCCCCGAGCGCGAGAAGGCGCTGCGGCTGGCTTTTTCGCTGGCCTGGGCGCTGGCCTGCGCTGCGGTGGCCGTGGTGGCTACGTTTTCCCTGCCGCTTGCCGGCCTGCTGTTCGGTTGGGGCCGCATGGGCGCGGACAAGCTTGAAGTCATTGCCCAATGGAGCGCCATCGGGGTCTGGTCCCTGCTGCCGCAGGCGCTGATCGCCGTGCTGCTGACGGTGATGGCCATTTCGCAGCGCATGCATGTGGCGGTTTGGGCCTATGCGGCAGGTTTGCTGGCGCTGCTCGTGCTGGGCTGGGCCGGCGCTGGTGAGCATGGGGCAGCGAAAGGGGCTGCCGTCATGTGGATGCTGGACGCCGTGCTGGCGGGCGTGGCCCTGGTGTTGATGGTGGCTGAACGCAAAAGCCTCAGGCGCACGTTTCCGTGGCTGGCCTGCCTTGTGCCATTGCTGGCATCGCTCTTGCTGATCTCGCTGAAACCCCTGTTTGTAGCCCCGGGCGTGCAATTAACTATGATTCTGTGCTGTGTTTATGGCCTGCTGGTCGTGGGCAGTGCCGTACTGGCAAGCCCGCTGCTGCGTGGCCTGCTGTTTGCGCGACTGCAGCGGGCAGGGCTTTTTTTGCAGCCTTGAGTGCCAGTTAAACAAGCCATCACCAGACCTTATTTCGCGCCATGATTGATTTACTGACCATTACGAACGACCCGGAACTGGCCGCACGCTGTGACCAGATGGAGGGCATGCGGGTATTTGTTGACCTGGAGCGAAACGGAAAGGCCGAGCGCCAGAAGGGTCTCGATACCTTCATCAGCACCCATCATGTGGACGATGTGGGGCGCATCAAGGCCGTTCTCAGGCGCTCCAGGCTGATGGTTCGCGTCAATCCCTACCAGATGGACAATCCCGGGGCCATCAAGGCGGAGGTCGACGAGGTTTTGGCGCAGGGTGCGGACCTTCTCATGCTGCCCATGTTCACGGAGGCGCGGCAGCTGCAGGCCTTTGCCGAAATGGTTGATGGCCGCGCGCCCATCGTGCCACTGCTTGAAACCGCCGGAGCACTTGGGTCGCTGCATGAGTGGCTGGATACGCCGGGGCTTTATGAAGTATTTGTCGGGCTGAATGACCTGCATTTGTCGCTGGGTTGCAGTTTCATGTTTGAGCCGCTGCTTCAGGGGCATGTTGACCGGGTGGCAAGCGCGGCCAGGCTGCGTGGCTTGAGGATGGGTTTCGGCGGTATTGCCCGTATCGATGAAGGTGTACTGCCGGGCCGGGATGTGCTGGGCGAGCATGTGCGCCTGGGCTCGCAAGCCGTTATCCTGTCGCGCACTTTCAACCGGCCGGATCGTGGGAAGTCGTTTGAGGAAGCCGTCAAGGCACTTAGGGCGGCAGAAGGCGAGCTGGCCTTGCGGACGGCAATCCAGACAGAAAAAGACCGCGTACGCGTGGCCGGTTTGATCGGTGTGCTGGCACAAGGCGTGAAAGTCGCCGCATGAAACGGTTGATGGACGTCACGCTGTCGCTGGTGGCGCTTGTTGTGCTTTTTCCCTTGTTGTTGATTGCGTGTGTGGCGGTTGCGGTCGATAGCGGTTTCCCGGTTTTCTTCCGGCAGGCAAGGATTGGGCAAAACGCAAGGGAATTTTCCATGTACAAATTCCGGAGCATGGTGAAAAATGCCCCCGGAATTGGGCCTTATTACACCGTCAGCAATGATCCGCGCATTACCAGGGTAGGCCGATTCATGCGGCGTACCAGTATTGACGAGCTGCCTCAAATCATCAATGTGCTGTGGGGCGACATGAGTTTGGTCGGCCCGCGACCGCATGTGCCAGCGGAACGGTCGTTGTACACAAGTTCGGAGTGGGCCGAGCGATGCAGCGTTCGGCCTGGAATCACGGGCCTTGCTCAAATAAGCGGACGATCCGATATAAGCTTCGATCGGCAGCGCTCCCTGGACCTCCAGTATGTACATGAGGGTTCGGTTTTGCGGGACCTTCAAATAATCTGGCGGACGGTACAGCAGCTGGGTGGGCGACATTCCAACTGAGGGCGTTTGCGGCCTTGTCACCCCGTCCGGCGCGTTGACCCCCACCCTATAATCAAAATCGCTGCCGCCCCTTTCAAAATGGTGCCTAACAAGCTGAAAAAGACGTGAATCAAAGACAACACGAATCCGTGCTGGAGCAAAAGCCTGTTGGGTACAACGTCCACACCGGGTCTGACATTCAGGCCATGCTGGAGGTGATGGGCCTCCATTCGGTGGAGCAGCTGTTTGAGGACGTCCCGGCGCAGGTGCGTTTGCGCCGCGCGCTTGACATCCCCCCGGCGCTGAGCGAATGGGAGCTCATGCGCGATGTCCGCACCATGGCCGGCATGAACAGCACGGTGCTGTCGCATGCCAGCTTTCTCGGTGGCGGTGCTTACGAGCATTACATCCCCGCGGTAGTCGATGCCATCGTGTCGCGAGGCGAGTTCCTCACCGCCTACACGCCATACCAGCCCGAGATGAGCCAGGGCCTGCTGCAGGCGCTGTTTGAGTTCCAGGTGCTGGCCGGCCGCCTGCTGGGCCAGGAATGTGTGAACTGCTCCGTTTATGACGGTGCCACGGCCCTTGCCGAATCTTGCTGGATGATGTGTTCGGCCACCGGCAAACGCCGTGTGGTGGTGGCCCAGGCCATCTGGCCTGAATACCGGGAAGTGCTGTCCACTTACCTCGAGCCGCGTGGTGTGACGATTGACTACCTGCCCCAGCATCCTGTGACGGGACTTGCCGATCCGGCTGCAATTTCAGTGTTGCTGGCTGGCGGTGATGTCGCCGGGGTGGTGTTGCAAAGCCCGAATGCGCTGGGTGTCATTGAAGACGTGGCGGCGATGGCCGGGATCTGCAAAATCCACAAGGCTCTGCTTTGTGCCTGCGTCAATCCCTTGCTCTGCGGGTGGCTGGAAGCGCCCGGCAAACTGGGTGCAGATATCGTGGTTTGTGAAGGTCAGCCTCTCGGCCTGCCATTGAGCGCCGGTGGCCCTTATGTCGGCATCATTGCCTGTGCAAAACCCCTTGAGCGTTACCTGCCGGGCCGCCTGGTTGGGCGTGTGCATGACCTCAACGGCAAGCTCGGCTATGCGCTCGTCAAGGAGGACCGCGAGCAGCACGTGGCGCGCGACAAGGCCACCAGCCACATCTGCTCCAACCAGGCGCTGAATGCCATCCGTGCGGCGATTTACCTGGCCTGCCTGGGCGAGGCCAACTTCATGCGTATCGCCCAGGCCAATGCGGCGAATGCTGCGCTGCTGCGTGAATTGCTGACGGCCTTGCCTGGCGTCAGGCTGCTGCGCACCGGCGTGCATTTCAACGAGTTTGCAATTGAGTTGCCTGTAGCAGCTTCGCTGTTCTGTGCGCAAATGCGCAAGTTCGGTATTTTTGCCGGCGTGCCCGTGCAAGCATCTTTGGCCGGGCATGCGCGCGGCTTGCTGATTGCCGCCACCGAAACCAAGAGCCGCGCCGATATTGAGGCCTATGCGCGTCATGCCGGCGCGTGCCTGGAGGCCTGCTGAAATGGCCGCGACCTCAGCTTCCCAGATGATTACCGACCTGCATCGCCCTGGTGCCGCAAGTGATGTGTTTGCCGGTTCCCGTGGTTTGGCCGGGTCACCGGTGCTGCCGGCTTTTGCGCGCCAGCGCACAACGATAGGTTTGCCTGAGGTCAGTGAAGTCGATGTGGTGCGCCACTTCACCCGCCTGAGCCAGGAGTCGCACGGTGTGGACAACGGCCCCTATCCATTGGGCTCATGCACCATGAAGTACAACCCCAAGCGCAACGACGCGCTGGCGGCGTTTCCCGGCTTTGCCCATGCCCATCCCCTGCAGGATGCCGACACCCTGGGCGGTGTCTGGGAAATGTATGAGCGGCTTCAGGCCATGATTTGTGAAATCACCGGCATGGATGCCTGCTGCCTGGCGCCTGCGGCGGGTGCGCATGGCGAGTTGGCTGGCCTGCTGGTGATTCGCGCCCACTTTGATCGCATGAACAGTCGCCGTCCCGTGGTTCTGGTGCCCGATTCCGCGCATGGCACCAACCCGGCTTCCGCGGCCATGGCGGGTTTTGAATGCCGCATCGTGCCTTCGGACCTCAAGGGCCGTGTGGACCTGGTCGCGTTGCGTGAAATGCTGACACCCGATGTAGCGGCCTTCATGCTGACCAATCCGTCCACGCTGGGGCTGTTTGAAGACCAGATCGTGGAAATTGCCGATGCGGTACACGCCAACGGTTCCCTGCTTTATTACGATGGCGCCAACCTGAATGCCTTGATGGGCATAGTGCGCCCGGGTGACATGGGCTTTGATGTGGTGCACGTCAATGTGCACAAGACCTTTTCCACGCCTCACGGCGGTGGCGGGCCGGGTGCCGGGCCTGTGGCCGTCAAGGCCGCGCTGGCGCCTTACCTGCCCAGCCCGGTTGCGGTCAGGCGTGATGGCGTGGCGCGGTGCGACGACGACAGGCCGCTGTCCATCGGGAAAATGAAGAGTTTTCACGGGCATGTCGCGGTTCTGTTGCGTGCCTATGGCTATCTGCGAACCATGGGTGCTTCCGGCTTGCGGCAGGCATCTGAAAATGCCGTGCTCAATGCCAACTACCTGCAGCACCGGCTCAGCCACATGTTGCCGCCGGTGTATGCGCAGTTCTGCAAACACGAAACCCTGCTGTCGGGTGAGAAGCTCAACACCTCGGCCCGCCAGTTTGCCAAACGCCTGATTGACTATGGCATACACCCGCCCACGCTGGTGGGTGCGGGTTGCGTGTATTTTCCGGGCGATCTGAAATCAGCCATGCTGATCGAGCCGACGGAGACCGAGACCAAAGCCAGCCTGGATTACCAGGTGGAGATATTCCAGCGCGTCTTTGACGAGGACGCCACCGACGAGGCGCTGGTTGAAAGCGCCCCGGTAAGCCGCAAGATTGCACGAATCGATTTGAAGAATTAAGGATTTGCCATGTGTGGAATAGCTGGCGTTGTCAACGCCAAGGGTACGACCAAAGACGATGTCTGGAAGATGATCGACTGCATCAAGTACCGCGGTGTGGACGAGCAGGGCGTTGAAGAACTCGGCCGTGCTGTTCTGGGCCATGCGCGGCTTGCAGTTGTTGATCCGGAAAACGGCATGCAGCCCATGTCCAGCACCGACGGCAAGGTATGGGTGGTTTTTAACGGCGAGATTTTCAACTTCATCGAGTTGCGCGAGCAGCTCAAGGCCAAGGGCTACAAGTTCAAGTCGCGCTGCGACACCGAGGTACTGGTGCATCTGTGGTGTGAAAAGGGCGAGAAGATGCTGGACGACCTGGTCGGCATGTTTGCTTTTTTTGTCTGGGACCAGCGCACCGAGACCGGTATGCTGGCGCGCGACCGCCAGGGCATCAAACCCTGTTTTTACGCCGCGTATGAAGGCGGTCTGGCTTTTGCCAGCGAAATGAAGGCCATATTGGCTTTGCCGAAGTTCGAGCGCAAGGTCAATGAGTCAGCGCTGGGCAATGTGTTCACTTTCAACTACTGCCCACCACCTGAAACCTGTTTTCAGGGCATACGTCACTTGCCGCCAGGCACTTTCATGCGGTATGGCGCGGGCAAGTTCTCTGAGCCGGTGCGCTACTGGAGCTGGCCGCTTGATGGCCCGCGTGTCGATGCAAGCCAGGAAGACCTGGAAAAAGCGCTTGATGAAGCCATCAGGCTGCAGATGCGTTTCGATGTCGATGGCGGGCTGTTTCTGTCGGGCGGTGTCGACTCATCGGTGATCGCCAATCGCCTGGTGCCGCAGTGGAACCGCCCGCAGCTTGACGCGCTTGGCTTGCGTATCGAGGACAAGGGATTCTCCGAATACTCCTATGCCCAGCGCGTGGCGTCCGACCTCAACATCAAGCTGGATCCGCTTGACATCACGCCTGCCGATATTCCCGAGATTGCACAAATGGTGGTTCGCCATGCCGAGCAGCCGCATGGCGACTTTTCGTTTTTCCTGTTTTTCCTGCTCTCGCGCGAAGCGCACAAGCGCGGGAAAATCGTGATGTTTACCGGTGATGGCCCGGACGAGGTGATGCTGGGCTTTCGCCACAACGAGCAGTTTTTCTCGGAGATGACGCGCACCAATTTCCCCATGCGCAATTACTTCGACCTGATCAGCTACAGCACCGAAAAGGACCGCCGGCGCATGATGAGCCCGGAGTTCTTCCCGCACACCCAGGGCGCGCTCGACAAGTTCATGGAAATCATAGAGCCCTTCGGTGACCTTGAGCCGGCTGAGCAGGTCGCTGCTTATGAGCTCAACTCACTGATGCCGGGCAACAATTCAGTCAAGGGGGATCGCATGGGTGCCTGCTGGTCCATCGAGGGACGCGCACCTTTCCTCGATCATCGCGTCAGCGAGATGTTTGCACGCCTGCCGATCACCTCGAAATTCCGCGACGGCATCGGCAAACATTTTCTCAAGCAGGCCGCTGCAAATTATTTTGACCACGACTTTGTGTTCCGCCCAAAAACCATGCCAACCTTGCCGATAGGCGAATGGATCAAGGGACCTCTCTACACCTGGGCGCGGGATGTGCTGAACCTGCCCGACGGGGGCCGCTTTGACCGCAAGGAACTGCATGTGATGCTTGAGGAGCATCGTAGCGGCCTGCACAACCACACCAAGCCATTGCGCACCCTGCTGATGACCAAGCTCTGGTTGCAGGAATTCTTCCCACAACAGCAATAACAGGTGGAGACCCTGCATCATGGCCGACTTTGATTACTACCTTGCCCAGTTTGTCGATATCCATGGCCGGCCCAAAGCCAAGCTGGTGCCGGCCAAGCACAAGGAAATGATTTTTGGCGCAGGCGCGGGCTTTGCGGGCTTTGCGATTGCGGGCATGGGCATGGGCCCGCACGGCCAGGAGTTCATGGCCATTGGAGACCGCGACGCGATCCGTCCTGTACCGTGGATGCCGTCCACCGCCACGGTGACCTGCGAGGGGCACGTGGGCGGCAAGCCGCACCCGCTGGATTCGCGCGTCATTGCCAAAAAGGCGTTGGCGGCATTCCGCGAAGCCACTGGCCTTGAATTTTTCTCCGGGCTTGAACCGGAATTCTTTCTGCTCAAGAAAAACGACGCGGGGTCTTACGAAGTCGCAACCGACTCCGAATCGCTGGACAAGCCCTGCTACGATTTTCGCCATCTGTCGTCGGTTTCGGATTTCCTGATGGAGTTGCACGCGGCGCTGGCAGGCGCGGGCATTGACGTCTACCAGATCGACCATGAAGACGCCAATGGCCAGTTCGAAATGAACTTCACTTACGCCGATGGGTTGCGGACGGCAGACAACCTGACTTACTTCAAGATGGCGGCCCAGGCCATCGCCAAAAAGCATGGAATGTTGTGCTCGTTTATGCCCAAGCCTTTTATTGAGCGCTCGGGCAGCGGCTTGCACATGCACATGTCGGCGGGTAAAAAATTCGGCGACAACGCCTTTGAGGACAAGACTGATCCGCGTGGTATGGACTTGAGCCCGATGGCCTATCACTTCCTCGGCGGTTTGCTGGCCCACGCGCCGGGCTTGACTGCCATTGCCGCACCCTGCGTCAATTCCTATAAGCGGCTGGTATCGCGCGGTTCGCGTTCCGGTGCGACCTGGGCGCCGGTCAACATCGCCTACGGGAACAACAACCGCACGGCCTTTGTGCGCGTCCCGGGTGGACGGCTTGAGTTGCGGGTGCCCGACGCGTCGGCCAATCCCTATTTGCTAACAGCGGCGATTATTTATGCGGGCCTTGACGGCATTGCATGCAAGCTCGAACCAGGTTTGCCATGCAATGACAACCTGTATCAACTAAGTTTTGCCGAACTCGCGGCGCGCGGTATTCGGCGCCTGCCCGCGTCGCTGGCCGGTGCGCTCGATGCCTTGGAGGTCGACGCCGTCTTGTGCGCGGGCCTGGGCTCTCCTTTTGTCGATGAGTTCCAGAAGCTAAAGCGCATCGAGTGCGATGATTTTCTGGCAACCATATCGCCGGAAGAACTACGGCGTTACGTGGACTTTTTTTGAACCAGATCACCCGCACAATGCAGCCATTCCTTTGAAGGCAAATTGATGCCGATGTCACCTGATAATCCGACCCTGCAATTTCCCGTCATCATGACGGCTATGCGATCAACAGGCTCCCGCAGCAGGAATCGTTGAGATGGGGCGGTCCACCAGAATTCTCTTTGTCAGTTATGGCGGAGGGCATGTCGAAATGTGCCTGCCGGTCATGCATGCGCTCCGCCAGCAAATGCCGGGTTGCGATGCCCGCATATTGGCGTTGACCACGGGCTTCGACGTTGCGCTGCGCGCTGGTGAAATGCCCCTCGGTTTTCGCGATTTTTCCGGCTTTCCTGATGCGGGCCGCGCTTTCAGGTATGGCGCGCAATTGGTCTCCGGTGACGAGCATCCGGGAGTAGCACGCGAAGAGTCGATTGCTTACCTTGGCTTTAATTTCCTTGAATGGGTTGAAAACGAAGGCGAGGAGGCCGCCTGGCTGCGCTGGGCGAAAAACGGGCGACATGGATTTTTGCCTCTGAATTTTTTCCGCGCTGTGTTGCAGAGCCTGGAAATCGACATCGTCGTTACGACCAATTCACCGCGCAGCGAGCAGGCAGCGATAGAGGCCGCGGTTTCACTTGGTATCCCCTGCCTGTCCATGCTGGACCTGTTTGCTCTTCCTGGAGACCCGTTTTTAAAGCGTTCGGTGCATGCTGATCGACTGACTGTCCTGGCCGAAGCGACCAGGGAAAACATGGTGGCCGCCGGGATAGCGCCAGCGCGAATCTTCGTCACGGGGAATCCGGCTTTTGACAACCTGATTACGTCAGATGCCAAAACCCAGGGAGATTTGTGGCGTGCGGCGAAGGGGTGGGATAAAAAAAATATCATCTTTTGGGCTGGGCATCTCGAGATGCCACAGGCCTTGCCAGCCGGGTTCGCGGGCAGTGGGTTGGGTAACCAGGTGCAGCAACTGCTTGTGGATTGGGTCGAATCGCACCCTGACGCCTGCCTTGCCGTTCGTTATCATCCCAACGAATGGCATGCTTTTGTTAAACCGCCGGTTCATCCAAGAGTCCATTGGAGTCAACCCGGGGTTGAGCCGCTGCTACCGGTCTTGTTGGCATCCGATCAGGTTGTGGTGCAGATCACGACCGTCGGTGTTCAGGCGCATATTGCGGGAAAACGCGTGATCAATATTGGGTTTTCACCGTATGTCCGGATTTCCGGTCTTGACTATTCTTTGTTCGGCATGAGCGAGAGGGCGGACAATCCGGCTATGTTGATACAACTCCTCGAGCAGGGACTGGCGGGCGATAGCATGGATAAATTAGGTCTTGAGAGAAATGGCCATGCGGCACAGGCCGTGGCGTCGCATGTTTGCGCCCTTGCGGCAGAAAGATTGGCTTGATGAGCGATCCGGAGAAACGCAAAATTTTGGGCCTAATTCTGGCTCGCGGTGGCAGCAAACGTTTGCCGGGAAAGAATATACGGAACTTGCATGGGAAACCGCTGATCGCATGGACTGCAGAGGCGGCCGCCTCCTGTGGAGTTTTCAATAAACTGGTTTTATCGACGGATTCGCAGCCGATAGCCGATGTGGTTGCTCCTTATGGAGTTGAAATACCATTTTTACGGCCGGACCATTTAGCTGCCGATCTGAGTACTTCGGAGGACGCTGTGTTGCACGCGCTTGATTTTTTGCGCGACCAGCAAGGACTGAACTTTGATGCCGTTATGTTGATGGAGCCGACCTCTCCCTTGCGCGCAAAAGGTGATTTTGCCGGCGTACTGCGGCTTTTGACGGAGCATTGGGCTGACGCGGATGCCGTTGTGGGAGCAGGCCGTGTTCAGCTTGAACAGCCCGCAGTGATGAAATCCAGGAGCGATGCAGGATTTTTGACGCCGTTGTTTGGCGTTGATGAGGGCTTACGCAACACGGCCTGGTTTCCCTATGGCGGCATGTATGCGGTTAAGGTCGAAACCTTGCGCCAGGGCCGCAGCTTTTATCCATCGCGACTGCTTGGCTACGAAGTGCAGCGTTGGCAGAATTATGAAGTGGACGACGAATTCGATTTTCTGTGTGTAGAGGCCATCCTCAATCGCTTTCAGGGGAAACTTCCGTGAGCGCTGCTTTGGAGAATTTTGATACCAACGGGATATTCACAGGAAAATCATGACGCAAAGTTACAGCGAACGCTTGCACAAGGTGATCCCAGGCGGGGCTCATACCTATTCAAGAGGGGATGACCAGTATCCGGGTAATGCACCAGAAATCCTTGTCAGCGGCAAAGGCGCCTATGTTGTCGCTGGAGACGGACGAACATTGCTCGATTACGGTATGGGCTTGCGTGCGGTGACGCTGGGCTACGCTGATGAGCGCATCAATCGTGCGGCCGCGCATGGCATGTCGCTTGGTGTCAACCTGACCCGTGCTTCTGTGCTTGAACTGGAGGCTGCCGAGCGCCTGGTATCGCTGATTGACAGCGCGGACATGGTGAAGTTTGCCAAGAATGGGTCCAATGTTACGACTGCCGCTGTCAAGGTTGCGCGCGCGTACACCGGGCGGCAATACATTTGCGTGCCGCGCCAGCATCCGTTTTTCTCGTTCGACGACTGGTTTATCGGCGCCACTCAATTGAAACGCGGTATCCCCCCAATACATCAACAGACCACGCTTCTGTTTGATTACAACGATGCCGCCAGCTTGCAGACCCTGTTTGACACATATCCCGGACAGATCGCCGGCGTCATGCTGGAACCCGCGACAACTGTCGGCCCCTGCCCTGAATGTGCCGCTGCAAACCGGATGGCACCGCCCGGCGCCGTCTGCTGCCCTGGCCATGCGGGGAATTTCCTCATCCAGGTCGAAGCGCTATGCAGAGACAATGGCGCGCTGTTTATCCTCGATGAAATGATCACGGGGTTTCGTTGGCACTTGAAGGGTGCGCAGTATTTGTTTGGCGTCAAGCCTGACCTCACGACTTTCGGCAAGGGTATGGCCAACGGCTTCGCCATGGCCGCGCTGGTTGGCAAGCGTGAAGTCATGGAGGTTGGTGGCATCAATCGTCCAGGGCAGGAGCGGACATTCCTGATGTCTACCACCCACGGGGGGGAGATGTCGAGCCTGGCTGCTTTTATGGAGACGGTTCGTATGTACGAGGAGTTCCCCGTCATTGACCATCTCTGGGGTTTCGGCAAGCAACTGATCGAAGGTTTGAATTCTCTTGCGTTGGAAGCCGGCATCGCCCATTCCTTCCAGATGCAGGGCAATGCTATTTCGATGAATTATGTGACGCTCGGGTCTGACGGTCAGGCCGACTTGGCGCTGCGCACGCTTTTCTCGCAGGAGATGATTCGTGGAGGGGTGTTAATGCCCTGGATAGCGCCCAGTTATGCCCATGACGCTGTAGCACTGGACCAAACGTTGGCTGCAGCCCGCCAGGCATTCAGGGTTTATGCCCAGGCGCTCACAGAAGGTAGTACGGAGAGTCTTTTGGTTGGTAACGCGATCAAACCGGTATTCAGGCAGTTTAACTAGGAGTCACAAATTTGGATGAATTCAGATTGGATGGCAAAGTCATTGTTTTGACGGGTGCGGCTGGCATTATTGGGATCCAGATTGTCAAGGCTTTCATTGATGCCGGTGCGCGGGTATTTGCCATAGACCGCGACGCAGCCCTGCTCGAGGAAAGGCTGGGGCCGCTGCATGATGCCCTGATCACCTGCGTGGCCGATGTCGCCCGGCGCGACTCCCTGAGCCAGGCCCATGCGCTGCTGGCATCGCGATGGGGTGAACCTGACGCGCTGCTGAACAATGCAGCGACCAAGTCCGAGAATTTCTTTGAGCCTTTTGAGACCTTCCCGGTGGATGAATGGAATGAAGTGATGTCCGTTAATCTGACCGGCGCCATGTTGTGCGCCCAGGTGTTTGGCAGTCCCATGGCCGAGCGCGGGCGCGGCAGCATTGTGAATACGCTCTCCATCTACGGTATCGTGGCTCCCGATCAGCGCATTTACGAGGGTTCCGAATACCTGGGGCGCGCCATCAACACCCCGGCCATTTATGCGGCCAGCAAAGCCGGCCTCTGGGGGCTCACCAAATACCTCGCCGCTTATTGGGGCCACAAAGGTGTGCGTGTAAATGCCGTCACGCCGGGAGGTGTTTTTAGCGGGCAAAACGATAGGTTTGTTGAAAATTATTCACACCGTACACCACTTGGGCGCATGGCCCAGGCTGACGATATGGTCAATGCCATGCGTTACCTGACCAGCGATGCCGCGAAATATGTGACAGGCCATAACCTGGTCGTGGATGGTGGGTGGACGGCATGGTGAACGCGGGGCAGGTCTTTGTGATCGCCGAAGCCGGGGTCAACCACAATGGCGACCTCGCAATGGCGCTGCGGCTGTGCGATGCCGCAAAAAGCGCTGGTGCCGATGCAGTGAAATTCCAGACCTTTCGGGCAGAAGACCTGGTTGTGCGCGGAGCGCCCACAGCCCAATACCAGGCACGCCAGACCGGGGATAACGACCAGTTCCTGATGCTGGAGCGGCTGGAATTGTCCGAGGCGCAGCATCACCAGATCAAGGCGCATTGCGATTCGATAGGCATTGAGTTTTTCTCCACGCCGTTTTCGGTGGATGCCGTCGACATGCTGGTCAGGCTTGGTGTCAGGCGCCTGAAGCTCTCCTCGGGGGAACTCACACATCGTGCGCTTGTCGAGCACGCCGCCGCCGCCCAATTGCCTTTGCTGATGTCTACGGGCATGGGTACGATGGCAGAAATCAGGGAAGCCATTGACTGGGTGAGGTCAGCCCGCGGGCATTTGCGTGAGGTGGTGGTTTTGCACTGCACATCGGCGTATCCGGCTCCGGACGACACGCTAAACCTGCGAGCCATCCTGGGCATGGCGCGCGACCTGGAACTGGCTATTGGCTACTCCGACCATAGCCTGGGCATTGAAGCCCCACTGGCAGCGGTTGCGCTGGGTGCCAGCGTGATTGAAAAGCATTTGACACTTGGCCGGCAACTGCCCGGGCCTGACCATGGCGCGTCCCTTGAACCGGAGGAATTTGCACGCATGGTGCGCGGCATCCGGCGGGTTGGCACGATGTTGGGCAACGGTGTCAAGGCACCCCTGCCGGAGGAGCTTGACACGGCTCGTGTCGCCAGACGCAGCGTTGTTGCTGCCCTGGATATCGCCGCCGGTGAGCTCATCACGGCGGAAAAACTGGCCTGTCGCCGTCCCGCAACCGGCATTGCGCCGCGTGATCTGCCGCGACTTGTAGGGCGGCGGGCATGTGTCGCCATTGCCGCGGGGTCTGTATTGCAATGGGATCAGTTTGTGGGATACCAGGCGCCGTGAAACCCATGGGCGCTTCCGGCCGGAAAATCATTTACCTGAGCGGTACGCGTGCGGACTTCGGCCTGATGAAGGCAACGCTGCAGCAACTTGCCGCGCTGGCAGACTTAAGCGTGGCCGTGACGGGCATGCACCTGGAGGCCGATTTTGGCCACACAGTTGACGATATCCGGGCTGCCGGCTTGCGTATCTGCGGTGAGATTCCCCTGGACGTTCAAACCCGCACGCCGCACAGCATGTCAGCGAGCGTGGGCCAGTGCCTTGTGGGCATCACAGCGCTTTTGCAAAGGGAGAAGCCGGACCTGCTGGTGGTATTGGGTGATCGTGGGGAGATGCTTGCCGGCGCAATTGCGGCGCTGCATCTGGGCGTGGTGTGTGTCCACATCCACGGTGGTGAACGCTCCGGGACGGTTGACGAACCGGTGCGCCATGCCATCAGCAAGCTCAGCCATTACCACCTGGTTGCCACCCATGAGTCGCGAGAGCGCCTGATTCGCATGGGCGAGGCGCCTGACCGGATACATGTCACCGGCGCTCCCGGCCTGGATGGCATACGCGAGGATGCGAACATTTCCCCGGATGATTGCAAGCTGGCATTGAAGCTGCCTGCCGGGCTCCCGTTCGTCCTGGCCATTTTTCATCCCGTCGTTCAACAGGCGGGCGATGCTTATGCGCAAACCCTAGGTATCTTGCAGGCTTTGGGGAAAACAGGGTTGCCGGTTGTATGGCTGGAGCCCAATTCCGATGCCGGATCGCATGAGATTCAACGTGCCCTGGCTGAAGTGGCGCTACCGGACGGATCAAGCCGTCTCAGGCATATGGAACGGCCCCTTTTTTGCGCCGCCATGAAGCACTGCGCGGTGATGCTTGGAAACTCTTCCTCCGGCATTATTGAGGCTGCTTCTTTTGGAACGCCGGTCATCAATATCGGTGATCGCCAGCGCTTGCGTGAAAGAAACGGCAATGTGAACGATGTCCCGGCAGATGCCGCAAGCATAGAAGCTGCTATCGGGCTGGCGCTGTCACTCGGTAAATCGCCATGTGACAATAGGTATGGCGACGGTTTGGCTGGAGCGCGCATTTCAAGGCATTTGGTAACGCTGTCTCTGGAGCCGTACGTCCTCGAGAAGATCAACACTTATTGATCCAAAACCTGATTGCATCGCCACATGAGTTCCTCAATGCCTCCCCGCTCAACTGCTTCGCTGATGGTTTTCGGCGCGGGTGGTCACGGGCGCGTTGTTGCTGATGCGGCTTTGCTTGAGAAGCGCTGGGCCACTATTTTTGCTTCGGACCGCAACCCATCTTCCTGTCAGGGCGAACTCCTGCCGGGGATTCAACTGCTGGGTGTTGATGCGGCACGGGGATCAAACGTGTCTGTTCACATTGCCATCGGCAGCAGTCTGGCGAGGCAAAAAGAGGCCGGATTGTGGGGCCACGAGCGCCTTGCATCTGTCATTCATCCTGCGGCGGTCGTGTCACGTTTTTGCAGCATGGCTGCCGGCTGTTTTGTCGCTGCGGGCGCGGTTGTCGGCCCGGCCGCAGCCATTGGCGCCTGTGTGATCATCAACCATGGCGCCGTGATTGACCATGATGTGGAGGTCGGCGCGTTTTCCCATATAGCCCCGAATGCGGTCCTGGGAGGGCATGTCAAGGCCGGGCAGCGCGTCCTGGTTGGTGCGGGTGCCGTGGTGCTGCCGCTTATGGTGATTGGCGATGATGTGACCGTGGGCGCTGGTGCCGTGGTGAGCGGACACCTGCTGGAGCCGGGGGTCTACGCCGGAATTCCTGCGAGGAAAATTCAATGAGTTTCGCGGAACTGGAGGCCCTGTGCGTCCCGCCCGCGCTGACGCTGCGGGAAGCATTGCTGCGCATGGAGCAGACCGCGCGGGGTATTTTATTGATACTTCGCGATGACGGCACGCTGGCGCGTACGCTAACCGATGGTGATTTGCGCCGGGCTATCCTGAATCATGTGGGCGACAATTTCCCTCTTGGGGATTTGCCGGAGGCCAAGCCGGTCACCGTGAATGAGGATACGGACGCTGCCGGCGTGCTGTATTTGATGGACCTGCATCAGATTGACCACATTCCCGTCCTGGATACCGGCGGCCGCCCCATTGACGTGATTTTCCGGCGCGAGTTGTCCCAGCGTATCTGGCTTTCCTCGCCGCATCTGGGGGATGAGGAAACGGCATTTGTTGAAGAGGCCTTTAAAACCAACTGGATTGCGCCGCTTGGCCCTCACGTCAATGCATTTGAGGCAGAGCTGGCCGCTCACGTCGGTGTCGGGCATGCCGCCGCCGTCAGCTCCGGAACGGCCGCCATTCATTTGGGCCTGCTGCTGCTGGGCGTCAAGCCCGGGGACACTGTTTTCTGTTCGTCGCTGACCTTTGTGGGGAGTTGCAATCCCATTCTTTATTGCGGTGCGCGGCCAGTATTCATAGACTCGGAACCATCCTCCTGGAACATGTCGCCTGGCGCTCTTGAACGGGCATTTGACTGGGCAAAACGCGAAAACCGCCTGCCTGCCTGCGTCATCCTGGTTAATCTGTACGGGCAGAGCGCGGACATGGATGCCCTGCTTCCCATCTGTGAGCGCTACGGCGTTCCTGTTCTTGAAGATGCCGCTGAATCATTGGGCGCCCAATACAAGGGGCGTTCCAGTGGTGCTTTTGGCCGTGTTGCCGTGTATTCCTTTAACGGCAACAAAATCATCACAACATCTGGCGGCGGCATGCTGGTCGCTGACGACGCTGACCTGATCGCCAGGGCACGCAAGCTGTCCACGCAGGCCCGCGAGCCTGCTCCGCATTACGAGCATGTTGAGGTCGGCTTCAACTACCGGATGAGCAACGTACTTGCCGGGATCGGCCGGGGGCAATTGCGTGTGCTGGAGCAGCGTGTTGTGCAGCGCCGCCGTGTGTTCGAGCGTTATGCGCAGGCACTGGCGGACTTGCCGCAAATACAATGGATGCCCGAGCCGGAAGGTTGCCATTCCACGCGCTGGCTGACCTGCTTCACCCTGGGTGGGGCGGACGCCGACCAGAGATGCCGACAGGTCATGAAAGCCCTGGAACGCCACCTGATCGAAGCGAGACCCGTCTGGAAGCCCATGCATTTGCAAAAGCTTTTTGAAAACACCCCTTATTTCTCACACGAATCCAATATGGACGTATCTCAAAGATTGTTTCAGTCCGGCATTTGCCTGCCTTCCGGTTCCAACCTGAGTGAGGCGCAGCAGGACAGGGTGATTGATCACTTGCGTCACGTCATCGCTACCATGGAGGATCGCCGTGCGGTTGCGTAAGGGCGTTGTACCGCTCTGGTTGATCGATTTGCTGCTGGTTTGTGTCGCCTGGTGGGCCGCATTCTGGCTGCGGTTCAATTTCGAGATTCCAGAATACTTTGAGATGCTTGCCCGGCTGAGTGCTCCATGGATACTGGTTTGCTTTACCCTGGGGCTGGTTATTGCAAGGGTGTATCGCCAGGTATGGATGTACATCGGGTTGCCAGAGTTACGGCAGCTGGGATGGGGCGTTTTGCTTGCAGGTTCTTTTTCCGCTGCAGCAGTACTGATGATGCGGTATCCCGATTTTCCGCGCTCTGTATTGTTGCTTCATCCGCTGATAGCTCTGGTTTTGCTGGGGGCGGTACGAGCGGGGTGGAGAACCCTTGCCGAGCATACTGATCCGGCGGACGGCTCCAAGCCTTTATTGATTGTTGGCTCGCTTCGAGAGGCTGCAGATGCCTTGCGTGCGATCAAGGGATCAACGCAATGGCATTGTGTGGGCATTGCTTCGCCGCTGCCTGCTGAACAGGGCACTTATCTGAATCAGATTCCTGTACTCGGTGTGTCTGGATCTGTGGTCGCAATTGCAAAGTCTACCGGCGCCTCCACGGCACTGATCGCCAGCCCTCCGGGTTCGGATGAGCGGCGTGATGTCTTGCTGCAATCCAGCCAGGCCGGTTTGACGCTGCTGACCATGCCGCGGCCGGACGAGTGGTTGCGCACGGACGGTAGCAGCCCGCGAAAAATCGAGCTTGAGGATTTGCTGGGGCGCCAGGCTGTAGAACTGGATATGCGTGGCCTGGCCGGGCTTTTTTCGGGCCAAACCGCCTTTGTGTCGGGTGCGGGTGGCTCCATTGGTTCAGAACTTTGCCGCCAGATCGCGCGACTCGGTGTTGCCCGCCTGGTGTGCGTTGATGCCTCTGAAATTGCGATCTACAAGCTGGAGCAGGAGTTGCGCGAGACGCATCCGCAAATGCAGGGCTTTTATTACACCGCCAACATACGTGAGAAAGAACGCCTGCTGGCCATCGCCATGCAATACAAACCGTCCGTTTTCTTCCATGCGGCAGCCTATAAACATGTCCCGCTGATGGAATCGCACAATGAAATTGAGGCGATTCGCACCAATATCCTCGGCACTCTTCATGCCGCCCGTGTGGCAGGTGCTTGCGGCGCGCAGAAATTTGTCCAGATATCCACCGATAAAGCCGTCAACCCGACCAACATCATGGGCGCCACCAAGCGCATGGCTGAACTGGTTGTGCAAAGTGTTGCGCTGGAATATACGGCGACCGAGTTTGTGTCGGTGCGCTTTGGCAATGTACTGGGATCGAGCGGGTCGGTTGTGCCGTTGTTCACCGAGCAAATAGCCAAGGGCGGGCCGATTACCGTCACCCATCCGGATATCGTGCGCTATTTCATGACCATTCCCGAGGCTGCCCGGCTGGTATTGCAGGCCGGCTTGATGGGGAAAAGCGGGCAGATTTATGTACTGGACATGGGTGACCCGGTCAAGATCGCCGACCTGGCGCGCATGATGATTCGCCTGTCTGGCAAGAGTGAGCAGGAAATCCCGCTGTCGTTCACAGGGCTCAGGCCCGGCGAGAAGCTGTTTGAAGAGCTGATGGCCGATGATGAAACCACTGAACCCACACCTCACCCGAAGTTGCGCGTCGCAAAAACATCAGGGCAGCAGGCGGTAGGTATCCAGGGCGTGATCGACTGGATTGATGCCGTCGGCCCCGTGCCGTCCAGCAGTGATGTCAGGACCTGGCTGCGTGGCCATGTGCCGGAATATAAATCCCAAGCCTAGGATTTATGGGGGCTAGGCTTTGTGCTACAGCGAAATCCCGGTGCGCTCCAGGATATCGCTGACCAGTTCAAGGCGTACCAGCGGATTGTCCAGTTCCATCAGGCGCTGCTTGAGCTCCAGTGGCATGGGCAGCAGTTCGCACCAGCGGTTGGCGACCCAGCCGCAATCGTCAAGCAGGTAAGGCGCGACAAGCGGCATCTGTTCATTCGGGAGGTCGCGTTGCTGCAGGCTTTTGATCAGTTTGCCCAGTGCATTGGCGCTGGCCTGAAGATCATCGGGAACCTTGATGGCCAGATCGTCATCGAGCCGGGTCACGTCGGCGATCCACAAGCCATGCCTGAGTTTTTCGCGGTTGGAGATCCTGAAACGCTGGGCCCCCGTGCAGCGAATGGCCATCAAGCCGGGTTGCAGCACTGAAAACTCGTTGATGGTCGCCAGGGTGCCGACCATATTGAAATCCTCGTGGGCAAAGCCGTCGCCGCCTGGCTTGCCGGATGCTTCCGCTTTGCGCACTTCCGAGCCCTGGGTCAGGGATACAACGCCAAAAGGCGCCCCGGTTTTGTGGCACTTTCCTATCATGTCCAGGTAGCGGACTTCAAAAATCCGCAGGGGCAGCAAGCCGCCTGGATAAAGAACCGTTCCCAGGGGAAACAGGGGGAGCGAAAACAGGGTGAGGGCGTCAGACATCTATACATGCCTAGGATAAATATGACGACATCATCCCACGATCCGGGTGTCCCCTGTTATGGCCTTGTCTTGTGTTGGCCCGCTTTTGCGATGGGCAGGAAAGCAGTAAAAAATAAGAAAAATAGGCTGAACCCGTTAACTGGTGTGCGCAGCATGCTATTAATTAAGCAGCAAAAAAGCGCCGCACCGCCAACCGGGTTCACACCACGGCATCAGCCGGTTGCTTGAGCAGCATGGCCAGCGAGCTTGCAATGGTTTTGCGCAGTTCGCGGCGGTCGCAGATGAAGTCGACGGCGCCCTTGGTCTGCAAAAACTCCGCGCGCTGGAAACCTTCGGGCAAGGTGACCCGAACCGTGGACTCAATCACCCGGGGTCCGGCAAAACCGATCAGCGCCTTGGGTTCGGCCACGACAATATCGCCAACGAAGGCAAAACCGGCGCTGACACCGCCCATGGTGGGGTCCGTCAGCACACTGATGTAAGGCAGGCCTTTTTTGGCCAGGCGGGTCAGGGCGGCGTTGGTCTTGGCCATTTGCATCAGGCTGAGCAGGCCTTCCTGCATGCGCGCGCCGCCGGTGGCGGTAAAGCAGATGAAAGGGACTTTCTGCTCGATGGCCGCATGCACGCCGCGCACAAAACGTTCGCCGACCACGCTGCCCATGCTGCCGCCCATGAAGTCGAACTCAAAACAGCAGGCAACCACACCAATGCTGTGCACCGCGCCACCCATGACGATCAGTGCATCGGTTTCGCCGGTGTTTTCCAGCGCTTCTTTCAGGCGTTCGGGGTATTTGCGGCTGTCCTTGAACTTGAGCGCGTCGACCGGCAGCACTTCCTGGCCCAACTCGTAGCGGCCTTCGGCATCCAGAAAGGCGTCGAGCCGGGCGCGTGCACCTATGCGGTGGTGGTGGCTGCACTGCGGGCAGACGTTCTGGTTTTTTTCCAGGTCGGTCTTGTAGAGCACGGCTTCGCAGCTGGGGCACTTGATCCACAGGCCCTCGGGCACGCTGCGGCGCTCGGTCGGGTCGGTGGGCGTGATTTTTGGGGGAAGGAGTTTTTCTAGCCAAGACATGGATTCGGGTCCTTGTTGATCCGCGGCTGCCGGGGACTATGGCCTTCGGGCAGGCTGCGGATATCGGATGGGGGTGTCAAAACCGGCGCGTCAAACAGCGGCAGCCGGGAGAACAGGCATCATTATGCTCTGTGTTCCCGGCACGGATTTCAGTCCAGCGCGCGGCGGATTTCCGCCAGGAAATCCTGGGCAATCGCCGCGACTTTGTCCCTTGGCTGGTTTTCAACCAGCTGGATGATCTTGCTGCCTATGACCACGGCATCAGCCACCTTGCCTATGGCCCTGGCGGTGGCCGCATCGCGAATACCAAAACCCACGCCCACCGGCACGCTCACATGCTGGCGGATGCGCGGCAGCATGGCCTCCACGGCGCCCACATCCAGCGTGCCGGCACCGGTCACGCCCTTGAGCGACACGTAATAGACATAACCGGTGGCGACCCCGGCAATCTGCGCCATGCGGGCGTCGGTACTGGTGGGGGCCAGCAAAAAGATCAGGTCCATGTTGTGGGCACGCAGCCTGGCGGCAAACTCCACACATTCCTCGGGCGGGTAGTCGACGATCAGTACGCCGTCGACACCGGCCTGGGCCGCATCGCGGATGAAAGCGTCCTTGCCGTGCTTGATGTCATAACGCTCCACAGGGTTGGCATAGCCCATCAGGACAACCGGCGTGCTGCTGTTTTTGGTGCGAAAGATGCGGACCATCTCCAGGACCTGCAGCGTGCCTATGCCCAAGGCCAGGGCTTTTTCGCCGGCCTGCTGGATCACGGGGCCATCGGCGCTGGGATCCGAGAAGGGCACGCCCAGTTCGATCACGTCGGCACCACCGGCCACCATGCCGTGCATCAGCTCGGGTGTGATGTCGGCAAACGGAAAGCCTGCGGTCACATAGGGAATCAGTGCCTTGCGGCCCTGGGTTTTCAGTGCGGAAAAAGTTGCGGCAATGCGGCTCATTTCCTGGCCCCCACGTTTGTCGCTTCGCGTACTGCGCTGCCCCCCGAGGAGGCTAATTTTCCTAGGGGCGGCCCGTCGGAAAATTCCTTTGACTGGTCGCCGCCTTTGACCGACAGGCCGCGCATGGATGGCCGATCGTAAAAATCGGCGCCCGACAGGTCGGCCACCGTGCCTATGTCCTTGTCGCCACGGCCCGAGAGGTTGACCAGCAGGCTCTGGTCCTTGCGCATGCCGCGCGCCATTTTCATGGCGCAGGCCACGGCGTGGCTGGACTCCAGCGCGGGGATGATGCCTTCGGTACGGCACAGGTAATGGAAGGCTTCCAGTGCCTCGCTGTCGGTGATGCCGACATATTCGGCGCGGCCTATGTCCTTGAGGAAGGCGTGTTCCGGGCCGACGCCGGGGTAATCGAGCCCGGCGCTGACGCTGTGCGTCTCGGTGACCTGGCCGTCTTCGTTTTGCAGCACATAGGTGCGGTTGCCGTGCAGTACGCCGGGCAGGCCGCGCTGCAGCGATGCTGAATGTTTGCCGCTGTCCAGCCCTTCGCCGGCGGCTTCCACGCCTATCAGGCGGGTGTTTTCATAAGGAATGTAGGGATGAAAAATCCCCATGGCATTACTGCCGCCGCCCACGCAGGCGATCACGGCGTCGGGTTGCTGTTGTCCTATGAATTCCGGCATCTGCGCCAGGCACTCGGTGCCTATCACGCTCTGGAAATCGCGCACCATCATGGGGTAGGGATGCGGGCCGGCCACCGTGCCAATGATGTAGAAGGTGTTGTCGACGTTGGCGACCCAGTCGCGCATGGCTTCGTTGAGCGCGTCCTTCAGCGTCTTGCTGCCGCTTTCAACCGGCACCACGGTGGCGCCCAGCAGGTTCATGCGATAGACATTGGGGCTTTGGCGCTTGACGTCTTCGCTGCCCATATAGACCACGCATTCCAGGCCATAGCGCGCGCAAATCGTGGCGGTGGCCACGCCGTGCTGGCCGGCGCCGGTTTCGGCAATCACGCGCGGTTTGCCCATGCGTTTGGCCAGCATGGCCTGGCCTATGGTGTTGTTGATCTTGTGCGCGCCGGTGTGGTTGAGGTCTTCGCGCTTGAGGTAAATCTGCGCGCCGCCCTGCTCGCGGCTCATGCGCGCGGCATGGTAAATGGGGGAAGGGCGGCCTACAAAATGCTTGAGTTCGGAATGGAATTCGGCGAGAAATTCCGGGTCATGCTGGTATTTGGCGTAAGCGTCCTTGAGCTCATTGACCGCATGGGTCAGGGTCTCCGAGATGAAACTGCCGCCGTAAATTCCGAAATGGCCTGTCGGATCAGGTTGTTGGTAGTCGAACATGGCTGGAGGGATTCTTTGCAAGTTGTTCGTCGGCAGCGCGGACGGCTGCGACAAATTGGTTGATTTTGTCGGCACTCTTGATTCCCTTGAGGGTTGCCCCTCCGGTAGCGGAAACCTCGACGCCTGAGCTCACATCAACGGCCAGCGTTTTGCAACGCGGCCTGACTTGCAAAATGCCATCGGTCACGTTTGCAGGCGTCAACCCACCAGACAAAACGAGGTGAGCGTTGACGCTTGGAGGAAGAAGTGACCAATTGAATGTTTTTCCGCCGCCGCCATAACCCTCGACATGGGCATCGAGCAGTATGGCCTGGGCGGCCTTGAAGTCTTCTGCGTATTTTACGAGATCAAAACGGGCATCTTCCGACAAGGCTTTTTCATCCAGGGGGATGCGCGCGGCGCGTATGAAAGGCCGGCCCGCCTGCAGGCAGGATGCAGGCGTTTCATCACCATGAAATTGGAGTAAAGCCAAGGGTAGATAGGCGCAGGCAGCTATTATTTTTGTAGCGCTGGCGTTGACAAAAAGCAGCACGGGCGTGACAAATGGCGGCAGGCGGCGGGCCAGTTCGGCGGCGCGTTCGGGGCTGACAAAACGCGGGCTGGCTTCGTACATGACAAAACCGACCGCATCGGCACCGGCGGCCACGGCCGCGTCCACATCCTCTTCGCGCGTGAGTCCGCAGATCTTGATACGGGTTCTGTACAAGGCGTTCATGGCAACCAATCATAAGATGTCGTGCGCACCGGCAAGCCGTAATGGTTTTCATAGACCGGCCCCAGAAAATACAGGCCGTCGGGCGAGAACGTGGGTGCGGCTACCTGGCGGCTGCGGGCGTCCCTCACTTCTGCCAGCCAGTCGGGCGTGTGGCTGCCCTGGCCAATCGCCACCAGGCAGCCCATGATGTTGCGGATCATGTGGTGCAAAAAGGCATTGGCTTCGAACTCGAAGCGCCAATAGCGTGATCCGGCCTCTCCGCGATGGCTGATTTCAATCCGGCTGATGGTTTTGACGGGGGACTTGGCCTGGCATTGCGCGGCGCGGAAGGAACTGAAGTCGTGCTCGCCTACCAGGTGGGCAAGGGCCTGCTGCATGGCCGCGGCGTCCAGCGGCCGGTAGACCCAGCCGACGCGGCCGGCTTCGACGCTGGGGCGCACAGGCGACTCCAGCACGACATAGGCATAACGGCGTGCAATGGCGCTGCCGCGGCAATGGAACGCATCCGGCACCTGCCGTGCCCACTGCACGGCAATGTCGCGGGGCAGGAATGCATTGGTGCCGCGCACCCAGGAGGCGGTTTCACGCGCCAGCAGGGTGTCAAAGTGCACCACCTGCATCAGGCCGTGAACGCCTGCGTCGGTACGGCCGGCGCACAGGGTGCGCACGGGCTGGGCGGCAAATTTTCCAAGCGCCAGTTCCAGCTTGTCCTGGACCGTATTGCCCGAGAGCTGGCTTTGCCAGCCTTCGTAGGCGCTGCCGTTGTAGGTGATGCCTAGGGCTATCCTCACGGGTGTCTCATGGGCAATCTCCGCCGTCGGCCAGCGAACGCAGGGCGTTCAACTGGCGTTCACGACAGTGCGTTAAGAAATGCCTGTGCCTTGCTCTTGAGTGATCCCGTGGAGTGGGATGCAACTTCTTCTGCCAGTGAGCGCGCGCCGTCCATGTCGCCCAGCGCACGGAATTCTTCGGCCAGGGCAAATTTGGTTTCGAGCGGGTCGCCCGAGGCTGCATCTGGCACAGACAGTGTGGGGCTTTCAGTCACCGGGCCGCTCAGGTCCAGCGACAGGGAGCCGAGGTCGAATTCCAGCATGCCGCTGTCCGGTGCGGAAGCAACGGGGGCTGCTACCGGCGCGGGTTTGGCGGCTACAGGTGGCGCATCGACTGTAAAACTCAGGCCATTGGACAGATCCATGCTGTCGTCGGTTTTTGCATTGAAACTGCTGGCGGAGGGCGGCTCGGCTGTGGGTTTCAAATCCATGCTGCTGCTATTGGAGAAGTCCATGTCAAGACCCTCAAAAATGGGGTCCTGGGCAGCGGCTTTCATGGCCAGCGTCGGTTCGGGCTGGTAGGCGGCAGCGGCAGGGGCCACTGCGGGAGGTGGCGGTGCGGCTGCCACCGGTTCATCACCCAGGGAGAAATCGAGGTCCAGGTCAAAGTCCACCGCCGCCGCCTGGGCTTCGGGTGCGACCGCGATCATTTGCGGGATGGTGCTGGCGCCGAATGCAGCTGCCGCGCCGGCTTGCTGCGCCTCGCTCGCATTGCCGGGCGTGGCAGCCTGCGGATGCCCGCCGGGCTGGTACATAGGGTTGGCCGGATCCAGCTCGCGGCCCATTTCGCCGACATAAGCCCATTCAGGCCCTTCACCATGCGTCAGGTTGAAGGCCTCAACGGCCACCACCTCAAACGCCTTGGCATCGCGGCGCTTGGCGTAGATTTCCATCAGTTTGGAATGGATGGCCACCCGCGTCGGGCTGGTACGCATGGCTTCCTTGAGGATTTCCTCGGCCTGCAGATCCCGTCCGTAGGCCAGGTAGACGTCGGCTTCCGCAACCGGGTCCACATCGCCAGCCGCATCAAGCTGGCTGGGCGAGTACACGAGTGAGGAGCCGGTTGCGCCACCCTCGTTGGTGTCGATGCGCTGGCCGCCGCTGGCGCCAAAGAAGGAGTCCGGCTGCAAACGGCTTTCCAGGAAGGAACTGTCAACCTGCACGGCGTCGTTGCGCTTTTTGTAGCGGTAAAAACCAAAGCCGCCCAAAAGCAGCAACAGGCCAGCAAAAGCCGGCAACACCAGCGGGTTCTCGGTCAGCTCGTCCATCAGGCTGGGTTCTGGCGGCGGTGGCGGCGCAGCCACGGGCTTTTTGGCGACCACGGCGGCGGGGGCTGAAACAACGGCTGCCGATGAGGCTGCGGCGACGGGTGCGCTGGCGCTTGCGGCTGGCGCTGATGCCGGGCTCAGGGCTGCCAGTGTGGCCGTGTCGTTAACGGCTGCCGTGCTTGTAACCGCTGGTGCCGACAGTGCGGCGGGGGCACTGGCTGCTGCCAGGGCCGGCATGCTGGTTGTCGCTGCCTTCGGTGTGCTTGCGGCCACTGAGGCCGGGCCGGCGGCAGAAGCCGTGGGCGCCGGGGAGGCGGGAAGCGCCCCCGGCTTGGCGACGGCAAGGCTGGCACCCGCTGCACTGGCGGCGCCTGCGGGGACGCCCGCGAGCTTGTTCAGGTCGCCTATATTTTTGGACAGCTCGGCGACGCGGTCGGAGGCCTCTTTGGCCTGCCGGTCTTTTGCAATCCTGTCTTCGGCCGCAGCCTTGCCTTGCACCGCACCCTTGGACAGCGTCAGCTTGTCCGGTGTTGCCGTGGCGGGCGCGCGGTCTTCGACTTTGGCCTGTACCTTGCCGCCGGCCTGCCGGTTGGCGTTGCCGACCTGGGTCGTGGGTACACCCTCGGCCAGCTTGCGGCGGAATTCGTTGAAGTCCCTGGACTGGGCAACAATGGTCCGGGAGGCTTCACCTGCAGGGGTGGCGCCGGCCTCGTCCGCACCGGGAATATCCAGCATGGCACCGGACTTGAGGCGGTTGATATTGCCGCCAATAAAGGCGTCCGGGTTGCTCCTGAGCAAGGCCACCAGCATCTGGTCCAGCGAAACGCCGGCGGGCTTGTTTTGGGCGGCGATCTTTCCGGCGGTGTCACCCTGCTTGACGGCAAGCTGTTGGCCGCCGGCTGCGGCTTTGGGCACGGGGCTGGTTTTTGCCGGCTGTGCCCGGGCGACAGGGGCGGGCCGCATGGATGGCTGCGCCGAGGCGGCGGGTGGGGAATAAGGGATACGCCCGATTCCTGCGGCAGAGGGCGCCGACGGGATGGCGGGGCGGGACAGCATGGGGGCGGTTGGGGCCACGCCCGGCTGGCGCAGGCTTGGCGGGTCAAACAGCATGGTGTAGTCACGCGCGATGCGGCCGGAGGACCAGCTGGCTTCGAGGATCAGATCAACAAACGGCTCCGTCATGGGCCGGCTGCTGCTCAGGCGCAGGAAGGCGCTGCCATCGGCGCGTTTTTGCAGGCTGACCTGCACGCCAGCCACGGCAGTGGTGTACTCAAGCCCGGCGGCTTTAAATGCTTCTGCATTGGCCACGCCGGCCTTCAGGCTGGCTGCCTCATCGGTACTGATCTCGGAAATATCAATTTCTGCCCTCAAGGGCTCGCCCAATGCGGATTGGACGGTGATACGGCCCAGACCCAGGGCGTGGGCGTCAAGACTCGCGAGGCTGCCAAGCAGTGCGATGGCACTGGCCAAGGCACCCATACGCCAACGAAGACGATTTTTCATGGGGTTTTGAGCCTCCGGTGCTCGGTCTGCATGTAATTTTATTCTGCTTAAGCGCACAAAAACCTCGATGCGAATTTTCGAAAAACAACCTTAACATCAAGGCATTAGGCTGACAAGCTAAGACTCCACTTAAGTTTTGACTCAGCGATTTAGGGTCAACTTGGAAGTTTCGATTGTTGTCTGACGACAACGTCGTGTCGCAATTCGTTACGGGTGGCGCGATTGTGGGTGGCCGCTAACTTTCGATGGCGGCCACCTGCCTGAAAGCCCTCAGGCCTGCAGAAGAATGCGCAGCATGCGGCGCAATGGTTCGGCCGCGCCCCACAACAACTGGTCGCCGACGGTGAAGGCGCCCAGGTAGTCGGGGCCCATGGCCAGCTTGCGTAGGCGGCCCACCGGGATCTGCATGGTGCCGGTCACGGCGACCGGGGTCAGGTCCTTGATGGAGGCTTCGCGCGTATTCGGCACGACCTTGACCCAGTCGTTGTCGGCCGCGATCATGGCTTCGATGTCGGCCAGCGGCACGTCTTTCTTGAGCTTGAAGGTCAGCGCCTGGCTGTGGCAGCGCATGGCGCCAATCCGCACGCAAAAACCGTCCACCGGCGTTTCAGCCGTGCCAAAGCTCGCGCCCTGGCCCAGGATCTTGTTGGTCTCGGCGCCGCCTTTCCACTCTTCCTTGCTCATGCCATTGCCCAGATCCTTGTCGATCCAGGGGATGAGCGAGCCGCCCAGCGGCACGCCGAAGTTGGCGGTTTCAATGGCGCCCAGGGACTGCTGCTTGGCGAGCACTCGGCGGTCGATTTCGAGGATGGCGGATTTCGGGTCGTCCAGCAGGGACTTGACCTCGCTGTTGAGCGTGCCGAACTGGGTCAGCAGCTCGCGCATATGTTGCGCACCACCACCGGAAGCGGCCTGGTAGGTCATGCTGGTCATCCACTCGACCAGGCCGGCCTTGTACAGCGCGCCCACGCCCATCAGCATGCAGCTGACGGTGCAGTTGCCGCCCACCCAGTTGTTGCCACCCTTGGCCATGGCATTTTTGATGACCGGCAGATTCACCGGATCCAGAATGATGACGGCGTCGTCGTTCATGCGCAGGGTGGAGGCGGCATCAATCCAGTGGCCGTTCCAGCCCGCAGCGCGCAGCTTGGGGAACACTTCCGAGGTGTAGTCGCCGCCTTGCGCTGTGATGATGATGTCGCACTTCTTCAGGGCCTCGATGTCAAAGGCGTCCTTGAGGGTTTTTTCGTTCTTCGCCTGGGCCGGGGCTTTGCCGCCGGCGTTGGACGTGGAGAAAAAAACCGGTTCGATCAGCTCGAAGTCGCCTTCGGCCTGCATGCGGTCTATCAGGACCGAGCCGACCATGCCGCGCCAGCCGACGAGTCCTGTGAGATTGCCTTTGAGTTTCATGGGATTACCCTTCAAAAAGTACTAAAAAATAGGCTTTTTGGCCCGGCTCATCGAGCCGGCAGGGCACGACGAACCGGGCTGTGTCAGCCTTTAATGGTTGTCGTCTTGGTGATCTGGGCAAAAACCGGCGCAGCACGTCCCGCGCGCAAGGCGGGGCAGTGGGTGGGTGCGGGGTTTTGGCGCATAGCTGCCTATTGTAGCCAGGCTTGCCCTGGCTGTAGCTGACAGCCATAGTAAACCGCCGGAACTCCGGCGATTTGCTGCGAAAAAACGTCAGGTGAAGGTTTCCCGCAGGGCCGCCCCAAGGAAAAATGCGTCCCCTCGGGGGGCAACGAGCTACACGTTAGTAGAGCGAGTGTGGGGGGCTTATTACTTCAGGGCTTTAACGACGGCATCGCCCATCTGCGCGGTGCCGACCTTGGTCGTGCCCTCGCTGTAGATGTCGGGCGTGCGCAGGCCTTGCGTCAACACCGCATCCACGGCTTTTTCAATGCGCGCGGCGGCTTCGGGCTGGTTCAGGCTGAAGCGCAGCATCATCGCCGCGCTCAGGATGGTGGCCAGCGGATTGGCTACGCCCTTGCCGGCGATATCGGGTGCGCTGCCATGGCTGGGCTCGTACAGGCCCTGGTTTTTGTCGTTCAGGCTGGCCGAGGGCAGCATGCCTATGGAGCCGGTCAGCATGGCGGCGGCGTCGGACAGGATGTCGCCAAACATATTGCCGGTGACCACCACGTCGAACTTCTTGGGGGCTTTCACCAGTTGCATGGCGGCGTTGTCCACGTACATGTGGTCCAGCGCCACATCCGGGTATTCCTTGCCGATCTCGGTGACGACATCTTTCCAGAGCTGGAAGGTTTCCAGCACATTGGCCTTGTCCACGCTGGTCACGCGTTTGCCGCGCTTGCGGGCCGCCTGGAAAGCGACATGGGCAATGCGCTCGATCTCCGGACGCGAGTAGCGCATGGTGTCGAAGGCTTCTTCGGAACCGGGGAAGTGCCCGTCCGGTGAAACCCGGCGACCGCGCGGCTGACCGAAGTAGATGTCGCCGGTCAGCTCGCGGATGATGAGGATGTCCAGGCCGGAGACCAGCTCGCGTTTCAGGCTGGAGGCGTCCACCAGTTGCGGGTAGCAGATGGCCGGGCGGAAGTTGGCAAACAGGCCGAGGTTTTTGCGCAGGCCCAAAATGGCCTGTTCGGGACGCAGCGGGCGGTCCAGCTTGTCGTATTTCCAGTCGCCGACGGCGCCGAACAGGATGGCGTCGGATTCCTTGGCGAGTTTCAGGGTGCTTTCGGGCAGCGGGTGACCGTGGGCTTCGTAAGCGGCGCCGCCTACCAGTGCGCTTTCGGTTTCGAACTTCAGGTCCAGAACCTTCAGGACCTTGACGGCCTCGGCGACGATTTCGGTGCCAATGCCGTCACCGGGGAGAATTGCGATTTTCATATTTACTATCTTTTTTATAGCTGCTTGCGCTCGTCCTTGTTGGGCTGGAGCACGATTTTGTTGTTAATTTAGCCTGCCACCGTGTGGTTCAGCCACGGCTTGGTTGCCAGGCGCTCGGCTTCAAAAGCCTTGATCTTGTCGCTCTGGCGCAAGGTCAGGCCGATGTCGTCCAGGCCATTGAGCAGGCAGTATTTGCGGAAAGCCTGCACGTCGAAGGGCAGCTCTTCACCCTGCGGCTTGACGATGACCTGGCGCTCCAGGTCCACCGTGAGCTGGTAGCCGGGGAAGGCCAGCGCTTCGTCAAACAGCTGGGCCACCTGGGCTTCGGGCAGGACTATGGGCAGCAGGCCGTTCTTGAAGCTGTTGTTGAAAAAGATGTCGGCATAGCTGGGCGCGATGATGGCGCGAAAGCCGTACTGGTCCAGCGCCCAGGGCGCGTGTTCGCGCGAGGAGCCGCAGCCGAAGTTCTTGCGCGCCAGCAGGATGGACGCGCCTTTGTAGCGCGGCTGGTTCAGCACGAAGTCCGGGTTGGGCTTGCGTGTGGCCGGGTCCTGGCCGGGAAAGCCCGGGTCCAGGTAGCGCCAGGCGTCGAACAGGTTGGGGCCGAAGCCGGTCTTGCGGATGGACTTGAGGAACTGCTTGGGGATGATCGCGTCGGTATCGACGTTCTCGCGGTCCATCGGAGCGACCAGGCCTTTGTGTACGGTGAATTTCTGCATGATGTGACTCTCAGGAGAATTTGCGAATATCGACGAAGTGGCCATGCACTGCGGCAGCCGCTGCCATGGCCGGGCTGACCAGGTGCGTGCGGCCGCCGGCGCCCTGCCGGCCTTCGAAATTGCGGTTGCTGGTGGAGGCGCAGCGTTCTCCCGGCTCGAGCCGGTCGGCGTTCATCGCCAGGCACATCGAGCAGCCGGGCTCGCGCCACTCGAAGCCTGCGGCGACAAAAATCTTGTCCAGGCCTTCGCGCTCGGCCTGTTCCTTGACCAGGCCGGAGCCAGGCACGACCAGCGCGAGCTTGACGTTGCCGGCGACCTTCTTGCCGATTTTCTGGAGGATGGCGGCTGCTTCGCGCATGTCCTCGATGCGGCTGTTGGTGCACGAGCCGATGAAGACCTTGTCGACCAGAATGTCGTTGATGGCCTTGCCGGGCTGCAGGCCCATGTAGGTCAGGGCGCGTTCGATCGCGTCGCGCTTGTTCGCGTCTTTTTCCTTGTCCGGGTCAGGCACGCGGTCGTCGATGGACAGCACCATCTCGGGCGAGGTGCCCCAGGTGACCTGCGGGCGGATCTGGCTCGCGTCGAGCTGCACCACGGTGTCGAAAACGGCATCGGCATCGGACTGCAGCGTGCTCCAGTACTGCACCGCCTGGTCCCACTCCACGCCGGTGGGGGCCAGCGGCTTGCCCTTGACGTAGGCGATTGTCTTGGCATCCACCGCGACCAGGCCGGCACGGGCGCCGGCTTCGATGGCCATGTTGCAGACCGTCATGCGGCCTTCCATGCTCAGTGCGCGTATCGCCGGGCCGCCGAATTCAATCGTGTAGCCGGTGCCGCCCGCGGTGCCGATCTTGCCGATGATCGCCAGCACGATGTCCTTGCCGGTCAGGCCCGGGGCCAGCATGCCGTCCACGCGGACCAGCATGTTTTTTGCCTTTTTGGCGAGCAGGGTCTGCGTGGCCATCACATGTTCGACCTCGCTCGTGCCAATGCCGTGCGCCAGTGCGCCAAACGCGCCGTGGGTCGAGGTGTGCGAGTCGCCGCAGACCACGGTCATGCCGGGCAGGGTGGCGCCGGTCTCGGGCCCCATCACATGCACGATGCCCTGGCGCTTGGACAGGAAGGGGAAGTAGGCGGCCGCGCCGAACTCGGCGATGTTGCTGTCCAGCGTGGTGATCTGCTCCTTGCTGACCAGATCGGTGATGCCGTCGTAGCCGAGCTCCCAGCCGGTGGTCGGCGTGTTGTGGTCGGCGGTGGCGACGATGGAGCTGATGCGCCAGACCTTGCGGCCGGCCTCGCGCAGGCCTTCAAAGGCTTGCGGGCTGGTGACTTCATGCACCAGGTGGCGGTCGATGTAAAGAATGGCGGTGCCGTCTTCTTCGGTGTGAACAACGTGCTCGTCCCAGATCTTGTCGTAGAGGGTGCGTCCCATGGTTTTCCTTCGTGGTTTTGGGTTTGATTTTAGGGGGCTGCGGTTGCCGTGAGGTGTTCAACCAGCAGTCTGCCGGTCACCGGCAGGGTTGAAAAATCGCGGGCCACCAGCTCGATCCGGCGCGTCGCCCAGTCGTCCAGCAGCGTGACCGCTTCAAGCTCGCCGACACCGTGCATGAGCTCAAAGGCGCGCTGCGGCATCACGCCCAGGCCCAGGCCGTTGTGGATCATGCGGCACATGGCGTCCAGGCCGGTGACATGGATGCGCAGCTTGATGGTGCGCCCCGCCGCGGCGGCGGCCTGCCGCATGGCCAGGTAAATCGAGCTGTTGGAATGCAGGCCGACCTGGTCGTAGTCCAGCGCCGCTTCAAAATCAATAGCGCCCTGCGCTGCCAGCGCATGGCCTGTGGGCACAATCAGCACCAGTTTATCGGTGCGGTAGGGCCGCGTCTGCAATTCACCCGTGCCGTCGGCGGTGTTGCAGATGCCCAGGTCGGCGGCGCCTTCCTGCACGGCGCGGACCACCTCGGTGCTCAGGTGTTCTTCGAGGTCAATCTTGATCTCGGCATGCTGGCGTATGAAGGCGCCCAGGTCTTCCGGCAGGAACTGCACGATGGCCGAGATGCTGGCGTGCACGCGCACATGGCCGCGCACGCCGTCCGAGTATTCGCTGAGCTCGCCCTGCATTTTTTCAAGGCTGAACAGCACCGAGCGCGCATGGTGCAGCAGGCTTTCGCCGGCCGGCGTCAGGTCCACGCCGCGGGTGTGGCGGTAAAGCAGCGGGGTGTCCAGCGTGGATTCGAGGTCGGACAGGCGTTTGCTGACGGCCGATGCCGCGATGAATTCGCGCTCGGCAGCCTTGCCTATGCTGCCCAGCTCGCACACGGCCACAAAGAGCTGAAGCGAGGTCAGGTCTATGCGGCGGGCGAAATTGCGTTCTGAGCTTTTGATGGACATGGGGCAGGCAGGGTGCGTGGGCCATCGCATTTGACGACGATGAGCTGATATTTTGCCGCTATGTCACTGGATTTGCCATCGCAATACACGATGACTGGCTTGCCGAAACGGGCATTTTGGCCAGGGGCTTCAAAAAATCAGGGCTTTTAGGGCTCCAGCCATTGTGGAGCGGGCGCAGCCAGCTATCAAAAATATAGCGCCTGAAGTCTGTATACGATGGCGGTCCGGTCCCCGCTTCAGGCTCGGGGCAGCAAAAAGCCCGCCGATGTTGCCATGGGCGGGCTTTTTGCGGGGGGCTCAGCGGATCAACGCTGTGCGATGGGCAAAACCTGCCGGGTGGCGGAGCCGGTGAACAACTGGCGTGGACGGCCAATCTTGTATTCCGGGTCACCGATCATTTCGTTGAGCTGGGCGATCCAGCCGACGGTGCGGGCCAGGGCAAACACGGCGGTGAACAGCGGCACGGGGATGCCGATGGCGCGCTGCACGATGCCGGAGTAGAAGTCCACGTTGGGGTAGAGCTTGCGCGAGACGAAGTAGTCGTCTTCCAGGGCGATCTTTTCCAGGGCCATGGCCAGCTTGAACAGTGGGTCGTTTTCCAGGCCCATCTCCTGCAGCACTTCCTTGCAGGTTTCCTGCATGAGCTTGGCGCGCGGGTCGTAGTTTTTGTAAACGCGGTGGCCAAAACCCATCAGCTTGACGCCGGAGTTCTTGTCCTTGACCTGCTTGATGAAGTCGCCGATCTTCTCGATGCCGCCGTTTTTCTGGATGTCGCCCAGCATGTTGAGGGCTGCTTCGTTGGCGCCGCCGTGGGCCGGGCCCCAGAGGCAGGCCACACCGGCTGCAATCGCTGCGAACGGGTTGGTGCCGGACGAACCGCACAGGCGCACGGTGGAGGTCGAGGCGTTTTGCTCGTGGTCTGCGTGCAGGATGAAGATGCGGTCCAGCGCGCGTTCGAGCACCGGGTTGACCTTGTACTCTTCGCAAGGCGTGGCAAACATCATGTGCAGGAAGTTGCCGGCGTAGCTCAGGTCGTTCTTGGGGTACATGTAGGGCTGGCCCACGGTGTACTTGTAGGCCATGGCGACCAGGGTCGGCATCTTGGCGATCAGGCGGATCGCGGCAATCTCGCGGTGCTCGGGATTGTTGATGTCGGTGCTGTCATGGTAGAAGGCCGACAGGGCGCCGACCAGGCCGGTCATGATGGCCATCGGGTGCGCATCACGGCGGAAACCGCGCAGGAAAAACTGCATCTGCTCGTTGACCATGGTGTGCATGGTCACGCGCTGGCTGAACTCCTTTTTGCCGGCGGCGTTTGGCAGCTCTCCGTACAGCAGGAGGTGACAGGTTTCCATGTAATCGCAGTTGGTGGCCAGCTGCTCGATGGGGTAACCGCGGTACAGCAATTCGCCCTTGTCGCCGTCGATGTAGGTGATGGCGGACTGGCACGATGCGGTTGACAGGAAGCCCGGGTCATAGGTGAACATGCCGGTCTGGGCATACAGCTTGCGGATGTCCACGACATCCGGGCCTACGTTGCCCTGGTAGACAGGCAAATCGATGCTGGGGCTGCCATTGCTGAAGGACAGGGTGGCTTTGTTGTCGGCTAGCTTCATTTCATGCTTCTTTCTAATCAAATCAAACGGGGGCAGTCACGGCACCACTTGCGGCGGGGCGTAACAGGGCTAGAACTTCAAGGGCTTCGGAAGTGGATGCACTTGCCTGCGAATCGGGCTCGGGCAGCTGATCCGGATTTTTACGTTTTAACAAAAGATCCAGCAGATCGTTGTCAGACAAGTCCATTAAATCATTCATGCCCTTGGCCTGCCTGTTGGTCAGGGTGGCTTCGTGGCGGGCAAAAAATCTCTCGATCAGCAGATCGTTTTCCAGCAGGCCGCGACGGCAACGCCACTTGAGCTTGCTCAAGGCGCGCTCGTCAATCAGTGTGTCAGTCGCGTCCATGCTGTCGGCCAGGGGGTTGTTTGATCAGACGGTCCGCAGGACCATCATTTCCTTGATTTTGCCGATGGCCTTGGTTGGGTTCAAGCCCTTGGGGCAAACGTCAACGCAGTTCATGATGGTGTGGCAGCGGAACAGGCGGTACGGGTCTTCGAGGTTATCGAGGCGGTCAGCCGTGGCCTCGTCGCGGCTGTCGGCGATGAAGCGGTAAGCCTGCAGCAGGCCGGCCGGGCCGACGAACTTGTCCGGGTTCCACCAGAAGCTGGGGCAGGAGGTCGAGCAGCTGGCGCACAGAATGCACTCGTACAGGCCGTTGAGCTCATCGCGCTCTTCGGGGCTCTGCAGGCGTTCTTTTTCAGGCGGCACGTTGTCGTTGATCAGGTAAGGCTTGATCGAGTTGTACTGCTTGAAGAACTGCGTCATGTCGACGATCAGGTCGCGCACCACGGGCAGGCCAGGCAGTGGTTTCAACACGATGGTGCCCTTGAGCGTGTTCATGTTGGTCAGGCAGGCCAAACCGTTCTTGCCATTGATGTTCATCGCATCGGAGCCGCACACGCCTTCGCGGCAGGAGCGGCGAAAGCTGATGCTCGGGTCCTGCGCCTTCAGTTTCATCAGCGCGTCCAGCAGCATGCGCTCATGGCCGTCGAGCTCGACCTCTATGGTCTGCATGTACGGCTTTGCATCGGTGTCCGGGTCGTAACGATAAATCTGGAAGGTACGTTTGGTCATGTGGGTTCTCGATTTTTATGAGTCGCGATGCATCTGTTTAGAACGTGCGGGTCTTGAGCGGAACGGATTCGACGGTGAGCGGCTTCATCTGCACGGGTTTGTAGGCCAGGCGGTTGCCTTCGCTGTACCACAGCGTGTGTTTGTGCCAGTCGGTGTCGTTGCGGCCGTTTGGATGCTCGGGCGTATCGCCGTAGTCATCGACCGAGTGCGCGCCGCGGCTTTCCTTGCGGGCGGCGGCCGACACGATGGTGGCCTGCGCGGCTTCGATCAGGTTTTCAACTTCCAGTGCTTCGATGCGCGCAGTGTTGAAGATCTTTGACTTGTCTTTCAGTCCGATGTTGGCGACGCGGGCACGCATGGCGGCGATCTTGGCCACACCTTCGTCCAGGATGGCCTGGGTGCGGAACACGCCGGCGTGCTGCTGCATGGCGGCGCGCAGGTCGTTGGCCACGTCTTGCGCGTATTCGCCGTCGGTGGCGTTGTCCAGGCGGGCGATGCGGGCCAGGGTTTTGTCGGCTGCGTCAAGCGGCAGGGCCTTGTGCGTGGTGCTCTTGGCGTATTCAACAATGTGGTTGCCGGCAGCCTTGCCGAAGACCAGCAAATCGAGCAGCGAGTTGGTGCCCAGCCGGTTCGCGCCGTGCACGCTGACGCAGGAGCATTCGCCCACCGCGTACAGGCCGTTGACAACCTGGCTCTGGTTGTTGGCGTCTTGCGTCACAACCTGGCCGTGGATATTGGTCGGGATGCCGCCCATCTGGTAGTGGATGGTGGGCACCACGGGAATCGGTTCCTTGGTGATGTCGACGTTGGCGAAGTTGTGGCCGATCTCGAACACCGAAGGCAGGCGCTTCATGATGGCGTCCACACCCAGGTGGGTCATGTCCAGCAGGATGTAGTCCTTGTTCGGGCCGCAGCCGCGGCCTTCCTTGATTTCCTGGTCCATGGAGCGCGAAACGAAGTCGCGTGGCGCCAGGTCTTTCAGGGTGGGCGCATAACGCTCCATGAAACGCTCGCCGTTGCTGTTGCGCAAAATCGCGCCTTCGCCGCGGCAACCTTCGGTCAGCAGCACACCTGCGCCGGCCACGCCGGTGGGGTGGAACTGCCAGAACTCCATGTCTTCCAGCGGGATGCCGGCACGCGCCGCCATGCCCAGGCCGTCGCCGGTGTTGATGAAGGCGTTGGTGGATGCGGCAAAGATGCGGCCCGCGCCGCCGGTGGCCAGCATGGTGGTCTTGGCTTCGAAGATGTGAACGTCGCCGGTTTCCATTTCAATTGCGGTCACGCCGACCACGTCGCCGGCTTCGTCGCGAATCAGGTCCAGCGCCATCCATTCGACGAAGAAGCTGGTTTTTTCCTTGACGTTTTGCTGGTACAGCGTGTGCAGCATGGCGTGGCCGGTACGGTCGGCCGCGGCGCAGGCGCGCTGCACGGGTTTTTCGCCATAGTTGGCGGTGTGGCCACCGAAGGGGCGCTGGTAAATCGTGCCGTCCGGGTTGCGGTCAAAAGGCATGCCCATGTGTTCGAGGTCATACACGACCTTCGGTGCTTCGCGGCACATGTATTCAATCGCGTCCTGGTCGCCGAGCCAGTCGGAACCCTTGACGGTGTCGTAGAAGTGGTAGTGCCAGTTGTCTTCGCTCATGTTGCCGAGCGAGGCGCCAATGCCGCCCTGGGCTGCCACGGTGTGGGAGCGGGTCGGGAACACTTTGGAGAGCACGGCCACGTTGAGGCCGGCGCGCGCCAGTTGCAGCGAAGCGCGCATGCCGGAGCCGCCGGCACCGACGATGACGACGTCAAATTTGCGCTTGGGGAGTTTGGATGTTGCGGTCATGGTTTTTGTGAGGGATTTTGTTGTCGTGGGAGTTATGGCCGGATCAGGCGCGCCACAAAACCTGGATGGCCCAGCCGGCACAGCCCACCAGCCAGACAATCGTGAAAACATTCAATACAAGCTTGAGCGAGACCGGCTTGACGTAATCCATCCAGATGTCCCGCATGCCGACCCACACGTGGTACAGCAGGGCAATGATGACGGTGAAGGTCAGCACTTTCATCCACTGCGACGAGAAGATGCCGGCCCATTTGTCGTAACCGATGGGGCCTTTGCTGAAGATGACTTGCGCCAGCACCACGATGGTGAAGAGAGCCATCAGTGCCGCGGTGACACGCTGGGCCAGCCAGTCGCGCAGACCGTAGTGAGCGCCGACAACAAGGCGTTTGGAGCCGTAATTAACTGCCATTTTTTGTGCTCCTCTTTTTTAGTACAGGCCGAACAGCTTGGCGCCCAGCACCAGCGTCAGGGTGATGCTCACAACCAGGGTGAAGATCGCGGAAGATTTGCCGAATTCCTTGCTGACGGCGGCGTGGCTCACGTCCATCCACAGGTGGCGCAGGCCGGCGATGAAGTGGTGCAGGTAGGCCCAGATCAGGGCCAGCGCCACCAGCTTCCAGATGAAGCCGGGCAGGTAAAGCATGCCGGCGCTGAAAGCCGACGTGAATTTTGCAAAGGAGATTTCAGAGGAAATCGAGGTGTCGAACATCCAGATGATGAAGGGCATCAGTAAAAACATGATGGCCCCGCTGACGCGGTGCAGGATGGAGACGATGCCGGCGGCGGGCAAACGATAGGTTGGGAGATCCGTGAAGGCATTGATGTTGCGGAACTCGGGCCGCTTCTTCGCTACGGTTGTCGCTGATTCGGACATACTTGGCTTTCTATATTTTCTGAGTAACTGCGTTGTAACCGGCAAAATTTGCTCAATTCAGGATTCTATTGCAACGCAGCAATGGTCCCAGCGCGCCGGGATGATGACTGCAAGTTTTTGTCGGATAAGGCGTTTTGACGCTGGTAATGCATGGTCACGATGTTTCGATGGTGAACTGTGCCGGCCCGCACTATGCCGCCACAGGCTGACCCGGCCTTTACATGCCGGCTGCGCTGCGGCCATCAGTTCAGGGTGTTGTGGTAGTGGTGTGTATCGGTGCGGTAATAGCCGCGGCGCAGTTCCATGGGGACGTCCTGGTAGGTGTAGGCGATGCGCTCCACACTCAGCAACGGCGTGCCGTGCTCTACTTTCAGGAGCAGCTCGCGCCCGTCGGTGGCCGGCTCGGCACGTATTTTTTCTTCAGCCCGAACCATGCGGACATTAAATTCGGTTTCAAACAGCGCGTACATCGGGCCGTGGTAGTTGGCCAGCCGTTCGGCGGTCAGGCCCTTGAAGGGCGCGGCGGGCAGCCAGAGGTCTTCCAGGATGGTGGGCGTGCCGGCAAAACTCAGCACCCGGCGCGCCTGCAACACCGAGTCACCGCTCCGCAGTGCCAGTGCGCGCGCAATGTCGGCGCTGGCACGCAGGCGGCGGCAATCTATGATCTCGCGCTGGGCAGGGCCTTCGCTGCCCGGCGAGCCGCTGTCGGGCACCAGCTTGAGGAAGCGGAACTGCACATGCTGCTCGGCATGCGTGGCTACAAAAGTGCCCTTGCCCTGGCGGCGCACCACCAGGTTGTCGGTTGCCAGTTCGTCAATGGCCTTGCGCACGGTGCCCTGGCTGACGCGGTAGCGTGCGGCCAGGTCCATCTCGGACGGGATGGCTTCGCCGGGTTTCCACTCGCCGGACTGCAGGCTTTGCAGGATCAGGCCCTTGATTTGCTGGTACAGCGGGCTGAATGCCGGCGTTGCCCCTGCAAAATCATCGGCAGAAAGCGCTGGGGATGAGGGTGGAATGGCGGCCATACGTGCAAAGGTGGGGTAGGTGCCATCATATCTTATATAAGACATAAGACAAATTGACGCTGCCCGCTTTTCAGGCGTAAAATCCTGCGCTGAACCGGCGCTCCGATTGACGTGTGCTCATGGGTCAAACACCGCATTTCACACAGACATCCATCCTGCCCGATCGATCAGATTCCCAATCTCTTAACCAACCTGAAAGTTCTCAATCATGAGCAAAAAACCCGTCCGTGTTGCAGTTACTGGTGCAGCTGGCCAAATCGGTTACGCATTGTTGTTCCGCATTGCCTCCGGCGAAATGCTGGGCAAGGACCAGCCCGTGATTTTGCAACTGCTTGAAGTTCCGGTTGAAGGTCCGCAAAAAGCGCTCAAGGGCGTGATGATGGAACTCGACGACTGCGCTTTCCCGCTGCTCGTGGAGATGACCGCCCACAGCGACCCGATGACCGCCTTCAAGGATGCCGATTACGCCCTGCTGGTCGGCTCGCGCCCACGTGGCCCCGGCATGGAACGCGCCGAGCTGCTGGCCGTCAACGGCGCCATCTTCACCGCACAAGGCAAGGCACTCAATGCTGTCGCCAGCCGCAACGTCAAGGTGCTGGTGGTCGGCAACCCCGCCAACACCAACGCCTACATCGCCATGAAGAGCGCGCCGGACCTGCCGCGCAAGAACTTCACCGCCATGCTGCGCCTGGACCACAACCGCGCTGCCAGCCAGATCGCCGCCAAGACCGGCAAGGCCGTGGCCGACATCGAAAAGCTCACCGTCTGGGGCAACCACTCGCCCACGATGTACGCCGACTACCGCTTCGCCACCATCAACGGCGAAAGCGTCGCCAAGATGATCAACGACCAGGAATGGAACGCCAACACCTTCCTGCCGACCGTCGGCAAGCGCGGCGCCGCCATCATTGAAGCACGCGGCCTGTCGTCGGCTGCCTCGGCCGCCAACGCCGCCATCGACCACATGCGCGACTGGGCCCTGGGCACCAACGGCAAGTGGGTCACCATGGGCATTCCTTCGGATGGCCAGTACGGCATTCCGAAAGACATGATGTTCGGTTTCCCCGTGACCTGCGAAAACGGCGAATACAAACTGGTCGAAGGCCTGGCAATTGACGCCTTCAGCCAGGAATGCATCAACAAGACCCAGGCAGAGCTGCAAGGCGAGCAGGACGGCGTCAAGCACCTCCTCTAAATCAAGTCATTGCGAGCCAAGACTTTGTACGAAACGTGCGCATGAGCGACTGGAATCCTTCGCTCTACAGCCGTTTTGAAGATGAGCGGACCCGGCCGGCGCGTGAGCTGCTGGCCCGGGTGCCGCTAAGCGATGCACGCTATGCCGTGGATCTGGGTTGCGGCCCGGGTAACTCCACTGAATTGCTGGTCCATCGCTTCCCGAAAGCCGAAGTCGTCGGCACCGACAATTCCCCTTCCATGCTGGACAGCGCCAGAAAGCGTTTGCCCGGCGTGCGCTTTGATCTGGGCGACATCTCGCAATGGGCGCCAGCGCAAGCTCCTGACCTGATTTATGCGAATGCCGCATTGCAGTGGGTGCCGCAGCACGAAACACTGATCCCCAGGCTGTTTGCCGCGCTCGCGCCCGGCGGTGTCCTGGCGATCCAGATGCCCGACAACCGCAGTGAGCCCACGCACCGTTCCATGCGGGATGTGGCCGGGCAAGCGCCCTGGGCTGCAGCCATTGGAGAGGCGGCTTCGCTGCGCACGGCCATCCTGCAATTGCAGGACTACTACGACCTGCTCGCGCCGCAGGCGTTCCAGGTCGATGTCTGGCACACGGTTTACCAGCACCCCATGGCATCACCCGCCGCGATTGTGGAATGGGTCAGCGCGACCGGGCTCAAGCCTTTTGTCGAGCCATTGACGGCCGAATTGCGGGCCAGTTACCTTGCCGAATACGAAAAGCGGATCGCCGCTTCTTACCTGCCACGCGCCGACGGCAAGCTGCTGCTGGCTTTTCCGCGCATGTTTATCGTGGCGCAACGCAAATCATGATGAATACACCTGTTCACCCACGCGAGGCACTTATAGGCGCGCAGGCCGGAGCCGTCGTCTTGCCTGTCTGCGACCATTACAGCGGCGTCGAAGCACGCATGCGCAAGAGCCTGCAGTTGCAGGCCGAGATGATGCAGGAATTCGGCGCCTGCGTGTTCGACGTGACGCTGGACTGCGAAGACGGCGCGCCCGTGGGCGGCGAGGCCGACCATGCGGCGATGGTGGTGGCGCTGGCGGCCCTTGCCGCTGACAAGGCCCGCGTTGCGGTTCGTGTGCATCCGGTGGACCATCCGGCTTTCGAGGCGGACATGTCGCTGATTGCCGGCAAGCTGTCGCGCCACCTGTGCCACATCATGGTGCCCAAGGTGGAGTCGCTGGACGATGTACTCCGGGCTGAAAAGGCGCTGCTGGCCGCATCGGCAGACAGTTTGCCCCTGCATGTGCTGGTGGAGTCGCCGCTGGCGGTGCGCAACGTTTTTGAGATTGCCGCCCATCCGCGAGTGCAGTCCATCAGCTTTGGACTGATGGATTTTGTCTCCGCGCATGGCGGGGCGATTCCTGCCGACGGCATGAGCGGCAGGGGCCAGTTCACGCATCCGCTGGTTGTGCGCGCCAAGCTCGAAATTGCCTCTGCCTGCCATGCCCACGGCAAGGTTCCGTCGCATTGTGTGGTCACGGAATTCAACGACGCCGCCGCGATGGCCAATGCCGCTCGGCAGGCCGCGCGCGAATTCGGCTACACCCGCATGTGGAGCATTCATCCCAACCAGATTCGCCCTATCCTGCAGGCGTTTTCACCGAGTGCAAGCGAGGTTGAGGATGCTTCAAAAATAATAGCAGCTGCCGCACATGCTGATTGGGCCCCCATCAGTTTTGACGGTAAATTGCATGACCGTGCTAGTTACCGCTACTTCTGGCAGGTGCTGGAGCGTGCGCACCAGACCGGGCAGCTGCTGCCGCCTGAAGCGCAAACCTATTTCACTTCAATATCCGGCTGAGCCCTGGCTTGGCAGTTGTACCCACGAGTTTTACCCATTTCATATTGAAAGCCGCATGAAAAATCTCCTCGCAGCAAGCCACGCCATCACCCTGGCCGCCACATTTTTTCTTGCAAGCGCCACGCTGCCTGGCTCAGCAATAGCGCAAACAGGCACCGGGGCCGACAAACCGGCAAAAACTTCCAGCGCCAAGCCCGCAGCAAAGCCTGCCGCCAAAAAGAAGGCTGCGCCAAGCGCCAGCCGTGTGGAGCTTAAAAGCGCCGCTAAAAACGTCGCTGCCGGCATTGAAGCCGCCGAAGCCGCCCTGACGCCAGCCGAACTGGCCATTGCAGAGCGTGTGTATGTCGGCCAGTTGCCCTGCGAACTGGGTGCAACGGTCACGCTGACGGCCGATGCCAAGGCGCCGGGTTATTTCGACCTGCATGGCAAGAACTTCAAATACCGCATGTTTCCCGTGCCCACCACGACGAATACGGTGCGCCTGGAAGACCGCAAGGGCGGCGCGGTATGGCTGCAGATGGGCAACAAGTCCATGCTGATGAGCCAAAAGCTGGGCACGCGCCTGGCTGACGAGTGTATGAGTCCGGCGCAGATGGCCATCGCTGAAGCCATCAAGCTGAACCCGCCTGTCAGTGTGTTGGACGCACCCAAGCCAGCGCTGAGTGCTCCGGCCGTGCCCGCATCCGCTACCAAATAAATTCAACACGATTTTTAACCCCACGATTTTGACCACAGGAGAAGCCCGCATGTCATCCGACACCGTATTGAATTTTTTGCAAACCTACCGCAATCACGTCGCCGAGCGCGCTGTGCTGGGTATCCCACCGCTGCCACTGTCGGCCAAACAAACCGGCGAAGTCATCGAGCTGCTGAAAAACCCGCCCAAGGGCGAAGAGGCCTTCCTGGTCGAGCTGATCACGCACCGCGTGCCGGCCGGTGTCGATGACGCCGCCAAGGTCAAGGCCAGCTACCTCGCGGCCGTGGCGCACGGCAGCGAAAAATGCGGACTGATCTCGCGCGAACACGCTACGCAACTGCTGGGCACCATGCTGGGCGGCTACAACATCAGCCCCATGATTGCGCTGCTCGATGACGCGCAAGCCAGCGTAGCCACGCAAGCGGCCAGCGGCCTGAAGAACACCTTGCTGATGTTCGACCAGTTCCATGACGTCAAGGAAAAAGCCGACAAGGGCAATAGCTACGCCAAGGCTGTGCTGCAAAGCTGGGCCGATGCCGAGTGGTTCACCAGCCGCCCCGAAGTGCCCGAGTCCATCAAGCTGACCATCTTCAAGGTCGCCGGCGAGATCAACACCGACGACCTGTCGCCCGCCCCCGACGCCTGGAGCCGCCCAGACATTCCACTGCACGCGCTGGCCATGCACAAGAACGCCCGCCCCGGTGTCACGCCTGAAGAAGACGGCAAACGCGGCCCGATCAAGTTCATTGAAGAACTCAAGGCCAAGGGCAACCTGGTGGCCTATGTCGGCGACGTGGTCGGTACCGGCTCCTCGCGCAAATCCGCCACCAACTCGGTGTTGTGGTTCACAGGCGAAGACATTCCTTTTGTGCCGAACAAACGTTTTGGCGGCGTCTGCCTGGGTTCGAAAATCGCTCCGATTTTTTACAACACCATGGAAGACTCGGGCGCACTGCCTATCGAACTCGACGTGAGCCAGATGGCCATGGGCGACGTGATCGAGTTGCGTCCTTACGAGGGCAAGGCATTGAAAGACGGCAAGGTGATTGCCGAGTTCAAGCTGAAAAGCGATGTGCTGTTTGACGAAGTGCGCGCCGGCGGCCGCATTCCGCTGATCGTGGGCCGCGGCCTGACGGCCAAAGCGCGTTTCGCGCTGGGCCTGCCGCTGTCGACCCAGTTCCGTTTGCCGCAAGACCCGGTCAACAACGGCCGTGGTTTCACACTGGCGCAAAAAATGGTCGGCCGCGCGGTCGGTCTGCCGGAAGGCCAGGGCGTGCGCCCCGGCACTTACTGCGAACCCAAAATGACCTCGGTCGGCTCGCAGGACACCACCGGCCCCATGACCCGCGACGAGCTGAAAGACCTGGCCTGCCTGGGCTTCTCCGCTGATCTGGTGATGCAGTCCTTTTGCCACACCGCGGCTTATCCCAAGCCGGTCGACGTGAAGATGCACCACGAACTGCCCGACTTCATGAGCGACCGTGGCGGCATCCCACTGCGTCCGGGCGACGGCATCATCCACAGCTGGCTGAACCGCATGTTGTTGCCTGACACCGTGGGCACCGGCGGCGACAGCCACACCCGTTTCCCTATCGGCATCAGCTTCCCGGCCGGTTCCGGCCTGGTGGCTTTCGGTGCGGCCACCGGCGTCATGCCGCTGGACATGCCTGAGTCGGTGCTGGTGCGTTTCAAGGGCGAGATGCAGTCCGGCATCACCTTGCGTGACCTGGTCAATGCGATCCCGCTGTACGCCATTAAGGCCGGTCTGCTGACCGTCGCCAAGCAGGGCAAGAAAAACATTTTCTCTGGCCGCATTCTCGAAATCGAAGGTCTGCCAGACCTGAAGGTCGAGCAGGCGTTTGAACTGAGCGATGCCTCGGCCGAGCGTTCTGCCGGCGGCTGCACGGTGCACCTGAACAAGGAACCCATCATCGAGTACATCACCAGCAACATCACCATGCTCAAGTGGATGATTGCCTCGGGTTACTCGGACGTGCGCACCATCAAGCGCCGCATCGCCGCCATGGAAGCCTGGCTGGCCGACCCGCAATTGCTCAAGGGCGATGCCGATGCTGAATACGCTGCTGTGATCGAGATCGACCTGGCCGACATCCACGAACCTATCGTGGCCTGCCCGAACGACCCGGACGATGTGAAAACCCTGTCCGACGTGGCCGGCGCGAAGATCGACGAAGTCTTCATCGGTTCGTGCATGACCAACATCGGCCATTTCCGCGCCGCTTCCAAGCTGCTGGAAAACAAGCGCGACATCCCCGTCAAGCTGTGGATGGCACCACCGACCAAGATGGATGCCAAACAACTGACCGAAGAAGGCCACTACGGTGTACTGGGTTCGGCCGGCGCGCGCATGGAAATGCCGGGCTGCAGCCTGTGTATGGGCAACCAGGCGCAGGTCAAAGAAGGCGCCACGGTGTTCTCCACCTCGACCCGCAACTTCCCGAACCGCTTGGGCAAAAACTCCAACGTTTACCTGGGTTCCGCCGAACTCGCCGCGATCTGCTCCAAGCTGGGCCGCATCCCGACCAGGGCCGAGTACATGACTGACATGGGCGTGTTGACCGCCGCCAGCGACACCGTGTACCAGTACCTGAACTTTGACCAGGTCAAGGACTACACGGACATGGCGGACACCGTGAAGGACGGCGTGCCCGCCTGATCTTGCGCCCGGCGCAAGCTGAATAAAAAGCGGCCTTCGGGCCGCTTTTTATTATGCGCATGGCGGAGAGTCGTGTCCGGGCACTTTGTTCATGATGAATTGTGCCTCCAGTCCATAGGGGGCGGGCGCAACCAGCTATTGAATTGATAGTGACCGCGGCTTCACGCCTGCGCCATCAGGGCCTGCCGGGTGAAGTCGTCGGCTGGGAAAAACGTTTCCATCGCCAGTTCCTGCAGGGTGACATCCACCGGCGTGCCGAAGATGGTGGTGGTGCTGATGAAGCTGAGCACCCCGGTTGGCGTCGTGAACTTGAAGGGCATGACCACGCCCGCGTGTTCGCCTGCCAGGTGTTGGTGGCTGCCTTCGGGCACCGGGTAGGCACGTAATTCTTCCAGCAACGCGACCAGCACCGGGTCGGCCGTGGCGGTGATTTGCTGGCGCAGGCGCTCGAACAAATGGTCCCGCCACTGCACCAGGTTGGCGATGTTGGGGGCGAGTCCCTGCGGGTGCAGGCTCAGGCGCAATACATTGACCGTGCCCTGCAGTAGCGACGCATCGGCACCAGCCATCAGCAGCGGCACCATGCGATTGGCCGCGACCAGGTTCCAGTGCCGGTCAATCGCCAGTGCAGGGTAGGGCTCATGGCTTTTGAGCAAAAGCTCGACTGCCTGCCGCGCGGCGTCCAGGGCCGGATCGTCCAGCGGCCGCTCGCGGTACATGGGCGCGTAACCGGCCGCCACCAGCAGGGCGTTGCGCTCGCGCAGCGGTATGTCCAGCCGCTCGGACAGGCGCAGCACCATCTCGCGGCTGGGCACGGAGCGGCCGGTTTCCACAAAACTCAGGTGCCGCGTGGAAATTTCGGCTTCATGCGCCAGGTCCAGCTGGCTCAGGCGGCGGTGCTGGCGCCAGTGGCGCAGGTGGTCGCCAAAGGCTTGCGGTGTGCCGCGCTGGGCAGGGCGGCCTGAAGGGTGGTGGGTGCTTGCGCTCATGACGACATCGTAAAGCCGGATAAAGCGGCTTTCCATTACCTCCCGCGTCATGGCTTTGCGATGCTGGCAGGGGAATGATTCAGCCATGCCGCACCGATTCGATGGCCAGGTGCGGCGGCCGACCCGGTTTCTGGCTGTCTCCATTCCTCAAGGAGCTTTTATGTCTGTCATGTCCTCTCCCAGCTTCCTGCGCAACGTGCTGCGCCTGGATGCGCTGTCCTGCCTTGCCTGCGGCCTGCTGCAACTGGCGTTTCCCGGCCAGATGGCGCGTCTGCTGAACCTGCCAGCGCCGCTGCTGGCCTACACCGGCGAGTTCTTGCTGGTCTATGCGGCCGTGGTGGGCTTTATCTCTACGCGCAACCCGCTGCCGCGCCCCCTGGTCTGGGCGCTGGTGATGGGCAACCTGGGCTGGGCGGCTGCCTGTGCCGGTTTGCTCTTTAGCGGCCAGGTGGCGCCCAGCCTGCTGGGTACGGCTTATGTGGTGCTCCAGGCGCTGACGGTTGCCGTACTGGCCGAACTGCAGTTTTTTGGGCTGCGGCGGGCCGCGCTGCAGCCGGCCTGGTGAGGGCCTGAAGAAAAAATAACGCACGCCGGACTTGGGTATGCAGGCGCGGGCTCGCCTGGCGGCCCGGCGCCTGCCAGAATGGGGGCTGCTGGTTTAATAACAGGAGTTCGCCATGGCCGCATCGCCCACCACGTCCCCCGCACCTGCCCGCGCTGGCAAACACGCTTTCGCGCCTACCCTTAAATCCTTCAAGACCGCCTCCGGCAAGGCCGGCAAGTTCTACTCGCTGCCGGCGCTGGCCAAACAATTCCCGAATGTGTCGCGCCTGCCGGTGTCCATGCGTATCGTGCTGGAGTCGGTGCTGCGCAATTGCGACGGCAAACGGGTCACGGCGGAACACGTGGCCGAGCTGGCCAACTGGAAGCCGAATGCCAACCGCACACAGGAAATCCCGTTTGTGGTCTCGCGCGTGGTGCTGCAGGACTTCACCGGCGTGCCGCTGCTGGCCGACCTGGCTGCCATGCGCAGCGTGGCGCTCAAGCTCGGCAAGAACCCCAAGCTGATCGAACCGCTGGTGCCGGTGGACCTGGTGGTGGACCACTCCATCATGGTGGACCACTACGGTAAAAAGAACTCGCTGGACCTGAACATGAAACTCGAATTCCAGCGTAACAACGAGCGCTACGAATTCATGAAATGGGGCATGCAGGCCTTTGACACCTTTGGCGTGGTGCCGCCCGGCTTTGGAATCGTGCACCAGGTCAACCTGGAATACCTGGCGCGCGGTGTGCACAAGACGGCTGCCGATGTGTATTACCCCGACTCGCTGGTCGGCACCGACAGCCACACCACCATGATCAACGGCATTGGCGTGGTGGCCTGGGGCGTGGGCGGCATAGAGGCCGAAGCCGCCATGCTGGGCCAGCCGGTGTATTTCCTCACGCCCGATGTCGTGGGTTTTGAGCTGACCGGCCGCCTGCGTGAGGGCGTGACCGCGACCGACCTGGTGCTGCGTGTGACCGAGCAGTTGCGCAAGGAGAAAGTCGTCGGCAAGTTTGTCGAGTTTTTTGGTGAAGGCACACGCACGCTGGCCTTGCCGGATCGCGCCACCATAGGCAACATGGCGCCCGAGTACGGTGCCACCATGGGCTTTTTCCCGGTCGATGAAAAAACCATTGATTACTTCAAGGGAACCGGCCGCACCAAGGCCGAGATCGAAGCCTTTGAGGCCTACTTCAAGGCGCAGGGCCTGTTTGGCGTGGCCAAAGCCGGCGAGATTGATTATTCGCAAGTGGTCAAGCTGGACCTGGGCGATGTCACGCCCAGCCTGGCCGGCCCCAAGCGGCCGCAGGATCGCATTGAGCTTGGTGATGTGGCAACGCAGTTCGCCTCGCTGTTCAGCAAGCCGATTGCAGAAAACGGTTTCAACCAGTCGGCCGCCATGCTGGCCACGCGGCATTTGCTGCGCCACACCGACCATGGCCGGGCCGACACGCTGCCCGGTGCGCCGCCCACCCCATCGGGCGCGCCGCGCTCGGTGGTCGAGATGGAGGGCAACCGCCCGACGCTGGCAACCGCCCACACCGATGTTCAGGCCGAGCCCAAAACAGGCGGTGTCAGCATAGGCAATGGCGATGTGCTGATTGCCGCCATCACCAGTTGCACCAACACCTCCAACCCCAGCGTGCTGCTGGCGGCCGGCCTGCTGGCCAAAAAGGCGGTGGAGGCGGGACTGAAGGTGCAGCCGCACATCAAGACCTCTTTGGCGCCTGGCTCGCGCATCGTGACCGAATACCTGACTGAAACCGGCCTGCTGCCCTACCTTGAAAAGCTCGGCTTCGCGCTGGCCGGTTACGGCTGCACCACCTGCATAGGCAATGCCGGCGACCTGACGCCCGAGATCAACGAAGCCATCACCAAGAGCGACCTGGTCTGCGCCGCCGTGCTGTCGGGCAACCGCAACTTTGAAGCGCGCATCCACCCCAACCTGAAAGCCAACTTCCTGGCCAGCCCGCCGCTGGTGGTGGCCTACGCGATTGCCGGCACGGTGATGCGCGACCTGATGACAGAACCGGTCGGCAAGGGCAAGGGCGGCAAGGATGTTTACCTGGGCGACATCTGGCCAACGAGCGACGAGATCTACAAACTCATGAAGTACGCCATGAACGGGAAGGCCTTCCGCGAAAACTACGCCAAGGTCAAGACCGAGCCTGGCAAGCTGTGGGAAAAGATCAAGGGCGTGACCGGCACGGCCTACACCTGGCCAAAAAGCACCTACATCGCCGAGCCGCCTTTCTTCAAGGATTTTGCTATGGAAAACGTAGCAATCAAGCAGGAGAGCACGGCGGCCAAGGGCCAAAACAGTCCAAACTCGGTGCACAAGGCCCGCATCATGGCACTGTTTGGCGACTCCATCACCACCGACCATATCTCGCCAGCTGGTTCCATCAAGGCCAGCTCGCCGGCTGGCCTGTGGCTGCAGGCGCATGGCGTGCAAAAGGCCGACTTCAACAGCTACGGCGCGCGCCGCGGCAACCATGACGTGATGATGCGCGGCACCTTTGCTAATGTGCGCATCAAGAACCTGATGATTCCGGCCGGCAAGGACGGCTCGCGCGAGGAGGGCGGCGTGACCCTGTACCACCCGCACGACCGCACGCCAGACAGCGTGATCCAGAAAATGCCGATTTACGACGCCGCCATGAAGTACATGGAAGAAGGCACGCCCACGGTGATTTTTGCCGGCGAGGAATACGGCACCGGCTCCTCGCGTGACTGGGCCGCCAAGGGCACACAACTGCTGGGCATCAAGGCCGTGGTGGCGCGCAGCTTCGAGCGCATACACCGCAGCAACCTGGTGGGCATGGGCGTGTTGCCGCTGCAGTTCAAGCCGGGCGATTCCTGGCAAACACTCAAGCTCATAGGCTCCGAGTTCATTGACGTGATTCCGCACCCCGAGCTCAAGCCGCAAAGCGATGCCAAACTGGTTATCACGCGCGCCGACGGCACGCGCCAGGAGCTCACCGTGATCCTGCGCGTAGACACGCCTATCGAGGTCGACTACTACCGCAACGGCGGCATCCTGCCTTACGTTCTCAGGCAGTTACTGGCTGAATGACGGTCCTGATTGCCGGCGGGGGTATTGGCGGGCTTGCTGCCGCGCTTGCGGCATCGCGCGCAGGTTGGGACGTGCGCTTGTTCGAGCGTGCGCCGGCCTTTAGCGAGGTCGGCGCAGGTATCCAGCTGGGCCCCAATGTCGTCAAGGTGCTGCACGGCTGGGGGCTGGCGGCAGCGCTTGCCGAGGTCGCGGCTTTCCCCGAGCGCCTGCAGGTGCGCAGCGCCGTTTCCGGCGGACTGCTGGGCGAGTTGCGTCTTGGCGCCGTGATGGCCGGGCGTTATGGCGCGCCCTATGCCACGGTGCACCGCGCCGATCTGCACGGCCTGCTGTTGCATGCGGTGCAGCAAACCGGCGCCAGGCTGCAGCTGGACCGCGCGCTGCAGGGTTTTAGCCAGACGCCGCATGCCGTCACGGTGCAGACCGGGCAGGGGCCGGATATTGAAGGTGATGTGCTCATAGGCGCCGATGGTTTGTGGAGCACCATACGCCAGCAGTTGCTGGGAGATGGCCTGCCGCGGCGCACCGGCCACCTGGCTTACCGTGCACTGGTACGGCAGGCGGCCTTGCCGGCATCGCTCAGGTCGCAGGACATCACGGCCTGGCTGGGGCCGCGCATGCACATCGTGCAGTACCCGGTGCGGCGGGGCGAGTGGCTCAATGTGGTGGCCATTGTGCAGGGCGACATGGGCCTGGATGCGGATGGCTGGGACCACAGCGCCAACGCGGCGGACCTGGCCGCGTCCTGCACCGGCAGCTGCGCCGTTTTGCAGGACCTGCTGGCGGCGGTGAATGCCTGGCGGCTCTGGACCCTGTGCGACCGACCGCCCATGCAGGGGGCCTGGCAGCAGGCCGTGGGGCGCGTGGCCCTGATCGGTGACGCCGCGCACCCCATGCGACCCTACCTGGCGCAGGGTGCGGGCATGGCGATTGAAGACGCGGCCGAACTGGGCCATGTGCTGGCCCTGGCACTGGACCCGGCCTTTGACGTGCCCACCGTGCTGCAGCGCTACGCCCTGAACCGCTGGCAACGCAACGCCAGGGTGCAGGCCAGGGCCCTGCGCAATGGCGAGATATTCCACGCCGACGGCCTGCTGCGCTGGGGCCGTGATGCCTCGCTCAAGCTGCTGGGCGAGAAGATCCTCGACATGCCCTGGCTGTATGCCGCCACGCCCAAAGCCTCCTGAATTGCTATAAAAACAGTAGCTGACTATGCTTATCTGGTGGCGGTTACAGTCACTTTTTACTTAAATCCAGCCTACAGATCGGTGCGCAGCTTCCAGATTTCGGGAAACAGCACCACATCCAGCATCTTGCGCAGATAACTCACACCGCCCGTGCCGCCGGTGCCGCGCTTGAAGCCGATGATGCGTTCCACCGTGGTGACATGGCGAAAGCGCCAGAGCCTGAAGGCGTCTTCCAGGTCCGTGAGTTCCTCGCCCAGCTGGTAGATGTCCCAGTGCTGCTTGGGGTCGCGGTAGGCAACCAGCCAGGCCTGCTCCACGGCATCGCTCTCGACATAAGCCTGTGTCCAGTCGCGCTCGGTATGGCTGGCCGGAATGGCCAGGCCGCGCCGCGCCAGCAGGCGCAAGGCCTCGTCGTAAAGTGATGGCGCAACAAACGCCGCCTGCACCTGCGCCAGCAAATCGGGCCGGTGTGCATGCGGTTTGAGCATGGCGGCGTTCTTGTTGCCCAGCGCAAACTCGATGCAGCGGTACTGCGCGCTTTGAAAACCGCTGGAGTTGGCGAGATAAGGGCGTATGGCGCTGTACTCGGGCGGCGTCATGGTGGCCAGCACATCCCAGGCATGCACCAGCTGCTCCATGATGCGGCTCACGCGTGCGAGTTTTTTAAAGGCGTCGCCGAGTTCATCCGCAGCGATGTTGCTTATGGCAGCGTGCAGTTCATGCAGCATCAGCTTCATCCAGAGTTCGCTGGTCTGGTGCTGGATGATAAACAGCATCTCGTTGTGATCCGGCGAGAGCGGCTTTTGTGCGTTCAGCAGCGTGTCCAGGTGCAGGTAGTCGCCGTAGCTCATGGACTGGCTGAAGTCGAGCTGGGCTTTTTCATCGTGCACGATGTTTTCGGGGTTTTGTGTTTTGGCCATTTCAGGTCACCGTGTTTTTCTTATTGAATTCGGCGCGCTGCCATTCGCCGGTTTCCATCACCTGTTTGAGGTGCTCGACAGCGTTCCATACATCTTCAAAGCCGATATACAGCGGCGTGAAGCCGAAGCGCAGGATGTCCAGGTGTTTGCCGGCACCGCCATCGCCGGCACGAAAGTCGCCAATCACGCCGCGCGCAATCAGCGCCTGCACGATGGCATAGGCGCCTTCAGTTCTGGTGAGGCAGACCTGCGAGCCGCGTTGTGCGTGCTCGCGCGGTGTTGCCAGGCCCAGGCCATGGCCTGCGCAGCGCTCTTCAACCAACTGAATAAAAAGATCGGTGAGCGCCAGCGATTTTTGGCGTAGCGCCTGCATGCCGCCCAACGGCTGCGCGGCCAGCACCGTGTCCAGGCCACATTCCAGCGCCGTCAGGCTCAATATCGGCTGGGTGCCGCACAGGTAACCTGTGATGCCGGACGCGGGGCGGTAGCCGGGTGTGAATTCAAACGGCGCGGCATGGCCCCACCAGCCGGACAGCGGTTGCCAGAAGCGGTCCACGTGTTTGGGGTTGACCCAGACAAAGGCCGGCGCACCGGGGCCGCCGTTGAGGTATTTGTAGCCGCAGCCGACGGAGAAATCGGCTTGCGCGCCATGCAGGTCCACAGGCACTGCGCCCGCGCTGTGCGCCAGGTCCCAGACGGTCAATATGCCCGCCGCATGCGCCGCGCCGGTCACGGCTTGCATGTCGTGCATGGCGCCGGTGCGGTAGTTCACATGGGTCAGCATCAGCACGGCGACATCGGCTGTTAATGCCGCCGCTATTTCTTCGGGCTCTACCAGCAGCAACTGCAAGCCGTGCTCCCTGCAAAGCCCTTCGGCAATGTAGAGGTCGGTCGGGAAGTTGCTGCGCTCGCTGAGCAGAACCTTGCGCTGCGGCGCGTCAATGGCGGCGATATGCAGTGCGGCGCTCAGCACCTTGTAGAGGTTGATCGAGGTGCTGTCGGTCGCCACCACTTCACCGGGTTTTGCGCCTATCAGCTGTGCGATCTTGTCGCCCAGGCGTTGCGGCAGGTCAAACCAGCCGGCGTCGTTCCAGGAGCGGATCAGGCCCTGGCCCCACTCCTGCGTCACGGCTTGGGCCACGCGTGCGGCGGCTGTGTTGGGCAGCACACCCAGCGAGTTGCCATCAAGGTAAATCACACCTTCAGGCAGGGTGAACTGGTGGCGCAGTTCGCGCAAAGGGTCTTGCGCATCAAACGCGCGGCAGTCTGGCAGTGTCGTCATCATGTTGTCTCGTTTTCAGGGGAGTTCACGCAGGATGGCGCGCACGGGCGAGGCATCGGCACGCATCAGCTTGAGCGGCAGCGCAATCAGCTCGTAGTCGCCTTCGGGCACGTCGTCCAGCACCAGGTTTTCCAGCACACGCAGGCCATGTGCCAGCAACTGCTGGTGGCTGGGCAGGTCCTGGCTGGTGGCGGGGTCCACGCTGGGTGTGTCTATGCCTATGAGTGCTATGTTTTTTGTAGCTAGCAGCGCCAGTGTTTCCGGGGCTATGGCCGTAAAAGATGCCCAGGACTGGCTTGCGGCGCGTGCCGTGCGCAGCAGCACGCGTGCGGGCAAGCCGTCAAACGCATGGGCAATGTGTTCGGGCAATACCAGCGGGCCGCAGTCCACGCAGTGGATCACGCGGCAGGGGCCGAGGTAAGGCGCCAGGTCCAGCTCGCCCGAACTGGCGCCGCCCTTGGCATAGTGCATGGGTGCATCGGCATGCGCGCCGGTGTGCGGCGACAGGGTGATGCTGTTGACATTGACCGGGCAGCCCGGCGCCAGCGCAAAATGCAGCCGCTGTGAATAGGCCGTGTCGCCTGGGAAAACTGCGGCCTGCTCGTCCACCGGGGGCGAGATGTCCCAGATTTTCAGCGGCCTGCCAAGAGTGCGGGATGTCATGCTGCAAAGGTAGCACCGCTGAAAATGCCGTGGTGTCGGTTATTTCCAACAGGCTTTGAAAATACTTCAGGCCTGAAGTATTGGTGGCGTGCTTTGCGGGCTGGGGCACAATCCAGATTTTCTGCGTTGGCCCATTCATTCATTGATTTCCCAGAGAGCAAAAAGGCATTCCATGACATCCAGTGACAAAACCAATCCCAAAGTCGCCCTTGTTACCGGCGCTGGCACCGGCATAGGCAGGTCGGTAGCGCTGGCATTCTTGCGTGAGGGTTACAGCGTGGTGCTGGCTGGCCGGCGCATTGAGCCCCTGAACGAGGTTGCCAAAGAGTCCGGCACGGACCGCGCCTTGCCCGTTTCCACCGATGTGGGCAATCCAGAATCCGTCGCAGCGCTGTTTGAAAAAATCAGGGAAAAGTTTGGCCGCATTGATGTGCTGTTCAACAACGCCGGCGTCAGCGGCATTGGCACAGGTTTTGAAGACATCGCCTTTGACCACTGGCAGAACATCGTCAACATCAACCTGACGGGTTCATTCCTGTGCGCACAGGGTGCTTTCAAACTGATGAAGGAGCAGTTGCCGCAAGGCGGCCGCATCATCAACAACGGCTCGATTTCCGCGCACGCGCCACGGCCCAATTCCGCGCCCTACACCTCGACCAAACATGCCATCACGGGCCTGACCAAGTCCATCTCGCTCGACGGCCGCAAGTACAACATCGCCTGCGGGCAAATCGATATCGGCAATGCCCTGACCGAGCTGTCCGCGCGCATGGCCAAGGGCGTGCCGCAGGCCAATGGCGAGATCGCCGTCGAGCCCATGATGGACACCAGGGAAGTGGCCGATGCCGTGGTGCACATGGCTGCCTTGCCGCTGTCAACCAATGTGCAGTTCATGACCATCATGGCGACGAAGATGCCGTTTGTTGGGCGAGGTTGAAGGCATGTTCAGTACCGCAAATCTTTCGGACGCCAACCTTGATGCGAAGGTGTGCGACCTGCAGTTGCGCAATTTTGGCGGGCGAGACTATTTTTTCGGCCCCTGCTTTCCGCTGCGGGTAGAGCAGGACCACAGGCCCATAGACGAGATGGTCAGTACGCCGGGTGAAGGCCGTGTGCTGGTGGTTGACAGCGGCGGCTCCCTGCGCATCGGTGTCTTCGGCGACCGGCTGGCCGCCATCGCTGTGCGCAACGGCTGGGCGGGCGTGATCGTCAACGGCGCGATACGCGACACCGTCAAGCTCAGGGAACTGGACCTGGGTGTGAAGGCGTTGGGGGTGACAGCACTCAGAAGCCGCGAACCCAAGGCATCGGTGAAAGGTGAGCCGGTTGAGTTTGGCGGTGTGCGCTTTGCAGCCGGCGACTGGATTTACTGTGACCCCGATGCGGTTCTGCTAAGCCGCATCAGGCTCGACTTGAAAAACGCCGCGATTTGAGCGCGAGCAGGTCTTAATCAAGGCGCCCCAGCAAAAGGTACTCCATGAGTGCCTTTTGCACATGCATCCTGTTTTCTGCCTCATCCCACACAACCGACTGCGGCCCGTCTATCACGTCGGCTTCGACCTCCTCGCCGCGATGCGCGGGCAGGCAGTGCATGAACAATGCGTCTGGCTTGGCGGCCTTCATCATGTCGCTGTCCACGCACCAGTCGGCAAAGGCTTTTTTGCGCGCCTCGTTTTCGTCTTCGTAACCCATGCTGGTCCAGACATCGGTGGTCACCAGGTCGGCTCCGGCACAGGCCTGCATCGGGTCCTTGAAGACCTTGTAGCTTTCGGCGGAGCGGATACCGGCCAGCGACTGGTCGACTTCATAGCCGCCCGGCGTGCTCAGGTGCACCTTGAAGCCCAGGATCTCGCTGGCCTGCAGCCAGGTGTTGGCCATGTTGTTGCCGTCGCCTATCCAGGCCACCGTCTTGCCCTTGATGGAGCCGCGGTGTTCTATGTAGGTGAAGATGTCGGCCAGGATCTGGCAGGGGTGGAATTCATTGGTCAGGCCGTTGATGACGGGCACGCGCGAATGCTCCGCAAAACGGTCTATCTTGCTTTGCTCAAAGGTGCGGATCATCACCAGGTCCACCATGCGGCTGATGACTTTGGCGCTGTCTTCAATCGGCTCGGCGCGGCCCAGCTGGCTGTTGTCCGTGGTGAGGTTGACCACGGTCCCGCCCAGCTGGTACATACCGGCCTCGAAGCTCACGCGCGTGCGCGTCGAGGCTTTCTCGAAAATCATGACCATGGTGCGGTCAATCAGTGGCTGGTGTTTTTCGTAGGCCTTGAATTTTTTCTTGATCAGGGCTGTGCGCTCAAACAGGTAGGCATATTCGTCGGCGTTCAGGTCGCTGAACTGCAAATAATGCTTGATCGGGTTGGTGCTGCTGGCGGTCATGGTTAGGCTTTTTCCTTGAGCAGTTGTTTGATCAGCGGGACCAGGATGGCCACCGCCTCATCGGCTTCGGCCGTGCTCATGATGAGCGAGGGCACCATGCGGATCACGGTGTCGGCGGTCACGCTCAGGAGCAGGCCGTTTTCGGCGGCGCGGCCCAGCAGTTCGCCGCAAGGCACGCTCAATTCAATGCCCAGCATCAGGCCGCGGCCGCGGATTTCCTTGACCCCGGCCACACCGGCCAGCTCGCGCGCCAGCGCGCCGCGCAGGTGGTCGCCGACCTTGACGGCATTGGCGAGCAGGCCTTCCTCTTCCATGAGGCGTATGGTTTCAACCCCGGCGCGCATGGCCAGCGGGTTGCCGCCAAAGGTGGTGCCGTGGTTGCCGGGCTGGAAGATGTGGGCGGCTTTGGGGCCGGCCACCACGGCGCCAATCGGCACCCCCGAACCCAGCCCCTTGGCCAGCGGCATCACGTCAGGCTTGATGCCCGACCACTGGTGCGCAAACCACTTGCCGGTGCGGCCCATGCCGCATTGCACTTCGTCAATCATGAGCAGCCAGTCGCGCTTGTCGCAGAGCGCACGCACCTCGCGCAGGTAGTCGTCCGTCATGCTGTGGATGCCGCCTTCGCCCTGGATGGCTTCAAAAAACACCGCAACGACGTTAGGGTTGCCGGCAGTGGCCGCTTCCAGCGCCTGGATGTCATTCAGCGGCACACGGATAAAACCCTCGACCAGCGGGCCGAAGCCGGCCTGCACCTTGGGGTTGCCGGTGGCGCTCAGCGTGGCGATGCTGCGGCCGTGGAAGGCGTGCTCGTAGACCACGATTTCTGGCCTTTCGATGCCTTTGTCATGCCCGTACTTGCGGGCCAGCTTCAGCGCGGCCTCGTTGGCTTCCAGGCCGGTGGAGCAGAAAAACACGTTTTCCAGACCGGACAGTTCGACCAGCTTTGTGGCCAGCGTTTCCTGCAGGGGCACATGGTAGTAGTTGGAGCTGTGGATGATCTTGCCGATCTGGTCTTGCAGGGCCGGCACCAGTTTGGGATGGTTGTGCCCAAGGGTGTTGACGGCAATGCCGCCCAGGGCATCCAGGTAGCGCTTGCCGTTGACGTCCCAGACGCGGCAGCCCTGGCCATGCGACAGGGCTATCGGCAGACGGCCGTAGGTGTTCATCACGTGGGGGGAGGCGGCTTCGATGTGCTTGGGAAGGGCTGCGGTCATTAAAAACTCCGGGGCATTGCGGGGTATTGCTGGAAATGGGAAGCCCGCTACAAAATGTGGCGGGCTGAAATGATTTTAGGCGCAGACCTTGCCGTCATTTGTGACGATACTGCATCACTGCGATGCAGGGCCGGTTTGTAAAACCAGTGGCTGTCAAACCGGATCTGAGTCTTATATAAGATAGAATACTTGTGCGGTGCAGCACGGGGTCATATCCAACCCCGTGGCACGCCAAAAACCCTCCACCCGATGGTCTCCAATTCCGCCAAAGAAGTCTTTATTCAGGGCATCACCCGTGATGGCAAAACCTTCCGGCCCAGTGACTGGGCCGACAGGTTGTGCGGTGTCATGAGCCAGTTCCGCCCCGGCGGTCCGCAGCCCGGCAGCCATCTGACCTACTCACCCTGGTGCGTGCCCACGCTCATCAATGGCGTGAAATGTGTCGTGGTCAACAGCGAACTGCGCGAGTTCGAACCCATGGCCTGGGATTTTGCGATCAACTTCGCCAAAGACAACGATCTGCAGATGGCCGAAGCCTGCCTTCTTCCGGATAAGCCATAAAGCTACTGCGCGGGCACGGTGCTGCGTTGCGCGGTGCTCGCAATCCTCATGTACCTTGAGTACATTCCGGTTGCTGTGCGCCGCACGCCTTGCCCCGTACCCGCTCGCTACGCTTTCTGGCTCATCCGACCCCGCGATTGAAGTAGAAATAGAAACAAAAAAGCCGTCTTTCGACGGCTTTTTTGCTTCACTTGCAGCGCACCCTGCAAAACGGCGGACTGTCTGTTTAAAACAGTCCGGGCGCTTTTGCCTAATCGATTAGGCGGCCTTTGCGGGGGCCAGTGCCAGGGCTTTCACCTTGGCGGACAGGCGGCTTTTATCGCGCGCTGCCTTGTTCTTGTGGAAGATGCCCTTGTCGGCAACCGTGTCCACAATGCTCTGGGCCTTGGCGAAGAGGTCTTTGGCCTTGTCTTTGTCGCCAGCGGCAACGGCTTTTTCGACGTTCTTCACCGCGGTGCGGTATTTGGAGCGCAGCGAGGTGTTCGCGGCGTTGAGTTTGATGTCCTGGCGGACGCGTTTACGGCCTGATGCAAGGCGCGGGTTCTTTTTCTTGGGTTTGGCGGTTGCCATAAATAGTTTCCTTTAATCCTGGGAGGAGTCTGCGGATGTTGCAAGCGAAGCCCATGATTATAGCCTGCCCCAGGAAATGGCCCCCCGGGGGGCAGAGAGCTACACGAAGTGAGCGAACGTGGGGGCCATTACACTCTCCCGGTGTCACTTTTCAAAGCCGCCTCCACCGTTTCCCTGCTCACCCTGGTTTCCCGCATCACCGGCCTGGTGCGCGAACTGCTGATTGCCTCGACTTTCGGCGCCAGCGCCATGACCGACGCTTTCAACGTGGCATTTCGCATACCCAACCTGTTTCGCCGCCTGTTTGCCGAAGGGGCCTTCAGCCAGGCCTTTGTGCCGGTGCTGGCGGCCAGCAAGGCCCAGCATGGCGAACTTGAGACAAAGCTGCTGATTGACCGGGTCGCCACCTTGCTGGCCTGGGCGCTGCTGCTGACCTGCGTGGCGGGCGTGGCTGCCGCACCTGTGCTGGTCTGGGCCATGGCCAGCGGCCTGAAGCAGGAGCCGCGCGGTTTTGAAGCGGCCGTGTTCATGACGCGCTGGATGTTTCCGTATATCGGCTTCATGTCGCTGGTGGCGCTGTCTTCGGGCGTGCTCAACACCTGGCGGCGTTTTGCGGTGCCAGCGGCGACGCCCGTGCTGCTCAACCTGTCCATGATCGCGGCGGCCTGGCTGGGCGCGCCCTGGCTCAAGGCGCACGGCGTCGAGCCGGTTTATGCGCTGGGCGGCGGCGTGATGCTGGGCGGCATCCTGCAGCTGGCGGTGCAGGTGCCGGCCTTGCTGCGCCTGGGCATGCTCCCGAAAATCGGCCTCAGCTGGGCCCTGATCAAGACGGCATGGGCGGACCCAGCTACCAAAAATATAGCAAAACTGATGGTGCCGGCCTTGCTGGGCGTGAGCGTCGCGCAGATTTCGCTGCTGATCAACACGCAGATCGCCTCGCACCTGGCCCCCGGCAGCGTCAGCTGGCTCAGCTATGCGGACCGTCTGATGGAATTCCCGACCGCCATGCTGGGCGTGGCCATAGGCGTGGTGCTGATGCCGCAACTGGCGGCCGCCAGGGCGGCGAACGATGCCGACAAATACTCGGCCATGCTGGACTGGGGCCTGCGCATCGTGGTGCTGCTGGCCGTGCCCTGCGCCGTGGCCCTGCTGACCTTTGCCCAGCCGCTGGTGGCCACGCTTTACCACTACGGTGCTTTTACCGACAGGGATGTGCAGCAGACCACCACCGCCTTGATGGGTTATGGCGCCGGCCTGCTGGGCCTGGTGGCCATCAAGGTGCTGGCGCCCGGCTTTTATGCCAGCCAGGACATCAAGACGCCGGTGCGCATTGCGGTGTTGGTGCTGGTCGTGACGCAGTTGCTCAACCTGGCGCTGGTCCCGGTGCTGCAGCAGGCCGGGCTGGCGCTGGCCATAGGCATAGGCGCCCTGATCAATGCGCTGCTGCTGCTGTTTGGCCTGGTGCGGCGCGGCAGCTACAGGCCCGCGCCCGGCTGGGGTGTCTTCGCCTGCCAGGTGATTGGCGCCAGTGCGCTGCTGGCGGTGTTTTTGCTGTGGGCTGACGGCAGCGTGAACTGGCTCGGCCTCAAGTCTGCTTATTTACAAAGAATTGGCCTGCTGATTGGCGTGCTGTGTGCGTCTGCAGCTATCTATTTTGTAGCGCTCCGGGTTTCGGGGCTGAAACTGCGCCAGTTGATCCGGCGCTGACCGGCGTTGACCTGCCGGGTCGCGTTGGGCGCTTGTGGCTGGGCGCCCACGGTTTGCCGCGACCGGGGCCGTGATTTGTGAGAAAGTAGGGCCATGGAATTAAATCTGGCCGTACCGTCCCCCCTGCAATATTTCTCCAGCCTGGTTCAAAGCGACGAGCATTTCCCCTTGCTGGAGGCGGCTATCAGCCTGGCCCAGGATGAATACCCCGACCTCGACGTGCAGCAGGTGCTGGGCGATGTGGACCAGCTGCTGGCCCGCCTCAAGCGCCGCCTGCCGGCCGATGCCTCCGCCCTGCAAAAGCTGCGCCTGCTGAACCAGTTCTTTTTTCACGACCTGAACTTTGGCGGCAACGTCAACGACTATTACGACCCCGACAACAGCTACCTGAACGCCGTGCTCAAAACCCGGCGCGGCATTCCGATCACGCTGGCCGTGCTGTGGCTGGAGCTGGCCGGCGGCCTGGGCCTGAATGCGCGCGGTGTGGCCTTTCCCGGGCACTTCATGGTCAAGATCAACCTGCCCAAGGGCCAGGTGGTGATAGACCCCTTCACCGGCCAGTCCCTGAGCCGCGAGGAGTTGTCGGAACGGCTGGAGCCCTTCAAGCAAAAAAGCAGCCTGGACGACGAGTTTGAAATGCCCATAGGGCTGTACCTGCAGTCGGCGCCGCCCCGCGAGATCATCAGCCGCATGCTGCGCAACCTCAAGGAAATCCACAAAACGCAAGAGGACTGGCAGCGGCTGATTGCCGTCGAAGATCGCCTGATCGTGCTGCAGCCCGACGCCTGGCCCGAGTACCGGGACCGCGGCCTGGCCTGGGCGGTGCAGGGGCAGCCCGCGCGTGCCGTGCCCGACCTGGAAAAATACCTGGCGCAGGCCGAGGATGCGCAGGACCTCGACGCCGTGGCGCTGCGGCTGGCGCAACTGCGCGGCCAGGCCAGTTGAGGGACCATGCGCCGGCGCCTAGCGCGGCGCGCGTTTTAAAAACTGCGGAATCTGCAGACCATCCGTGGAGTTCACGTTGCGTGCCATCGCGGGCTTGCCGCTGGACACCACGGGCGCGCCGCCCGGCCTGCCTGCCCCCAGCACCGACAAACGCCCGCCATGCACCATGGACTCCTGCGCGGGCATCAGGCTGCTCGGCAGGGATCGCCCCAGCCGCGGGTTGTCCGGTGGCGCGGGGCGAAATGTGCCGGGTGACGCAGGGGCCGGCGTGAGCACCCTGGGCGCGGCCTGGTTGGTGGATGCGGCTGCCGGCAGGGCGTCGTTGGCGGCCTGCGGCGGGTAGAGCAGCGGCTCCAGCCAGCCGAGTATGGACTCCCATTGCTGCAGGTCGGCGGCGGCGATCTGGGTCGGCAGGTCGAAGATGGTCATGCCGCGCTCCAGGCTTTTGACATACAGCTGGGTCTCGCGCAAGGCGCCCAGGAAGGGAATGCCCAGGCCTTCGGACCAATCCTGCAGGGCTTTCGCGGCATGGGTGCGGCCATCGATGCGCATGCCCACGGTCACCAGGCGGCAGCGGCCGCTGGCCACGCGCGGCAGCGTCATGAGTTCGGTATGGCAGGCTTCGGCCGATTCGCGGTCAAACATCGAATTGCAGACCGGCATGACGATGGCATCGGCGAACATCACCACCCGCGCCAGCTCAAAACCATGCATGCCGCCAGGGGTGTCGAGCACCACATGTGTGATGCCGGTGGGAACGCGCAGCATGTTTTTCTGGTCCACGGCCCAGGGCGCGATGATGGGCAGGCCGGGATCGCGGCGCTTGAGCCAGGCCCGTGCGGACTGCTGGCGGTCCACGTCGCCCAGCATGACGGAACTGCCACGGCGGGCTATCCAGGCCGCAATATGCGCGGCCAGCGTGCTTTTGCCACTACCCCCCTTACGGTTGATGACTGCGATGACTGGCATGGGTGCTCCGTGAGCCGAGACAAAGGCGCAGTTTGATACAAATTGAATCAAATGTCCAACCAGCCCAGTCAGCGCGGGCGCAAGCAGCTAGCGTTTTTGTAGCAGAAAGACCTAAGTTTGGCCCTGCCGCCGGCAGCGCTAAGCCGTGAGCAGCTGTTTAGCCGACGACGACTGCGGCGCCATCCGCGCGCGCTGCAATCACGCCGATCTCGTAGACCTGCTCGCCTGCATCACGCAGGGTTTTGGCGGTGGCCTGCGCGCTGGCGGCATCCACCACCACGACCATGCCTATGCCGTTGTTAAAGGTGCGGTTCATCTCGAAGTCGTCGATGCCGGCGGTTTTCTGCAGCCAGGCAAACAGTTCGGTTTGTGGCCAGCTGCCCTTTTTAAGGTGCGCGGCCGTGCCTTCGGGCAGCACGCGCGGGATGTTCTCCAGCAAGCCGCCGCCGGTGATGTGGGCCAGTGCCTTGATGGGGTGGGCAGCCAGCGCGGCCAGCACGTTCTTGACGTACAGGCGTGTTGGCTCCATCAGGGCTTGCCTGAACGGCTTGCCGTCGAGTTGTGCGGGGGCATCGCTGCCCGCGCGTTCGATGCATTTGCGCACCAGGCTGAAGCCGTTGGAGTGCACGCCGCTGCTGGCCAGGCCCAGCACGACATCGCCGGCCCTGACTTCTTTCCCGGTCAGGATTTTGGATTTTTCGACGGCGCCGACGGCAAAACCGGCCAAGTCGTACTCGCCGTCCGGGTACATGCCGGGCATTTCAGCGGTTTCGCCGCCTATCAGCGCGCAGCCGCTCAATTCGCAGCCTTTGGCAATGCCGCCGACCACGGCAGCGGCGGTGTCCACGTCGAGCTTGCCGCAGGCGAAGTAGTCAAGGAAAAACAGCGGCTCGGCGCCTTGCACCAGCACGTCGTTGACGCTCATGGCCACCAGGTCTATGCCCACGGTGTCGTGCATATTCCACTCAAAGGCCAGGCGCAGCTTGGTGCCCACGCCATCGGTGCCGCTGACCAGCACCGGCTCCTTGTAGCGTTTGGGCACCTCGAACAGCGCGCCAAAACCGCCAATGCCCGCCAGCACACCCTCGCGCATGGTTTTTTTGGCCAGGGGCTTGATGCGTTCGACCAGGGCGTCGCCCGCGTCAATGTCAACGCCGGCGTCTTTATAGGAGAGGGGGGAATTCGTCATGGTGGGGTCTTGATGCGGCGGGTAGGGTCTGGGGTGGCGGGCGTGGGCGGTTTGCCGACTTTGGCAGCGCTGCAAGCCCGATAGAATCAGGTGATGATTCTAAAGGCTCCGTGGAGAGCCCTTTTCAGGCCCTTTTTGCGCCTTCACAGTTCACCTCCGCAAGCTCAACCCAAGGCTGTATGCAATTCACCAACACCCAAAAACGCGCGTCAGCCTGGTGCCTGATTGCGGCGCTGGTCGTTTTGGCCCTGTGGCTGCTCGGCCCGGTGCTGACGCCTTTTGTGGTGGCTGCCGTGCTGGCTTATGCCTTGACGCCGCTGGTCAACCGGATAGACCGTCTGGGCAGGGGGCGCGTGCCGCGTGTGGTGGCGGTGATCCTGGTGGAACTGCTTTTCCTGGTGATCGCGCTTGGCATTGTTTTGATGATAGTGCCCATCATGATCAAGGAATTGCCGCTGATGCGCGAGCAGGTGCCCTTGCTGGCGGACCGCCTCAACACCGGCCTGGCGCCGTGGCTGGCGCAGTTCGGCATCAATGTGTCGCTGGACGTTCCCAGCATCAAGGCCTTTGTGCTGAAGTACCTCAATGCCAATTACGAAGAGGCTTTTGGTTCCCTGCTGTCCTCGCTCAAGCTGGGCGGAAGCGTCGCCCTGACCGTGGTCGGCAATGCGGTGCTGATTCCCGTGGCGCTGTTTTACCTGCTGATGGACTGGGACAGGTTTGTCGGCCGCCTGCTGGAGCTGGTGCCTTCGCCCATGCGGGCGTCCTTTGACAGCTTTACGGCGGAGGCGGATTCCGTGCTGGGCCAGTACCTGCGCGGGCAACTGCTGGTGATGCTGGCGATGGCTGCGTTTTATGCCGTCGGCCTGGCGCTTTTCAGGCTGGACCTGGCCCTGCCCATAGGTATTTTTACCGGGCTGGCCATGTTCATCCCCTACCTCGGCTTCGGCATGGGCCTGTTGCTGGCGATACTCGCCGGCTTGCTGCAGTTTGCCTCGCTCAAGGCCCTGGTCATGGTGGCGGTGGTCTACGGCATAGGCCAGGTGGTTGAGAGCCTGTTCCTGACGCCGCGGCTGGTTGGCGAGCGCATAGGCCTGCATCCGCTGATGGTTATTTTTGCCTTGCTGGCTTTTGGCCAGGTGTTTGGTTTTGTCGGTGTGCTGGTTGCGCTGCCTGCCAGTGCCGTGTTGCTGGTGGGGATACGCCGCCTCAAGGCCAGTTATATGGCCAGCAAGCTTTACAAAGGCTGATGCGCACCATGACAGGCATGAAACAGATTGCGCTGGATATCGGGTTGGCCTCGGTTCCGTCGTTCTCCAATTTTTTCGCCGGACCCAACGAGGCGGCGCTCAAGCACCTTGAACTGTGGGCCGGCAACACGCTGCGCTCGCCAGTGCCGGCCTATGTGTGGGGCGAGCCGGGCAGCGGCAAAACCCATTTGCTCAAGGCCGTCAGCGAAACCCTGCGCGAGCAGGGCGCGCGTGCCGGCTGGCTGGATGCCTCGGTGCTGGAGCCGCCTGAGTTTGACGACGCCTGGGCGGCGGTAATTCTTGACGAGTGCCATCTCTACACCGCCGTGCAGCAGCAGGCGGCGTTTAACTGGTTCGTCAATGCCCTGAATTCGTCGGACGGCCAGCCGCGCTGGGTGCTGGCCGCCGGCAACCTGCCGCCGGCCGACCTGGCGCTGCGCGAGGACTTGCGCACGCGGCTGGGCTGGGGCCATGTGTTTGAGCTGCACGCGCTGACCGAACCCGAGCGGCGCGCCGTGCTGCGGCGCGAGGCCGATGCGCGCGGGGTGTTCTTGAGCGACGAAGCCATGGATTTCATGCTGACGCGCTTTTCCCGCGACCTGAGCAGCCTGATGCAGTTGCTGGACCAGCTTGACGGCTACGCCCTGCAAACCCAGCGCGCCATCACGATTCCGCTGATCAAGGCCATGCTCGAAAACGAATAAATGTGACCGTATGACCGTGCCTGAAAAGATTGCTTTATTTGACCTTGACCACACGTTGATTCCCCTGGATTCGGACTACGAATGGGGCGAGTTCACCATCGCGCTGGGCTGGTGCGACGCCACCGAATTCAAGCGCCGCAACACCGAGTTTTTTGAGCAGTACCGCGCCGGAACGCTTGATATCCATGACTATGTGCGTTTTGCCACGCAGGCCATCCGCGAGCAGGGCGCTACAAAATCGATAGCTGGCCACGACCGTTTCATGCAGGCTGTGGTGCAAAAAGGCATCACAAAACAGGCGCTGGAACTGGTCGGTGGCCACCAGCGGGCCGGCGAGGAGGTGGTGATCGTCACCGCCACCAATGAGTTTGTGACCCGGCCGATCGCCGATGTTTTTGGCGTGAAAGAGCTGATCGCGGTGGAGCTTGAGCGCGACGCGCAAGGCTGGTTCACGGGGGCCATCAAGGGCACGCCGTCCTTCCGGGAAGGCAAGGTCACCCGCGTGGAACAATGGCTGGCGGCCCGCAAGCTGGGCTGGGACGACGTGGAAACCACCTTCTACACCGACTCCATGAACGACCTGGCGCTGCTCGAAAAGGCCAGCCATCCGGTGGCCACCAACCCCGACGCACGGCTGCGGGCGCTGGCCACGGAGCGCGGATGGCGCATACTTGACCTGTTTATCTAGTTATTCATGATCAAAAAATTTATCGACAAGCTGTTTGGCAAGGCTCAAACCCCGGACGCCGCCAAACGAGTCAAAAAATCCCCCTTCGGCACGCGTCACGACATTCCCGTCCAAGACCATGGCATCAACACCAAACTGGTCGACGAGCGGGCCTGGGATGTTGTCCACACGCTGAAAGAGGCCGGTTTCCAGGCCTACATCGTGGGCGGCGCGGTGCGCGACCTGTTGGTCGGCCTGCGCCCCAAGGACTTTGACGTCGCCACCGATGCCACGCCCGAGCAGGTCAAGCAGCTGTTTCGCCGCGCCTTCATCATTGGCCGGCGCTTTCGCATCGTTCACGTCATCTACGGCCGTGGCCGCGAGCATGAGGTGATAGAGGTGTCGACCTTCCGCGCGCACCTGGACAGCAGCCAGGCCGAGCAGGTGGGAGGCAACGAGCGCACCAGCAAAAGCGAGCTGGCCGGCATGAAACACGCCGTGGACGCCTCAGGCCGCGTGCTGCGCGACAACGTCTGGGGCCCCATGGAAGAAGACGCTGCCCGGCGCGACTTCACCATCAATGCGATGTACTACGACCCTGAAACGCAGATCGTGGTCGATTACCACAACGGCATCAGGGACGCGAAGAAAAAAATCATACGCATGATTGGCGATCCGGCCGTGCGTTACCGCGAAGACCCGGTGCGCATTATTCGCGCCGTGCGTTTTTCCGCCAAGCTCAGTGCGCTGGGTTTCAAGTTTGAGGACAAGACCGTTGCGCCCTTGCGCGAGATGAAAGGCCTGCTGGCCGATGTGCCGCAGTCGCGCCTGTTTGACGAGATGCTCAAGCTGCTGCAAACCGGCCACGCGCTGGCCAGCATCGCGCAGCTCAAGGCCCTGGGCCTGGGCACCGGCATCTACCCGCTGCTGGACGTGGTGGTCGAGGCGGCCGATCAGCCTTTCCTGAACCTCGCCCTGAGCGACACCGACCGCCGCGTCGGCGAGGGCAAACCGGTCGCACCGAGCTTTTTGCTGTCCTGCGTGTTGTGGGTGGATGTGCGTGATGGCTGGGCGCGCAGGCTCAAGCGCGGCGAGCACACCATGCCGGCGCTGCAGGATGCGATTGACGACGCCTTCAACGCGAAGATCGGTGATGTGTCGGGCCGCGGCAAGCTGGGCACCGACATGCGCGAGATCTGGACCATGCAGCCACGCTTTGAAAAACGCGTCGGCAGCTCGCCGTATTCGCTGCTGGAGCAACCGCGCTTTCGCGCCGGCTTCGACTTTTTGCGCCTGCGTGCGCAAACCGGCGAGATCGACATGGAGCTGGCCGAGTGGTGGGAGAAATTCAGCACTGCGTATGACGACGAACGTCACGCCATGATTGAAGAGGCGCGCCAGGCGCAACTGCAAAAACCGCAGCAGCCGCGGGTTCGCGTGAAGCGGCCGGACGGCGATGCGGGCAACCCCGCTGCCGGTAAATCCGCTGGCGGCGCAGACACAAGCGGCCAGCCGGAAACCTTTGCCGAACAAGGCGACGTGGCACCGGCCAAAAAACGCCGTCGCCGTCGCAAGCCGGCAAACCGTGCCAATCCCGGTGCCGCCGAAGGCAGCAGCGACCAGCCATCACCGGACGCCAGCTCCTGAGCCGTGAGCGCAGACCGTTCCGTTCAAGCCTGGATCGCTTTAGGCGCCAATCTTGGTGATGCGGCTGTGGCGCTGCGCCAGGCGACGGACGCCATCCATCGTTTGCCATTCACGCAGGTGTTGCGGGCTTCCGGCATTTATAAAACCGCTCCGCTGGACAACGATTCAGGCCGTGAAGTGAGTGCGCCCGGCGATGACTACCTCAACGCCGTGCTCGCCGTGGAAACCGGCCTGACGGCGCCCGCACTGCTGGCGCATCTGCAGCAAATAGAACAGGCCGCTGGACGCGAAAGGCCGTATCGCAACGCGCCGCGCACACTGGACCTGGACCTGCTGCTGTATGGCAGCGCCAGCATGGATTTCCCACACCTGACCGTGCCGCATCCGCGCATGCTGCAGCGGGCCTTTGTGCTGGTGCCGCTGGCTGAAATCGCGCCTGACCTGGTGAGTGCCGGGCAACTACAGGCTGTGGCGCACCAGGCCATCCAAAGGCTTGGTGAACTGAAAGCCTAGGGTGCCAGCCGCTCGCGCAACCAGCCCGCATCACCCTGCAACGTATACCGCAGCCGGTCATGCAGCCGGCTCTTGCGGCCCTGCCAGAACTGCCAGTTATCCGGTTTGAGCCGGTAGCCGCCCCAGTGCGGCGGGCGCGGCGGCTGCAGCAGAAATTTCGCGCCATATTTGGCGGCATTGGCCACCAGCACACCGCGGCCGGAGATCACCTCGCTTTGCGGGCTGGCCCAGGCGCCTATGCGTGAATCCAGCGGCCGGCTGTTGAAGTAGGCATCGCTTTCTTCGTCGGATATTTTTTCAACCAGGCCTTCCATGCGCACCACGCGTTCGAGCTCGACCCAGTGAAACTGCAGCGCGGCATAGGGATTGCCGGCAAGTTCAACACCCTTGCGGCTGTCGTAATTGGTAAACCAGGTGATGCCGCGTTCGTCATAGCCCTTGATCAGCACGATGCGGGTAGAAGGGCGCAGGTTGCTGGCGACAGTGGCCAGCGTCATGGCATTGGGCTCGGGCACCTCGGCCGCGATGGCTTCCTTGAGCCACTGGTCAAATTGCCTGAGCGGGTCGGCCTGCGACGCGTCTTCATTGAGTTCGGCGCGTTCATAATTTTTCCGAAGATCGGCGATGGCGGGGATGGGGTGGCTCATGCTCACGATTGTGCACGGTTCAGGCGGTCGGCCGCGCAGTGCTGCATCGCTTCCAGGCCGGCATGGCGGCGTTCAGAATGCGCTTGAAAGCGAATTAATATTCGTTTATATTCCACCTATCGATGAAACCCAAAGACGAAGAAAAGCAGCGCGCCATTGCCGAGGCCACCTTCAACCTGGTGGCCCAGACCGGCCTGAGCGGGTTGACCATGGCCGACATCGCCCGCACGGCCGGCATCGCCACCAGCACGCTTTATGTCTACTACCCATCCAAGGACGAACTGATCAGCCAGCTCTACGAAGAGGCCAAGACCGCGACCATGCTGCGCCTGATGGACGGTGTGGCGTCCGGCGCCCCGCTGCGCAGCCGGGTGCGCCGCATTTGGGGCAACCTGCTGCGGCACCGGCTGGAGCGCCATGCCGAGGTGGTGTTCCAGGAACAGTACTACAACTCCCCCTGGTTCACACAGGGCAACCGGGAGCTGTCGGCCCGGCTGGCGGCAAGCTTCCTCGCGTTGATGGAAGAGGGCCAGCAGCAGGAGATTTTCAAACCCGTGCCGCTGCCCTTGTTGACGGCCAGCGTGGTGGGCTCGGTGAGGGAAACCGCCAACCTGATACGCACCCAGGTGTTGCCCGACGACGAAGCTGTACATCAGGCAGCCTTCACTTTATGCTGGGACGCCATCAAGGCCTGAATGCCCAGCCGGGCAATACCCCTGTTCTTTGCAGGTCAAGTATTAATTGATAAAACACCGAATTAAGCGAATACAAATTCGATAATTGGTTTTCCACTCTCCAAATAGCTCTTTCTTTGACCCTTTCCCGCAAATAAAAAACCGCAAGGAGTTCCACGATGCCCACCCTCAACATCAATGGTAAGAACACCCCCGTCAACGCCGACGAATCCACCCCCATACTCTGGGCCTTGCGTGACACGCTGGGCATGACGGGCACCAAGTTCGGTTGCGGTGCCGCGCTGTGCGGCGCCTGCACTGTGCACCTCAACGGCGCGGCCATCCGCTCCTGCGTGACACCGATCTCCGCGGCCGTGGGCCAGAAAATCACCACGATAGAAGCGGTGGCTGCCGACCGCGTAGGCAAGGCTGTCCAGGCGGCCTGGGTCAAACACGACGTCGCGCAGTGCGGCTACTGCCAGAGCGGCCAGGTCATGAGCGCCACAGCCTTGCTCAAGGCCAAGGCCAAACCAAGCGACACGGATATCGACGCCGCCATGGCCGGCAATATCTGCCGCTGCGGTACCTATGTGCGCATTCGCGCTGCCATCAAAGACGCCGCCCTGGCCCTGGCTTGAAGGAGAACACCATGTATTCCAACTCGACAACATTCGACATCGCGGAACAATTGCCAAAAGGCCTGCAAGCCCTTATGCATAAGGCGGAAGCAGCTACCAAAAACATAGCGGATACCGAGCTGCCTCGTCGCAGCTTCCTCAAGGTCGCGACCGCTGGCGGCTTTGCGCTGGGGGCTTTTCCGCTGCTCGCGCAAACACAAACCACGGTGGCCGCCGGAGCGCCTGCCGCGTCCAGCCTGAAGCCGACCCAGCAGCCCTCGGCCTTTGTGCATATAGCCAAAGACGGCGCAGTGACCATCACCATCAACCGGCTCGATTTCGGGCAGGGCGTGCAAACCGGTTTGCCCATGATCCTGGCCGAAGAGCTGGACGCGGACTGGCGCCTGGTGAAAAGCCAGCACGGCAATGCCGATCCGGCCTATGTGGACCCGGTGATGGGCCTGCACCTCACGGGCGGATCCAGCGCGATCAAGAACTCCTACACGCAGTACCGCGAACTCGGCGCGCGCACCCGCGCCATGCTGGTCTCGGCGGCGGCGGCGCAATGGGGCGTTGACGCGGGCAGCCTGCGCACCCAGCAAGGCGTGGTGATAGGCCCAAGTGGCAAGCGCCTGGGTTACGGTGAACTGGCCGAGGCGGCCATGAAGCTGCCCGTGCCAGAGAAGGTCACGCTCAAGGACCCGAAACAATTTCGCATCATTGGCAAGCCGACGGGCCGGCTCGATGCACGGGCCAAATCCAGCGGCGGCCAGAGTTACGGCATTGACGTGCGCCTGCCCGGCATGTTGACGGCGGTGGTCGCGCATCCGCCGGTGTTTGCCGGCAAGATCAAGTCGCTGGACGACGCGGCGGCCAAAGCCGTTCCCGGCGTGAAGGCCGTGCTGCGCGTGCCGCTGGATCGCGGCGGCGAGGGCGTGGCGGTGGTGGCCGAAGGCTACTGGGCTGCCAAGCAGGGCCGCGATGCGCTCAAGGTCGAGTGGGACATCAGCGGCGTCGAGAAGGTCGACAGCGCGCAGCAACTGGCCAGCTACCGCGCGCTGGCGCAGAAAACCGGTGCGCTCAAATACAACGACGACATCGGCAAGCTCGCTGCAGCGCCGAAAAAAATCAGCGCCGAATTTGTCTTTCCTTACCTGGCCCATGCGCCCATGGAGCCGCTGAACTGCACGGTGCAATTCAGCGGGCAGGGCGCGGACGCGAAAGCCGAGCTCTGGCTGGGCACGCAGATGCCGGGCCTGGACACGCTAGCCGCCTCCAAGGCCCTGGGCGTCGCACCGCAAAACGTGAGGATGAATGTGCAGATGGCCGGCGGCGGTTTTGGCCGCCGTGCGATTCCGAGCAGCGACTACGTGGTCGAAGCCTGCAATGTCGCAAAAGCTGCGCGCGGTGCCGGCCTGACGGCCGCGGTGCGCACGCTGTGGAGCCGTGAAGACGACATCAAGGGCGGCTACTACCGCCCCATGCATGTGCACCGTGCCGAGATCGGCTACGACGCGCAGGGCAATATTCTGGCCTGGGACCATGTAATCGTTGGTCAGTCCATCACGGCTGGCTCGCCCTTTGAAGCCTTCATGGTCAAGGACGGCGTGGACGGCACCATGGTCGAAGGCATGAAAGAGCCCTACGAGATTCCGATGCGGCTGTCGGTGCACCACCCCAAGCTCAATGTGCCGGTGTTGTGGTGGCGCAGCGTCGGCTCAACGCACACCGCCTACGTGATGGAAACGCTGATCGACGAGATCGCCCGCAGCACCGGGCAAGACCCGGTGGCCTACCGCATGAAGCAGTTTGGCGACAAACATCCACGCCATCGCGCCGCGCTGCAACTGGCCGTGAGCAAGTCCGGTTACGGCAAACGCACGCTGGCCGCAGGACGCGCCTGGGGTGTGGCGGTGCATGAGTCCTTCGACACCGTGGTGGCCTATGTGGTCGAAGCGTCCGTCAAGGACAACACGCCGGTGCTGCACGGCATCACCGCAGGGGTGCACTGCAACCTCGCCATCAACCCGACCAGCATCGAGGCGCAGGTCCAGGGCGCGGCGCTGATGGGGCTGTCGATGTGTCTGCCGGGCGCGGCCATCACATTGAAGGACGGCGTGGTCGAGCAAAGCAATTTTGGCGACTTCCCGGTGCCGCGCATCACCGACATGCCCACGGTGGCCGTGTTCATCGTGCCCAGCGCCGATGCGCCCACGGGCCTGGGCGAGCCCGGCCTGCCGCCGCTGGCCCCGGCCTTTGCCAATGCGATCGCCAAGCTCACGGGCAAGGCGGCGCCGCGCGAGTTGCCCTTCAAGCTGGCGTGATGGAAGGCGGAAAGCCCACGGTGCTGGTGCTGGCTTCGGGCCGGGGTGAGCGTTTTACTGCGTCTGGCGGCATCACGCACAAGCTGCAGGCCTTGCTGGCGGGCAAGCCGGTGTTGCAGCACACCCTGGCCGCCGTGACCGCCAGCGGCCTGCCCTGGCATCTTGAAAATGCGGGCCACCCCGGCATGGGCGATTCGATTGCCGCAGCTGTGCGGGCCACGCCTGAGGCTGCGGGCTGGTTGATCCTGCCGGGCGATTTGCCGCTGGTGCAGGCCGCCACGCTGCGGGCGGTGGCCCATGCGCTGGCGCAGCATGCGGTGGTGGTGCCGATGTTCAAGGGTGCGCGCGGGCATCCGGTCGGCTTTGCGGCCGGATGTCGTGATGCCTTGCTGGATTTAAAGGGAAATCAGGGTGCAGCTCCCGTGGTACGTGCGCAGCAAGCTATCAATTCCGTAGCGTTCGTGGACGTCGACGATGCTGGTGTGGTCACCGACATCGACACGCTGGACGACCTGCGCCGGGCTGAAGCACTGCTGGCGCAGCGCTGAATTGCGTGCCGGCGCTCAACGCCGGACCAGCGCCAGCAACTTGCCCAGGGCGTGGTCGTGAATGCCCAGCGCGCGCAATTTGTCGTGGGTCAGTTGCGCATAGTCACGTGTCGTGCCGTAGCGGCCGCAAGCGTCTGAAAAAATCTGCCTGTAGGTTTCTTCACTGAGCACACCGGTATGGTTGGGGCTGCGCTTGGACAGCGTAAAGGCCAGCGCCCGTACCACGCCCTCTTCAGTCTGGCAGCGCAGCCATTTGGGGTCGTACACCCCGTTGGGCATTTCCCGGTCCCACAGGGCGGGCAGGGCGGCCGCGACGCGCGCCCGCGGTATGCGAAAGGCCACGCCCCTGCAGCTGCCGCCGTGCAGCAGCCCGAAGACTAGGCCCGGACACTCGGGTGTGCCGCGGTTCACGCGGCTCCACATCTTGAGGGCGCGGTGGTAGCCGTGAATGGTGGCAAAACGCTCCTCCGCGAACTCAAACTCGGGCCGCCAGATCAGCGAGGCGTAGCCAAATATCCACAGGTCGCTTTTTCCGCCCCACTCACGTGTCACCACTTCGAGCATGTGCGCCGGATTGCGCGGGTTTTGCGGACTGGTAACAGGCGGTGTATGAACTGGATTGGCCACGACCACACTTTACAATGCGCAGAGTTTTTTTAAACAAGAGAGTGAAGCAATGTCTCAGGATGATGACGGCCAGCAAGGCCTGGTGTTGACGATTGTTTTTGGCCTGATCGCTCTGGTGGTCGCCCTGGTGATCGGTGTGGGCATTTACCAGGGCGGCAAAGACATCGCCCCCGCGACGGCCCTGGCTGTCAGCGCTCCGGCCGCTGCTGTGGTGCCTGTGGTTGCCGCTGCCCAGGCAGACACTGCCAATGCCGCCCAGGCCGTATCCGATGCCGCCAGCATCAAGGTCGAGAACGGCGTCGTGAAGTTCTATTTTGCGTCCGGCAAGGCTGAACTGGCTGCGGGTGCCGGCGATGCGCTGGCCGATGTGGTCAAGGGTGCCAGAGCCGGCCGCAAGCTGCTGATCTCCGGTTTTCATGATGCGACCGGCGATGCCGCCAGAAATGCAGAACTGGCCAAACAGCGCGCCCTGGCCGTGCGCGACGCCCTCAAGGCTGCGGGCGTGACGGAGCAGCAGATCGAACTCAAAAAACCCGAGCAGATGGCCGCCAGCGGCAGCAATGCCGAGGCCCGGCGTGTGGAAGTCAGCATTCAATAACCCCACCGGGCCGGGGTTGTGGCCTGGCTGGATTTGGTAACCACCCGGTAACTTTGGGGTGTCAAATCCGTCCGTAACCCGTTACCATGGGGCTTGTAATAAAGTTACATGGCATTTGCCAACACACGGGTTTTCACATGGCTATTCATTCCGCAGTTTCAGACATCACGGCGCGCATTCTTGAGCGCAGCCGTCCCACGCGCAACGCCTACCTGGCGCAACTGCATGCCGCCAGCACGCGCGCGCCCAGCATGGACCGCATGGGTTGCGCCAATCTGGCGCACGCAGTTGCAGGCATGCCGCTGGACGACCGCTTCAAGGTGGTGACCGAGCGCGCGCCCAATATCGCCATCGTCACCGCCTACAACGACATGCTGTCGGCACACACGCCGCTGAAAAATTACCCGGACCTTATCAAGGATGAAGCGCGCAAGCTGGGTGCCATGGCCCAGGTGGCGGGCGGCGTGCCCGCCATGTGCGATGGCGTGACGCAGGGCACCAGCGGCATGGAGCTCAGCCTGTTCAGCCGCGATGTGATCGCCATGGCCACCGCCGTCTCGCTGTCGCACGACATGTTCGATGCGGCATTGATGCTCGGTGTGTGCGACAAGATCGTGCCCGGCCTGCTGATAGGCGCACTGCATTTCGGCCACCTGCCCACGGTGTTTGTGCCGGCCGGGCCCATGCCCTCGGGTTTGCCCAACAAGGAAAAAGCCCGCATACGCGAGCAGGCCGCGCAGGGGCTGGTGGGGCGAGAAGGTTTGCTCGATGCCGAGCTCAAGAGTTACCACAGCCCCGGCACCTGCACCTTTTACGGCACGGCCAACAGCAACCAGATGCTGCTCGAAGTCATGGGTCTGCATGTGCCCGGCACCGCATTTGTGGCGCCCGGCGGCGCGCTGCGCGATGAGTTGACGCGCGAAGCCGCGCGCACCGTGCTGGGCATCATCAAGGCCAAAAGATTTGCCCCGATTGGCCAGATCGTTGATGAGCGCGCCATCGTCAATGCCATGGTGGCCCTGCTGGCTACGGGCGGCTCCACCAACCACCTGATTCACTGGGTGGCGGTGGCGCATTCGGCCGGCATCGTGATTGACTGGAATGATTTTTCCGACCTGTCCGAAGTGGTGCCGACCCTGGCCCATGTGTACCCGAATGGCAGCGCCGATGTGAACCAGTTCCAGGCGGCGGGCGGCACCGGGCTCATCATTCGTGAACTGCTGGACGCGGGTTTGATGCATGGCGATGTGCTGACGGTGCGCGCAGGCGGCATCCGCGAGTACACGCGCGAGCCTGCATTGGGGGGGGCTTCCCTGTTGTGGCATGACGCCGGCGTATCGAAGGACGAGTCGATTGTCCGTGCGGTTGCCAGGCCGTTCAGCGCCACAGGCGGGCTCAAGCTGCTGCAGGGCAACTTGGGCCGCAGCGTGATCAAGGTCTCAGCCGTGCCCGATGACCGGCATGTGATTGAGGCACCCGCACGCGTGTTTGACTCGCAGGAAGATTTGCACGCCGCATTCAATGCCGGCGAACTGGACCGCGACGTGGTGTGTGTGGTGCGCTGGCAGGGCCCGCAGGCCAACGGCATGCCCGAGTTGCACAAACTCACGCCGCCGCTGGCCGTGCTGCAGGGCAAGGGCTTTCGTGTGGCGTTGGTAACCGACGGGCGCATGAGCGGTGCGTCGGGCAAGGTGCCGGCGGCTATTCATGTCTCGCCCGAGGCGGCGGCCGGCGGGCCACTGGCCAGGGTGCGTGACGGCGATGTGATACGCGTCGATGCGCTCACGGGCCAGCTGCAGGTGCTGGTGGGGGAGGCTGAATGGGCGGCGCGGCCAACCGATGTGATGCCTGCCGGCCTGCGCGCCGGCAATGCCATCGGCATGGGCCGGCAATTGTTTACCGGCATGCGCCGCCATGCCCTGACGGCCGAAGAAGGAGCTTTGTCATGGATGTAAACCTTGATGTGAGCGGCCGCCTCACCGCCCTGCAGCTCATGCTCGATTCCCCGGTGATCCCGGTCATTGTGCTGGACGATGTCGGCCAGGCCGTGCCGCTGGCCAGGGCCTTGCTGGCCGGCGGTATACGCATGCTGGAAGTCACCTTGCGCACACCGCAGGCGCTGGCCTGCATCGAAGCGATTGCGCGTGATGTGCCTGAAGTGGTGGTAGGCGCAGGCACGGTACGCAGTGCCGCAGATGCGCAGGCCTGCGCCATGGCCGGCGCGCGTTTCGCCGTCAGCCCCGGTTACACGCATGCGGTGGGCCAGGCCTGCCGCGATGCCGGTTTGCCGCTCTTGCCGGGCGTTGCCAGCGGCACTGAGATCATGATGGCGCAGGAAGACGGCTTGACTGAGCTGAAGTTTTTCCCCGCCATGCAGGCCGGCGGCCCGGCCATGCTCAAGGCCTGGAATGGGCCGTTTGGCGATGTGCGGTTTTGCCCCACGGGCGGCGTGACGGTCGCCAACGCGCCGGAGTTTTTGGCGCTGCCCAATGTGCTGTGCGTGGGTGGTTCCTGGCTCACGCCTGCGGACACGCTGGCGCGCGGCAACTGGTCACACGTGACCGCGCTGGCTTTCCAGGCCTGCCGGCTGGCGCGGCCAGACATTTGAGCGCCGCATTGGCATAAGACCACTCTTTTTTATGTAAAAATTGCCTGCAGCCAGCATGTAGCCTGCACAGGATGCTATCAAAAAAGTAGCAAATTGAGGCCGGCTCTGGCTGGGCGCGTGCCGCCACCGCTGGCGCCTTAGGCGCGCCGTATCAGTTCGATCTTGTGGCGGACCGATGCAGCGCCTGGTCCCTGGACAGCAGGCACTCCGGGGTGATCTCCTGGACCGAGCACGCTCCAAGCATGGCCATGTTGCGGTCCACCTCGTCGCGCAGCAGGCTGATGGCGTGGTCGACGCCCTGCATTCCCCCTACCGCGGCGGCATACATGAAGGGGCGGCCCAGAAACACCATGCGGGCGCCGAGCGCGAGCGCCTTGAGGACATCGCCGCCGCGGCGGACGCCGCTGTCCATCATCACCACCGTCTGGTGCCCCACCTGGTCGACGATGCGGGGGAGCATCACCAGCGGCGCTGCCGCGCCATCGAGCTGCCGGCCGCCATGGTTGGAGACAATGATGCCGTCTGCGCCGATGTCCACGGCCCGGCGCGCATCGTGTTCGTTCAATATGCCTTTGATCACCAGATTTCCCGACCAGCGCTGGCGGATGGCTTGCAGATGCTGCCAGTTCAGATGGTCCCGGCCCGTCGTGTCGCGGATCGCGGAGTTCGACAGCATGGGTGCGCCGCGCGTGGCGAAAGAGTTCTCGAAGTGCGGCATGCCATGGGATGCCAGCGTGCGCAGAAAGGTGCCCAACAGCCATCGGGGCCGGATCATGCCGTCCCAGGCGAGGCGGATGGAGGGGCGCAGCGGCATGGAAAAACCCGTGCGTACATTGTTTTCGCGGTTGGCCCACACCGGAATGTCCACCGTGACCACCAGGGTCTTGAATCCCGCGGCCTTCACCCGGTCAATCAGTCCGTCGATCTTGGATGCATCGCCTGGCAGGTAGGCCTGAAACCAGGTGGACGGTGCCGCTTGACAAACGTCTTCCATCGGGATCAGCGAGGTCCCGCTCATGATGGCCGGGATGCCTGCGTTCGCAGCGGCTTGCGCGATGACAATGTCGCCGCGATAGGCGGATATTGCACTGATGCCGACCGGTGCAACACCGAAGGGTGAGGCATAGGTTTCGCCAAAGATCGTGGTCTTCTGGTTTCTGTGGGCCACATCCACCATCACCCGTGTGCGAAAGCTGTAGTCGCGAAACGCATCCCGGTTGGCCTGGAGCGAGGTGTTGTCCTCTGCCGCGCCCGCGATGTAGCCGAACAGCGGACGTGGCAGATGCCGTCGCGCTGCGAGCTCAAAGTCGTCCAGCGACAAGATGCGTTGCAGCCGGCGCGGCAGGCCCACCCGCTTGCCATAGGCCGCTGGCGAGGCCACTTTCGCAGGAGAGGAAACGGGCATGGGGATAGAGTCAGAGCGCATGGGGGAAGGCACCAATCAAGAGGAGCGGGCAAGTCGGTCAATGCCCGGCTGGTTTGCAGGCAAGTCAGGCATGACGCGACGCATGCCGGGTATCAGCGGGCGAAAGTGCCGCGCTGGCGCATCAGTTCCCGGTGCAGGTGCTCGTTCTTTTCGAACGGGGCGCGGCCATGCACATAGAAGTAGTTGTTCAGCACGACCAGGTCACCCGTGGGCAGGCGAACCGTCTTGGTGCCGCTCGACGCCTCCATGGACTCCGAGAGCGCCTGCAGGTAAGTGGCCTCGGCTGCATTGGCGGGCTGGACGAACTGGTCGATGAACGAGATCGACAGTCCGAACTCGCCGTGGAAGAAAACCGGACGCTCCACCCGCTCATTGACGTTCTTGGAGCCAGGGGCCTTGTAGAGCAGTGGCCTGGAGCCCAGCGGATCCATGGCGAAGCGCTTGCACTCCGACCAGTCGTCCATGTGCAGGAAACGCGACTCGCCGCCCACGGCGTTCTTCTCGTCGAACTTCATCATCAGCAGCCAATCGGTTGCCTCGGTGACGAAGGTTCCGTCGGTGTGCATGGTAAAGAGGCGATAGGCCTGGCGCAAATAGGAGTCGCTGGCGTCCGTGTGCTTCACCAGGAAGCGCGCGTAGTAGGTGCCAGACATCGAGTCGTGGTTGCCGGGGCCCAGAATGTGCCCGACGGCCGTGCCAAACTTCACGTAATCGGAACTGTCGGTGGTCAGGCCCTGCATACCCAGGGTGAAGCCGCCGTGGTTGCGGTCTTTGACGATCGCGACCAATTTGCTCGCAAACTCGGTGCCCAGCCGGTTTTCCAGCGCGCGGGCCAGATGAAAGCGCATGAAGGGCACATATTCCAGGTTCTGGACGTCAATGTGGCGGACGTCTTCCAGGAAGCCGGCAAGCGCATCCTTGTTCAGCGTGATATGCAGTAGCCGAGCGTGGTCGGGATGCTCGGAGATCTCGTAGGTGGCGGCTGCCGGGTTGACCAGATAGTGGGATGGGGTTGGCGCGTTCATTGTGAAGGCTTTCTTTAACGAAGCCTCCATTGAATCGCAACTCGTTGATATGATCTAGAGCTAAAAGAATAATCTTTTATCTGATTTCAATATTAAATGCTGACCAATCGACAGCTTCAGTATTTTGTGGCGGTGGCCGAGGAACTGCACTTCTCCCGTGCGGCGGATCGCCTGGGCGTGGCCCAATCGGCCATCAGTGTGCAGGTGCAGCAGCTTGAGCGGGATCTCGGCGTGCGCCTGATTCTTCGCAACAAGCGCCAGCCCATCACGCTCACCGACGCCGGGGCCCTGCTTTATGCCGAAGCGGTCGCGGCGCTCCGGCATATGGAGCGCGCGGAGCAGGTGGGGCTGCTGGCGGCGCGAGGACTGAGCGGCAATGTTCGCATGGGCTATGTGGCGTCGGCCGTGACGTCCGGCCTGCTCTCTCGGCTACTGGGGAATTTCCGTCTGACGCATGAGCGGGTGCGCATGCAGGTCATCGCCATGGAAACGCCCAGGCAGCTCGGCGCCATCGAGGCGGGAGAGATTGATGTCGGCCTGGTGCGCCCCCGTCGCCAATACCCCGACGGCGTTGAGGCCACGATCATTCACAGTGAGCCCCTGATGGTGGCGATGCCTGAAGCGCACGACCTCGCCCGAAAATCCGCCGTGCAGTCGGCGGATCTGCGGGGCCAGACATTCATTGCCCCACAGTTCAACGAGTCCGAGGGATTTTCCGAAGTACTGGCGCGCCTGGCTTCCTCGGCAGGTTTTTCCGCCGCGTCGGAATACCACGTCAACGACTTCATCACCGCAACCAGTCTTGCCGCGGCGGGCTATGGCGTTGTGATTGTCCCGGAGTCGATACGGCTTTTCGGGCAGCCTGGGGTGGCCTTCAGGCCGATCAGCGATTTCCATGAGCTGGTGCATCTGGCCCTTGCATACCGCAAAAGGGAGCATTCACCGGGCATTCGTTTTTTTGTCGCGGCCGCGCAAGCTCTGCGTCCCGAATAAGGCCGTGCTTTAAACGGAACGCAAGGGGTCAAATTTTTCGCCCGTGGCGGCTGATGGGCGATCCGCCTCAAGAGTTGTTGATTTCGCCTGTATCAATTCAATCTTGTAGCCGTCCGGGTCGGTGACAAAGGCAATCACCGTGCTGCCGCCCAAAACCTGCCCGGCCTCGCGTGTGACGTTGCCGCCGGCTGCCTTGATCTTTTCGCAGGCTGCGTAAGCGTCAGGCACGCCAAGCGCGATGTGGCCGTAGGCCGTGCCCATCTCGTAGCTCTCGGTGCCCCAGTTGTAGGTCAGCTCGATCTCGGCCTGCGCCGGGTTGCCTTCATAGCCGACAAAAGCCAGGCTGTATTTGTATTCCGGGTTCTCGGACTTGCGCAGCAACTGCATGCCGAGTACCTGGGTGTAGAAGTCTATGGAGCGCTGGAGATTGCCAACGCGCAGCATGGTGTGGAGTAGTCTCATGGGGGGATTATCCCGTGGACGGCGGTGGTTTGCAGGGACTGAAAAATCGGCCTGTGCACGTCGAAGGCTGCGGGTCTCTGTCGCTAAACAGTTTTAGCCAAGGCTGGTGCCGGGCAAGGCGGCACCTGGACTGAAAGGCGAATGCTGATTATTTGTGCAGAGAAATGAGGGCGCTCAAGGCCGGTTCATGTGCTGCCTCGCACCACCACCTCAAAACCCACATCCACGCAGTCTTGTGCGGGTGCCTTGCCCTGCATCAGCGCCAGCAACATGGCTGCGGCCTCTATGCCAACGCTGGCGCGCGGGGTGCGCACGGTGGTCAGCGGCGGCAGCATCTGGTCAGAGCCGGTCAGGTCGTTGAACCCGGCAATGGCCACCTGACCGGGCACCGCAATCCCCAGGCGCAACGCCGCCAGCAGCGCCCCCTGCGCCAGGTCGTCATTGCAAAAGAAGATGGCATTAACAGGCGGGTTTTGCCCCATGATTTGCTCGAACATCAAGCCGCCCACCGCCAGCGATGAAGGTGCGGGGTTCAGCCATTCCAGACGCGGGTCATACAGCCCGTGCGCGGCCATTGCGCTGCGCCAGCCGTCGCGGCGCTGCAGCGTGCGCGGGTCGAGCTGGGCGGCGGCGAAGGCGATGCGTTTGTGGCCGCGTTCCAGCAAGTGCTGTGTCAGCGCACCGGCGGCCCTGGCCTGTGACAAGCCGACGGTATGCACGCCGGGCACATCGCTCAGCTCCATCAGGTGGACACAGGGCACGCCACTGCCCGTGATCAATGCGCGGGTGGCATCGCTGCGGTCCAGGCCGGTGACCAGCAAGCCCGCAGGGCGGTGCTGCAGCTGCTCGCGTAGCAGCTGTTCTTCTTCACTGTGGTCATAGTGCGTGATGCCTATCAGCGTCTGGTAGCCCGCTGGGCGCAGGGTGCGTTGCACGGCTTCAAGCAAATCGACAAACAGGGCGTTGGAGAGCATCGGTATCAGCACCGCCACATGTGAGCCGTGGCGCGAAGCCAGCGCCCTTGCGGCAGGGTCGGGCACGTAACCGAGCTTGTGGGCGGCATCCTTGACGCGAGCGATCAGGTCCGGGTCCACCGCGCGTTCGCCGCGCAGCGCACGCGACACCGTGATGGGGCTGACCCCGGCGAGTTGCGCCACGTCAGACAGCGTAACGCGACCTGTAGCACGGGAACGGGAAGACAAAGTGCTCATGGGTTCAGGGTAAATACCAGTAATGAATGGTTTTGGATTCGCTAGGATAGCGCTATCCTTGATTTTGATTTGTTAAAAAGTTTCTCAGTAATTTTATTTAAATCTATTTGGATTGCGCTGTCCTTTAATGAATGACTCTATGGTGATTATGGGTGTAGCCGGTTGCGGCAAGTCGAGCCTGGCGGCGGCCATCGCCCGGGCCGCAGGCATGAGCCTGATAGAAGGCGACGACAGGCATAGCACCGACAGCCGCAAAAAAATGAGTCAGGGCATCCCTCTCACCGATGCTGACCGCTCTGGCTGGCTGGCCGATTTGGCCCTGGTGCTGCATGACCGGCCCCATGGTTTGGTGCTGACCTGCTCGGCGCTGCGGCGCAGTTACCGTGAGCAGTTGCGGGCGGCGGCGCCCCAACTGCGTTTCGTTTTTCTTGCCCTCACACGCGGCGAGGCTTTGGCCCGTGTCAGTGCCCGGACGGCGCATTTTTTTTCGGCCAGCCTGGTCGACAGCCAGTTTGCCACCCTGGAATCGCCGGTGGGCGAACCGGGCGTGCTTTGTGTCAATGCTACCTTGCCGTTGCCGCAGTTGCAGGCCCAGGTCCTGGCCTGGCTGCAAACCGACGCACAGATATCCGTACAGGCCAAAGAAGCCCTCTGAGCGAAGTGTTCACCCTTTCCACAACCCACTCTTTAACCCCCCCAGGAGATGCCGAATGGCTGCTAAAAACCTTTCTTCCACGTCCGATTTTTCCCGTCGCACCGCTTTGGGGGCATTGATGGCCAGCGTGTTGCCTGGCGCGGCATGGTCGCAGGCCGCGTGGCCCGATAAAACCATCACCCTGGTAGTGGGCTACCCACCGGGTGGCCAGACAGATTTTGCCGGCCGCGTGCTCACCGCCGGTATGCAAACTGCCTTGGGCCAGGGCGTGGTAATCGACAACAAGGCCGGGGCCAGCGGCAACATCGGCACCGACTACGTGATGAAGGCCGCACCCGACGGCTACAAGCTGCTGGTGGGCAATGGCAACATCACGCTCAACCCGCACACCTTCCGCAACACGGCAATGGCCGACCCGCTCAAACTCACGCCGATTGGCCTGCTGCTGCAATCGTCACTGGTGCTGGCCGTGCCCACCAGCGTACCCGCCAAAAACCTCACCGAGTTCATCGCCTGGGTCAAAGCACAGAGCATGACCAAGGAGGGCATTGACTACGGATCAGGTGGCCCCGGCAGCTTGACGCATGTCACGATGGAACTGTTCCGAGAGCGCATAGGCAAGCCAAAAATGAACCACATCCCATACAAAGGCAGCAGCCCTGCCATGGTGGATTTGATTGCGGGCCGCGTCAGTGCCATGTTTGACGCCATCTCTGTGGTCGCGCCATTCATCAAGTCTGGCCAGCTCAAACCGCTGATGGTGACGAGTTCGCAGCGCGTGCCTGCGTTCCCTGATATTCCGACGGCGATGGAAAGCGGCTTGAAAGACTTCTCGGTGATCTCGTTCATCGGCCTGTACGGCCCACCCGGCTTGAACGCGAATGTGGTCAAGAAACTCAACACGGCGATGAACACCGCCATGAAAGACCCGGCGATCCAAAAAGGCATCATCGACCGGGGTGAGGAGCCGGGCGGCGGCAGCGCTGAAGAGCTGAATAAATTGACACGGGACTATTACAAGCTGTGGGGCGAAGTGGTGAGGGCAAACGACATTCGGGCGGAATAATTCGGAACAACATCAGCCACGGTGCAAGCTGATGCGTGCCGCCGCAGCCGTCATGCCCCCCGATTGGTGTGCGCCCGTTTGCCTAGATCAGGTTCGCGCTGCGCAACTGCCCGATGTCGGTTTCATTCAAACCGAGCGCAGCCAGTATGTGATCGGTGTGCTGGCCTAGCCGCGGCGGTGCCTCGTCGGGGCCCAGCGCGCACTGGTTCCATTTGAAGCCTATGGACGGAACGGACATGCTGTGGCCTGTCACCGGGTCCTTGACCTGCTGCTGCACTTGCCGATGCGCCACATGCGGTTCATTCATGGTTTCCATCACGGTTCGTACCTTGGCTGCGGGTACGTGCGCTGCTTCCAGCAATTGCTCCCATTCAAGCGCCGTGCGTTGCAGCAGGGCCGATGCCAGAAGCTGGCGGAAGGCGTTGGTGTTCGCAGCGCGGCTGGCCGTCGAGGAAAAACGGGCGTCGTCCAGCAGCGCGTCCAGCGCCAACACGCGGCACAGGCGCACGACTTGCTGCTCCTGGTTGGCGGTCATGGACAGCAGGCCCTCGCGGGTCTCGAAAATGCCGGACGCCGGACTCCCGCTGGCTGCGGTGTTGCCGTTCGGCTGGGGCTCTATCCCGCCATTGACCAGGGTCGATACCGTGGACGCCATGGCCACAATGGCTGCATCCAGCATGGCGACATCCACCATTTGTGATTGGCCGGTGCGGTCGCGCTCGCGCAGGGCCGCCATCACCGCAAAAGCGCCATACATGCCGGCCAGGTAATCGAACAGCGGCGGGCCAATCCGGTTGGGCACACTTTCCTTTGTGCCTGTCAGCATGGTGATGCCGGAGATGGCCTGGATGACGTGGTCATAGGCCGGCCGGCGGCTCATGGGGCCGTCCTGCCCATAGCCGGAGAGCGCGCAATACACAATGTCCTTGCGCTGCTCGCGTGCCATCTCGTAGCCCAGGCCCAGCCGGTCCGCCACGCCCGGTGAAAAGTTCTCCACCAGGATGTCCGAGCTGGCTATCAGCTTCAGGGCAATCTCGCGCCCCTGGTCCGATTGCAGGTTCAGGGTAATGGACTTCTTGCCGGCATTCTGCGCGACGAACTGCGCCGAAAACTCCGGTATGTTTGTGATCGGCGAGCCATTGCGGGCCCAGTCGCCCTGTCCCGGCCGTTCGATCTTGATCACCTCTGCGCCCAGCAGCCCGAGCTGGTAGGTGCAGTAGGGGCCGGCCAGCACGGTGGTGAGGTCCAGTATGCGTATGCCCTGAAGCGGTGCCGGTTTGCCCGGGTGGTTTTTGGTCAGTGTCATCTCAGTCAACTTTCAAACCCAATTGCTTGACCAGCCCGTCCATGCGGTCATAGTCGCTTGCGATGGTTTTTGCGAAGGACTCGGGAGAACCGCCTACGGTGTCCAGGCCGTTGCCCTGCAGTTTTTCCTGCACCTCGGGCTGCCGCAAAATGTCATCGACATCCTTGTTGATCTTGTCCACGATGGCTTTGGGTGTTCCTGCCGGCGCGAAGATGCCCAGCCATGGAACGACAGCCTGGTACTTTGGAAACAGTTCGGTAATCGTCGGCACGTCGGGTAGTTGCGTCAGCCGTTTGGAGGAGCCTGCGGCGATGGGAACCAGTCTTTTCGCCTTGACCTGCGGCAGGAGAACCGACAGGGCTTCCTGCTGGAGCTGGATACGGCCGCCCAGCACGTCCGTGAGCACGGCGCTGGCTGCCTTGTAGGGGACATGCTGCGCGACCAGGCCGGTTTGCGCCTTCAGGGTTTCCATGTTCAGGTGCGGGACCGTGCCATTGCCCGCGGTGCCATAGTTCAGGGCCGTGGGATTGGCCTTGCTGTAGGCGATCAGGGCTGTCAGCGAGTTGATTTTCAGCTCGGGGTTGACGACCATGACCATGGTTGGATAGGCGACGTTGACGACGGGCATGAAGTCCTTCCTGACGTCGTAACCCAGGTTGGCATAAACGTGGGGATTGATGGCCATCGCCGCCATGGCCGAGAACAGCAGGGTGTAGCCGTCGGAAGGCGCTTTGACCGCGATCTGCGCCCCCAGGCTGCCGCCCTGGCCGGGCCGGTTGTCGACCGTGACGGCTTGCCCCCATTTGTCCGAAAGCCTTTCGGCGACCACCCGCGCCAGCAGGTCCGTGGTATTGCCGGCGGCATAACTCACGATCATGCGAACCGGCTTGTTGGGATAGGCGGACTGGGCCTGGGCCTGCAGGCTGAATACACCCAGCAGGGCCAGGCACAGCGTCGCGCGGCGTGTGCGGGATGGATGCAGCTTCAACGTTTTCGCTGCAAGGCCGCGAGCAATATTTTTCATTGATGTCTCCTTCATGGTTTTAGTCATGGCGCAATGCAGGTATCCGGCATTGCCTGACTTGATTGTGGTATTGCCATTAATGTCTGTAAACTATTGATTTTGAATAGAGTCATTCGAAATCATGATGACCGATATACCTGCTTTTGCGCCTGTTCAGGGCAATTTTTCCAGCACCAGGGTGGACCGGCTGCGTATCCGCCACCTGAAGCTGCTGGACCTGATTTCTGCCACGGGCACCCTGACCGCCGCTGCCGACGCCTTGCGCATCAGCCAGCCGAGCGCGACAAAAATGCTGCAGGAACTGGAGACCGCTTTCGGTTGCAGGCTGATGGAGCGCACCACGCGGGGCGGCATCCTGTCACCCGCAGGCGAACGCGCGCTGGAGCGTTTGAGGATTGCCCTTGGGGCGCTTGATGCAGCGGGGCAGGCATTTGTTGTGCAGCCTGAAATGCCGCTGGTCCGCATAGGCATGTTGCCCCTGGCCGGCGTTGCGCTGATTCCTCGCCTGGTTGCCGAGCTGGCATCAAGTGGGCAACTGCCCCGGCTCTGGTTTCAGGAGGGCTCGGTTTCCGAGGTGCTGGACAGGCTGCGCTCCGGCGAGATCGACTGTGTCATTGGCCGGATTGACACCGAGAGCGCCCGGAAAAACCTCGATGTGTTCGAGATAGATCTTTTGGCCGACGAGCATCTTGAAATTGCCTGCGCACGAAGCCATCCGCTGGCCCGCGCCCGCAAGGTCGCCTTGTCACGGTTGCTTGGGCAGCCGTGGATTCTTCCGCTCAGGGCCACCTATACGCGGCAGATGTTTGAGGCGGCCTTTGTCGGCATTGGCCTGCTGCCTCCGCGCCCCCACATTGAAAGCTCGTCCTTTCACACCAATCTTGCGACGGTGGCTGCTAGCGATTTCCTGACAATCGCGCCCAAGAGTGCCGTGAACTACTACGCGACGGCGGGCAAGGTCCAGAAACTAAGCCTGGCTGAGCCGTTTCCGATCAACCACCTTGTGTTCATCACGCTCAAGGGCGCGGCGAAACTGCCCGCGGTCAGTTTGATACAGGCAGCCATACGGGGGCATGCCGGGTTGCCTTCATAGCCGATAAAGGCCAGGTTGTATTTGTATTTCGGGTTCTTGGACTTGCGCAGCAACTGCATGCCGAGTACCTGGGTGTAGAGCTCGACCGCTCGAATCCTGTCTTCGTATGAATACATGAACTACCTCCTGGTAGTCCAAGCTTTTGCCCGCATCCCCAATTTTCAAAAAATTGGTAGAGATTGACTGTTCGGTATAGACGTAAGAAAGTCTTCCTAACGCGTTTGGAAGTGCGGTTTAGATCACCCGCTGCCGCTGCTTCCCTAGTATTCCTCCATCGAGTGTCATTTCGTCCCCCCTTTTTAGAAACTCTGGCGGCTTCATGCCTAGGCCAACACCTGCAGGGGTGCCGGTAATCACTACATCGCCGGGAAGCAAGGTCATGAATTGGCTAAGATAAGACACCACAGATGCCACAGGAAAAATCATGTCGGCGGTGCTGCTACGCTGCCTTGTCACGCCATTGACCGACAACTCGAGAAAAATATCCTGGGGATCTGGCAATTCGTCAGTAGTGACCAGCCAGGGACCGAGTGGCCCGAACCCATCAAAGCTTTTGCCCTTGCCCCACTGTCCATTACGCTTTATCTGCCAGTCGCGTTCAGAGATGTCGTTGGCAATACAGTAGCCGGCTACGTGGCCTAGCGCTTCTGCCTCGGTGACCCTACGCGCGACACTGCCGATGACCACACCCAACTCAACTTCCCAATCGCAGGCAACCGATCCATCTGGTATGGTCACCTCATCGTTGGGACCAGCAATCGATGTAACAGCTTTAGTAAACATTACTGGCTCTGTTGGAATCGGCATTCCAGCTTCTTCTGCATGCTTACGATAATTAAGCCCTATGGCAATGAACTGGCGAATGCCCGATATCGGAGCACCCAAGCGCGTCCCCTCAGCAACTATTGGCATACGCTCCAGGTCGATAGCAGATAAGGCTTGCAGTTTGTCTGGCGATAACCACTCAGGCGTCAGATCTGCGACAAGCAATGACAAGTCGCGAATGCGTCCCTGCGCATCCATTGCCCCCAGGCGTTCGGAACCGAGCAGTCCATGGCGAAGCAGTTTCATATAGTTAAATCCTGTTGATACGTATTTATTGAAATCATGTTCAGAACATGAAAAGTTTTGAAGTAAGCTTTTTTGGCTGCGGAGAAGTTCCCAGGTTGAGACACTGGCAGCGGTCGAACTTCACTAGGACCTGCGTCGCGGTTACGGATTTAAAATCCGCCGTACGGTGCTAAATTGAGTTGCGAGTGGCCAAGCGCTTGCCGAACGTGTAGACCGTTGTTTCAGCTAACGCAGTTTTGAGGTCTACCCGAAACGAATGCATGAACATTAGCCACTAATTGCGTGGCCAGTGATGCCATTGCTTCTTGGCTCGCCCACGCTACATGGGGGGTCAACAAAAAGTTCGGAAGATCCAGATCAAGGAGCGGATTGCCCTGTTTTGGGGGCTCACTAGTTAGTACGTCGAACCCAGCTCCAGCAATCACTCCATGAGTCAGGGCGTGTGCGATATCCACCTCGTGCACCAATCCACCACGCGATGTGTTTACGAGTATTGCAGAGCGCTTCATTGCCTTGAGTTGAGGCGCAGCAATCATGTTCCTGGTCTGCTCATTCAGTGGCAGGTGAAGCGTCACAACATCCGATGTTTCGAGAACCTCAGACAGAGAGGCCTGAACTGCGCGTGGATCGTCTATCGGGCTTCTGTTGTAGACATAGAGTTCCATGCCGAACGCCAAGCCTAACTGAGCAACCGCTTTTCCCAATGTGCCATAGCCGATCACGCCCAGCCTGCTGCCTGCGAGGTCGCGGACGGGATGGTTTAGCAGGCAGAATTGCTCAGACTTATTCCAGGCGCCTCGCCGCACTTCTTCGGTATATGCCTTCAGTTGCCTGCGCAAAGCAAGGATCAAGGCGAAAGTGTGTTCCGGCACGCTGGAACGTGCGTACTCAGGAATGTTAGACACGGTAATCTGTCGCTCTCGGCAAGCTTCAATATCGATGATATTGGTGCCGGTTGCGGCGACGCCAATGAACTTCAGATCGGGCAGCTGCTTGATAGTTTCCCTGCTGATCGGAATCTTGTTTGTGATCGCTATGTCGGCGCCCTTCAATCGTTGAACAATCTCCGAATGTGGAGTTGACGAGTATTCAGTCCACTGGTGATCAAAATTGAGCGTTGGCAACGTGGCGTCCAGGCTCCCCCTGTCCAGGAAGACGACTGACAATTTTCTATCTTGTACTTGGTTTTGCATGACTGAAAGCCTTTGTCTGATGCTTATTCTTCGAGCTTGAGCCACAAAACATCGGCATCGACTTTTGTGGAAAAAACCTTCAATGGGTCGCAGGCAGGCCCTGACAACAGGCGGCCAGTAGGGATGTGAAATCGCGCTTCGTGCAGAGGGCACTCTATGCAATCACCGTCCAGAAATCCCTCCGACAGGCTTGCCTTGGCGTGGGTACAGGTATCCTGGGTGGCGTAGTAACTGCCTTCCACCCGATACAACGCAATCAATTGGCCGTCAAGATTCACTTGCAGCGGCTCATCGGCGGGAATTTCATTCAGCCTTGCGGCATTAATCCAGGTCAATTTATTTCTCCGGTTGTGTCGGGCAAAAATCGCAGAGCGCGCTGGTCAGGTCAAGAGCGTTCGCAGTTCGATATCGGGGTCAGCCAGTGCGGCCGCGTCAACCTGTCTGCTCTGGGCTATCAATTGCTTTACCGTTTTTCTGTCCTTGCCTGCGTTGAAGAGTTCTGCAGAACAAACGGAGCCATTCCGCAGATGAAAAGCAATGGCCTTCTGGTTTTGGTCTGGTTTTTGTCGCAGAACCATTTGGTCTCCGGACGACGGGAAGCCAATTATCTGGAGATTGAGATCGTATTGATCCGTCCAGAACCAGGGGGCTTGATGAGGTTGTAGTGCAGGCGCCGTGCTTCCCATTGCCCCATACATTGAACATGCAGCCCTCACAGCCTGGGCTTCAGCGTTCTCCCAGGACTCCAGCCGCGTCGGTTGATTGACTTTTCCTGCTTCCATCGAGCAAGCAACGTCGCCAATAGCGTAAATCCTGGGATCGGAGGTTCTGCATTCGGAATTCACTGCAATCCCGTTGGCACACTCAAGGCCTGCCTGTACAGCAAGCTCAATGTTTGGCTCAGAACCTATGCCGGACAGGAGGACATCGGTCTCAAAAACAAATCCGTTGCTGAGCGTAAGTTCAATACGTTCGCCCAGGTGCCGCGCAGTCTTGATGGAGCGCCCGAGATGAATGTTCGTGCCATGCTGTTTGTGGAGCGACTCAAGAAGGTTTGACGCGAATGGACTGACTACCCGCTCAATAAGCCTTGAACGAGGTTCAATCACATGGACGCTGCATTGACGCGCACGAGCGCTTGCCGCCACCTCCAGCCCGATGAAGCCCCCCCCTATCATGGTCGCCGTTTTACCGGGCTGCAAAAGCGCATTCAAATTTCTGGCGTTCTCGATGCTGCGCAGCGTGTGAATTGCTGCCGGTGCAATACCTTCCACTGTCACGGTTTTGGCGCGTGATCCAGTGGCAATAACCAACCAGTCGAAGTCCAGATCCGTGTGATCGGCCAGGCGCACGGACCTGGACTGCAGGTCAATCACAGAGACGGCGTTTCCCCGTACCAGGTCAATGTCGTTTTTCTCGTAGTAGTCCAGAGCTTGAATGCTGGGGTAGTCAGCCAAACCCTCACTCAGCAATGCAGCTTTGGATAAGGCGGGCCTCTCATATGGCAGGTGCGGCTCATCGCCAATCAGTGTCAACGGGCCCGAGAAGCCCAGGCTCCTCAGTTGCGAGCAAAACCGCGCACCCGCTTGTCCCGCTCCAATCACTACAACGCTATCCATGACCGTCGCCGCCTATTGAAAGCGTGTGGAATCAAGTATGGACGCAAGCGACGATATATCGCAGCAGGTATTGACGCGCTGCAGCCATGTCAGGATGTCACGAGCATGCTCCCACCCGAGAGAAGGCCCGGCACACTCCATGAATTTACCCTCAACAGTTTTTTTATCGAACGGATTTGACCTATGACCGGGAGGTGCTTTAGGCTCACCTACGAAGGTTGATCCCGATGAATCGGTGATGATTACCCGGCATAGGAATGCCGATGCCTTCTCGTTATTCAGCTCCCTGGAGCTGACAGCTGTTACCTTGTTTCGGACGAATGACTGTCTATCCTCGCTGAGGACTTTTTCCACATCAAATGTGGAGATGTCAACTTTGCCTTCAAGAACAGCCGCGCCCACGATGTAGGGAAGGGAGTGATCTGCAGTCTCACGCGAAATGGGATTCCATGGATCAACACGCTTAAGCACCAGATGCTCGAAAGCTGGCTCATCACAAATAATTTCCACCTTTTCAATAGTGGACAGGTTACCTACCTTGGCAGCGGCCTCCAGTGCGGACTGGATGGCACTCTGACCGCGAGAACCTACTGGCCAGCGTTTGAACGTGACGTCGAGGATTCGTTGTTTGAACTCCATGGCCTTCAGCGTTGCGTGGAGTGTGCCCAGATCCTGCTTGTCTGCCGTGAGCTTGCTAAGAAAGCCGTGATTACCTTCAAACGGGCGGACAGCGCCTTCAACCCCCGCGTTGGCCAATGTGCACGAATAAACGGCGTGCCTGATCGCGTCTGCACCGTTGAACCGCTTCCACATGGTCAGGTCCCCGCGAACGTTCAACTCCCCTGACTCGACCTCATCGCTGGCCAGGTGAGGAATAACAGTAATGGCCAACGCATGCCGCGTTTGCTCTTCTGTCAGTTTCATCAGGCGGGCAATTGCACAGGCTGCGGCTATAGCTGTAATGTTCGGGTAGTCCCAGCCAGCACTGTCGAGCTCCATGCAATCCAGAAGGAGAATCGCCACCTCGTACCCTAAAACCATGGCGTCAAGGAATTCTGGCCCCGAACTCTGGCGGGTTTGGGCAACAGCGAGAAGTCCTGGAATCAGGTCGCTGGGATGACCGCCAGTCTTGCCGATGTAGAGATCATTGAAGTCATAAGCTCTCAGAGGCACACCATTGGCAAGTGCTGCAGCCTCAACATTGACACGTGTATTGCTGCCCCAGAGAGTTGCCCCCTCCGGATTGCGGTTTTGCTCTGCATAGCGCCGCGCAATAACCGCCGACGGGTGTTGCAGTGCTCCCAAGGCTACTCCCATGGAGTCAATCAGGGCCGAGAGGGCGGCGGCCTCTGTGGCCGGCGTTAACTTGAAGTCCACGCGTACTGTAAAGCGTGCCAGCGCTTCCAGAAGTCTGTCCGATGGCTGAGCTGCGGTACCTTTGGTGGTCATGTGTAGCCTCCCTGCACGATTGCGGCGGGATCGCCTCCGTGAGCCGCATGAACCTCCTTCTTTGCAGCGGTCTGCAGAAGGGAGGAATCCTTGCCAATGGTTACCAAGCGAAAACCTTGGTCAGCGTACTTTTTACCGCTAGCCCCTGAAGCACACTGGATGCCGGCGATGATGTTGTGGCGCTCACACGCTTGCAAGATGGTTTGCACTGCCTGCACATGTTCCGGCTCTGTCTTGTCCAGATCCGGAGGCAGGCCCAGGCCCAAAGCCAGATCGGCAGGCCCTACATAGATGCCGTCCAGGCCCGGGGTGCTGGCAATGTCCTCAATGTTCTCAAGTGCTTCCCGTGTCTCCACCATCACAAAGCAAAGCACATTCGCGGAAAGGGAGGCAGCGTCTCGGGATTCGCTGACAACGGCAGCGCGTATGGGGCCAAATGAGCGTATGCCGTGAGGCGGATAGCGGCAGGCCGCCACTGTAGCCAGTGCTTCGGCCCTGTTGTTCACCAGCGGCACGATGATGCCCTGAGCGCCTGCGTCCAAAGCCTTTCCGATCATCCAGGGCTCATTTGCGGGAACCCGGGTGATTGCAGTGACGCCCCTTGCTTCGGCGGCGACGAACATTCCCAGTGCATCTGCGTAGTCGATGACACCGTGTTGTTGGTCAACACATATGTAGCTCACGCCAGGTGAAGCCATGAGCTCCACAGAGAAGGTTCCAGGCAGAGCAGCCCACAGCCCGAATGCAGGTTTGCCAGCTCGCCATTGTTCGCGAAGTTTGATGCAGGACATTTGATCTCCTTTTCGTAAAGTGTATTCATTTTTACAGATAAATAACCAGAAAGCAAATAGCCGGCAAGCAATGATGCAACAAAAAATCTAGCAAAAATTATAGATTTACCAATGAAAATCTCTAAATATCAAGCACCGACAGGGGATTTTGAAAATCTTAAAGTGGATACATAAATGTGTTGACTCTGATTAAAAAACACTTTAAAGTTAAAAAAGTGTATGTACTTTTGAGTTCTTTTTGGCATCTTTTGTTTTTAATCACGAGGACCAGCATGCGTAAATTACTTTCCACGATCCTGGCTGCAGTAGTGGGCAGCGCGTCAATTTCTCTGGTGGCACCCACCGCATTTGCAGCGGACTGGCCTCAACGGCCCATCAAATTTGTGGTGCCGTTCTCCCCGGGGACCGGTATGGACAGAATTGCCCGGCTGGTGGGAGAGAAGCTGCAGACCCGTCTTGGGCAACCCGTGGTTATTGACAACAAGACCGGGGTATCGGGACATCTCGGCGCGCAAGCTGTCGCTCAGTCGCCGGCAGATGGATACACGTTTTTGGTATCAGCCACAAACCTGCCGATCACTGCGAATCTTTATCCTTCCCCAAAGTTCAATGCAATGACAGAACTGGTTCCCATGGGGATAGCTGCATGGGGAAACGCGACGCTCGTGGCTTCAAACAAGTTGCCAGCAAGGAATCTCCGTGAAGTCATTGCCTTGGCGAAGGCAAGTCCGGGAAAGATTTCGTTTGCAACACCTGGTGCAGGCTCTCCCTCGCACCTGAATCTGGAGCAATTCCAGGAGGAAACCGGGGCGAAATTCCTGGCCGTCCACTACAAGGGCACGGGCCCGGCAGTCACGGACGTTCTGGGTGGGCATGTAGACCTGATGTTTGTGGCCTCACACACGGTTGCTCCTTACGTCAAGGCTGGTCAAGTCAAGCCCATTGCCATAGGCAGCAGCAAACGCAATCCCGCGTTGCCCGATACGCCTACTTTTCGTGAGGCTGGATTTCCAGGATTCAGCACCGACGCCTGGTATGGCTTTCTCGCGCCCAAGGGTACGCCGGCAGAAATTACCGACAAGCTCTGGCGTGAGATCCGGGAAATCCTGCTGATGCCGGAAATCAAATCTGATATTGAAAAAAGCGGCCTGGAAGTGCGTCCATCAACAGCTGAAGAAATGCGTACGGTGATGAACAAAGAGTACGCCATGTATGGCGACATCATTAAACGCAATGGCATCAAGCCCGACTAGCCACTGGTCAAAACTTCGGAGTAAACCTGCATGAACATTCAGTATCAGGAATTTGCCGGTGCCAACGTGGTGGTCGTTGGCGGAAACCAGGGGGTGGGCCCCGCAATCGTGCAGGCATTTCTTGCCCACGGCGCCAAAGTTTCCGTGGGTTTGACCTCGGGTGCCGAGCTGGCAAATGCTCAAAACTCCGATGCCATATTGATACCGGCTGACTTGAGCAGCATGGATTCTGCCAAAGCGTTTCTTGATGTCTGCGAAGAAAGCTCTGGCCAGCTGGCCGTGCTGATCGTGGTCCCTCCCCCTGTCAAGACTCAAAGTGTTATGGACATCGCCGAAACCCAGATCAGGCAGATACTGGAAAGCGAACTGGCTCAACCGGTCTTCTGTTTGATTGAGGCTGCGCGGCGGATGGGTCAGTATGGCAAGGGGCGAATCATTTCCTTTGTCTCCATGTCTGGCAAGGCAGGCGTTCACAAGAACGTCGCACCCTATGCAGCGGCCAAAGGCGGCCTGATCATGTTTTCGCGCGTACTGGCAGCCGAGATTGCCGGGACGGGCGTCACGGTCAACGCGGTTGCCACATCCCTGTTTGATGTGCAAATCGCCGCAACACCAGAGGCAGCGCACGAGATTGCCAAAGGCATTCCGGTTGGACGCGTCGGGCGTTCAGACGAAGCAGCACATGCCGCGCTATATCTGGCTTCCGGGAAAAGTGGCTATGTCACCGGGGAAACATTGAATTTGTCCGGTGGCCGTTTCATGGACTGATGGAGTTTCCGTCATGACCTGCCCCTGTATGTCTGTTTGAGAGGAGAGTTTGAAATGACCGAACTAAAACCCGTGATTTGGCATGATGCGCCGAGTCGACCTGTCACTCATGATCTGCTCTTGAGTACCAGCAATAAATTCCGCGTGAACACGCTCGCGTACACACATCATGAAGTGTTTGCCGATGAGATGAATCAGGTTTTTTCCAAAACCTGGATTTATATCGGGCATGAAAGCGAGGTGCCCAATGCCGGTGACTTCAAAACCAGCTTTGTCGGGCTTCAGCCGGTCATATTGACGCGTGATGCGGACTCCAAAATCAACGTTGTTGTCAATCGTTGTGTCCATCGAGCCTCTGTTGTTTGCCGTGAAGCCCGCGGCAATGCCAAGGAGTTTCAGTGTCCCTACCACGGCTGGATTTACGGCATGGACGGCAAACTACTGGCTGTTTCGGAGCGCAGGGAGCCGGGAGGATATTCCGAAAGTTTTGATGCGCCGCATGGCTTGCTGGCCCTTCCTCGTGTGGAATCTTATCGAGGCTTCGTGTTTGCGAGTTTCAATAAAGAGGTGCAGCCGCTGTTGGAGCATCTGGGACGAGCGCGCGTCCTCATAGACAGGAAACTGAATCTTTCTCCGACCGGTGAGATTGTTCTGCGCTCCAAGCCTTACGTCATGCGCTACCGCGGCAACTGGAAATTCCAGTCCGAAAACATTGTGGACGCCTACCACTTTCTGCACACCCACAAAGGCTTTGTGCAACTGCAGGCCAAGTTTGGTGACTCAACTGGCGATTTTGGCGTGCACAAGGGTGGCTCAGTCAAGGCGATGAGAAAGCACCGGTTTAAAGGCTCTACCTGGGATTGCAATTACGGGCACGGATTGCTGGAGAACCCCGTCGATGATTTGCACCCGCTGCTGGAAGGCGAATACGCAGATTTCTACAAGACTTTGCAGGGCCAGCATGGCGACGAGGAACTGGGCTGGATTTCAGGCAAGGGTGCCGCATCCATATTCCCGGCAATGGGCATGATTCATCAGCAGATACGCACCTGGCGGCCCATCTCGCCGGACGTCACAGAAGTCACCGTGTATCCCTACGAGCTCAAGGGTGCACCGGACTCCTTCAACGAGGGCATGCTCAGGAGCCAGGAGCGGTTCTATGGACCGGCTGGCCACGGGCAGGCCGACGATGTGGACATCTTTGCGCGTAATCAGCAAGGTTTGGCCGGCTCTGCAGTTGACTGGCTGATTCTGGAGCGCGGACTGGATTCAGATGAGAAAGTCGGCAATGACTACAAAGGTTTACCTGCCAGCGAAGCGCCGCAACGTGCGTTCTGGAGAGAGTGGTCTCGTCTGATGGACGCCCAATAAACGATCAGATTTTTATAGAAAAGCCTTGAATGACTTTTAACCTGAAAAGAGCGGAAGCTGAAGACCTTCTGTTCACCGAAGCCCGCCTGCTCGACAAACTTGAACTGGAGCAATGGCTACAGTTGTTTTCGGAACATGGGCTGTACTGGATCCCGATTGATGAAAATGCACCTAACGAGGTGAATCTTTCCATCATTAATGACACACCCATGCGGAGGCAGGAGCGTGTTCATCACATTCTGCACAACACCTATCCAGCGCAGTCACCCCGGTCGCGAACCGTGCATTTTGTGTCCAATGTGACAGTCCAGCCCGATCCTCGCGGCGTCCTGGTTCAATCTTCACAACTGATTTATGAAATGCGGACTGGTGACTCTTCGCAGGTCGGTTTGGGTGAACCTGCACCTCTGGTAGCGCAGGTGGAGCACGTTCTTTGTGAGGAGGCTGGTCAGATAAAAATTCTTGAGAAGAAGATACTGCTCATAAATCGTGATGCCTGGCACGGCAACCTCACCTTCCTTATCTGAGCGCACATGGGCGGCTTGTCCTCGCCCAAACTCAGACTGATTCAGGCGCTTTCATCATTCCCAGTGCCTGGCGAATCGCACGAGGTTCATAGGTGGGATCGATAGTGCCCATCACGATCAATGCGATGCGCATCAATTGCTTGCTTGCAATGTGAATGGCATCCAGAGGCCGGCCAAGTGCGTATGCCTCGACAATTGCCTCGTGCTCCATCTCAGAGTCCAGCCACGATTGCGGTGCCGAGCGCATATAGGCTTTGCGCGCTCTTTCGGATCTGGACCAGCAATTGTCAATGGCGCTGCTGATAATTGGACCTGCGTGCATAACAAGCCGCTGATGGAAAAGGACATGGGACGCTTCCCAGTCAGCCGCCCGGCCCTCGCTGTGCGGCGTTTCTTCCATGTTTTCATAAGCTGATCGGATCAGTTGCAGCTCATCTTTTGTTATCTTGGGCACAGTGATCGCTATGCCCAGCGACTGCATGACTATCCAGGAGGCGTAGACGGCATCAACTTCTTCTGCACTAACCGACGTGACTCGCAAACGGTGCTGAAAGTGCCCGTCCACCAATCCTTCAGCTTGGAGCATGCGAAGGGCCTCGCGAACAGGCGTACGACTGACGCCATAAGTTTTGGCGATGTGAACCTGATTAAGAATTGCGCCCGGACCAATCGCACCGCTCAAGATATTTGCGCGAAGGCGTTTGTAGACATCGACCAAACCTGCAGAGCGGTCGTCGTTGCTGACAAGAACCAGAGACGGCTTGCTATCGTCTAGCGGCACAGTAGTTGTCAATTCCTTCGCGGCCTGTGTTTTGACTCGACTCAATTGACTTGCCCCGCTAGTTTTGGAAAACCCAACGCAGTCTTGCTGACGTTTGCCATTGAGCTTGATGGCTTAATTATATCGAGCGGTGAATGAGCTGCAATCTCGGGAAGGAATGCAGTACGACTCTTCCATCGGTGAACATCAAAAATTCCGGCTGAGCGCAAGTTGCGCCATATCAAGGTGATGTATCCGACGTACTCTCCTTAATTATCTGGAGAACTTGGATAGCTCTGAGAGCTCCGACGGATTTTTTCGCTGAATGTTGTGGAAAGACCAGCTAAAAAGTGCCCGTTTTGGACGAGTTCTTCGACGGACTTTATTGTTGGCAATCACGTGGCAGCTGTACGCTCTAATCTAAAAACAGTGGGCGACGGCTTCGGGTCGTCAAGAGCCGATCATGAATGACCGTTGACTGGAAATCAGTTTGCCGGTAAGCCGACACCGACGAACGGCAGCAAACGCTGCATTGCGGTCGCTTAAGCAATTTGCATTGGGGCGATGCCGCCATGTAGCTTGCTCAGCGGCGCGTTCTAGCGCGTTGGCAACTCGAACACCAAACAAGTCGTCGTCGCATGCGCATACAGCTTGCCGTCCGGCCCGACGATGCGGCCCTCGGCGGTGGCCAGTTGCTTGCCGCAGTGAATCACTGTTCCGATGGCGCGCAGCGGCCCGCTCTTGTGTGAGGCGGCGCGTACGATGTTGACGCTCAATTCCGCCGTGGTGTAGCCGCGGCCCGCAGGCATCATGGTGTGCACGGCGCAGCCGACCGAGGAATCAAGCAGCGTGGCGTACCAGCCGCCATGCACGGTTCCCAGCGGGTTGTAGTGCTTGAGTTGCGGCGTGCCCTGGAAGACGGCCTTGCCAGGCGCCACTTCAATCAGCGCGAAGTCCAGCGTTTCAGCAATGTGCGGGTAGGGCAGGGCGCCGGAGAGCATGGCTTGCATGGTTTCCATGCCGGTTTTGCCGGCCACGTCGGCGGGGTGGGCCAGGCCGGGTTTGCCGCCGCCGGCCAGCATGCGCGCGCGTACTGTTGTGGCCTGTTCAATCCACTGGGTCAGGGTTTCTTCTGGAGTGTGTGCTTTTGTCATGCGGCTATTCTAATCAAATTTATATTGCATATACAATAATTGTAGCTACAATCAAAATATGAGCACAAAAACCAGCGTCAAAATTTCTGCTGTCACGCCGCCTGAACTCAAGGCCCTGGGCTGCACCAACCTGCGCCTGCGCCAGATGATGCGGCGTGTGGCCCATCACTACGACCTTGAAATGGCCAAGGCGGGCCTCAAGACCACGCAGTATTCGCTGCTCAGTTATGTCCTGAAGCTCGGCCCATTGCGTCCGGGCGAACTGGCCAAAGGCCTGAAGATCAGCGCGTCAACCCTGACGCGCAACCTCAAGCCGCTGGTCGATGCTGGCTGGCTTGAAACTTCTGCCGGCAGCGACGCGCGCAGCCGCACTGTCAGCATCACCGAACAAGGTCGCGCCAAACGCGAGGAAGCCAGGTACCGCTGGAAGGTGGCGCAGGACAGCCTGAACGCATTGCTGGGCACCGAACGCGTGATTGCCCTGCACGACCTGATCAATGACTCGCTGGAGTTGTTGTCGCCACTCCCCACCGAATCGGAAAACGATCATGAATAGCACCGAAACTGCCGAAAAAAGAAACATCGCCATGTGGCTGGTCCTGCTCGCTGCGGGGGGCGCCTTCGCGCTCACCATGGGCGTGCGACAGAGCATGGGCCTGTTTTTGTCGGCGCTGAATACCTCGACCGCGCTGGGTGTGGGCAGCATCAGCCTGGCGTTTGCCTTTGGCCAGCTGTGGTGGGGCTTGACCCAGCCTTTTGCCGGCGCGATGGCAGACCGTGTAGGCGCTGGCCGCGTGATTTTTGCCGGACTGATACTGGTCGCCATAGGCACTTTCATCACGCCGCTCATGACCACAACGGTCGGGCTGATTTTTGCGATTGGCGTGGTCGCTGCGGGCGGTGCCGGCATGGCGGGTACGTCCGTGCTGATGGCCTCTGCCACGCGGCTGGTGGCACCTGAAAAGCGCGGCATGGCCACAGGCATCGTCAATGCAGGTGGCTCCTTCGGGCAGTTTTTGATGGCGCCGATTGCAATTGGCCTGATCGCTGCTTTTGGCTGGGCGCGCGCGATGCAATGGATGGCTGTGATTGTCCTGCTGGCCTTGCCTGCGGTGTTTGTGCTCAAGGGCAACTCCAATGCGATGGCGGCGAAGGCGGCGGCTGCTTCAGGCGTCAAGTCGCTGACGGCGCGCGAGGCGATCCGTCAGGCATTGGCCACGCCAGGTTATGTGTATTTGAGCCTGGGCTTTCTGGTCTGCGGCTTTCACGTCGCCTTTCTCGCCACCCACCTGCCCAGCGTGATCGCTGCCTGTGGTTTGCCACCCGAGATAGGCGGCTGGGCGCTGGCCATCGTCGGACTTTTCAACATCATCGGCAGCCTGGCCATGGGCTGGGCGGTGGGCCGCTGGCGCATGAAGTCCATGCTTGCATTGCTGTATGCAACGCGCGGCCTGGCCGTGCTGATTTTTCTGCTGGCGCCCAAAACGCCGGCGGTGATGCTGGTGTTTGCCGCTGTCATGGGCGTGACTTTTCTATCGACGGTGCCGCCTACGGCCGGGCTGGTGGCCAAGATGTTCGGCACGGCCAACATGGCCATGCTGTTCGGCATCGTCATGCTGGCGCACCAGGTTGGCGGTTTTCTGGGCGCCTTCCTGGGCGGCTACATCTTCCAGGCGACCGGCAGTTACGACTGGGTCTGGTATATCGACATCATGCTGGCGGTGGGGGCTGCATTGGTGAACCTGCCGATACGTGAAGCGGCAGTCAAGCGTGCGACTGCGCCGCAAAACGCCTGATCAAAACCATGGACGCACGTACACGCCTGCTTCTTGAAGCACCGATAGGCCGCACATTGCTGCGCCTGGCCGCACCGAACATCGTGGTGATGGTGGCGCAGGCTGCCGTCGGACTGGTCGAGACTTTTTTTGTCGGCAAGCTGGGCACCGACGCACTGGCCGGCATGGCGCTGGTATTTCCCATTGTCATGTTGATGCAGATGACATCAGCTGGCGCCATGGGCGGCGGTATCGCTTCATCCATCGCACGTGCGTTGGGCGCAGGCAGACGCGAAGATGCCGATGCGCTGGTCTTGCATGCCATGGTGATCGCATTGGCCTTTGGTGTGGCTTTCTCGCTGGTGCTGCTGACCGGTGGGCGCTGGTTGTATGCAGAAATGGGCGGGAGCGGTGCTTCGCTGGAGGCAGCCGTCACCTATTCGCATTGGGTGTTTGCCGGCTCCATCCTGGTCTGGCTGTTCAACTCGCTGGCGGCCGTGATACGCGGCACGGGCAACATGACGGTGCCGGCCAATGTGACCGTGGCCGGTGTTGTGGCGGTGGTGCCGCTGTCACCCTTGCTGATCTTTGGCTGGGGCCCGGTGCCGGCACTGGGCATTGCCGGCGGCGCCATCGCGCTGCTGCTTTATTACCTGCTCGGCACGCTGGCGCTGGCAGTCTATTTGTGGTCGGATCGCAGCCTGCTCAAACCCTCGCTCACGAAGGTGAAACTGCGCTGGCCGCTGTTCCGCGACATCTTGCGCATCGGCTTGTTAGGCTCCATTTCCACGGTGGCGACCAATCTGTCCATAGGTGTGGCGACTTCGCTTGCCGGTGGTTTCGGGCCCGCCGCCATTGCCGGTTATGGCACGGCCTCGCGGCTGGAGTATCTGCTGGTGCCGCTGGTGTTTGGCCTGGGCGCGCCGTTGGTCGCCATGGTCGGTACCTGCATGGGTGCAGGCCAGCATGAACGTGCGCTGAAGGCAACGTGGATAGGCGCTGCCATGGCTTTTACGCTGACCGAGGCCATCGGGCTGGCGGCTGCGTTTTTTCCGCGTGCCTGGCTGTCGCTGTTTGGCAGCGACCCGGCCATGATTGAGGCCGGCACGCTCTACCTGCGATCGGTCGGCCCTCTCTATGGTTTCTTCGGCGTCGGGCTGGTGCTGTACTTCGCATCGCAAGGGGCAGGGCGTTTGTTGTGGCCTGTTGCCGGCAACATCGCGCGGCTGGTGGTGGCGGCCATGGGTGGCTGGCTGGCGATTCGCTGGGGCGGCGGGCTGGCGCAGGTGTTCATGGCACAGGGTGCGGCGCTGGTGGTCTATGGTGTTGTGATCGCAGCCGCCATTGCAGGCGGCGCATGGTTTGGCCGGGTAGGCTGGCCTTGCCGCACCCGCGTGTTGTTGCGCCGAATTCGGCTTGCGTGAAGTTTTCAATTTCAACTCAAGGACTTTTATGCCTTCAAATAAATTAGCCTTGCGCTATCTGGACGACCTGCAGGCGGGTGAGCGTTTCACCAGCGCCGAGCATTTGATCGACGAGGTGCAGATCAAGGCCTTTGCAACGCAGTTTGACCCGCAGCCTTTTCACATTGACAGCGAAGCTGCCAAGACCACCTTGTTTGGCGGCCTGGCTGCCAGCGGATGGCACACGGCGGCCATCACCATGCGCCTGTTGGTCGGCGGTGGCCTGCCGCTGGCAGGCGGCATCATAGGTGCCAGCGGTGAAATCGCTTGGCCCAAACCAACCCGCCCTGGCGATGTACTGCGGGTTGAAAGCGAAGTGCTCAGCGTCACGCCATCACGCTCAAAGCCTGACCGCGGCATGGCGGTGGTGCGCAGCGAAACGCGCAATCAAAAGGGTGATGTGCTGCAACTGTTCACCGTCAATGTGGTGGTCAATCGCAAGAGCTGATCAAACAATTGCGGGGGGCTGAAATTTCTTGCGTGCAGCCAGCGCGTTGGGGCGGCTGGCGCAGCCTTCAAAGTGGTCGTTGACCAGGCCCATGGCCTGCATGAAGGCGTACAGGGTGGTTGGCCCGACAAAACTCCAGCCGCGCTTTTTCAGGTCTTGGGACAGGGCTGCAGATGCCGGCGAGCTGGGCATGGCTTTCACAACTTCATGCGTGATGCGTTCTGGCCGGTCCGCAGCTTTGGGCTCCAGCTGCCAGACAAAGGCGCCGAGGGAGCCGAACTCGCGGCGCAGCTCGATGACACGCTGGGCGTTGTTGATGGCCGATGCGATCTTGCCCGCGTGCCGGACTATGCCGGTATCGGCCAGCAGGCGTTTGACATCATGCTGGTCAAAGCGGGCGACCTGTTCGGCTTCAAAGTTGGCAAAAGCGCCGCGAAAGTTTTCACGCTTGTTGAGTATCGTCAACCAGCTCAGGCCCGCCTGAAAACCTTCCAGGCAAATCTTTTCAAACAACCGGCGTTCATCATCTACAGGAAAGCCCCATTCACTGTCGTGGTAGTTGCGGTAGACATCCGTGGCCTGGCACCAGCTGCAGCGGACGGTTTGCGTGTTGTCGGTAAAAAGGCCGGTAGCCTGGGTTTTTTCTGTAGGCATAAAAAGAGGATTAAACCGGCACTGTGTAATTAAGCGTCATGCGGCCGCCGTCCACCACGACGATCTCGCCAGTGATGTAGCTGGCTGCATCGCTGGCCAGGTAGGCCACGGTATCCGCCACTTCGGAGGGCTCGCCCAGCCTTTTCATGGGCGTGCGGCTCATGATGCGGGCTTTGGCCTCGTCGCTGGTCAGCACCGCCCTGGCGGCCAGCTCGGTGGCGATGGTGCCGGGTGCCACGGCGTTCACACGTATGCCCTTGTCTGCCAGGGCCAGCGCCATCACGCGCGTGAGCTGGTTGATGCCGCCCTTGCTGACGTTGTAGCTGGCAATCGTCGGAATCGTGAGCACGCCGTTGACCGAACTCATATTGATGATGCTGCCCTTGCCGGCGGCCGCCATCTCGCGGGCCACGGCCTGTCCGACCAGGAAGGCGCCCTTGAGGTTGATGCGCAGCACGGCATCGAAGTCGGCTTCGCTGATATCCAGAAAGTCGGCGGCCTTGAAGATGCCGGCGTTGTTGACCAGCACATCAATCCGGCCATGGGCGGCCATGGTTTGCGTTACCAGTGCATCCACCTGGGCCTTGTCGCCGACATCGCAATGCACAAAAAGGCCGCCCACCCCGGCTGCCAGTGCCGCGCCGCGTGTGTCGTTTATATCGGCAATGACGACTTTGGCCTTCTCACGCGCGAAGCGGCGGACGCAGGCCTCGCCTATGCCTTGCGCACCGCCGGTGACTATGCAAACGCGGCCGGCCAGTCCGAATGCGATTGTTGATGATGTTTTAGTGTTCATGTGCTTGTACTGCCTGCGCAGGCAGCTATGAAATTAATAGCATTTTACGCGACACCGCCGCTGGATTCCGGTGTGAATTCATACGGCAGACAGCGTAGCAGCAATGGCATGCAGGCCGCCGCTTTCTCGATCAGCGGCCGATCAATGGCCGGCCCGCCATCTCTGATATCTTCGGCGCTTTGACTACCGATGCAAAATTGGGTGCGCAAGCTGCATAATTTTCTTCACGCATTTCAACCGTCCCTACCGGAGCCCGATGTGACCGTTTTCAACAAAATAATCCTCTTCACCGACACCGATGGCCGCGCCAGGTTCAGGGAGGAGCCCATGGCCCTGCCGGAAGGCTCACCGGAGTCCATGCTGTCCGCCCTGATGCCGTCCGGCGGCTATCAGCTGCGGCATAGCCCGGTTGGTTTTCGCAGCCAGTTCCATTGCTCGCCGTACACACAGTGGGTGTTCATCCTTGGCGGCCAGATGGAGATCGGCCTGCAGGGGGGCGTGTCGCGCGTGTTCAAGCCGGGCGAGCATTTTTATTCAGCCGACACCTTGCCCGAAGGTGCGAGCTTTGACCCCGCAGTCCATGGCCACTGGAGCCGCCAGGCCGGAAGCGATCCGCTGGTAACGCTTTTTGTGCGTGGCTGATGAACGCAATCCATGATCAGGAGCGTCCACGGCAATACGCCTGACCACCTCGGTGCAGCCATCGTTTGCCCGAGATGTTTTTTTTGCTATCAAAAAAGTAGCTGACTACGCCCGTATTCAGGCAGCCAGGGGCCTGAATGGCTTACATTCAGGAGTACTTTTGCAGATCGCCTGAAAGCAGCAGATGGTGCCCTGCGCCGGCCGATTGCAGTGTGTCCACCAGCGCGTGCGCTACCTGGCTTGCCTGCACCGAGCGGTAGTTGGCAGGGATCATGGGGTTCAGCCATTTGAAGGTGGCGAGCGCCAGCTTTTCACCGAAACGCTGTGCCTGCCTCAAGGAAGCGCGGTCACCGGCAAGAAGCGAGGGGCGTGCAATCACCACCGAGGTAAAACCAAGATGGGCAACGGCCGTTTCCATATCGCCCTTGACGCGGCTATAAAACACGCTTGACCGGCTGTCGGCGCCCATGGCGCTGACCACGCCCAGGCGGGTGGCCGCCAGGGCGCGGCCGGCTTTGGCTATCGCGACGACGGCATCAAAATCCACGGCCCTGAAAGCCTCGCGGCTGCCTGCCACCTTGATGGTGGTGCCTAGTGCAATGAACACATCATCGACTGGCGGGGCCGCGAATTGCCCGGGTGAATCGGTGATGTGCGCAACCAGCTTTGGGTGCTGCACATCCGGTGCGCGGCGGCCCACGCAGTGAACCGCCGAATAAGCCTTATCGGCCAGTAAACGAGCCAGGACCGCCCGGCCGACGAGGCCCGTTGCCCCGGCCACCAGCGCCACCCGAGCCGCCGCCACCACCGGAGCGTCCGCCCCGGAAGTTGCCGCGGTTACCGCCCGTGGGTTGTCCGGAAGACGGGAAGCCTGAAGATGCATGGCTGGCAGGCTGATGGTTGTCGAAGTCATTGCGTGGCTCGTTTCTTGACTCGTTGCGCGGTGCGCGTGGCTGCTCATCGCGTGGAGGGCGCGGCGCTTGCGCATTCCTTGGCTGGCCGGCGCCTTGCCCGTAACCCGAATTCTGGCGCGGCTGGCCTGGGTTTGGCGTGCGTGGGCCGCGGCCGAAGTTGCCGCCGCCATTGCCACCACCGTTACCAGCGTTATTACCAGCGCCATTGCCGCCACCGGCCGGGCCGCGCCCGCGTCCACCGCCGGCATTGCCGCCACCGCTGGCACCACGTGCCGGCTGCGAGCCCTTGGTATCGCGGATGCGCTGCATCATTTCAGTGCGGGCGGCCTTGGCGGCTGCCTGCATCACGTCGCGGCTTGGTGGTTTGCCCAGGCCGCCCCAGATGGTCTGGCGGCCCATGGCCAGCGGCTCGGCGCGTTCGCCGGGCTCGGCTTCAAAACCGGGGACTATGACTTTTTCGATGTTCTGCTTGGTGAAGCGTTCGATGTCCTGCATGAAACCTTCTTCATCCAGGCAGACCAGGCTGACGGCTTCGCCGCTGTTGCCGGCACGGCCGGTGCGGCCGATGCGGTGCACATAGTCTTCGCTGACGTTGGGGATTTCGTAGTTGACGACGTGCGGCAGTTCGTCGATGTCAATGCCGCGGGCGGCGATGTCGGTCGCCACCAGGGCGCGAATGGCGCCGCTCTTGAAGTCCTGCAGCGCCTGGGTACGGGCGGTCTGGCTCTTGTTGCCATGCAGCGCCATCGCCGGGATGCCGTTTTTGGTCAGGTGCTCGGCCACATTGTTGGCGCCAAACTTGGTGCGTGTGAACACCAGCACCTGGCTCCAGTTGTGCTCGTTGATGATGTGCGTGAGCAGGGCTTTTTTCTTGCCGCGGCCGACCGGGTGAATGGTCTGCGTGATGCGCTGCACCGTGGTGTTGCGCGGCGTGACCTGGATGGATTCCGGGTTTTTGAGCAGGCCGTTGGCCAGCTCGCGGATTTCATCGCTGAAGGTCGCGCTGAACAGCAGCGACTGCTTTTGTTTGGGCACCAGCGCCAGCACTTTTTTGATGTCATGGATAAAACCCATGTCCAGCATGCGGTCGGCTTCGTCCAGCACCAGGATCTGCACCTGGCTCAGGTCCAGTGTGCCCTGGCTTGCATGGTCCAGCAGGCGGCCGGGCGTGGCCACCAGGATGTCCACGCCGCGGCGCAGTTTTTCAATTTGCGCGCCCATGCCGACACCGCCAAACATCACCATCGATGTCAGGTCCAGGTATTTGCCGTAGGTGCGTACGCTTTCTTCAACCTGTGCGGCCAGTTCGCGGGTTGGCGTCATGATCAGCGCGCGCACGGCGTTGACGCCGCGGCGGTTGGTCAGGCGCGGTTCGGTGGACAGGCGCTGCAGCAGGGGCAAGGTGAAGGCAGCGGTCTTGCCGGTGCCGGTCTGGGCGCCGCCCAGCAGGTCGCCGCCTGCCAGCACGGCCGGGATGGCCTGGGCCTGGATGGGCGTGGGGGTGTCATAGCCCTGCTCAAGCACGGCCTTAAGAATGGCCGGGGCCAGATTCAATTCTTCAAATGTCATGGTTTTGCACCGCTTGGGTGCTAGTGATCGGCCTGTTGGGTGCTTTTTTTTGGAAGCAACCCGCCAGTGATAGGCAGATGGGGTCAAAAAGTCGGGCTGAAAGTATCACGTAGCTACTTGGGAAGTAAGCCCGGGATGTGCCCAAATTGTTGCGGGTAACTGGAGCCAGCAACCCCGCTATTGTCTCACGGAACGATAATAGAGGGTTAACGGCAGAAATGGCAGTAAAAAACTGCTCTGTATTTCGCCATGCCGCACATGTCCTGTTTTTCCTTTTTTTAGAGATCAATCCTGATGGCTCAATACGTTTTCACCATGAACAGGGTCGGCAAAATCGTGCCGCCCAAGCGTCAAATTCTCAAAGACGTGTCCCTCAGCTTTTTTCCCGGCGCCAAGATCGGCGTGCTGGGCACCAATGGTTCGGGCAAGTCCACGCTGCTCAAGATCATGGCCGGCCTGGACACCGAAATCGAGGGCGAAGCCACGCCTATGCCTGGCCTGAACATCGGCTACCTGCCGCAGGAACCCAAACTTGACCCCACGCACACGGTGCGTGAGAGCGTGGAGGCCGGCATGGGCGCGGTGTTTGCCGCCAAGGCCCAGCTGGAAGCGGTGTACGTCGCCTACGGCGAGCCCGATGCCGACTTTGACGCGCTGGCCGCCGAACAGGCTAGATTGGAAGCCATCATCGCCACCGCCGGCACGGACTCCGAGCACCAGCTTGAGATCGCCGCCGACGCGCTGCGCCTGCCGCCCTGGGATGCCGTGATCGGCGTGCTGTCGGGCGGCGAAAAACGCCGCGTGGCGCTCTGCAGCCTGCTGCTGTCCAAGCCCGACATGCTGCTGCTTGACGAGCCGACCAATCACCTGGACGCCGAATCGGTGGACTGGCTGGAGCAGTTCCTGCAGCGCTACTCGGGCACCGTGGTGGCCATCACCCACGACCGCTATTTCCTGGACAACGCCGCTGAATGGATTCTGGAACTTGACCGCGGTCACGGCATTCCATGGAAGGGCAACTACAGCACCTGGCTGGAGCAAAAGGGCGAGCGCCTGGCACAAGAGCAAAAGGGCGAGGAAGCCCGTGCCAAGGCCCTGAAGAAAGAGCTGGAGTGGTCGCGCCAGAACCCGAAAGCACGTCAGGCCAAGAGCAAGTCGCGCCTGGCCCGCTTCGAGGAGCTGTCGGATTTCGAATACCAGAAACGCGTCGAAACCAACGAAATTTTCATCCCTGTGGCCGAGCGCCTGGGCAATGAAGTCATCGAATTCAAGGGTGTGAGCAAATCCTTTGGTGACCGCCTGCTGATAGACAACCTGAGCTTCCAGGTGCCGGCCGGCGCCATCGTCGGCATCATCGGCCCCAACGGCGCCGGTAAATCCACATTGTTCAAGCTGATTGCCGGCAAGGAACAACCGGACAGCGGTGAAGTTGCCATCGGCAAGACCGCCAGGATGGCCTTTGTGGACCAGCACCGCGACGACCTGTCCAACGAAAAAACCGTGTGGGAAGACATTTCCGGCGGCCTTGACTTGCTGACCGTCGGCAAGTTCACCATGCCCAGCCGCGCCTATGCGGGCCGCTTCAACTTCAACGGTGCCGACCAGCAAAAACGCGTGGGCATGTTGTCCGGCGGTGAGCGCGGTCGCCTGCATCTGGCGAAGACGCTGATTGCCGGCGGCAACGTGCTGATGCTGGATGAACCGTCAAACGACCTCGACGTGGAAACCCTGCGTGCGCTGGAAGACGCTTTGCTCGAATTTGCCGGCTCCGTATTGGTGATCAGCCATGACCGCTGGTTCCTGGACCGCATCGCCACCCACATCCTGGCAGCCGAAGGCGACAGCCAGTGGACCTTCTTCAACGGCAACTACCAGGAATACGAAGCCGACAAGAAGAAGCGCCTGGGCGAAGAGGGCGCCAAGCCCAAGCGTGTGCGTTTTAAAGCACTTAAATAATGCCCCCACGGTTGCTCACTGCGTGTAGCGCCCGAGGCCTTGCAGGCCGCGGCTCGCGAGACGCTTCGCCTCTGTCGCCTGTCCAAAGCTGCTCAAGCAGCTTTGGAGCCGCAGGCTCCAGCCCCTCGGGGGCCGCTGCGCCTGTGGCCCGGCGAAGCCGGTTCCACGGCCCCTGCTTGCGAAGGCATGGCTTCGTTGATAGCCCATTTTTTGCCCATCATGCTCGCTGAAGAACAGGTACTTGAGAAAACGCGGCTGTGGCTTGAAAAAGCTGTGATCGGGTTGAACCTGTGCCCGTTTGCCAAGGCGGTTTATGTGAAAAACCAGGTGCGCCTGGTGGTTAGCAAGGCTCGCCACGCAGATGACCTGCTGGAAGAACTGGACCGTGAGCTGGACCTGCTGGTGGCCACGCCGGCCGAAGAGACGGACACCACGCTGCTGATTCATCCCACGTTGTTTGAAGACTTTCTCGACTTCAACGATTTCCTCGAAGTCGCCGAAGGTGTGGTCGATGAACATGGCCTTGAGGGCGTGATTCAACTCGCCAGTTTTCATCCGCAATTCCAGTTTGATGGCACGGAGCCGGACGACATCAGCAACTACACCAACCGCGCACCGTTTGCGATCCTGCATTTGCTGCGTGAAGACAGTGTGGAGCGCGCGGTCGACGCTTTCCCCGAGGCCGAGGCGATTTTTGAGCAGAACATTGCCACGCTGGAAAAACTTGGCCATGCTGGCTGGAAGGACCTGGGGCTGTCATGACCCCGGTGGGGGCATGCTTGCCGGCAGCCCCCAGCAGCCCCCAACCTGATCACGCCGGATGGGCTGGGTCTTGTTTGGATACCGCGCGCCTTGCTGGGTAACAAGGTGTAAAGCAGCCACAAGGCATTCACCTCATGCTGATGCAATGGCCCGGCCGGCCGCTATCATGCGGACTCCTCCTTTGGTTTTTCTTTTTTGCCGCAGGGCCTGAAAGTGCAATCTCAAAACCATGACCATGAGCACGTCCCCCCAAGCCCTCACCGCCGCATACCAGGCTTGCCTTGACGAAGCATTGCGGCAATGCCCTCTGTTGATCCAGCGCTGGTGCGGCAAGCTGGTGGAGGCGCTCCATGAGCGCTCCATGTTTGTTTCCGAGAGTTCGGAAAAACGCCAGCTTCAGGATGCCATTGCTGCCCTCAGGAAAAACCAGGCGGCGATCGAGCAGGGTTTCGCAACGGTGCTGGGCCATGCGATTGCCGACGACACCCTGCCTGCCGTGGCCAAAAAAGCGGACAAGACCGGCCGCTCACTTGCGTCCCTGAGTTTTGACGACCTTGAGTTGATGGGTGACAAACAGGTGCAGGAAACGGTCGACAGCGCGCGCCTGCTGCAAATCGTTTCCCTGGCTTGCGAGGCCAGGCTCGCCGGGTTTGCTGCGCGCTTGAGCACGGCCCAGGGTTTCAAGGCGGTCAAGGCCGATAAAAATCCCCTGCGTCCCGAAATCTTTTGCCAGGCCCTGCTGAAATTGCTTCAGGAGATTCCGGCCGACAACCTGGCGCGTTCGCGCTGGCTGATGCATGGTGCCCAGTTGATGGGCAGGGAGCTGCAGTCGCTGTATGTCGTGCTGAACGATCAATTGGCCGGGCAGGGGATAGCGCCGGCTGCTTATGGCGTGATTCCTTCGCCGGAAGAGAGAGGCACAAGACCGGCCGCGGCCTCAAGCCTGGGCAGCAGCCACGCCGGCCCCGCGGTTTCCACAAACGGCACGCCGGCAGCAAGCGGTGGTGACGCGCTGCTGACGCTTGACCACCTGCACCGGCTGCTGGTGGGCGACTACGACGAGTCCTTCAAGGAGAGTCTGCTGCCGTCAGGTTTTGAACAGACGATGCACCAGGAGTTTTCGCACACCGTGCCGGCTGCCATGGACGTCCTGGCCGAGCTCAAGGAAAAAGGCCCTGCAGCGAGCCGGGCGAAAAGGACCCGTGTGGCGCCGCCGCTGCCGCTGGTGCAAATGCGGGCGCAACTCAAGACCGAGGCCAAGAGCCTGGGCCAGTCGCTGGCCATTGAGGTGGTTGGTCTGATGATCGAGCAGATGGCCCGCGATCCCCGGCTGCTGGCGCCGGTGCGAAAAATCATTGCCGACGCAGAGCCGGCCTTTTTGCGGCTGGGCGTGAACGATCCCCGTTTTTTCAGTGACAAAAGCCACCCCGCCCGGAGCCTGCTCGAAGTGGTCACCGCCAAAAGCCTGGCCTATTCAAGCGAAAGCGCGGCGGGTTTTGCCGGGTTCATGCAGGACCTGCAGCAGATAGTGCCGCTGTTGACGGAAGAGCATGCCAGCGATGCCCAGCATTTCGCCACGCTGCTGAAAACCTTTGAAACCAGCCAGGCCTTGCGCAGTTCGGGCAACAACCAGTCGCAAAGCCTGGCCGTGCAGTCCCTGCTGCAGGCAGAGCAGCGCAACCTGCTGGCTGAAAAGATCGCCGCCGAAATCCGTGCGCGTCCCGATTTTGTCGGCGGCAACCGTGTTGTCACGACTTTCTTGACCGGCCCGTGGGCGCAGGTGATGGCCAGGGAACGCCTGTCCGGCGAACACGGCGGCCCGGAGACCAAAAAGGCAGAGTTCAGCCTGACGCTGGGCGAGGTGCTCTGGAGCCTGGACCCTGCCCAGACCTCGCGCCATCACAAGCGCTTGCTCAAGATCATTCCTGGCATGCTCGATGGCCTGCGTGCCGGGCTGCTGTCGATTGACTATCCGCCGGCCGGCGCCCAGTTGTTTTTTGATGAACTCATGCGGCTTCACCAGGCGGCATTAAAGACTGAAGCCGCGCCGGCCGATGCCAGGACAACACGCCTGCAGGAGTTTGAAGACGCGTTTGACGCCAATGATGAAGCCAGCCGGCAAAAACCATGGCTGGCACCGAAGGAAGCCCGGAACTCGGGTTTCATGGAAGACCTCCCGGCCAATACCAAAGCTGGTTTTGAGGCCACCAGACCGCAGGAGCGGGACACTGCCGTCCCAGCAGCAGCAGCGGCTGCGCAGCGCGGGCCGGGTGAAGTTGTGGAACTGCGCCTGGGCGCCTGGGTGGAGTTGCTCCATGACATGAAATGGTTGCGCGCGCAGCTGACCTGGATCAGCCCCTACAACACCCTGTACATGTTTACCAGTGAAGGCGGCCGCACGCATTCCATGACCGGCCCGCTGCTGCAGTATTTGCTGCTGCAGGGCCTGGTCAAGGTGGTCAGCCAGCAGGGGGTTCTGGATGGCGCGCTTGACAGCGTGGCCCGCACCGCCATGCGCAACAGCGTGGACGGCGGCGGCAAGCCCTAGCGCAACGCGGCAAACGTCGCCGTGGCCGGCTCAGCCCGGCGCGGCCTCCGTGCGCAGCAGCTTTTTCCGGACCAGGTGGATGTTGTTGCGCAGTGCGTACAACTCATCGGTGTAGGACAGCGGTACGGTGACTTTTTCCACCCGGCTGTCCAACTGGGCAAGCTCGCGCAGCAATGCGCTGTTGTCCCCGGTTTCACTGCGCAGCTCAATATTGCGCAACTGGGCATACCACCTGAAAATGCGCGAGCGCACCCTGAAGGCATACAGCGGCGGAATGATGCGCGACAGCGGCAGCAGCACGGCGATGATGATGCCCATCACCAGCCACATGCGCTCTATCAGGTTGGCGACCCAGAACGACAGGTAGCGCTGCAGCAGCGGCGCATCGTTTTTGATGGCGCGTTCGGCCTCCTTGGCAATCGGCAGCTCGTTGTTTTCGATATTCGGGTACTCGCGTGCGCGCTTGAACCAGCCCGCCCCGCCGTGAATCTGGTTGCCCGCCTGCGCAAACAGCTGCAGCAGGGCCGGGTGGGTGCTGCTGCGGGTAATCAACGCCGTGGTCGGCGCCACCAGCCGCACGTCTTCGGGCGGCACGTTGCCGGCCAGGTCGACCACGCCGCGCGGCAAACGCACCGGGCTCAGGAAGGCAAACCGGCGCGAGTAGGCTTCACTCTGCGCAAAGTTCATGAGTTTGATGCCCGGTGTCTGCAGCAGCATCTGCACCATCAGCGATTCGGGCGCCGAGGCAAACACGATCGCATCGATCTCGCCGCCCAGGAAGGCCACCGTGGCCGGGGTTTGCGCCAGCCTGGATATTTGCAGGCTGGCCGGGTCGATGCGGTTGCTCTCCAGCAGTTTGTTCATGAGGCTGGGGATGCCGCTGCCGGGCGTTCCCATGTTGATGCGCAAGCCCTGCAACTGGGTCAATGCGGTCAGGGTCGCCGTGGCCGTGACCTTGCGGGCAGACTCTTCGCGGTAAAACAGCCACACGGGTTCGACAAACAGGCTGCCCAGCGATGCGAGCTTTTCCTGGTCTTCTTCACTGTAGTCGCTGGTGCCGCCCTGCACAAAACCCAGGTCCACCTTGCCTTCGCGCAGCAACTGCAGGTTGGCGGCTGAACCTTCGGAGGGCACCAGCACCACCTCAATGCCCTCGGCCGCAAGCGCCTTGGCGTAGCGTTTGCCAAACTCTTCATACGCGCTTTGGGCGGTGCCTGTGGCCAGGGTCACGCGTTTGGGCGGGTTCGGGTCCAGCCACCAGTAGGCCAGCGCCAGCAAGGTGACGGTCAGCAAGATAAAGGGACCGGCGGAGACCGCCAGATCACGCAGCGACAACAGGGTGTAGCGTATGGTTTTGGGCATGGTCAGGGAACCATAGCATGGTGCCGCCCTGCATCGACTATTTTTGCGGCTCGATTGAAAGAACGGTAAACGCACCGTCGAGCTGCTCCACGGTGCCATCAACCCTGTCGCTCGCCTTCACTCGGTCGGGCAGCGCGGGACTTTCACCCTGAACGCTGTGGTCATGCGTAACTTTGGTAAACAGTGGTGCGGCCATCGCGCTGTATGAGCAGCACGTCATACGGGTCCTTGCGCCCGCCGTAGATGGCTCCGTCCATGCCTGGCGAGCCGACCGGCATGCCGGGCACGGCCAGGCCTATGGCTGACGGGCGTTCTTTCAGCAGGCGCTGAATCTCGCGGGCCGGCACATGGCCTTCAATGGCGTAGCCGGCCAAGGCTGTACCGGCCTTCGCCCCAACCTGCGCGGTGTGGCAGGAGCCGAGTTTTGCCGGCACACCCAGCCAGGTTCTGGCTGCGGTGTTGCCGCTGTCGTGAACGCGCACCTGGAAACCGTTGGCTTGAAGGTGCGCCACCCAGTCCTTGCAGCAGCCGCAGTCCGGGTCTTTCCAGACTTCAATCGTGGTGCGGGTCTGCGCCCAGAGTGGTGTGCCTGTGGCGCCGGTGCCGGCCAGTACTGCCATGGTTTTAATGAAGAAACGTTTGTGCATGTCAGCCTCCGGTTCAGCGTGCCGCAGCCACGGTGATTTTCCCGGTCATGCCGGCCTGGTAGTGCCCGGCAATCAGGCAGGCGAAGTCAAAGCTGCCGGGCCTGTTGAAGGTCCAGATGATTTCGCCCGTCTTGCCGGGGCCTATGTGTGCCATGCCAGGCTTTTCGTGCGCCATGGCCGGGAACTTCTGCATCATCGCGGCATGCGCCTCCAGGTCCTTGCGGGTGCCCAGCACCATTTCATGCAGGACCTGGCCCTCGTTCTTGAGGACAAAGCGTATGGTTTCGCCCTGTTTGACGTCTATCCTGTCGGGCGTAAAGCGCATGTTGTTGCTCATGACCAGCGTGATGCTGCGTTTGACCGCTGCGGCATCGCCGCTTATGCCCCATGCCTTCTGTTCCTTTTTGACCGCTTTGCTGTTGCTGGCGTGGGTTTCATCGCCATGGGCAAAAGTGCTTGCAGTGCCCAGTGCGATTGCGCAGGCAGCTATTAATTTGAGAGTGTTCTGGAGTTTCATGGGCTTGCCTTGTTTGTCAATGATCTGTATGCCGTGCAATCGCGGAAATCGCGATGAGGCGGGTAGCACGGACCGATCAGGGCCGCGCCGGAAGCAGGTACAGGCCCAGTACGGGCCGGGAGCTCAGGAAATGGGGGGTTTTTGACCCAGTGCCGCGGGGGCACTGGTGAATTGCATCGCCATGGCGCGGGGCTGCGCCGAGGCATTGAAGGCGGTGTTCAGGCCCGGCGTGACCGGCGACAGCGCAAGCGTGTGGCAAGCCTGGCAGGACTCGCAGGTGCTGCAGTGGCCGTCATGTGCATTGCCGGCCTGGGCCGGCTGGCCATCGACCTGTTCCGCGCAGTCATGCATGGTCTGTGCTGGTGCATGGGATGCCGTTTGATGATCGAAATGGCCCCCAGAGCCCGATTCATATGCATGAGCAGCTATAAATTCTGTAGCAAGTTGCTGGTGTTGCGTGGGTGCCGCGGCCATCCCGGTCGCCATCGCATCGCCGGCCCAGCCGCGCAGGGGCAGCAGGACAATCATGAGGGCGAGCAGAAAGTGGCGCATGGCTTGATGATAGGGGCTGGCTGAAAAAGTTCACCGGCAAAGGGAAATTGCCGCGCGTGTTTGAGGTTTTCCCGAAGTGTGGCTACCATTGAAAACCATCAAGTAGCTTCAAGGTCAAGTCATGGCGTCACTCCATCCCAGAACCCCCGGGGCCTACCAGATTGGCGAGGCCGCCGCACTGAGCGGCGTGTCCAGCGCGAATATCCGTTTTTATGAAAAGGAAAAGCTCCTCAGCCCCCAGGGGCGGGGCGACAACAGCTATCGTTTTTATAGCAATGGCGATGTGCACCAGCTGCGGTTTATCCGGCTCTGCCGCGCGCTGGACATGTCGCTCGACGAGGTGCGCACGCTGCTGGGGCTGGACCTCAATATCAAGGCCGACTGCGCCACGGCGCGTGTTGCGCTGGACGGCCACCTGGGTCATGTGCGGGCACGGCTAAAGGAATTGCGGGCGCTGGAAAAAGACCTGAAAGCCCTGCGCGACCGCTGCGATGGCACGGACACCCATTGCCACATCATTGAGGCGCTGCATGAGCAGGCTGACAGCCTGCCCCTGCCAGCCGCGTCCGCCGCGCAACCCGCGGCCCGCAAGCGCCACGTCTGAGGGATGCTTTTCAGGCCTTGCGGAGCTGAAGCTGCGCCTGGTCCAGCCACATCTGCAGGCTGTCCAGCAAGTCCTGATGGCTGAACGAGCAGCTTTCTTCGGTGAACAGTGCGCTGGACTCCAGCCGGTCCAGCAGTTGCAGCAACACCTCGTGAAAACGCGCCGGCAGTGCTTCGACCAAGGCTTGCTGGCCGCGGGCCAGCTGTGAAAATGCAACCACGCCCAGCGTGCCTGCACGCACTTGCTGCAGGGCGGCTTGCAGGTCCTGTTGTTGTGATTCAGGTGTCATGTGGTGTCCTGCAATATCAGCTTGGGTTGGGGACGACAGCGCTTGCTGCCGGTGCACGGTCAAATACCGGCGTCAGGATGATCAACACGGGCGCGAGCACGGCAGCGGCCACGGCATAGGCCGTCATGACCTGGCCGGCCGCTGCCACGCTGATGCCCAGCGCCGTGCCTACGGGCTGCAAAATGCCGCTCAGCACATAGGCGCTGCTGCCGATCACAAGGTTGCACAGTGCGAAGAAATAAAGGATGCGGGGCATGGTGTGGGTCGATCGTGCATGGCGCAAAGGCGCATGTTTCCTGCATTGTGCCGGGGCGGCCGCAAGGCTGCAGGCGCGTGATGGCGAAACGCCTGGGCCGGGCCGTGGAATGCAGCGCTAATCCAGTCTGGCGCCCGATGCCTTGACCGCCGCCGCCCAGCGCGGCATTTCCACTGCCAGGAACTGGGCAAACTCGTCGCTGCCCATAAAGGCCGGATCGGCGCCCTGGGTCACCATGCGGTTGCGGATGTCCGGGTTGGCCATGACCTGTTTGAAGGCATCGCTCAATTTGGTCGTCACGTCCTTGGGCAGGCCGGCAGGCGCCAGGAAGCCGTAAAAGCCGACCACCTCAAACCCCTTGACGCCGGATTCAATCACGGTGGGCACATCCGGCAGGGCCGGGTTGCGCTCCTTGCTGGTGACGGCCAGGGCGCGTACCTTGCCTTGCTTGTGATAACTGGCCGCCTGCGGAATCGACTCGCCCATGAACTGCACCTGGCCGCCCATCAGGTCGGTAAAAGCCGGCGCGCTGCCGCGGTAGGGGATGTGCACCATGAACAGCCCGGTGGCGTTCTTGAACATCTCGGGCACCAGGTGGCTGATGCCGCCGTTGCCGGCCGAGCCGTAGTTGATCTGGCCCGGCCGCTCGCGGGCGTAGCTGATGAATTCCTTGAGTGTCTTGACCGGCAGCTTGGGATTGACCAGCAGCGCCAGCGGCTGCATGGCGGTGCGGGCAATCGGTGTGAAGTCCTTGAGCGTGGCGTAGGGCAGTTTGGTGTACAGCGCCGGGTTGATGACCATCACGCCGGTGTTGGCCAGCATCAGGGTGTAGCCGTCGGGCGCTGCTTTCATCACATCCTGCGCGCCCACCGTGCCGCCTGCGCCGGATTTGTAGTCAATGATGATGGGCTGGCCCAGCACCGCCTGCAGCCTGTCGGTAAGCAGGCGGGCATGCTGGTCCAGCGGCCCGCCGGCCGGAAACCCGATCACAATGCGAATGGGTTTTTCGGGGAAGGCTGCGTTGGCGGCCGTGCTGGCCGCGAGCAGCAGGGCGACCATGGCGGCTTTGGGTTTGAACATGCGTGTCTCCTGTTGTTATGGATTGAACACGCATGATAAACAGCGGCGTTACCGCAAGCTGTTTACCTGAGCAGGGTCGCCTTCAGCGTGATCTCCGGCACGCCGGCGAGCGCCCTGGACACGGGGCAGCCGGCCTTGGCCCCCTGTGCAATCTGCTGAAACGTGGCCTCGTCAATCCCGGGGACCTTTGCATCCAGCGTCAGCGCAATGCGGTCAATCTTGAAACCGTCACCATCCTTGGCCAGCCTGACAAGGGCCTTGGTATCGATGGTCTCGGTGTTGATGCCGGCCTTTTCACACGCAAAGGCAAACGCCATGGTGAAGCACGCCGCATGCGCGGCGCCCACGATCTCTTCAGGATTCGTGCCCTTGCGGTCATCGCCAAAGCGGCTGCCGAAGCCATAGGGGTAGCTTTTGAGTGCACCGGTTTCGGTGCTGATCTGGCCCTGGCCGGTTTTGCCTGGGCCTTGCCAATGGACTGATGCGGATTTTTCGATCATGTTTGCTCCTTTGAAGTCAAACAATGATTCTGGTATTGGTTTTGGGTGGCGTCTGTAGGACGGGCTTGATGACTGTGTCTGATTGACGGTGGTGCCCTTCACTGCCAGGCCGGGCTACCCCCGGCTTGGCCGTGAAGGGCAGCTCCTTCAAACCCCTACGCGTCACCAATGCGACGAATAAGCGAGACGTCTAGTACCTTCCCGGATGCAGCAAGCCATGCACGCGGTTAGGCTCAGCAACAGGAGACTTCATGAACCGCGCCCACTTCAAGTTCTGGCCCAAACGCCTGCCGCACAGCATCACCCCACCCGCCACGTCCCTGTGGCAAAACCTCGCTGTCAGCGCCCTGCGCTTTCCCGACAAACCGGCGCTTGTCTTTTTTGAGCGGGCGCTGACCTACGCACAGGTCGTTCAGCAGGCAGAAGGCCTGGCCGTCACCCTGCACCGCATGGGCGTCAAAAAGGGCGACCGCGTCGCGCTCATCATGCAGAACTCGCCGCAATGGGTGATTGCGCACTTTGCCATCCTGCGTGTCAACGCCGTGGTGGTGCCGGTCAACCCCATGAACCGGGCTGAAGAGCTCAAGCACTACATCACCGACCCGGACACCAAAGTCGCCATCGTGGCTGCCGACCTGGCGCCTGAACTGCTCAAGGCCAACGATCAGCTTGAACCGGCAGAGCAACTCAAAAAGATGGTCGTCACGCATTACAACGATGGCTTTGACATCAACGACGTCGCCAACAGTGCGATGCCGCAAGCCTGGCGCGAGTGGCTGGGCACGCACCATGCGCTGCCGGAGATAGCAGGCGGGGAAGTTCTCAACTGGCCGGAAGCGATTGCTGGCAAGCCTGAAGACCTGCCGCTGCACACCGTCGGTCCGCAGGACATGTCCGTGCTGCCCTACACCAGCGGCACTACCGGCCTGCCCAAGGGCTGCATACACACACACGCCAGCATCATGCACAACGGGGTAGGCAGTTGCCTGTGGGGCAACAGCACGTTTGAAAATGTCACGCTGTCGGTTGTGCCCATGTTCCACATCACCGGCATGGTGTCGGTGATGCATGCCACCATCTACGGCGGCGGGACGCTGGTCATCATGCCGCGCTGGGACCGTGAACTGGCTGGCCGCCTGATCTCACACTGGGGCGTGACGCACTGGACCAATATCCCGACCATGGTGATTGATTTGCTGGGCAGCCCGAACTTCGCGAGTTTCGACTTGAGCAGCCTCGTCTACATAGGCGGTGGCGGGGCCGCCATGCCGCAGGCCGTCGCCCAACGCCTGCTGGAGCAATACGGCCTGAGCTACGCCGAAGGCTACGGCCTCACCGAAACCGCAGCGCCCTCACACAGCAACCCCTACGACGCGACCAAGCAGCAATGCCTGGGCGTGCCTTTTATCGGTTGCGATGCCCGCGTGATAGACCCATTGACGCTGAAGGAGCTGCCGCAGGGCGAGCAGGGCGAAATCATCATGAGCGGGCCGCAGGTTTTTCAGGGTTACTGGAAGCGGCCCGATGCGACCGAACAGGCATTCATCGAGCTGGATGGCAAGCGCTTCTTTCGCTCCGGTGACCTCGGTCATGTCGATGAAGACGGCTACTTCTTCATCACCGACAGGCTCAAACGCATGATCAACGCCTCGGGCTTCAAGGTCTGGCCGGCGGAGGTCGAGGCGCTGATGTTCAAGCACCCGGCGGTGCAGGAGGCCTGCATTATTTCGGCGCACGACGCCTACCGGGGCGAAACCGTCAAGGCCGTGGTGGTGCTGCGCGCCGCAGCCAAAGGCAAGACCACCGAAGACGACATCATCAACTGGTGCAAGGAGAATATGGCGGCCTACAAATACCCGCGTGTGGTGCAGTTTGTCGATGCGCTGCCGAAAAGCGGCTCGGGCAAGGTGATGTGGCGCACGCTGCAGGAGGCCGAGGCGGCCACTGGCTGAATCGGGCTCGCCTTTGGCCTGAAATATGAGTGAAAAATGTCCGAAGTCTGCATCCCTGTTGCGCAGCCAGCTATTAAAAATGTAGCAAGTGCAGGGGCGGCAGATTCAAGACCTGCGGCCCGGAGCCGCCTGAACTGGGTTATCGTGCTCACCTGATCACATTGGAGATGCAGCGCCGCAAGTGCGCCGACCGCAAGCATGGCCCATCCTTCACCCGAAACTTCAGCTTCCCCTTACGACAAGCCGCTGGCCGGCTGGCGCCTGCGCTGGTACACGATTATTTTTGAGGCCGACACCCGTGCCGGGCGCCTGTTCGACCTGACGCTGATGGGTGTCATCCTGCTCAGCATTGCCGTGGTTATGGCCGACAGCGTGCAGGCCGTGCACCAGTCGCATGGCCGCATGCTGACGGGCGCCGAGTGGCTGTTTACCTTGCTGTTCACCGGCGAATACATCGCGCGCCTGCTGTGTGTGCGCAGGCCGCTGCAATACGCCACCAGCTTTTTCGGCATCATCGACCTGATTGCCGTGTTGCCGACCTATCTGGCGCTGTTTTTCCCCGAGCTGCATGCACTTATCGACGTCCGGGTCTTGCGCCTGCTGCGGGTGTTTCGTGTGTTCAAGCTCGCCGCTTATGTGGTCGAGTACCAGTTTCTGGGGCGTGCCCTGGCCGCCAGCGGCCGGAAAATCCTGGTGTTTTTGTCGGCGGTGCTGATGGTGGTGCTGGTCATGGGCACGGTGATGTATGTGGTTGAAGGCCAGACCAACGGCTTTACCAGCATTCCCACCTCGGTCTACTGGGCCATCAGCACGGTGACGACGGTGGGGTTTGGCGACATCACACCCCGGACCGACCTGGGGCGGCTGATCGCTTCTTTCATGATGCTGATGGGCTGGGGCATTCTGGCCGTGCCCACCGGCATCGTGACGGCCGAGATGGCGGCGCAGCGGCAGCTGCAGGTCTCGCAGGCGCCGACCACACGCAGCTGCCATGAATGCTTGAGCGAAGGCCATAGCCCGGGCGCCGATTTTTGTTTTAACTGCGGCGCGCGGCTGCCGCCTTACCAGCAGCAGGCCGCCGCTGTGCCGTAACGCTGAGCTTTCAGCCGCCTGCCGTCAACCGGCGCGGCGTGATTTCAACTGAACCGGTGGCTGTGCTCATCCACACCGTGCCGTCCTGCACCGTGACCTGCAGCTGCATGCTGCGTTCGGCGAGTTTGGCCAGGGCCTGGCTTTCGGCCGCCTCGATCTGCCAGACCACCAGGTTGGAGGCGCGGGTCAGCTTGGTTTCAATGTTTTTCCACCACACCGGCGTGCTGCTGGCAAAGCTGTAGACGCTGACCCGCTCCGCGCGGCCGGCGGCGCGCATCAGGCGTTTGTCATCGGGCTGGCCCACGTCCATCCAGTGCAGGATTTGCTCGGTGTAGTCCTTGTGCCAGAGCGCGGGCTCGTCCACGTCCCAGAGGTCCTTGGCGAAGTCGAGCTTGCCCTTGTTGTCGTCTGCGGGTACGTTGAGCGCGAAGGCCAGCAGTCGGATCATCATGCGCTCGTCGGCCTCGGATGGGTGGCGGGCAATGATGACGTTGTGGTCGGCATAGACGCCGCGGTCCATGTCGGACAGCTGGAGTTGGGCTTTGTAGATGGTGGCTTTAAGTGCCATGGGATCTGCTTCTTTATATTGACGGGATGTAAGCATGTATTGGAACAGAGCCTGCAATGTAACCCTGCAGGAGCAGGATTGAGCCAGTCTGGCTATAGTTTGCCCATGCTCAGCCTCTCTGTTCTCGACCAGTCGGTCGCCGTTTCCGGCCGCACTGAAGACGCTTCCATCCGCGAAACCCTGGCTTTGGCCCAACATTGCGAGGCCCTGGGTTATCACCGCTTCTGGCTGAGTGAGCACCACAGCCACCCCGGCATTGTCGGCAGCGCGCCCGAGGTGCTGATGGCCGCGATTGCCGCGACCACGCAGCGCATACGCATAGGCAGCGCCGGTGTGATGCTGCCGCATTATTCGGCGCTGAAGGTGGCCGAGCAGTTTCGTGTGCTGGAGGCGCTGGCGCCCGGGCGCATAGACCTGGGCGTCGGGCGCGCGCCCGGTTCGGACATGCGCACGGCGCGCCTTTTGCGGGCTGACCCGCACCAGGCGGCGGAGCATTTCCCCATCCAGGTTCGTGAACTGCAGGCCTGGATATCCGGCGCCGAGCTGCCAGAGGGCCACCCGGGGCGCGGCGTGACGGCCAACCCGATCGGCCCGACCACACCCGCGCTGTGGATGCTGGGCAGCTCCGATTACGGCGCGCAACTGGCGGCGCACTATGGCCTGCCTTATGCGTTTGCCTACTTCATCACCGACGGGCAGGGTACCGACCAGGCGCTGGAGCTGTACCGCCGCATGTACCGGCCCAGCGCTGGCCATCCCAGGCCGCAGGCGCTGCTATGCGTATGGGCGCTGGCGGCGGATACCGAAGCCGGGGCCTGGCATCATTTCTCGGGCCGCGAGCGCTGGAAGATAGACCGGAACAAGGGCGCGCTGGGCCCGCTGCTTTCCCCGGCGGAAGTGGCCTTGCGCCCCTATGGCGCGGCCGAGCAGTTCGAGTCCGACAAACTCAGGCGCAGCGCGCTGGTGGGCAGCGGCAGGCAAGTGGCGGACAAGCTGCGCGCGCTGGCCGATACGTATGAAGTAGACGAACTGGTGGTGATTACCTGGGCGCATGACCCTGCGGCGCGCAAGCGCTCCTACGAGCTGCTGGCCAAAGAGTTTTTCTGAACCCTTCAGAAAAAGAGATTTCGAGACAAACCGGAGACACTGAATGCCCTTCACGCTCTTTAGCGCGACCATAGCCGGCAGCCTGCCCAAACCTGCCTGGCTGTCTGAAACCAACAAGCTCTGGCCCCAGTGGAAGGCCGAAGGCGCGGAACTCCAGCAGGCCAAGCTTGACGCCACGCTGTTGTGGATCAAGGCCCAGGAAGACGCCGGCCTGGACGTGATCGGCGACGGCGAGCAGTCGCGCCAGCATTTTGTGCACGGCTTCTTGGAGCAGGTGGAGGGCATCGATTTTGATCACAAGGTCAAGATGGGCATACGTAACAACCGTTACGACGCCATGGTGCCGCAGGTGGTGTCGGCGCTCAAACTCAAGGGCCGCGTGCATGCCGCCGAGGCGCAGCTGTTGCGCGCGCACACGGCCAAAAAAATCAAGTTCACCCTGCCCGGGCCGATGACGATAGTCGATACCGTGTCCGACCAGTTTTACGGCGACAGGGTGAAGATGGCCATGGCCTTTGCGGAGCTGTTGAACCAGGAGGCGCTGGCGCTGCAGGCTGACGGCGTGGACATCATCCAGTTTGATGAGCCGGCCTTCAATGTCTACATGAAGGACGCTGCCGACTGGGGCGTGAAGGCCCTGGAGGTCGCGGCCAGGGGCCTGAGCTGCACCACGGCCGTGCACATCTGCTACGGCTACGGCATCAAGGCCAACACCGACTGGAAGGCCTCGCTGGGCGAGGAATGGCGGCAGTACGAACAGGTGCTGCCGGCGCTGGCCAAAAGCAGCATCCAGCAGGTCAGCCTGGAGTGTTACCACTCGCATGTGCCGCCGCACCTGATGGCCTTGCTGGAGGGCAAGGACGTGATGGTGGGCGTCATTGACGTGGCCAGCGACGAGGTCGAGACCCCGGAGCAGGTCGCCGACACGATTGGCGCGGCGCTGAAGTACGTGCCGAAAAACCGTTTGCTGCCCTGCACCAACTGCGGCCTGGCGCCGATGGACCGCGCGATCGCCCTGAAAAAGCTGGAGGCCCTGGCCAAAGGGACGGCGCTGGCGCGTGAGCGATATAAATAGGAAAATCACTTCAGACTGGAGTACCGCCGCATGAGCACAGACCATTCGCACAAGCATGATGATCATGGACATTCACATGAGCATTCGCATGGCCACGAAGAGGCACGCTGGAAACACGACGGCGTGCGCGTGATCGCAGCCAACCAACTGGACGGCAACACGGCGCAGACGCCGGGCATGGACCGCAAGGCGGCCATCACCTTTGCCCGGGTCGGCGCGCAAAAACTCTGGGCCGGCACGGTCACCATACATGCCGATGCCAAAACCGGCGCCCACCACCATGGTCATCTGGAGAGCGTGATCTACGTGATTCGCGGCAAGGCCCGCATGCGCTGGGGCGAGCACCTGGAGTTCACGGCCGAGGCCGGGCCGGGCGACTTTATTTATGTGCCGCCCTATGTGCCGCACCAGGAAATCAACGCCAGTCCCACGGAGCTGCTTGAATGTGTGCTTTGCCGCAGCGATGGCGAGGCGGTTGCGGTGAACCTGGATATTGAACCGGTCGAAAAGCCCGCAACCGTGTTGTGGATTGATCCCACGCATCCTCAAGGTGGTGTTTGAGGGCAGGCCTGCCCACAGGGAACAGGGTGTGCGTTGGGGTCTGCGCTTGAGAAACTGCCAAAAATTTCACGCCGACGCCGAAAAAATGCATGTTTGCGACAACTGGTGCTTACGAATCTGACATCGTCCTACACGGTGTATCACACGGGGGTGTCGACAATGGAATCCTTATAAGGACATAAGGAGTCCATCATGGAAACCAGCCAGCAAACCAGCAATCTTTCAAATTCCCAGCCGGGTTTTGCGCAGCGCCTGCAGCACAGCAAGGTGCTTGTTGCAATTGCCGCCGTACTGGGCGTCACGGTCATGGCCCTGGCGGCGGCTTTGGTTGTCAACCGCTCTGACGCACAGCCAGGCGCACCATCCGGTGGCATCGCTGCCGTGGCACCTGCAGCCGTGGCACCCCCGCCTGTGGTTGGCACCGGAAAGGCACCGGCCCCCAAGCTGGCCGCCGATACCCATAAAGCCGTGTCCAGCACCCCGAGCAAACACGCAACTCCCCCGGCAACCGTTGCACGTGCCAATGTCTGTGCCGATTGCGGCACCGTTGAAGCCGTGACGGCGGTGCAGCGCGAGGGGCAGGTTAACGGGGTTCCCGTCGGTAACACCACCATAGGCCTGGGCACCGTCGCGGGCGGCGTTCTCGGGGGCCTGCTGGGTCACCAGGTGGGCAATGGCAACGGCAAGACAGCGGCAACCGTTCTGGGTGCCGCCGGCGGTGCCTTTGCGGGCAATGCCATAGAAAAGAACATGAAAAAAGTCACTGTGTATGACGTGCGTGTCCGCATGAACGACGGCTCCACGCGCAACCTGGATATCTCCAGTGCTGTCCCTGTCGGGGCCAAGGTGATCGTCGAGGGCAAAAATCTGCGCCTGGCTTCAGCTGCAGGTTGATGCGGCGATTTCACCTTCCATAAACCTCTCTTATCAATTAAAACATCATGAAAACAACAACACTTCAATCCCTGCTGGCGGTGAACCTTTTGGCCCTGACCGCCTTGTGCGCCAACACTGCCCTGGCCGCCACGCCGTATGCAAATGCCACGGTTGAGGGGGCACTGACACCCGGGGTGTATGGCCGCATCGAGATAGGCACGGCGCCGCCACCGCCCCTGATTTACGCCCAGCCGGTGATCATCCAGCGCCAGCCTGTACTGGTGCAGCAAGCGCCTCTTTACCTGCATGTTCCTCCCGGGCATGCAAAAAAATGGTCCAAACACTGCGCCCGCTACAACGCCTGCGGCCAGCCGGTTTATTTCGTCAGGGTACAGGGTGACGACGATTACGAGCGCGGTCAATACAAGGAATACAAGGATAAAAAGCACGGCAAGGGGCATGGGAAAGGCCATGACAAGGATCGTCATGACCATTGATTAGGCTGCCTGCCTGTGTACCATCAAGAGGTGCCGATGCCAGCCATCGGCACCTTTTTTTATGGCCCTTGCACGGCACGGCCCATCTGCGCGACCTTCGGGTCCTGTCATTTCCGCTGAACCGGCGTAGCATTGGGCAATCGTCAAGTTAACTGCACTTCAGGAATCCCCATGAAAGCAATCTGGAACGGCGCATTGATTGCGCAAAGCGATGACACCATAGTCCTGGAGGGAAACCATTATTTCCCCGAGAGCGCGCTGAACCGCGACTACGTCACTTTCAGCAACCACCACACCATGTGCGCCTGGAAAGGCGAGGCCAGTTATTACTCGCTGCTGGTCAATGGAGAGATGAACACCGACGCGGTCTGGTATTACCCCAATCCCAAGCCCGAAGCCGAAAACATCAAGGGTCATGTGGCCTTCTGGAAAGGCGTGAAGATCGAGGCCTGATTCCATTTCTACTTCAACGCGATATGTCGTTGCCCCGTCTTGCCGTGCTATAGCACTGTCTGCGGCGGTGCGCCTAATCTCGCATCGAATTAGAAATGGAGGATTGAACGGCCTCCGGCCCCGCGGGTGCTTGTGGTGGGGCGGGTTTACCCTCTGTTGCTTGCCCTGGTTTTGGCTGGGCAAGCATCAAAGTGATACGTATACTTATTAATAATCGGCTGTGGCCATTATTGACAAGGAGACTTCATGACGCTTCCCAAACCCGATCCCGCGCTGCTGGAAAAGCTGGCCATCGCCAACCGCATTCTTTACGACCAGAACGTTGTTGATGGTTTCGGCCATGTGAGTGTGCGCCACGACAAATCCCCTGAACACTTTTTGCTGTCCTGCAACCGGGCCCCTGGCCTGGTCAGCCCCGAGGACATCCTGACTTATGACCTCAACGGCGACCTTGCCATGGTCTCCGACAAACGCTCCTACCTTGAGCGTTTTATCCACAGCGAGATTTACAGGGCCAGGCCCGATGTGATATCGGTGGTCCACAGCCACTCGCAAAGCGTGATTCCCTTTGGCGCCACGGGTCAGCGCCTGCGGCCGATTTTCCACATGAGCGGTTTTCTGGGCAGCGGCTCCGCGCTGTTTGAAATCCGCGACACCGGTGGCAACACCGACCTGCTGATTCGCAACACCGGCCTGGGCAAGGCACTGGCGCAATCGCTGGGCAAACACAACTGCGTGCTGATGCGCGGCCACGGCTCGACCACGGTGGCGCCTTCGCTGGAACTGGCGGTGTACCGTGCGATTTACGCGGAGGTCAATGCCAGGCTGCAGATACAGGCGGCGGCGCTCGGCCCCATCAATTTCCTCAATGAAGAAGAAGCGGCGCTGGCTGCCGCGACCACTGAAGGCCAGGTTGTTCGCGCCTGGGATTTGTGGCGCGGGCGTATCGGTGCGATCGCTTAAAAAAATACGGGAGACAAAAATGAAACTTCGCAGATTTTTTGGTTTGCTCGGCTTGACCGCCTGTGCCCATCTTGCCGCGCCGCTGGCGTGGGCTGATACTTACCCCTCACGCGCGGTCAGGATCATTGTTCCCTACGGCACCGGCGGCGGCTCGGACATCCTGGCCCGGCAGATAGGCGCGCGGCTGCAAACCATCTGGGGGCAGGGCGTTGCGGTGGACAACCGCGCTGGTGCTTCCGGCAATATCGGCACCGAAGCTGTGGTCCGTTCGCCTGCGGACGGCTACACCCTGCTGCTGCAAAACAGCACCATGGTGGTGAATCCGGCAGTGGCCGGCAAGCTCAATTACGACCCCGAAAAAGACCTGACACCCATCATGCTGTTGGGTTTGACGCCGATTGCCCTTGCGGCCCACCAGAGCACCAACATCAAGACACTGAAAGACCTGGTGGCGTATTCCAAAGCCCATCCGGCAGCTCTGAATTACGGCTCCTGCGGTGTCGGGACGCCGCAGCATTTCGTGATGGAGCTGGTCAAGCAGAAATCGGGCGTGAACGCCGCCAATGTGGGCTACAAGGGTTGCGCGCCCGCTTTGACCGACGTGGTGGGCGGCCAGGTGCAACTGGCCATACTGAGCGCCAACCTGATCGCCCCGCACATCAAGACCGGCAAGCTTTACGGCATAGGCGTGTCGACCGCGTCGCGCTACCAGTTGATGCCGCAGGTGCCCACGTTTGAAGAGCAGGGGCTCAAACCCCTGGATTTTTCAATCTGGTATGCGCTGATGGGCCCGGCCAAAATGCCGCCGGAGGTGGTCGCCCGCATTTACGCCGACGTGCAAAAAGTGCTGGCCGAGCCCGCCGTGAAGGAGAACCTTTCCGGTGCCGGCGTGGAGCCGCTCAGCGGCACGGGCGCCGACCTGAGCAAGCTCATCAAGGCCGACCTGGCGCGTTATGCCCAACTGGCCAAATCGGCCAATATCAAGGCTGAATAAGCCCCGTCTCCGGACTTCGCCAAGCTGTCAGCAGGTGCCCGGCACCTTGACTGATAGCTTTTTGGCGCCTGATGGCTTACAAACGAGGCATGGCCTGCCGCCTTTTCCCTTCGGCGTGAAGCTGGATGGGGCGGGCGGTGCGGCTGTAGCGAAAATAGCCTTCGTGGGTTGTTTTCGAGAGTCTGTTGCCATCTGAATCAAGGAGGTCCCACCATGTTCGAGCACATTCTTGTTCCCGTAGACGGATCAAGCACATCCAACAAGGCCATTGAAAAAGCCGCTGCCGTCGCACAGGCCTTTAAAAGCGAGGTGATCGTTGTCAGCGTGATCGACAGCTATGCCTTTACCGGCGTGGGGACGGAATTCGCCTATGGGCAGACCGAATACCTGAGTGCCGCAACGGCGGAATCCAACCATGCGATCAACGCCGCCAGGCAGGTTTTTGAAGCCAATGGCACGCTGGTCCGTGCATCGGTGGTGGAGGGCCAGGCGGTCTACAAAAGCATCCTCGAGGCGGCGGAGTCCGCCGGTGCCGACCTGATCGTGATGGGCTCGCACGGCCGCCGGGGGCTTGAAAAACTCGTGCTGGGAAGTGTTGCTGCGCAGGTCCTGTCGCACACCCACCTGCCGGTCATGATTGTTCGGGAATAAGGGGTTCTTATGGAATTGCTCAAACATGACCTGGCCCATGAGTTTCCCCAGCACCTGGAGAAGATGCGCGAACTCAAGGCAAACGATGCCCACTTTGCCCGGCTCTTTGCCGAATACGACGAAGACAACCGTGTCATCACCCAATATGAACAAGGCCACGCCGCGATCGGCGACGAAGCGCTGGAATTGCTGAAAAAGAAGCGTCTCAAGACCAAGGACGAGATTTACCGGCGGCTGCAGCGGGGCTGATTTTTTGCTGCGGCTTTGGCGATTTCATGGCCTTGACATATTGCCTGCGTAGGCTGGGGGCCTGACTTTGGTTTGCTGAAACGTCCGGGAGAGCGCCTTGAATTCAAGCGATGAAGAATTGATGCGGCGTATCCGTAACGAACTGATCGACAGCTATGACGAAGAGCTGGAGATGGAGCTTGAAGACCGCACGCTGGCCGAACTTACGGGTGAAGAAGCCCCGGGCCACAGCGCGCAGGACAAGGAGCGCCGCCGCCAGTATTTCCGGGAGCTGTTTCGCCTGCAGGGTGAACTGGTCAAGCTGCAGGACTGGGTGGTCGGCACCGGCCACAAGGTGGTGATCCTGTTTGAGGGCCGCGATGCCGCCGGCAAGGGCGGTGTGATCAAGCGCATCACCCAGCGGCTTAACCCGCGCATTTGCCGTGTTGCCGCATTACCCGCGCCGAATGACCGCGAGCGCACCCAGTGGTATTTCCAGCGTTATGTCTCGCACCTGCCGGCGGCAGGCGAAATCGTGCTGTTTGACCGCAGCTGGTACAACCGGGCCGGTGTCGAGCGGGTCATGGGATTTTGCACCGACGAGCAATACGAAGAGTTCTTCCGCACCGTGCCGGAGTTTGAAAAAATGCTGGTGAGCTCGGGCATACAGCTCATCAAATACTGGTTTTCCATTTCCGATGAAGAGCAGCACCTGCGTTTTCTGGGGCGTATCCATGACCCGCTCAAGCAATGGAAACTCAGCCCCATGGACCTGGAGTCAAGGCGTCGCTGGGAGGAGTACACCAAGGCCAAGGAAATCATGCTGGAGCGCACGCATATTCCCGAGGCGCCGTGGTGGGTGGTGCAGGCGGTCGACAAGAAAAAAGCCAGGCTCAACTGCATTCACCACCTGCTGGGGCAAATGCCTTACGGTGAAACCGAACATCCGGCCATCGTGCTGCCCGAGCGTGTCAGGCACGAGGATTACGTGCGGCGCCCGGTGCCGCAGGACATTGTGGTGCCCGAGATTTACTAGGGTTTTCCTGTTTTCGCGCAATCAAGGTCATCAACAGCTACCTTGCTTCCATACGCCTTGGCGGCGTTTGAAATTCACGGCACGCAAAGCCGGAGCCGCAAACACCGTTAACCCTTGCTGCAGAGGCAAGTAGTGGCTGCCCATCATTCCGGTGGCCGCTGCGGCCGCAGCATGCCGCATTGGCGACTCATTCGTTTCTCGAAAATTATTAGTTACCTTATAATTTTCAGGCGAACACGTATTCGCAGCTGTCCATGCCGTCGTCCCAGCCCGCTTCGCCTACCTCCTGCCCTATGGATCGGGGGCCAGCGTACGCCGGCAAGTTCGACCTTCCGGGGGCCAATGCCTCACGGGTTAGACGCCATGTGGTCACCGAACGCATGGACCGCGCTGCCGATGCCAGGCTGGTGCTGGTGCGCGCACCAGCAGGTTTTGGCAAAACCACGGCGTTGCGCCAGATTCACGAGCAGCTGCAGGCGCGCGGCGTCGCCACCGCGTGGATCACGCTCGATGCGGCCGACAACGACGTGCCGCGATTCCTCAGCTGCCTGGCCGAGGCCGTCGTCCGGCTGCAGATCACCGACGAAAGGCGGCACGAGCGCGATACCGATGTGGTCGCGCTGCTGGCGCGCGAGGGATCGCCATTTGCGCTGTTCATGGACGAATTCGAGGTGTTGCAGTCCCCTGCCGTGCTGGCGCTGCTGCGCGAGATTGTTGCCCGCTTGCCGCACAACGGGCGGCTGGTGATCGGCTCGCGCACCCTGCCCGAGCTGGACTTGGGCCGCCTGCGCGTGCGTGGGCAACTGGTAGAGATCGACACCGAGGCATTGCGCTTCAGCGTGGAGGAGACGCGTGATTTCCTGCAGGTACGTGGCCTGCCTGCGCTGCCGCATGACGTGCTGGCCACGCTGCAGGCACGCACCGAGGGTTGGGTCGCGGCGCTACTGCTCGCCGCGATGGCGCTAGAGCGGCACGAGGACCCCGCCAGGTTCGTGCACCGGCTGTCTGGTTCGGGCGGCGCCATCGCCGAGTACCTGACCGAGGATGTGCTCGGCCGCCAGCCGCCCGAGGTGCGCGAATTCCTGTTGCGCACCAGCATCCTGCGGCAGCTGAGCCCGTCGTTGTGCCAGGCGCTGCTGCCGCGCACCGACTGCGCACGCATGCTCGCGCACCTGCATGCCTCCAGCCTGTTCCTGCTGCCGGTCGAGACCGACGCTCAGGAGCCTCATTACCGCTTCCACAGCCTGTTCGCCACCTTCCTGCAGGCCCAGCTGGCGCGTGAACACCCGCGCGAAGTGCTTCGGCTGCACCTGGCCGCCTCTGGGTGGTACGAGTCGGTCGACCGGCCGGTGCCGGCGATTGACCATGCGCTCGAAGGGGGGGACTTCCCCCATGCGTTGGCCCTGTTGGCGCACAGCGCGCAGGGTTTCCTGGAGGAAGGGCGGATGCGGCTGTTGGCGCGCTGGTTCGCCGCCATCCCGCGCGGCAGCTTGCGCGAGCGCCCGCTGATGCAGGCCATGGAGATCTGGGCCGTGCTGTTCACCCAGGGACCGGCCGAGGGCCAGGCCTTGCTGGCCGATAGCGGCATCGCGACGAGCGACGACCCCATCATCGGTGCCCATGTCAACGCGCTGCGTCCACTGCTGCTGGCGATGCAGGACTGCTATCCCGAGGCCAATGCGCTGGGCCGCGAGGGCCTGGCACGGCTGCCGACGCCGGTGCCCTTTGCCGATACCGCGTTGACGAACTGCATGGCGCACGTGACCGCGGTGCTGGGGGAGACGCGCGAGGCCCGGCGGCTGCTCGACTCGGCGCGCAGCGCGCAGTACGGCAGTGTGTTCAACCGCATGTACACCGAGTCGACCGAGGGCATGCTGGATTTCGAGCGGGGCCTGTTCCGGCAGGCCATGGCGCGCTTTCGCCTGGCCGTTGACTCCAGCACCCGCGCCAACACCTACAGCCATACCGGCGGCAATGCCTGGGCGGGCGTGCTCTATGCCAGCGGGATGTACGAGGCCAACGACCTGGATGCGGTCGAGCGCCTGCTGAACGTCTATTTGCCTCTGGCCCGCGATGTCGGACTGCCGGACCACATGATCGAGTGCCACGCGATCCGCTCGCGATTGTTGTTCGGATGTGGCGACGTCGATGGCGCGTTGCGCGTGCTGACTGAACTGGAGACCTTGGGCCACCTGCGAAAGCTGCCGCGGGTGGTGGCCTCGGCCAGGCTTGAGCGGGCCTGCATGCTGATGCGCCAGGGCAACGCTTTTGGCGCGCGCGACGAGCTGGATCGCGGCGACGACCGCGCCGTCTGGGAGCGCGTGGCAGGCCAGCGGCTGCCGGCGCATGAGCTGTTCGACATGGTCATCGGGCGCTTGCGCTGGGAGGTGCATTTCGGCGACGCGGCCGAGGCGGCCCGGCTTATCGAGGCAGAGCTACCGGCGGCGCAGGCCGGGTCGCGCGTGCGCCGGGCGCACAAGCTGCGGGTGTTGCTGGCGATGGCACTGTGGCGCCAGGGCCGTGCCCCGGCCGCGGCCGACGTGATACGCGCGGTGTTGCTGGAGGGCAGCCGCGAAGGCTTCATGCGCCTGGTCCTCGATGAAGGCCCGGCCATCGCGGGACCGATACGCGCCGTGCTCCAGGGCTTGCGGATGGCGCCGCGGCCGGACGACCCGATCCTGCTCGAATACGTGCAGCGGCTGCTTGTGGCATTGGGCGTAGACCCGCAGGTTGCCGAATCCGAGCCGGAACCCGCCGGCGAAACGCCGTGGCAAGGCGAGTCCGTCACCCACAAGGAGATGCGGGTGTTGCAGTTGCTGGCGGAGGGCTACTCCAACAACGCCATGGCCGAGAAATTGTTCGTCGCCGAAAGCACGGTGCGCACCCACCTGCGCAGCATCAATACCAAGCTGTCCGCGCAGAACCGGACCCAGGCCGTGTCCATCGCGCGGCGCCACGGCCTGGTACGGTAGGCATTCACCTGAAATCGCAGTTGCGAATTTCAGGTGATCCTGATCAGCGTGAAGGACCCGGAAGGGCCGGCTCCCCTTAACAAAGAGACAAGGGGGAAGTTCCGTCAGTCTGTCAGTCCATCGTTGAGTGGCGTCAGGCATACGCAATCACCGGCGAACACCGGAAGGCAATGGGCGAGCATGGACATCGCTTACAGCCGCTCGATGACCGTGACGTTGGCCATGCCGCCGCCTTCGCACATCGTCTGCAGTCCATAGCGGCCGCCGCGCTGTTGCAGCGCGTGCAGCATGGTCGTCATCAGGCGGGTGCCGGAAGCGCCCAGCGGATGGCCCAGGGCGATGGCGCCGCCATGCACGTTGATCCGCGCCGGGTCGGCATCGAGGTCGCGCAGCCAGGCCAGCGGCACTGGCGCGAAGGCTTCATTCACTTCGTACAGGTCGATGTCGCGGATGGACATGCCGGCCCTGGCGAGCGCACGGTGGGTGGCCGGGATAGGCGCCTCCAGCATGATCACCGGATCATGGCCCATCACGCTCATGTGGTGGATACGGGCCAGGGGCTTCGCACCCATGGCCTTGAGGCCGCGCTCGTTGACCACGATCACGCCGCTGGCGCCATCGCAGATCTGGCTGGCGTTGGCCGCGCTGATGCAGCCGCCTTCGGTCATCAGCTTGACGGATGCGATGCCCTCCAGGCTCGCGTCGGTACGGATGCCTTCGTCACGCACATGCACCTCGCCGGTCGCGGTGCCGGTCGAATCGCGCACGGGCACAGGCACGATTTCCTTGTCGAAGCGGCCTTCGTTTGTCGCGCGGGCGGCGAGTTGATGGCTCATCAGCGCATATTGGTCGAGGGCGTCCCTGGTCAGGCCGTATTTCCGGGCGATCATCTCGGTGCCAATGAACTGGCTGAAGTCCTGCTCGCCGTAGCGGCGGCGGATCCCGGGGCTCATGTAGTAACCCATGCCGTTCTTCTGCGGCAGCCTGGAAGGCGTGAACATCGGCACGCGCGTCATGCTTTCCACGCCGGCGGCGATCACCACGTCCTGGGTGCCGGACATGACGGCCTGGGCGGCGAAGTGCAGCGCCTGCTGCGACGAGCCGCACTGGCGATCGATGGAAGTGCCGGGCACCGACTCGGGCAGGCGCGAGGTCAGCACCGCGTTGCGGGCCACGTTGGTCGACTGCTCGGCGACCTGGCTGACGCAGCCCATGATGACGTCCTCGACGAGGGCAGGGTCGCAGTCCGCGCGATCCAGCAGGGCATCGATCAGGTGGGCGGCCAGGTCGACGGGGTGCCAACTGGCGAGCTTGCCGTTGCGGCGGCCGCCTGCAGTCCGGGCAGCGGCAACGATATAGGCTTCATTCATGGTTTTTCCTTTTGGGGTTCAGCGCGGCGCCATGCGGATGACGCCGAGGCAGGAGGCTCCGCCGGTGATGATGGCGGCAATGCCGGGATCCGGTTGCATGGATTGAATCTGCTGGTTAATTGAACAAGGAGGCCGGCTCAGAGCGACCGCGCGATCACTTCCTTCATGATCTCGCTGGTGCCGCCATAGATTCGCTGCACGCGGGCGTCCGTGTAAAGGCGGCTGACCAGGTATTCGTCCATGTAACCATAACCACCGAACAGTTGCACGCACTCGTCCGCCACCTGGCCCTGGGCTTCCGAGGCCCATAGCTTGGCCATGGAGGCGGTGGCGGTATCCAGGCGGCCGTCCAGCAAGCGGTGTATGCATTGGTCGATGAAGGCCCGGCCGACCATGATTCGGGTGGCGATCTCGGCCAGCTTGAAGCGGGTGTTTTGCTGTTCGGCAATCGGCTTGCCAAAGGCCTGGCGACCGCGCACATGGCCCAGCGTGGCCTGGTAGGCGCCTTCCATGGCAGCCAGTGCGATAACGCCAATCACCAGGCGCTCGTAGGGGAGGTCGCTCATCAACTGATGGAAACCGCGGCCTTCTGTCCCGCCCAGCAGCTTGTTTTCAGGGACTTCGACGCCATCGAAGAACAGTTCCGAAGTGTCCTGGGCGTGCATGCCCATCTTGTGCAGCACGCGTCCCACGCGGTAGCCCGCCGCACCCTCTGTTTCCACTATCAGGATAGACATGCCGCTGGCGCGCTGCGTGGGGTCGGTCTTGCAAACCACCAGCACCAGCCCGGCCAGCAAGCCGTTGCTGATGAACGTCTTGCTGCCGTCGATGCGCCAGCCGGTGGCGGTGCGCGCTGCTCGCGTGCGGATGCCCTGCAGATCCGAGCCGGCGCCCGGTTCGGTCATCGCGATCGCGCCCACCAGCTCGCCCCGCGCCATGCGCGGCAGGTAATGCCGTTTCTGGTCGTCGGTGCCGTGGTTGAGCAGGTAATGGGCGACGATGCTGTGCACCGAGACATTCATGCCGCTGAGCGCGCGGCGCGCCAGCTCTTCGTACATCACCGCCTCATGGCGAAAGTCACCGCCGCCACCGCCCCATTCCTCCGGGATGTCGGTGCACAGCAGGCCGAGCGCGCCTGCCTTGCGCCAGACGGCATGGCCGACGTTGCCCTCGCGGCGGGCCTGGGCGTCGCCAGGCGCGAGTTCGGCCTCGATAAAGCGCACCACCGTGTCGCGGTACTGTTCAAGGTCAGGGTCGGACCAACTGCGCTGGAGGTTGATCGCCATGATCAGGCGGCCATCCGGTCGGACAGCGTCGCGCCCCAGGCGTCCAGCGCCACAGCCAGGTCGGTGCTGTCACCGGCGCGCGGTTGCGCCGCCGGTGTGCGCGAGAAGCGGGGTGCCGGTGCCGGCTGCACAACACCGTCGAGTGTGACGAAGGTGCCGCGCGCACGGTTGTGCGGATGGGCCGGCGCCTCATCCCAGTCAAGCACCGGCGCGAAACAGGCATCGCTTCCTTCCAGGACCGTGCACCACTCGTCGCGGGTGCGCGTGCGAAAGACATCGGCCAGGCGAAGCTTCATCAAGGGCCACTGCGAACGGTCCATCTGCCGCGCGGCAAAGGACTCGTCCAGACCACACAGCTCGCACAGGCGGCTGAAGAATTTCGGCTCGATGGCGCCTATGGCCACGAATTTCCCGTCGGCGCAGGCATAGCTGTCATAGAAGTGCGCTCCGCCGTCCAGCAGGTTGCCGCCGCGCTCGCCAGGCCATGCCCCGGCCGCTTTCAAACCATAGAACAGCGATGACATCAGCGCGGCACCGTCTGTCATGGCCGCGTCGACCACCTGGCCGCAGCCCGAGCCGCGCGCCTCGTGCAGGGCAGCCAGCAGGCCCACCGCCAGCAGCATGGCGCCCCCGCCGTAATCGCCGACATAGTTGAGCGGTGGGGGGGGGGCCTCGCCTGGGCGGCCTATGGCGTGAAGCGCGCCGGTCAGGGCGATGTAATTGATGTCGTGGCCGGCGGCGGCGGACAAAGGCCCGGTCTGGCCCCAGCCGGTGATGCGGCCGTAGACCAGGCGTGGGTTGCGGGCCTGGCACTCGGTGGGGCCCAGGCCCAGGCGTTCCATCACGCCTGGCCGGAAGCCCTCTACCAGCAGGTCGGCCTTCGCTACCAGTGCCAGCGCAGCCTCCCGATGTTCGGGCTGGCGCAGGTCGAGCGACAGCCGCCGTTTGCCGCGTCCCGTGACGTCGCACGCATCGTGCGGGGTGCCGGGGCGGTCGATGGAGATGACGTCGGCGCCGAGATCGGCAAAGAGCATCGCGCAGAAAGGCCCTGGCCCCATACCGGCCATCTCGACCATTCGCAATCCAGTCAGCGGTCCTGCCATTCCGTGCTCCTGTTTCTCTTTCGTCCGTCATCACACATGCCGTGCATACGCATGCTAGCCGTACCGGCCAGGCTGGGGCATCGTCGAATGCGACGGATTTGGGTTGGTTGGATCCAGTTGGCGGAATTCGTCGGAACGGACGATATTCCGCGCGCCGGCAACGGCCTAGACTGTCGTCAACCAGGCCGCCCCTTCGGCGGTGCCCTGGGGGCTACCAGCCCGTTTCGCTATCCGACGCTTTAACCGGTTTGCTGAAAAAGGAGATAACGTGAAAAAACGCACTTTTATAAAACTGCTGGGGGCCGCCGCCGTACCCACACTGATGCCGCTGGCGCATGGCCAGGAGCGCTGGCCCTCCCGCCCGATCAAGGTCATCGTTCCCGTAACAGCCGGCGGCACCGCCGACGTCCTGGCACGTGAATTTGGCCGCCGGCTCGGTGAGCGCGTGGGGCAAGCGGTCGTGGTGGAGAACCGGCCTGGCGCCAACGGCATCCCGGCCACGGTGGCGGTGGCGCGGGCGCCGGCTGACGGCTACACCCTGCTGCTGACCTTCACCCAGCACGTCCAGAACCCGGTGCAGTTCAAGGATGTCGGTTATGACCCGATCGCCGATTTCACGCCGCTGTGCCGCATAGGCGCGGCGGCGACTGTGCTGGTGGCTCGCTCCAGCCTGGGGGCCAATTCCGCAACGGAGCTGGTAAAGATCGCGCCCGGCAAGGGGCTGACTTTCGGCACGACGGGACTTGGCCCTCAGGTCATCCTCGAAGTGTTCAACAAGTCGGCCAAGCTGGGCATGCTCAATGTGCCTTACAAGGGTGAATCGCCGGCGCTGACCGACCTGCTGGGCGGCCAGATCGACATGGCGCTGCTGACAGTGGCCACCGCACGCGCGCACATCCAGCGTGGCACGCTCAAGGGTTTGGCGGTGATCGCGCCCGGGCGCGCGCCCTCGCTGCCCAACGTACCCACTTTCCTGGAGCAGGGCTTCAAGGAGGTTAACTGGACCGGCGGCTGGTATGCCTTCATGGCACCTGCCAGGCTGCCACCCGATATCGCGACCCGGCTGGTGAAGGAGTTGCATGCCATTGGCGAAGATCCGTCCATGCGCAAAACGCTGGACGACCTGAACATCACCATGAATTGGATGGATGGCCCGGAGTTCCTGCCGGCCATGAAACGCGACATGGATATCTGGCGGACGCTGGTCCAGAGTTCGGGCGTGGTGATAGAGCGCTGATGAGGCGTGCCATGATGATGGAATTGACCCCGCGCAAGAGCGTCAACTAGAGTGCCAGCCGATGCGCTCCGACACGGCAGAGCAAATCGTTTCGTCGGCTGGCAAGGACATTGCCTCTGGCGGCGGCAGCAACTACCCGCTGGGCCGCTACCGCACGCCTGAAAAGATTGCGTCCGGCATCATGTGGTTCTGTTCCGGTGGCGCAGCTTCCACCATTGGCGCCGTGCTGGCCATGGACTCCGGCTTTACCGCTGCGTAGACGCAGCGAATACAGATACCTTGACAAGGACCCGCATGACTGCTTCCCGACTGCTTTCCGCCACCTACTGGCGTGCCAGCTGGATTCGCTTTCGCGAACCGGTGAACGAGTTCGCGCAATGCGAACCCCTGCTACTGAATACCCACGACGGTGTGCAGGTGAGGGGTTTGCACTGGACGCCCCGATCCAACCCAAGGCCCAAGGTGGCCGTGATCGCGGCCCACCCGCGGGTGGACTTCTCCCAGCACTATGCCTTTCCGGCGCTGCTGCGCGCCGGTTATGCCTGTGTCGGTGCCAATCTGCGATCGATCAACAACGACCTGAACTGCGTACACGAGCAGTTGCTCATGGACTTGGCAGCTTACGTCAACTGGCTGCGCGACGAGTGCGGCGTGGAGAAGGTGGTCTGGCTCGGCAACTCGGGCGGCGGTACGCTGGGCTGCTTCTACCAGCAGCAGGCCAAGGCCAAGCCCTCCGGGCGGCTGCGCCACACGCCGGCCGGACGGCCGGTGCCGTTGGCCGATGTCTCCATGCCGCCGTTTGACGCGATGATGATCACGGCCGCTCACCTTGGCCAGGGGCTGGTGCTTAACGAGACCATCGACCCGTCGGTGGTCGACGAGCACAACCCGATGCTGACCGATCCGTCACTTGATATGTACGATCCGGCCAACGGTTTCCGGCCGGCCCCGCAGTGGACGAAGTACGACCCCGACTTCCTTGTCCGCTACCGCCAGAAGCAACTGGAGCGGGTGGCGCGGATCGACGCTCTGGCGCACTCGCTGATCGCCGAGCGATGCCGCGGCGAGGACCTGTGCAACTGGCCGAGCTTCGAGAGCGCGCCGCCGCACCTGCAGCGCGCAGCCATCCAGCAAGCCACCTTCACGCCGGTGATCACCACCTACCGGACCATGGCCAATCCGCACTACGTAGACATCAGCATCGATCCGAGCGAGCGTGGCTACGGCAGTTTGCTGAGCGATCGCCCCGATATCATGAACTTCCAGCTGCTGGGCTTTGGACGGCTCCAGACGCCCGATGCCTGGTTGTCCACCTGGTCGGGTTTGAGCAGCAATGCCAGCATCCCGAAGACCGCTCCGGCCGTGACCGAGCCTGTTGTCGTCGTGCACACCGGCCGCGACCTCGACGTGTACCCGCTGACCCACACGAAAACCATCATGGATTCGCTGGGCAGCACTGACAAGACCTTGTTCGAATTTCCGCACAGGCTGCACTACTTCGAGCCGGAAGGCGACGAGCCGCAAAATGCCGGCGCGCTTGAACAGCTGGAGAAGCTGCTGCCCTGGCTCCAGGAGCGCTGCCCGCTATGAACACCGATACCAAATCCGTGGCCGGCAGCCGGCCATCCACCATGATGAACGATGAGCTGTCGCTCAATCTGCTGCTGGAGCGGGCGGGTCGTCTGTTTGGCTCCAGCAACCTGGTTTCGCGCCTGCCGGACAAATCGCTGGTGCGGCATACCTACGCCCAGTGGTACCAGCGCACCCGCTCGCTCGCGGCCGCGCTGCAGGGCCTGGGCGTGCGCAAGGGCGATCGTGTGGCCACCCTGAGCTGGAACCACCACGCGCACCTGGAGTGCTATTTCGCCATTCCCGCGGCCGGCGCGGTCATGCACACGCTGAATCTGCGGCTGCCGCCGGCGGAGATCGGCTGGATCGCCGCCGATGGTGGTGCCCGCGTGCTGGTGGTCGACGACATCCTGCTGCCCCTCTACCGGCAGTTCGCGCACCTGCACCACTTTGATCACGTAGTGGTGTTTTCTTTCTCAGGCGAGCCGGTCGATCAGGGTTGCCACGACTACGAAAAACTGCTGCGCGAAGCCGACGGCGCCGCCTTCCAGTACGTGCCGCACGCCGAGCGCGACCCGGTGGCCATGTGCTACACATCGGGCACGACTGGCCAGCCCAAGGGCGTGGTCTATTCGCACCGCTCTGCCATGCTGCACACCTTCACGGCCAGCCTGCCGGATTATTGGAATCTGCGTGGCGAAGACGTCGTGATGCCGGTCACGCCCATGTTTCACGCCAACAGTTGGGGCATTCCGTATGGCGCGGTCATGCTGGGCTGCAAGCTGGTCTTCCCCGGGCCGCACCTGCACGCCGAAGACCTGATGGACCTGATGACCGAGGAACAGCCGACCTTTGCCCTGGGCGTGCCAACCATCTGGATGGGTATCGCGCAGGGTTACACCGCCGCGCAGGATCCGTCGCATCCTGATCATGGCCGCTGGCGAATCCCCCGGGGCATGCGGTCTATCGTCGGCGGAGCGGCAGTGCCCGAGTCGCTGATCCGCGCGCTGGATGCGCATGGCCTGGGGATTGTCCAGGGCTGGGGCATGACCGAGACCTCGCCGCTGGCTACGGTGTCCTACCTCAAGCCCGAGTTACGCGGGGTGTCGGCGGACGAACGCTACCGCCGCACTGCGATGGCGGGTGTGCCCTTGCCGTTGGTGCAACTGCGGTTGCAGCGTGATGACGGCAGCCTCGCGGACTGGGATGGCCAGACCCATGGCGAGATCCAGGTGCGCGGTCCCTACATCACGGGTTCGTATTCGGGTATCGGCTCGCCGCCGGACAAGTTCACCGCCGACGGCTGGCTGCGAACCGGTGACGTCGGCACCTGCGACGCTCATGGTTATATGAGTCTGACTGACCGGACCAAGGACCTGATCAAGTCGGGCGGTGAATGGATCAGCTCGGTGAATCTGGAGAACGCGCTCATGGCGCATCCGGCCGTGGCAGAAGCAGCCGTTGTCGCCATTCCCGATGAAAAATGGACCGAGCGGCCGCTGGCCTGCGTTGTGCTAAAGCCGGGTGGCCAAGCGACGCCGGCGGAGTTGAATTCACACCTGGGTGAACAGGGCTTCGCAAAGTGGCAGTGGCCCGAGCGTTACGAATTCATGGACGAGATACCAAAGACGGCCACCGGAAAATTCTGGAAGGTGCGTTTGCGCGAGCAGTTTCCTCGCTGAGCAGCGCACGCAGTGGTGAGCATGGGGGCGAAGGAGCGCCGCGCCGGGCCGCCCCAAGCAAGCTCAGCCCCCTCGGGGGGCAGCGTATTACACGAAGTGAAAAGCGTGGGGGCGAAGGAGCGCCGCGCCGGGCCGCCCCAAGCAAGCTCAGCCCCCTCGGGGGGGCAGCGTATTACACGAAGTGAAAAGCGTGGGGGCCTATTTAATCGCGCACGTCCGCCACAGGCTGTTCGCCAAAGTTGGGCCGGGACAGGAATGCCAGCACAAGGGCTGCCGCCGCTTCGGGTGAGGCCAGTGACCCGCTGTTCTTGAGGTTCACAAAACCTGCCTGGTCCGGAAAGGCCGCACTGTCCGCCGCACGAAGCATGTCCTGCATGCCGGTATCGATGACGCCGGGCGCCAGTGCGCAGACCTTTGCGCCATTCGGCTTCAGGGCCTCTTCCAGCGCCAGGCAGCGCGTGAAATGGTCCATGCCGGCCTTGGCCGCGCAGTAGGCGACTTGCGAGAGGCCATGGCCAGTCCCATGCTGCTAGAAGCCGGGTTCGCAATCAAAACGCATGGCCCGGCCATTTTCAGGGTGGCTGAAGGCAAGCATGGCCGCATGCAGCAACAGGCGTGATGCCCTGGCTTGCACCTCTGCAGGCGCATACAGTCGGTCGCCAAGAATCGGGTGGCCCAGCGCCTGCAGATGTACACGCAACTGGTGTGAGCGGCCGGTGACCGGTTCAAGCTCGACCCGGGTGCTGTTTGTGGTGTCGTCAAAACAGAGGCTGCGCCAGCGCGTCTGGCTGGGTTTGCCGTGTGCCCTGTCGATGATGCGCAGCGGCCGGCGCGGCCAGTCCACGGCAATGGGCAAGTCAATCAGCGCCCATTCGCCCGGGTCCTGCCGTGCTGGCTGGCTCTCATGCATGCGGCCATCCACCACCGCCACGTAGCGCTTGTGTACTTCACGGTTTTCAAATAGCCGGCTCAGCGCACGCTGCATGTCGGCGCCCCGCGCCATCAGCAGCAGGCCCGAAGTGGCCATGTCCAGCCGGTGCACCACCAGCGCATCCGGGTAGTGCTGCTGCACGCGGCGGCTCAGGCAGTCCTGCTTGTCCTCGCCGCGCCCTGGCACCGACAGCAGTCCGGCCGGCTTGTTGTACACCAGCAGGCTGTCGTCGGCATACAGCGTTTCAATACCTTCAGCAGCAGCATGACCTGCGGGGTAATTGTTTTGCGGCGTTGCGGAATTCATCATTGAAGCCATCAGCAAGTGTTTGACTTAAGGAGAGAAATCATGAGCGACGCAGGTGCCATTTCCATTGCATGTGGTTTGATGATCGGCCTGGGGGCAATTGGCGCATGCCTGGGCTTGGGCGTGATGGGCGGGCGTTATCTTGAAGGTGCTGTGCGCCAGCCCGAAATGATGGAGCCGCTGCAGGTCAAGATGTTTTTGCTGGCGGGCCTGATTGACGCGAACTTCCTGATAGGGGTGGGCGTGGCCATGATGCTGATATTTGCCAACCCGCTGGGCGGCTGATTTCAGGCCTGGTTTTTTGGCGGCGGAAAGTTATGCACCGGCGGGCTGCTGCGCTTGATCTCGCGCAGCATGAAGAGGTAAAGGCTTTCAACCTTTTCGCGCGCCCATGGTGTCTTGCGCAAAAACTTCAGGCTGGAGGCCACGCTGGGCTCGCTGGTGAAGCAGCGGATATTGATGCGCTGGCCAAGGTCTTCCCAGCCGTAGTGCTCAGACAATGCTGTGACCATGGCCTCCAGTGTGACCCCATGCAAGGGGTTGCCCAGTTGTCCGGCCGCTGCGGGCGGCCTGTCTGCCTGCATCAGGCCGGCTTGTTTTTCAACTTGCCCTTGGGCATGACCTGGGTGACGACCGTCGCCCGGACTGCGTCAGGCGACACGGTCTTGGGTGGTGACGTGTCCTTTTTTGGTTTCTTGACCATCTTGCCGCTGTTTTGTTGACCTTTTGCCATGGCGTTCTCCGGTTGGTTTTTTAAAGCTTAATTATCAATGCAACTTGATACGCGGGCGGTGCGTGCGGTCAATCATTTCCGACAGGGTGATCAAGGCGGTTTTCTTGAAGCCGCCCAGTGCCAGCTGATGTTGCTTGTGCAGTGCCCAGTACATCAGCTTGGCGACCTGGCCTTCTATGAAAAAACTGCCCTTGGTCAGGCTGCCCATCAGGCTGCCGACCGATGAATACTCGGCCAGCGAGACCAGCGAGCCCTGGTCGGTAAACACAAACGGCGCGACCGCCTTGCCGGCCATGAGTTGCGGCAGCGCGCGTGTCAGGTACATGGCTTGCTGGTAAGCCGCCTGGGCGCGCGGTGGCACCCAGGTGCCGTCGGGCTGCTGGCAGGCGGCGCAGTCGCCGAAGGCATAAATGCTGGCATCGCGCGTGGTCTGCAGGTTGCCGTTCACTACCAACTGGTTGAGCTTGCTGGTCTCCAGCGGGTTTTGCCCGTCTGCGTCGGCGCCCAGGGTTTTCAGGAAGTCGGCGGCCTTTACCCCGGCGGCCCAGACGGTGATGCTAGATGAAATGACTTTGCCGCTGGCCATCTTCAGGCTGTCCGCCGTGACCTCCACGACTTTTTCGTTGGTATGCACCTCGATCGCGAGCTTGCGCAGCTCGCGCAATGCCGATTCGCTCAGGCGCTCCGGCAACTGGGCCAGCAGGCGCGGCGCGGCTTCCACCAGCACGATCTGCAAATCCTTTTCGGGGTGGATATGGTCAAAGCCGTAGTTGCCAAGCACGCGTGCGGCGGCATGCAGCTCGGCCGCCAGTTCGACACCCGTGGCGCCGCCGCCCACAATCGCCACCGTCAGGCGGCCGCTGCCAGCGGTGCGCGGCACGGTCTGCGCGCGTATGCAGGCGTTGATCAGGCGGTCATTGAAATGTTTGGCCGCCTGCGGGCTGTCCAGCTTGATGGTGTGTTCGGCTGCGCCCGGCGTCCCAAAGTCATTGGTCTGGCTGCCCACGGCAATCACCAGCGTGTCATAGCCAAGCTCCTGTGCCGGCGTGATCTCGCGGCCGGCCTCGTCGTAGCTGGCGGCCAGCTGCACGGTTTTCTGGATGCGGTCTATGCCGGTCAGGTTGCCGAGCCGGAACTTGAAATGGTTCCAGCGCGCCTGCGCCAGGTATTCGATTTCTTCGGCGTGCGTGTCAAAACTGCCGGCCGCCAGCTGGTGCAGCAGGGGCTTCCAGACATGGGTGCGGGCGGCATCCACCAGCGTGATTTCAGCCAGTCCTTTTTTACCCAGGCGCTTGCCCAGCTGGGTGGCGAGTGCCAGGCCTCCGGCGCCTCCACCGACGATGACAATGCGTTGCATAAAAATCCTCCGTGGCCCGCTGCCAGCCATGTTGTTATGCCTTCAATGTTAACTGCCGGGCCGGTCTGCCTGCTGCGTAAGCGCCGCTTTTGCCTGTGACGGGCATCTGGCGGCCCGTAAACCGCCAGTTTTCACCATCAAATTCGGACTTTATCTATATGGGACGGGCGTAGCAAGCTATCAAATAAGGAGCGGTTTTGAGCGCCGCCCAGGCCGGGCCGGCAAGGGTGAAAAGCGGCTGTTAAGCTTTCCCCCGATGTCAAACCATAGCTTTAAAGAACTTACCCGGCAGCGTGCCTTTATCCGTATGTGGTGTGCCCGTTTGTTCGGCACCATGGGCACCCAGATGCTGATGGTGGCCATAGGCTGGCACATGTATGACCTGACCAGTAGCGCCTGGGACCTGGGGCTGGTCGGCCTGTACCAGTTTTTGCCGGCGCTGCTGCTCACGCTGGTGGCCGGCCATGTGGCGGACCGGGTGCACCGCGGCCGCATCATCGCCGGCTGTTTTTTCGCGCAGGCCGCGGTGGCGCTGATCCTGATTGCTGCCACCCAGGGCTGGGGCGCCACGGCTTCCGTGCACTGGGCCTCGCGTGAATTGCTGCTGGGGCTGTCGGTGTTGCTGGGTGTGGCCCGTGCCTTCCAGATGCCGGCGCAGCAGTCGCTGATGCCCATGCTGGTGCCGCCCGCCATGCTGCCGCGCGCCATGGCTTTCAGTTCGGGCGGCAACCAGGCGGCGGTGATTGTCGGGCCGGCGCTGGGCGGCGTGATTTTTGTGGCCGGCGCCTCGGCGGTGTATGCCACCTGCGCGGCCCTGTTTGTCACGGGTTCGGTGCTGATTTCGCTGGTGCGCTACAAACACGCGCCGCCGCCGCGCGAGCCGGTGTCCTTGAACACGCTGCTGGCCGGCGCGCGCTTTGTCTGGGTTCACAAGGCCTTGCTCGGTGCGGTGTCGCTGGACCTGTTTGCCGTGCTGCTGGGCGGCGCCATCGCGCTGCTGCCGATGTTTGCCAAAGACATACTGCATGTGGGCCCCTGGGGCCTGGGCCTGCTGCGTTCGGCGCCGGCCGCAGGCGCCGTGCTGACGGCCGTGGTGCTGACACGCTGGCCGCTGGCGCGCCGCGTCGGGCACACCATGCTGGCGGCGGTTGCGCTTTACGGTGTGTGCATGATGGTGTTTGGCCTGTCCACCAGCTTTGTGCTGTCGCTGCTTGCATTGGCCATTTCGGGCGGGGCTGACATGGTGAGTGTGGTGGTACGCCAGACCCTGGTGCAGATTGAAACGCCCGACGAGATGCGCGGCCGTGTCAGTGCCATCAATTCGGTTTTTATAGGCGCGTCGAACCAGCTTGGGGAGTTTGAGTCCGGCGCCACCGCCGCCTTGCTCGGGCCGGTCGGCTCGGTGGTGCTTGGTGGCGTGGGCACCGTGCTGGTGGCGCTGGCCTGGCTCAGGCTGTTCCCATCGCTGGCCAGGCGGGATTCCCTGACCGGGCCGTCACGTGAATCCTGAGGCGCCGGCCGCGGCGCTGTCCGGTGCTACCTGAGGCCTGAACTGGCGCGTATGCGGTTCACCTCCAGCGGCGACACGGCGCTGGCCTGGTTGCCCCAGGCGCTGCGTATGTGCGTCAGCACCGCCGCCACGTCGTTGTCGTCCATCACCAGCACAAACGGCGGCATGCCAAAGGGGCGCGGGTTGCCGGCGGTGGCGGGCGCGTAACCGCCGTTCAGGACGATCTGCACCAGGTTGGCGGTTTGCGGCATGCGCACGGCGCGGTTGCCTGCGAGCGCCGGGTAGGCGTTGGCGACACCCTGGCCCTTGTCGCCGTGGCACTGGGCGCAGTTCTGCTTATACAGTTTGGCGCCCAGCAATGCCACGCTGCCCGGTGCGCTGGCCATGGCGGTTATGTCGGGTTCTTTTTGTGAACCAGGGGCGGCAGTGCCCGGCAGCTCTTTTAAAAACTGCGCCATGGCGTTCAAGTCTTCGCTGTTCAGGTACTGCGTGCTGCCCTGCACGACCTCGGCCATGGGGCCATTGACGGACGCGCGTTTTGAAACACCGGTCTTGAGCAGGCTGACGATGTCTTGGCGCTCCCAGTCGCCCACGCCGGCTTCGTGCGGCGACACCAGCGAGGGCGCATACCAGTTCTGTATGGGGATCAGGCCGCCCGAAAGGTCCAGCCCTTCGGTTGCGCCCATGACATTGCGGGCGGTGTGGCAGGCCGTGCAGTGGCCCAGCCCGTTGACCAGGTAGGCGCCGCGGTTCCACTCCGCATTGCGGCTGGCATCCGGCTTGTACACGCCGGGGCTGAAGTACATGGCGCGCCATACCGCCAGTGCCGCCTGCGACTGGTAGGGGAAACGCAGGGCGTGTGCCTTGTTGGGCTGCGCCACGGCGGGCAGGCTTTTGAGGTAGGCAAACAGCGCGTCCGAATCTTCCCGCGTGACCTGGGTGTAGCTGGGATAGGGAAAAGCCGGATAGAGCAGCCGGCCGCTCTTGGAGCGGCCGTTGTGTATGGCGCGCCAGAAGTGCGCCGGCGACCAGCTGCCTATGCCGGTTTTTTCATCGGGCGTGAGGTTGGAGGTAAAGACGGCGCCAAACGGCGTGTCTATGCTGCGCCCGCCGGCATATGGCTCGCCGCCGCGCGCGGTGTGGCAGGTCATGCAGTTGCCGGCGCGGGCCAGGTAGGCGCCACGCGCTATCAACCCGTCGCTGGGCGCGGCGGCGGCGACCGGCGCGCTCACGTCAATCTCGTCCCGGCTGTTCAGCACCCAGACCAGTGCGGCCCCACCGGCCAGCAATACGCCCGCGCCCAGCGTGAATTTGATCAAGCGTTTCATGGTGCGGCCTTTACCGGCGCGCTGCCGCAAGTGATGGCTGTGGCACCCGCCGCCAGAGCGGGCAGGGTGCTTGCGGGTTTGGTGTTGGCCGGCAAGGGTTGCGCTGCGAGCCAGCTGCCCACCGCGTTGATGTCTTCCAGGCTCAGGCGAGCCACCACGTCTTTCATGCAGTCGGGTGCATGGGCCTTGCGCTGCCCGGCCTTCCAGGCGCCTAGCTGGGCGTTGAGGTAGTCACGCGGCAGTCCCAGCAGGCCGGGGATGTTAGGCGCCACGCCAGTCATCGCCTGGCCGTGGCACTGCACGCAGGCCGGCACCTGGCGCGCGGCATCGCCCTGCATGACCAGGCGCTGGCCCTGGCTCAGCACGTCGGCAGATGAGGTGGTGGCCATGGGGGCCGGGTAGGGCACTTCCAGCTGCGAAAAATACTGCGCGATCTCCATCAGGTAGGCATCGGTCAGCGGGTCCACCAACTGCGTCATCAAACCATAGTGGCGCCTGCCTTCGCGAAAGTTGATCAGCTGGTTGTAGAGGTAACCGGCCGGTTTGCCCGCCAGGCGCGGGTAGTAGCCGTCAGGCGCGGCGCGGCCCTGCGGGCCGTGGCAGGCAGTGCAGGCCATGGTCCGCTGGGCAATGGTGTCTGCAAAAGGCGCGGCCGCAGTCGCAGGGGGCGCCAGCAGGCCCAGCAGTCCACCGGCCATGACACAGGGTGCCGCCAGCCAGCGCGTAAAAAGGGAAATCTTCAACATGAACGAATCATGCCTTAGAGCGGCGCCTGATGTAAGCATCAGATGACTTTAAAAAAACCATATCAGATGAAAAAATCATAAAAATTAGAATATCAGATGAAATGAAAACACAGGCTTTTGATACGGGCAGGAACAAGGCGGGCAGCTTGATGAAACGTTACGAACAACTGGTCGAGCTGCTGGCGGGCGACATCCGCAACGGGCGCTTCGGCCCCGGCACACGTTTGCCGTCCATACGCACCCTCACGGCCCAGCACGGCATCAATGCGTCCACGGCCTTCAAGGCCTACTACCGGCTGGAAGAAAAAGGCTTGGTGCGGGCGCGCCCGCGCTCGGGGTATTACGTCACGGCTTCTGCCATGCAGCAGCCTGCGGCAGGCCAGACGCCCAAAGCGGCCCGGACGGCGGCACGCGTGGCGCCCAGGCTGGATGTGAGTGAGCTGGTGTTCGAGGTGCTTGCCGCAGTGCAGGACCCGCACATCGTGCCGCTGGGTTCGGCCTTTGCCGCGCCTGCACTGTTCCCGCTGCAAAGCCTGGGCAAGTCGCTGGCGCGCGCCGCACGGCAGATCCACCTGCGCGGCGCCACGGCGCACCTGTCGCAGGGCGACCCGGTGCTGCGCCAGCAGATTGCCCTGCGTTACCTGGGCATGGGCATGCCGCAAGCGGCGGATGAACTCATAGTCACCAACGGCGCGCTGGAAGGGCTCAACCTGTGCCTGGCCGCCGTGGCCCAGCCGGGGGACCTGGTTGCCATCGAGTCGCCCGGGTTTTATGCCGGCCTGCAGGCGCTGGAGCGGCTGAAGATGAAAGCGCTGGAAATCCCGGTGCACCCGCAAAACGGGCTGGACCTGGCCGCGCTGGCAGACGCGCTCAAGCGCCATCCGGTCAAGGCCTGCTGGTTCATGACCTCGTTCCAGAACCCCACGGGCGCCAGCCTGTCTGAGGAAAAGAAAAAAGCGCTGGTCGAGCTGCTGGCCCGCCATGATATCCCGCTGGTTGAAGACGATGTGTACGGCGAGCTGCATTTTGGCAACCGCGCGCCGCTGCCCGCCAAGGCCTTTGACCGCAAGGGCCTGGTGATGCACTGCAGTTCGTTCAGCAAAACGCTGGCGCCCGGCTACCGCGTGGGCTGGGTGTCGCCCGGGCGTTTTGGCGAGCAGATCGAAAGGCTCAAGCTGATGACCACACTGTCGGCCAGCCTGCCGGCGCAGCTGGCCGTGGCCGACTACCTGCAGCATGGCGGTTACGACAAACACCTGCGCCGACTGCGCCATGCGATGGAGGCACAACTGGCCTGCCTGCTGGCGGCCATCGCGCGTTATTTCCCGGCCGGTGTGCGTGTCTCACATCCGGCGGGGAGTTATTTTGTGTGGCTGGAGTTTGACGAGGGTTTTGACGCGCTGGCCCTGCACCAGGCGGCGCTGGAGCACGGCATCAGTGTCGCGCCAGGCCCGGTTTTTTCAGCGCGCCGAAATTTCAGGCGCTGTGTGCGGCTCAATTCCGGCCATCCCTGGGATGCGCGTTTTGAAGCGGCCATGCAGACGCTGGGACAACTGGTGCGACAGCAGGGGCCGTACACAGCGAACAGTTGATCTGCAGCCGGGTTTTTCAAGCCGAATCGCGCCTTGACCGGCGTGTAGTGCGCGCGACCAGCTATTAAAAGCATAGCGGTCTCAATCATGCCTGGTTGTTCTGCGCAATTCGAGCATTTATTCACCGGCCTGCTAGAGTTGGTCAACGCCATCGACGAGTATATCGTTCATCCCAAGCCCCAGCAGTTCATTTAGACCAAGTGCGCTGGCGACATCCTGCAAAAGGTCATTCGCGCCAATAAGCGCTCAAGTTTTAAACAGAATGCAGCACCGCACTAGCGCCGGACGATCCGATTGCGAAGCACGCCAATCTTCTCGATTTCAAGTTCGACGAGGTCATCCGGGCCCAGGCCGTCGTAGCGCTTCGCCACCAGAGAAGCAGTTTGCTTGTGGTCGCGGTACTCGATGCTCGGCTCCAGCCCGGGCGAGTCTGACTTGACGTGGTTTTCGATGGGGACCGACAGGTCGACGTAGGTTCTTGCCATAAAGTTTGTCCTTCGATTCAGGAGGCCAGGCCCAGTTCGGCCGCCTGGATCTGCAATGCGAGATATTTCGAATAGGCGCGGCACATCAAGAACGCTCCGCCCGTGAAGCAGAGTCCCCGTTGGCCGGTGCGGGTCTACATGTTGCGCAGTTCCTGCTTGTCCGGAGCTATGCCCCAGACCGGGCCCACCCTGTCGGCGACGTCCGGCCCGAAGAACTTCCGGACCATGTGCTCGTGCCCCTTGGCGAAACGCGCCTCCACCGACGTAGCAGGCGGGAGTTCGCTCCTACTGCGGCTCGACCCCGGCTCGGGCCATCAACTGCCGAAAATTAGTCGTGTCTTCTGCGATTCGGCGGGTCAGCGCCGACCTGCCCAGTTCCATCGGAGCCATGCTGAGCCCCTGGAGTTGGGCGATACCGTCGGCTGAGGACATCGTGGTTTTCACGGCGTCCTCCACTGTCTTGACGATCGGCTCGGGCGTACCAGCTCGAGCGTGCAGACTCAGCCAGGTCGACGCACGCAATCCCGGCAGCCCCGCTTCGGACAGGGTGGGCACCTGCGGCAGGACGGGGGCGCGCGCTTCCCTCGCGATCCCGAGCGCAACGACGCGCCCACTGTCGATCAAGGGCTTTGCCGTCGACACGGCCACGAGGCTCACATCGATGCTCCCACCGACCGTGTCAACGATCGCAGGGGGAGCTCCGCCGTAGGGCACGTGCGTGAGCGCGACGCCTGCGCGCGCCATCAGATCCTCGAAGAACAGGTGTATTGAACCTCCTCGCCCCAGACTCGCGAAGGCAAGGCCACCTGGGCGGAGCTTCGCCTGACCCAGAAAATGATCGAGCGACTTCCATCGGGGATTGGCGACCAGCACCATGATCGGGTCGCCCAGCAACGAAATATGCGTGAAGTCGCGCGTCGGGTCGTAGCCAGGACGCTTGTACGCCCATGGCACGAGGCAGAAGGTCGTCACAGACCCCACGAGGAAGGTGTAGCCATCGCTGGGTTGACGCGCCACGTAGCTGGCGCCGATCGTAGTCGCCACTCCTGGTTTGTGCTCGGCGATGAAAACCCCACCCGTGATCTCGGCGAGCTGGTTCTTGACCCTGTTCGCCAGGATGTCCGCGGGGACGCCGACCGAGTAAGGAACGACGATCGAAACGGGCCGCGTGCCCGGCCATTTCACGGTGCTCGGCTGCGCGTTCGCATGTCGCGCCGCCGGCGCGACGCTCGCAACGGCCGTTGCGAGGAGGTGGCGACGATTCAGTCGCCATGACGTATCGGTCATGTTTTTTGTCCCTGGCAGGTCGAGAGCTTTCAAGGCTTGCATTTGTATTCCGATCTATGGATCAATCTGTAAAGAGATTGTGGGCGTGCGACTCCCTTTGGCGAACGTCCGGAAATGGCCTAGCGGATATGCGAATTTCGGCATGGCCGTCTACAACCCTCCTGTATAAGATTGGAGCGCATGTGCGAGAAGTGCAGTCACGCGGTCAGGGACAGGCAACACGGATCAACGTAATGCAGCATGTGCAGGAACTTCGAAAACCATGATCCGCGGCGCTGGCGGCGCTGAACGGATCCACCTACCGAAAGCGAGCAATGGCGACACACATGATGATGGCAATGGCCAACGCAGTCCCCGGACGTGAAAAAGAGTTTGAGGATTGGTATTCAAGCAGACACGTCCACGAGATGATGCAGGCACCGGGGATCGTGTCGGCACAGTGCTTCGTCCTGACGGATCTGCAGCGTTACAAGGGCACCCAGCCTTTCCGGTACATGGCTCTGTACGAGATCGAGGGCGAAGAGGTCCGGGCCACGATCGATTACTTGATAAGCCATGCCGGCACAGCCATTTCGGGGTGCGCGGCCATGGCGAGCGAGCCGCAGATTCGCGAGCTGTTCTTTTATCCCATCACGCCACGCAGGACGAAGCCGCTCCCGGACGACGGCACGGAGCCGGAGATCAGGAATGTGCTCGCGGCCATGACCAATGCAGTGGATGGACGAGAGGACGAATTCAACGACTGGTACACGAACCGGCATCTGCCGGATGTCGTCAAGGCGCCGGATATCCTGGCCGCGCAGCGTTTCGTGCTGGATGACCAACAGCGATATGCAGGGCCCTATTTTTTCAAGTATCTCGCCATTTACGAGATCACGGCCGACAGCGTGGGCGGCGTGATCGACTACATCAGCCAGTTCCTCGGCACGCCGGCAATGCCCTCATCGGACGCCCTGTCGGTGAAGGAACCGCGTGCGCGCGGTGCCTATTTCCGCCCGCTGACGCACCGTTTCAAGCGTTGACCTGTAGGTGAATGCCCCTGAGACCCTGGCCGTCCTCGTGGCGGCTCAAGGGTTTCAGCGCCGGCCGATCGGCAGGCCAACCAGACGTTCAAGTTCGGAGTGCGAAAGTCCATCGACCGTATCGATGAGCTTCAGGCCCTCGGGCGTGCACTCCAGCGTAGCGAGGTCCGAATAGATGCGCTTGACGCAGGCTATGCCGGTGAGCGGGTAGCTGCATTTCGCTTGCACCTTGCTTTCGCCTTTCCTGGTCAGGAGATCCATCATCACCCAGGTCTGCCTCGCGCCTACGGCCAGGTCCATGGCGCCACCGACGGCAGGAATCGCGTCCTTCGCGCCCGTGCTCCAGTTGGCAAGATCCCCGGTGGCAGAGACTTGAAAGGCCCCGAGCACGCAGATGTCAAGGTGTCCGCCGCGCATCATCGCAAAGCTGTCGGCATGGTGGAAGAACGCGCCACCGGGGAGCAACGTCACCGGTTCCTTGCCGGCGTTGATGAGGTCATAGTCTTCCTGTCCGTGTGCCGGCGCCGGGCCCATGCCCAGGATGCCGTTCTCGCTGTGCAGTATGACCTCCACGCCGGCCGTGAGATGGTTGGCCACGAGGGTAGGCATGCCGATTCCGAGGTTTACGTAGGCACCGTCGTGAATGTCGCGAGCAACCCGCTGGGCGAGCTGGTCCTTGTTGCGTTTCTGGTAGGTCATGCGCTTCCCTCAGGCCGCTTGCTTGAAGCCACCGGCCTGCGTCGCGACGCGGCCTATCTTCACAATCGCGTTGACGAAGATGCCGGGTGTCACGATGTGCTCGGGATCGAGCGAGCCCAGCGGCGCGATCCCGTACACCGTGGCGATAGTGCGCTTGGCCGCCATTGCCATGACCGGCCCGAAGTTGCGGGCGGCCTTGCGGTAAGTCAGGTTGCCCCAACGGTCGCCGCTCTCGGCCTTGATGAGGGCGACATCGCCATGAATCGGGTATTCCAGCACGTAGGGCTTGTCGTTGATTTCGCGCGTTTCCCTGCCCTTGGCGAGTTCGGTGCCGTATCCGGTAGGCGTGAAGAATGCACCTATGCCAGCGCCGGCCGCCCGTATGCGTTCGGCCAGATTGCCTTGCGGCACCAGTTCCAGCTCTATTTTGCCGCTGCGATACAGCTCGTCAAATACATAGCTGTCGGCCGTGCGTGGGAAGCTGCAGATGATCTTGCGCACACGGCCTGCCTTGAGAAGCGCGGCCAGCCCCTGATCGGCATTGCCAGCATTGTTGTTCACCACGGTCAGGTCGCGCGCGCCCTGCTCAATCAGGCCGTCGATCAGCTCGTTGGGTACGCCAGCGGTGCCGAAGCCGCCGATCATCACGCAAGCGCCGTCGGCTATGTCTTGCAGTGCCAGGCCGATGCTGGCGGCCGTCTTGTTGATCATGGGAAAGTCCTTGGAAAATCAGGCTACTGGAACGTGCGTCCGTCAATAAGGCGCGGCGTCCTATGAAAGCGCGCACCCCGGGCGCAGGATCCGGTTGCGAAGCACGCCGATCTTCTCGATTTCAAGTTCGACGAGGTCACCGGGTTTCAAGAATCGCGTCAATTCCAGACCGCATCCGGTACCGACGGTGCCTGACGCGATGATTTCCCCAGGGTGCAAGGTCTCGGAAGTGGAAATAAAACTCACGATGTCGGCGAAGCCGTGCTGCATTTCGGATGAATTGCCGCCGCCCCAGCGCTCTCCATTGATGCGCGCTTCCATGCGCAAGTTTTGCGGATCGCCGATCTCGTCGGTGGTCACGATCCAGGGACCCAGGACGTTACCGGTGTCGAAATCCTTGCCCTTCATCGGTCCCATGCCGAAAGGACGCTCGTCCATCTGCATGTCCCGGGCCGAGAAATCGTTGAAGATGGTGAAGCCGAAGACGTGAGACATCGCATTCGCCAGTGAAAGGTTCTTGCCTTTGGCGCCGATGACGCAGGCGAGTTCGAGCTCGAAGTCCATCATCTCGGAATAGGGCGGCCACTCGACATCTGTTTCGTGCCCAACCACGCTGAAGCGATTGCCTTTGTACCAGGTGGGTCGCTCAAACCAGAGCGCAGGAATCGGCATCGCAGGCCTGTTGGCAAGTTTTTCCCAGGCCTTGGTGACGTTGAGCAGGTGGGTCTCGAACACGAGGCAGTCCCGGATCGATTGGGGCACTGGCAATGGCGCCAAAAGCCGCGTTGCATCAAGCGGCCGGGACGCCTGAGCCGGCCAGCGTGCAGCCGCCGCCCGGGCCTGTTCAAGGCCTTCATCGCCGGCTTCAATTAATTGCAGCATCGACACAAAGGGGGTGCCTGCGAGCTGGAGGTCCAGCAGTTCGCCCCGCTGCGTATCGACGACGCCAACAGCTGCCTCACCCGAGGGGCGCTCAAAGGTTGCGAGCTTCATGCGATTCGCTCCGGGTCAGGACACTTCGAGAGTGACGTTGAAGCGCGTGGACGGAACGACGATACCGCCGCGGTCGCCAATCTTGATGCTGAGGTTGCGGTCGCCGAACGCCGGCGGCAGCTCCCGCCCGCGCGGCGTGCAAAGCCACAGCCGGAGCAGGTGGCGCCGCCTTTCTGGCTCCGGCCAGTCCTGGTAGGCCGTCCGGTTGTGCATGGTCTGCCAGTTTTGCAGGAACTGCATGTCACCGGGTTCGAAGTCCATATCCAGATGAAGCTCCGGGTCCTCGCACAGCTCATGAAGGTAGTCGATGGCTTCTATCTGCGCCGGCGTCAGGCGCGGCACACCCTCGAATCTCTGGGCCGAAAGAATGTAGGGACGGGTGTAGTTCGTGGTCAGCAAACCTTGGTGCCAGTTGAATATCGGCATCTCGAACCAGGGCTTCTTGCCCTCCGGCACCTCGCTTCGCCTGTCAATGCAGACGGGGCGCAGCAGCACTTCGGCCAGGTCGGGCCGGCGCTTTTGCATCTCGTTGTAGACCGTGACCGAACTGACAACGCTGCTCCCGCCGCCCGTCATGGCCTGGCGCAGGCACAGCAAGCCGACGATATCGGTCGAGTCGGGATGGAAGTACAGCTTTTCCGAGGTCTGGTAAAGCCGCGCCGTCACGTCGGCACTTGTACGATTGACGTCGGTGACGTGGCCCAGCAGGTCACCCTTGGCGTTCTGCGAGCGTGGATCGCCCAGATAGCGGCCCAGGCCCCAGTAGGCGCGAGCCGCAGTCTCGGTGTCGAAGCGGTCCATCGGCAAGCCGCGAATCAGGGTAAAGCCACGCCCGTCGAGCAATTCGTCCATCAAGGCATCCAGCCGGGGACCCAGCTTCGGCAAGGGAAACTCGGCCTTGCCGATGTCCTGGATCCTGAGCTTGCGGCTTGCTTCCACCGCAGATTCGATCTCGCCGATGTCGGCCTTCGAGAGGCGGAACATCCAGGCGTCGGTTTTCCGCATGTCGCGGCCGTACCAGGCGGAAGGGCCGGTGATTTCCTTGGGCGGCAGCTTGTTCGAGAGTTGGGGCATTTTCAGGGTTTGCATGTGTATGTACTCCAGGAAGAATCAGTTTTCGATGATGGCAACGGCGCGCGTCCAGCCTGCGGAACCGCCCTTGACCTTGACGGGAAAGCACGACAGGGTGAAGCCGTGGGCAGGCAGCACTTCCAGGTTGTGCAGCTTTTCGATGTGGCAATAACCAATCTCCCGTCCGGACTTGTGCCCTTCCCAGATCACTGCCACGTCCTTCGCCTCGGAAAAGTGCTTCGCCGTGTGCTTGAAGTGGGTGTCCCACGACCAGCAATCCGTGCCGGTCACCCTTACGCCGCGAGATGTGAGATACAAGGTCGCCTCACGTCCCATGCCGCAGCCCGCCTCCACGTAATCTGCATCGCCGAAGCGCTTGCCGGCGGCGGTATTGACCACGACGATGTCGCCGGGCTTGAGTTCGTGCCCGATGCGCTTGAGCTCCGTTTCCACATCGGCGGCGCTCACCACATAGCCGTCCGGGAAATGACGGAAATCAAGCTTCACGCCCGGGCCGAAGAACCAGTCGAGAGGGATCTCGTCGATTTTTGCGGCGGGCTTGCCCCTGTCCATCGTCGATGCAAAATGCCAGGGCGCATCGACGTGGGTACCGTTGTGCGTGTTCAGCTTCAGGAATTCGATCGCGTAACCCTCGCCATCGACGAGGTCGTCGGCAACCAGGCCGTCGTAGCGCTTCGCCACCATCGAAGCCGTATCCTTGTGATCGCGATACTCTATGCTCGGCTCCAGCCCGGGCGGGTCCGACTTCACGTCGTTTTCGATGGGGACCGACAGGTCGATGTATGTTCTTTTCATGGTGTGTTTCCTTTGTTGAAATTGGTGTCCTGATTCAGGACGTCAGGCCAAGTTCGGCCGCCTGAATCTGCAATGCGAGATACTTTGAATAGGCGCGGCACATCGAAAATGCCCCGCCCGTAAACCAGAGTCCGGGCTGGCCGGTTCGGGTCCACATGTTGCACAGCTCCTGTTTTTCCGCATCGATGCCCCAGATGGGCCCGACCCTGGTGGCGACTTCCGGCCCGAAGAATTTCTGGACCATGTGCTCGTGGCCCTTGAAGCCCGTGGCGAGAACGATCAGGTCGGCAGGAACCACACGGCCATCCCTCATCTGCACGCCCTCGGGAACGAAGGTCTCGATGTCGGCATTCTGGATAAGGCCGACCTCACGGCGAGCCAGCAGATCCGAGCAGCCGATGTTGAAGTAGTAGCCGCCGCCGCGTGTCCGGAACAGGTATGCCCAACCTGAATCCTCGAACCCTTGCGACAGGCGGAAACCGACCTTCTCCAGCGATTCGAGCAAGGGGCTGTCGTTTTCCTGCGCCTTCGCCGTGAGCAGCTTGTGGCCGGCGAACCATACCTGGAAGGGCATGGATGTGTTGATGAGGTCGCGATCCTCCAGCGACGGCCCCTCGCCCAGGTACACGCTGTCGTAAAGCTGGGCGCTGGGCTCCACCTGCACCACCAGCGTCGGGCTCCGCTGCACCATCGTTGCATGGGCGCCGTGGCCGTGCAGGTCCTGGGCAATGTCGTGGGCGCTGGTCCCGGTGCCTATGATCAGGACGTTTCTGCCACGCCAGTTTGCGCCGCCATCGAACTGGCTCGAATGAATGACTTTGCCCTTGAACTTCTGCAGGCTCGGGATGTCGGGGATCTTGGGCGTCCCGCTGACGCTCGTCGCCATGATGATGTGTTTAGGCCGGAGCGTGCGAACTTCATCGCCTCGCCGCACTTGCGCCTGCCAGCGGCCCGAGGCTTCGTCGAACTCTGCGCCTTCGAAGGAGGTCTGCGTCCAGAAGTTGATGTCCATGCAATCGACGTACATCTCCAGCCAGTTCGCGATCCGGTCCTTCGGCAGGTAGGGCTGCCAGGTCTGCGGATACGGCATGTAGGGCAGGTGGTTGCTGTAGAACTGGTTGTGCAGCATCAGCGCGCGATAGCGCAATCTCCAGTTGTCTCCGATCCGCTCCTCCTTGTCTACGACCAGGGTGTCTATGCCCAGTTGCCCGAGCCGGGCCGCCGCCGACAGCCCCGCGTGGCCGCCGCCGACGATGAGCACCGTGGGCTCACGGTCATTGAATTCGGCGGCCGCCGTGCGCCGCTCCAGCCAGGTCGGGCCGTGAAAATCGCGCGCATAAACGGGCTCCTTGCGTTGTGCCCGCAATGTCGATTCCTCATGGCCGCTGATTTCCTCAAGCGTTGTGTGCAGCGTCCATGCCATGGGTGCGGCATCCGCTTTCCCGTCACGCCGCATGCGCAGCAGGCCGGCGCCTCGCCCGATGGCCGTTTCGAACTGCAGGAAAGCCTCGATGACAGGCACCCCGGCGCGTTCAATCGCACGTGGCGCACAGCGCTCCGGGTCAACCGAGAAGTTGCGCGCTTGAAACCGCGGCAGGGCTTCGGCCAGCGCATTGGCGATGGCGCCGCGTCCGCTCGTCGTGGTGAGTTCCCAGCTCAGGGAAAGAATCTCGCGCCAGTGGCTGTCCTCCAGGAAGAGCGCGCCCAGCTCGTTGGCATTGGGCCTGGCCACGGCCGCATTGAAGGCTTCGAGCCAGGTATTCACAAGCCCGGCCACTTTGCTGTCGGGTGAAGCGCTCATGGTGACGGCTGCTCCGATCGCGCTATTCATGGAGGAAGGCACGGAGGAAGGACGTGTTGTCTGCATAAGGTTGTTCATGGTTCTGTCTGTTGTAGGGAAGGAATCGTTTGACGAAAGAACTCTGGTGCCGCCCCGGATCAATCGACCTTGATGTTGGCGCTGCGGATGACGGCACCCCAACGGGCCGTTTCCGACTCCAGGAATTTCTCGAACTCCGGGGACGACATCGGCGGATCGACCTCCTTGAGTCCGAGCGTCTGGAACGCGGCCTTCACATCGGCCATTTTTACGATGGCGCTCATCTCCGTGGCAAGGCGCTGGGCGATGGGAGCCGGCAAACCGGCGGGTGCCACAAAACCAAACCAGTTGGAAAAGTTCATGCCCGGAAGGCCCGCTTCCCTGAACGTCGGCACGCCGGGCATCTCAGCGACGCGATCCGGCGTCATCACCGCGATCACCTTCAGCTGGCCGGCCTTGAGAGCCACGGCCGCCTGCCCGGCCGCCAGCATCTCCAGGTCGGTCTGGCCACTTACCAGCGAGAACATGGTCGTCGCCTGGCTCTGGAAGTGAACGCCCAGGATGTCCAGTCCACCCAGGATCTTGAGCGCTTCCATCCCGAGTTGTGAAGTGCTTCCCACACCGGGCGATGCATAGGTGAACTTGCCCGGACTCTTCTTGACGAGCGCAATCAACTCATTGAGCGTGTTTGCCGGGAAACCGGGGCGCGCCACCAGTGCGAAGGGCACGATCGCGAAGGGAATCAGCGGCGTGAAGTCCTTTTGCGGCGCGTAGGGCAGCTTGGGCCGGATGTTGGGCGCTATGGTATTCGTTTCCGAACTCGCCATCAGCAAGGTATAACCGTCGGCAGGGGCACGCGCCACAAACGTGGCGCCAATCGTTCCAGCCGCACCGGCCTTGCTCTCGACGATCACCGGCACCGACAACCGTTCTGACAGCTTCTGCGCCATCACACGAGCCGCGTTATCGGTTACGCCTCCAGCGCCCCACGGCACCACAATCTTGATGGGCCTGCTGGGATAAGCCTGGGCGTTGGCCACACCAGATACAAGGCATAACGCGCCAAACACAAGGCCGCTAAAAACCCGTGATGCCACCTGATGGATATTGCATTTACCGACTTGTTTCATGAAAGCTCCTGTTCGTTTGAAGAAATTATGGGTGCGTGCCCCCTTTTGGCGAATGACCTAAAATAGCCTAACAGGTATGCAAATTTTCAGCATACTCAAAAACCTCCGCGGCTATACTCGGCCACAGCCCGCACGCGCGCCGCCAGCGCCGCACGGTTCTCATCCCAGCCCTTTCATACGCGTATGACACACAAGCCGTGGTCCGACATCAAGAGCATCCCGCTCTTCCTTCAGATAGCCGATGCCGGCAGCTTCTCGCGTGCATCCGCACTGCTGGGGATTTCCCAGCCGGCGTTGTCCCGTCATGTCGGGGCGATGGAAAAAGCCCTGGGCGCGCGAGTGTTCTACCGGGACGGGCGCGGAGTGCGCCTGACAGAGGCTGGACGCAGGCTGCAGACGCATGGCAAAAACATCATGGTGGAGCTGGCTGAGATACGCGAAGGCTTGGGACAGCTGGGGGAAGGTTTCGGTGAACACGTGGTGATCGGCCTGCAGCCGGGAATCGCCCGCCTGATCATGGTGCCGGTCGTGCAGCGGGCAATGGCCGAACTGCCCGAAGCGCGCTTGCGCTTCATGGAAGGCCCCTCCGGCGATATCCTCCAATGGCTGGCCGAAGGTCGCATTGACCTGGCCCTGTACTACGACCAGCCCAATCTTGCACGGGGTAACGCAGACCCCATCCTCACCCAGGACCACCTGCTGGTCGGACCTGTCGCAGCGAAGCTTTCAACCAAAGTGCCGGTGCCCGCCAGCCGACTGGCGGAAGTTCCACTGATCCTGCCTGGAAGACCGCACGGGGTACGTGTGACCATGGAGGCACTGGCGCAAAAGAAGGGCTTCGATCTGAACATCGTGCTGGAGGTCGATTCAGCGACGTCGATCCTGACACTGATCGCGGCGGGGATCGGTTATGGCGTGCTGCCGCCGACACTCGTTACTGATGACTATCGCCGCGGGCAGGTCAGCACTGGCTGGATCGTCAAGCCGCGGGTGACACGCACGATGCTGATGGCTTCAGCGCCAAATCGCCCCTTCACTGGCACGGCTCGCCGGCTGACGCAGATCATTCGCCAGGAGGCTGACCGCGCAAGCGCCGAAGCAACGCGGGCCGTCGCCTGATGTCCGCGCGGGGAGATGCGGGGCGACCGCGACTCCGCACGGGCCGCCCTCTGGTAGTGCCCTTGGCGCCGGGTCTGCCATGGGTGCGATCGAAAGCACCGGAACCAGTGCCGATGCTTTCTGCAGTCACTCTCGGTATTCGACGTGAGAGCTGTTGTTGACAGGTTCATTCTGATGCGTGTCAGGACTGATGGCTATGGCATCATCCTCAAACCACACTGAGAGGAGCGAGGACAGGTCAAGTTGGGTTTCTCGTCCTGCGAAGGCTTCGCAGAGGGTGTCAACCAAATTCATGCGACGCGCTGGCGAGCATGGTGAATGGCACCCTGGAAGGCAATGACACGTGAATCATGGTGGCCACTTTCGAGAGGGGTGAACGACTGCTGTGGGCCCCAAGGCCAAGTTGACTCTTCTTCAAAACCACCATCCGGTGCTCAACACCAGTGAAGTGCTCAGCGGCTGCCGCAATGATGGGCAGTCATTGCTTGCATCTGCAGCAAGGGCTAACCGTGCTCATGACGTTAATTGCGCGGAATACCGGTCGCGTCAAGCCACGCCATCACCTGCCGGCACACCCAGTCGGCATCATCATGCGGCAGGTCGTGGCCGGCCCAGGGGTGCTGCAGGTGTGTCGCTTGCCAGGCGCCGGCCAGCCGTGCGGAACAGATCGGGTGAACCAGGTGGTCGGCTGCGGACGACAGCACCAGCGTGGCGCAGGGTGGTGCGGCTGCCGCGCATGAAAAACCGGCTGCGGCCCAAAGCTGGCGTGCCGCATTGGACGCAGTCACTGGCGCGCTTTTTCGGATATGCCGCCATGCCGCCAGGTCCTGGTCCTGGTCCTGTGAAATTGTGTTGTTGCAGGTGAGCTGGTGGATGACCCGCTCGGCATGGTCGGTGTCTCTCCAGCGCGCGGCGAGCAGCGCCAGTTGCAGCCAGTTGCCGGGCCGCAGGCGCTGCGTCACGCTGCTGAAAGGCCGCATGCTGGTGTTGATCAGCACCAGCCGCGTGACTTCTGCCGGGTAGCGCTGTGCCCAGTCCACTGCAACCATGCCGCCCAGCGACATGGCCAGCAGCTTGCAAGGTGTTTGCAGGCCTTTGATACGTAACTGTTGCCGCAAAAATTCCACCAGACCGTGCACCTTGCCGGGTGAGGTCTGGGCGCAAAACTCGCCATTGCCCGGCAGGTCGAGCGCCACAACTTCCTCATTGCCAAGCTGCTGCGCCAACTGGCCGGCAAAACCATTCCAGTGCCGTGCTTCGCGCGTGAGGCCGCGCAGAAGAATCCAGCTCATGGCACCCGCCTTGGCCGCCAGTAGGCCATGGCCAGTTGCTGCAACTGGGCGCGGCGCTCGGGCGCCGGCAACCAGCGCGGCGCGGCAAAGGCGGCTCGGGTCAGGAAGTCCAGCAGGTCGGCATGGCGCCGCAGCACACGCTTGATGCGGTGCGCCTTGATGGGGTTGAAGATGCCGTGCCGTGAAAACAGCTGGCGCGGGTTCTTGCGTATCCACAGCCACGAGCCGAGCTCCAGCGTCATGGGTAAAAACACATTGCCTGCGGGTGTGTGGTCATACGCGTGGTCCCACAGGTCGCCGTGCAGCAGGTACTGGTTGCTTTGCGGCTCAAAGCTGTAGGCATGGTGCGGGTGCGATTGCTCCAGCATGGTCTTGAGTGCAAACATCTCCGGGAGGTGCGCCATCAGGCGACGTGTTTTGGCGTAGGGGAACCAGATGCTGTCGTCAAAACCATAACCCGAATGGCAGTCCAGCGCCAGGCTGAAGGGCCGGTTCGCCAGCTGGTCGCGCACCAGCTGCAGCAGCGCCGCGCTCTCGGCCTGCATGGGTGCACCCGGCTGGCCGCAATACCAGGGCAGCCATCGCGTCATGGTTTGCCCGCCGGCCAGAAAGGGCACGCGGCTCTCGGCGCGCTGCGGTGCGTTGCGCATCAAATCTACGCCATTGGGGTTGGCGCGTTTGTGCGCCCACATGCCGCCGGGATTGACGATGGGCATGAACACCAGCCGGACTTTTTCAAGCTGCCGGTGCAGCAGCTCGTCCCACTCCAGCCGGAACAGCAGCGCCCGCATGTAATGCAGTATGACTTGCGTGCCTATGCGCTCCAGCCCGTGGATGCCGCCAAAAAAACCGACGGCGGGCGCCAGCGGGTCACTGGCGCCTATGCTGGCGGTGTAGATGGGGAAAGACGCGGCGCCGGTGTGCACTTCGCATACCGTTTCAACGTCAAACTGCGCGCCGCCCGCCAGCAATATGGCCTTGAGGTCTTCGTGTTCACCAAAGGTTGCGCTGGTGTCGTACGTTGGTGCAAAGCGCGATAAGCCGGGTGGGGCGTGCAGGGGGTCCATACCCCCATCCTTGCACAGTTGTTTGACAGATTGATGTAGACCTATTCCATTTCCAGATCATCCGTGCACTTTGTCGGCTTCGCTGGCCGTACGTTTGTACTGTCTGCGCTTCGCCTTCGCGCTCACGAACGATGTGGAAACGGAACAAGAACCATCTGTTTAAGGCCGCTTGCATTCAGGCGAATGGCCGGCCTGCTTCAAATAGGCAATCAGGTCGCTGCGATCCTTGCCATCCGGAACGCCGTCGTAAGTCATGGATGTCCCAGGCACCGCCTTGAGCGGTTTGGTCAGGAACATATCGAGCGTTTTTTCATCCCAGACCAGCTTGGAGTTTTTCATGGCCTGTGAATAGGCGAAACCGGGCACCGAACCGGCACGGCGGCCAAGCAGGCCGCAGTGTCGCGGCCCGACCCGGTCGCTTGCCAGTGCGTGGCAGGCCAGGCAGCGGTTGTAGACCTGCTCGCCATGCAGCGCATCAGGCGCCGCGCCGGCCGAAGCCGCGGCGCCCCATGCAAGCGCGCCAGCGAGCATAAGGCGACGCAAGCTCATGACATGAACGCCGAGGGAACAGGAGTTTCGCCCAGCGCCTGGCGCAGGATGGCCCAGTGCATGGCCTCATCGCCGAGTATGCTGGCGGCGGCCTTGGCCAGGTCGCGGTTGCCGAACAGTGGCACCGCGCCCAGGTAGGCGCTGACTGCGCCTTGCTCCAGTTTGGCCGCGAACTTGAGCACGTCGGCCTGTGACTTGAGCTGGTCCACGGGGAAGTCGTATTTGGTTTTGGCGACGGCGGGTTTTCCGCCCAGCTTCATGATGGTTTTTGCCAGTACGTCAGCGTGTTCCTTGTGGTGCCCCTGAAAGCTCACGGCCAGGTCAAGCACCGGTTTTTGCAGCAGTTTGCTTTCGGCGCCCAGCTGGTATGCGGCGATGGCTTCGAGTTCCGCACCCAGCGCCGTGTTCAGGATCTGCACATCGCCGGCAGTGCCGCTGCCCGCCTTGGCGGCAAGCGCTTCGTTGCCGGAGAGCAGGGCCACGGCCGCGCCGGACAGGACCAGGCCGGACCGGCCTAAAAACAGGCGCCGCGCGGCGAGAGGGGTGGGCATGGCTAGAAATGACATTTTTATCTCCTGGTGGGCTCAAATATTGGGCGGCTTGTGTCCGCCCCCGGTAATGTTTGCCATGACGTTTGCGACGATGTTGTCGCAACGCTCACCGGCAAACGAAAAGGCGTCTTCCATCGCAAAATCGATATCGCGCGACAGGCTTTCACGCAAGAGGCTGCGGGCGCGGAAGAAACGTGTGCGCACGGTGGCGTCGGGAATCCCCAGTGCGCTGGCGACTTCCTCCGCGCTCATCTCCTGCACCGCGCGCAGCATGAAGACCGTGCGAAACACCTCGGGCAGGGCGTCGATGCGGGCTTCCATCAGGCGGCGCATCTCGGCGCGGCTGGCCAGCTGGTCGGGTTGTTCGTCGGTATGGCCTTCCATCGATTCCTGCTCCCCGGATTCGACATGCCCGGTCACCATGTTCAGTGAAATGACCTGGGCTGAGTTGCGCCGCACACGGCCCAGGGCCTCGTTGAGCACGATGCGCACCAGCCAGGTGGACAGCCGGGCGTCGTCGCGAAAACTGGCCATGGAGCGCCACGCGCTGAGGTAGGCCTCCTGCACCGCGTCTTCGGTGTCGGCATCGCTTTTCAGGATGCTGCGCGCGGTGCGAAACAGCAGCCGGTTGTGGCGGCGCATGATGCATTCGAAGGCGTGGGCATCGCCTTGCGCGGCGCGTGCCGCCAGTTCGGCGTCCGGCACGTCGTCGGAATAGTCGGCGGGTGAGTGGGCAGTCGTGTGTTGCATGTTGGGCTCTGGTCGTTAGATGGATGTGGAGCCCGCCACGTTCCCGCGCGGCCCTAATGTTCGGTAAGTTCCACCATGAAGTTGGCGTCGAATTGCGCGTTTTCGTTGATCGCGCCGCTGGCATAGCCGCGTGGATTGCAGACCACGCGCGTGCCGTTCAATTGGTAGTCAAAGCTGTCATGGGTGTGGCCGTGCACCCAGAGCTGGACCCGGTCGCCGTCTATCAGGTGCTCGGCGTTCGAGACAAAACAGGGGTTCAGCAGCGAACCGGCAAAGCGCGGATGGATGCTGCGCGGTGATGGCGCATGGTGGGTAATCACCACGGTCGGCCCGTCGTGCGGTTCGGCCAGCCGGGCGGCCAGCCAGGCCGCATGGCGGCGGAACAATGTCTCCGAATCCAGCGGCATGAAGGGCAGGGTGGCCGCTTCATCGAGATGGATTTTCTGGAAATCACGCATGGAGCGGAAGGCTTCCTCCACCGCGCTGGCGCGTTCATCGCCGTCGCCGAAGAGCAGGAAGTCCGTCCACAGCGTGGAGCCGAGAAAGCGCACGCCTGCAAGGTGAAACTCGTCGTCATCCAGCACATGGATATGGGTGCCGGCACACAGAAGCTTGAGCCTGGTGGCGGTGCTGACAATGCTGCCGTCATAAAACTCGTGGTTGCCGGGCACATAAAACACCGGCTTGTCCAGCCGCGAAGCCCATTTCACCGCCTGTTCCGGTCGCGCGATGTCGCCCGCCAGGATGACGGCATCGGCATCGTTGTCTGGCGTGGCCAGAATGCCTCGGCTCAGATGCAGGTCGGACAGGATGTTGAGTTTCATGGGCGTGTTTTGTTCTTGTATTTATATCACAGCATGATATATTTAGTCCATGACCAAAACCGACTTTGAGGCGATGGCCGAATTTCGTTACCAGCTCAGGCGTTTCCTGCGCTTCAGTGAAGAAGTCACGCATGAAAACGGCATCACGCCGCTGCAGTACCAGCTGATGCTGCAGCTCAGGGGTTTCCCGGGCCGTGAATGGGCCACGGTCGCCGAACTGGCGGAGCGGCTGCAGGCCAAGCACCACGGGGTGGTTGCGCTGGTCTCGCGTTGCGAGGCGCTGGGCCTGGTCGAGCGCCGCGCCAGCCAGACAGACCTGCGGCGTGTCGAGATCCACCTGACCACCAAAGGCGACGGGGTCATAGGCGGCCTGGCGCGTTTGCACCAGGTCGAGTTGCAGTCTTTGCAAGACCTGCTGCAGGGCGCCGGCCAGCAGCGGCCGCAGAAAAAGGGGGGAAAAAGTGCGTTTACCTGAACATGGCGAGCCGGCCCTGTGGGGCATACACCGTGCCATTGTTGAACAGGCGCAGGATGCGATCATTTATATCGACCGCGAGGGCCTGATCCGGCTGTGGAACTGCGGCGCCGAAAGCATCTTTGGTTATGCCGCGGCTGAAGTGCTGGGCCGCACGCTTGATGTCATCATCCCCGACAAGCTCAGGCAGGCCCACGCTGACGGCTTTGGTCGGGCCGTCAGCACCGGCCTGACCCGTTATGACGGGCGCGTTTTGACCACGCGGGCGAGCCACAAGTCCGGCAGCCGGGTGTATGTGGACATGAGTTTCGGGCTGCTGAAAGATGCGGCCGGCGTGGCGCTGGGTGCTTTTGCCATTGCCCGGGATTGCACGGCCTGTTACCAGGAAGAAGCCGCGCGCCGCGCCACCGGCCAAACGGCTTGAAGGTGTAGTGATGCGTGATGACCTGGGTTTTCCCGGCCCGACCGGCGCCGCCGGCCCCGATACCCCGCTGGAAATGCTGGCGGCCTGCCACCAGGACCTGCTGGCGCAGTGCGCCGCCCTGGAGCATCTGGTGCTTTATATTGGCGAATGCGGCGTGGATGGGCAGGCGCGCCAGCTGGCCTGTTCCGTGATGCGGTTTTTCGATGAGGCCGTGCCGCAACACCATGCCGACGAAGAGCAGGATCTGTTCCCGGCCTTGCTGGAGTCCATGGCGGGGTCGGACCCGGTATGCCTGCGCGAGATGACCTGGGGCCTGGCCCAGGAGCACCGGGCGCAGGAAGCCGCCTGGCGCCGCCTGCGCCCAGCGCTGGAGCGGACCCTGGACGGCGATGAAGCCGTGCTGGCGGCCGGCGATGTGGATGCTTTCGTTTGCGCCTATACCAGCCACATCGAGCGCGAGGACGGCGAACTGCTGCCAATGGCCGCGCGTTTGCTGGGCGACGGTGAACTCATGCGCTTGGGCATGGCCATGGGCGCGCGTCGGGGGCTGTTGGCCTGATTTGAATGGCCGGGAGCGCCGCGTGGTTTTACACGCGAAAACGGTAAATAGCGCCCATCAAAACGGCAGCTGCAGCACCACATCCGAAACCGGGTAGGCCACGCAGGGCAGGATGTAACCCTCCCGCTTTTCATCCAGGCTCAGGCCTGGCCATTCAATGCGGTAGCTCACCTGCCCGCTGGTCAGTAGGCAGATGCAGGTGCGGCAGGTGCCGTTGCGGCAGGAGCTGTCCAGCCTCAGGTCATGCAGGCCCGCCTGCTCCGCCGCCTGCAGCAGCGGCAGCGCGGCAGGCGCCGGAAACATGTGGCCCGAGGACTCAACACGGGCACTGAAAACCTGCTCGTCCGGGTTTGCCGGTATGGCGGCTGGCGGTGTGGGTGTGTTTGTCAAAATCAGGCGATGGTGCTGGCGGGCATGGTCTGAATGCTACAGCTTTCAGTGCCTGCTATTGACCTCACCGGACCCGGCACATGGGCGGCGGGAGGGGCCGGCCGCGATTTGCGCGACAATTCCGCTCCCCCTGAATTTTTTGTCACTGTGATTTCCCGGTGATTTATTACAAGCGATTTTTTTAATGTCCAGCTATTCCGTCCGTCCTGCCTCCACCCGTGATGCCAAAGCCATTGCCGAAATTCATGTCGCCACCTGGCAAGCCGCCTACCAGGACCTGATGCCCGAGGACTACCTGAAAACCATGACCGTCGAAAAGCGCCAGGCCTACTGGCGCGAAGCCATTGAGTACAGCGAACCCCAGCTGCTGGTGGCCACCGATGCCGACAAGGTGGTCGGTTTTGTCGGTTTTGACCGCTCGCGCGACGCCGGCACCAAATCCACAGTTGGCGAAATCTGGGCGCTGTATGTTGCGCCTGCCCATTGGGGCAAGGGCGCCGGTCTGGCCCTGTGGGACGGCGCGCGTGACGGGCTGAAGGAAGAAGGCTGCACGCAGGTCACCGCCTGGTCGCTGCTGCGCAATGAACGCGCACTGGGCTTTTTGGAACACGCCGCTGGTTTCAAGCGCGAAATGCCATCGCTCAAGACTGTCGCCTTTGGCAGCATCAAACTCGAAGAAATCCGCCTGAAGCGCACGGTCGACTGAAACCCGGACGCTGTTCACGAGGGTATATTCACCACGCGTTCTTCGTCCGGAATCAGCGGTGATCCCTCGTCCGGGGTCACCGGCAATTCCAGTCCTTCATCTTCCTCGTCAGCTTCTTCGGATGCGGGTTTCGGGGTTCTGTTCATGGCCGGCCTCTTTGAGTTTCCATGGAAATCATGATGATGACGCTGCTCGCCACCCCGCGTGCGAGGCATAAAGAGCCTTGTGTTGTCAGTTCCGGCTGACATGCGGGGCATCAATTTGAATCCTCTTTTGTCCTACAGGCAAGCCATGCCCTCGCGCACAGGCGGGGGCATGGGCTGTTCTTAAAGTCAATACAGAGCCGGGTGACTTCATGCCGGCATGTGTTGAACTTTCAAGGAGCCCTCATGGACAAGATCAGCCAGTTCGCCAATTCAGGCAATGAATCAACGACCAACACCATCCAGCGCAATGTGGAGTCGGCCGGCGCCGCACTGCACAACGGCATAGACAAGGTCGCCGACCCGGCGCGCCAGGCGGTGGACCGCATGTCGGCCACGGCGCATGAAACCGTGGACAAACTCGCCAGCACCGCAAACCACACCGCCGACCGCTTCTCGGACCAGACCCGCTACCTGGCGCAAGCGCCCGCAAGGGCGCTGGACGCCTCAAAATCCTGGGTACAGGAGAGGCCGCTTGAAGCCGTGGGTGCGGCCCTGGCGCTTGGGTTTATCTTTGGGCGGCTGACGGCGCGTTGACCGGGCAGTTGTTCAAAATCACCGCAAACCGCCCGAGGGCGGTTTTTTAACGCAGGGGCACAATGCGTCATTAGTGCTGGCTGTGGTCAGGCCTGGTCAAAAGGTTCTGGCCGGCCAGAACAGTTTCTGCAGCCTGAGCTGGATGGTGCGGCGATTGCTATCAAATACGTAGCTGCTTGCGCTCATTCCTCTTGGGGTACAGGCACTTTTTATTGATGGAAATGGCTTGTTCAGCGGTTTCGGGGCAAAAAACGATGCCTCCGGACCTGAAAACGGGCTGTGGGGCTCGAAAATGGCTCATTTTCAGTATTGAAAGTGCTTGAGGTCGAATATCTGCGCACGCAGGTAGCTATTGAATTGATAGCGATAAACGCACGTCTTGAGTCGGCAAGGGCCGGCGGATTTGGGACTCAACTTCAATGACTGGCTGGTTATAGTGCGGGTAACGAATCCGCTGAAAAATACAGAACATTGGTCCGACGTCGAACGTGCAAGCTGCTTACAGGATATTTCGATGCCCAGATTGGATTGCACTTCCATTCATAGGCCGCAGGTTTTGCGGCCCAAATTACGTTAGTTTGCACTAATGGATACGCCCCTTGCTGTCGCACTTCTCGGGCTCGCAGGCAGCTTGCTTGTGGCAGTCGTCACCTATTGGCTTTCAAAGCAACGGGACCTAGAGGCCGAGCGCAGGAAGGAAAAGCTCGCCTACTACAAGGCGTTCATTGAAAGCCTCAGTGGGATTGTCGAGGGCGATGCAACTCCAGAGGGCCACCTGGCCTTCTCTCGGGCCACAAACAACTTACTGCTGTTTGCTCCGCAGGTCGTCCTCATCGCGCTCAATGCATTTCGATCAGAAATCAGCATCTCGAACGCGCCGAGCCGAATGCGGGAAAAACATGACTCGCTCCTTGCCGAGTTACTGCTCGCGATGCGGAGGGACATTGGTGTTTTGCCTGTCGACGAGCGTACAACCTTTCACCCCATCATCTGGGCCTCGGGATCTCGCAAAAATGCAAGCTAAGTAGTCGCTAAGCCGCCTCAAGCACCTGCGAAGCAACAGCCTTCCCAACAACAGCAACCCCTGGCACGGCAGGCGCGGCCCATCCCTTGCACATCGCCTCCGGCAAGGAGCTTTTGCGCTGTATCAGGTCGTGTTTTGAGAACAGCTCTGCAATCCAGTCCACAAACACGCGCACCTTGTTGCTCAGGTGGCGGTTTGGCGGGTAGACCACAAAAATCGGCTTGGCTTCTGTGCACCAGCCGGAAAACAGCGGCTCGAGCGCGCCGCTGCTGATGTGGTGTTGCACAAGGAAGGTGGCTGTGTGCAGCACGCCCAGGGCCGCCAAAGCGGCTGCGACACCGGCGTTTGAATCATTGACGGACAACTGGTGTTTGCCGTGGATTTCCACCGAGCCGGTTTCGCTGTACATGGTGAATGAAAACAACTTGCCGTCGCGTGGGGAGGCGTAGCGGATCATCTTGTGCGACTCTTCCAGCTCGGCCGGGTGCTGCGGCGTGCCATGGCGCTTGAGGTAGGCCGGCGACGCGCAGGTCATCGTGTAGAACTCGCCGATGCGGCGCGCCACCAGCGACTGGTCGGTGATCTCGCCGCCGCGTATGACGCAATCCACGTTCTCGGCAATGATGTCTATGGGCCGGTCGCTGACGCCCAGTTCAAGCTGGATATCGGGGTAACGCGCATAAAAATCCGGCAGGGCAGGAATGATGATGGACATGCCCAGCGAGGAGGGGATGTCCACCTTCAGCTTGCCGCGCGGGCTGGCCTTGGCGCGTGACATGCTCGATTCGAGCTCCTGCACCTCGCCCAGCAGGCGGCTGGCCTGCTCGTAGTACGCGGCGCCGTCCACCGTGACCGTGACCTTGCGGGTGGTGCGGTTGAGCAGCTTGGTGTCGAGTTCCTTTTCCAGGTCCTGGATCAGCCGGGTCACCGAGGGTTTGGGCACACCCATGGAGTCGGCTGCCTTGGTAAAGGTGCCGGCTTCCACGACACGCACAAAGGCCTGCATGGCAGAAAACTTGTCCATAAAAATCCCTGGTTAAGGAAACGTCAATGCCTTGTGGGCGTTCATCCGGCTCAACTGCACCCGCTTGTCATTGCGGATCGAGTCCGGGATGACAGACATGGTTCAAAAAAGGGTCGTTTCCGGACTGGAGGCGATTATTCGCCAGAATTAAAGCCCCATTGTTGCAATGGTGAAATAAAGAATGAGTGAAATCGCTATTTGTTACCGGGGCTAGGCGCCCTACATTCTGCTGCATCGCAACAATTTGGAGCCGTTCTGCGGCTTGACAAGATGCACAGCCTTCAAAAACCCGCCGCCGCAGCTGCCCTCACCGGCCCGGCCTGGGTCAACAAACAGATCAATATCGGCCTGAAACCGCCCGCCAGCCCGCTGCTGAACGTGCGTTTTTATGGTCGGTATGACCCTGCAGCGACCGGCCCGGTTCCGCTGGTTGTGCACTTTCACGCCGGTGCTTTTGTGGCTGGATCACTGGAAGAGGGTGGCTGCGTTCCGCGTTTGCTGGCTGCTGCAGGCGCGGTTGTGATGTCGCTGGACTACCCGCTGGCTCCGGCCAACCCGTTTCCGCAGGCGATTGAAACGGGTTATGCCGCGCTGACCTGGGCTTTCAAGGCCAGGCAAAAGCTGGCCGGCAAGGACGCGCCGGTGTTTGTGGCCGGTGAAGAAGCCGGTGGCAACCTGGCTGCCGCCGTGGCGCTGATGGCGCGTGACCGGCATGAGCCCGAACTGGCCGGGCAGATTTTGCTGTCACCCATGCTGGACCCGTGCATGGCCACTGAATCATTGCGCTGCGCCGATGCCGGCCCGGTCGGTTGCACCTGGGCTGACGGCTGGAACCAGTACCTCTCGCGTGTTGATAACGCCGCCCACCCCTATGCCGCCCCCGGCAATGCACTGCGCCTGACCAGCCTGCCGCCCACCCTGCTGCTGACCGCGCAGGACGACCCGCTGCGTGATGAGGCACTCGCTTACGCCGACCGGCTGTGCGTCTTTGGCCGACTGGTGCATGCCGCCGTGCTGCCCGGCCCGACCGGCTGGCCTGTGAGCTACCTGGAAGCTGTCGATGAAGCTCGTGAAAAAGCCGCATGGTCGGCCGGCGTGCAAAAGCAGTTCAGCGATTTTTTCAGTGAATTCAACAACGACAAAAAAGATGCCGCGCAAGACAAGCCTGTGCACAAGCCATCGTTTTTTGCATCCTCCAACTCCATTTCAATTCTTTAATTTTCCAGGGACCCGACCATCATGCAGACCATTCGCCTCCATACCCCCAAACGCCGCCTGCTGGCCATTGCCATCGCCGTGCTGGCACTCACCGGAGTCACCGCCGCCATCTTTGGTGTGAGCAGCTCGCGCGCACAACCTGCAGCTGCAGAAGCACCCGCCACGCCTGTGTCCGTCGCCACTGTGGTGCAAAGTGACGTTGCAGCCTGGGATGAATTCTCTGGCCGCCTCGAAGCTGTCGAGCGTGTGGACATCCGCTCGCGTGTCGCCGGCACCATACAGGCCGTGCACTTTCGTGAAGGCGCACTTGTCAAAAAGGGCGACCTGCTGCTGACGATTGACCCGGCCCCCTACGCTGCAGATGTGCAGCGCGCTGAAGCGCAGGTTGCTGCAGCCCAGGCCAAGGGTGCGCAGGCCAGGGGTGAGCAAGAGCGCTCGCAGCGCTTGTGGAGCGAGCAGGCGATCTCCAAACGCGAGTTCGATGAACGCGTGAACGGCCAGCGTGAGGCCGATGCAAACCTGCGTGCCGCACAGGCCGCGTTGCAAACCGCGCAGCTCAGCATGGGCTACACCCAGGTGCGCGCGCCGGTATCTGGTCGCGTCGGCAAGCTGGAGGTGACGGTCGGCAATCTTGTCGCTGCCGGCCCGGGTGCGCCGGTGCTGACGACGCTGGTCTCCGTGAGCCCCATCTACGCCAGCTTTGAAGCTGACGAGCAGGTCGTGGCCAAGGCGTTGAAAGACGTGAGCGCAGGCGGTGATCGCAAGCTGGACCGCATTCCCGTGCAGATGGGCACCTCCGCCAGCAGCGACACACCGTTTGAAGGCCGGCTGCAACTGGTCGACAACCAGGTCGATGCCAAAAGCGGCACTGTGCGCGCCCGCGCCGTGTTCGACAACAAGGACGGCCAGTTGATGCCCGGCCAGTTTGCCCGCATACGCATGGGCCAGGCCACCAAGGCCAGTGCGCTGCTCATCAATGAGCGCGCCGTCGGCACCGACCAGAACAAGAAGTTTGTGATGGTGGTGGGCGCCGACAACAAGGCGGTTTACCGCGAGGTCACGCTGGGCGCGTCGGTCAACGGCCTGCGGGTCATCAAGAGCGGGCTGGCTGCCAACGAGCGCATCGTCGTTAACGGCCTGCAGCGCATACGGCCCGGTGCGCTGGTGGCGCCGCAGCCGGTCGAGATGTCGGCCAAAGCCGAGCTTTCCGGTGGCGACAAGGCCGTCAAGCTTGCGCAGAAGTAATGTCCCGGTTGCCATCCTGCGTGGGGTCATGGATTGCGGGTCGAGCCCGCAATGACAGCCCTTCGATTGCTTTGTCTGTCATCCCGGACTTGATCCGGGATCCATCTCCTTCAATGCTGCAAGCAGGTAGCCGGGGTCATGGCTTGCGGATCAGGTCCGCAATGACAACCGCTCCCCTTTGAACAAGAAGAATTGCCATGAATCTTTCCAAATTTTTTATTGACAGGCCGATTTTTGCCGGCGTGCTGTCGCTGCTGATGCTGATTGCCGGCCTCGTTGCGCTGCGTGGTTTGCCGATTTCCGAATACCCGGAAGTCGCGCCGCCCACCATCGTCGTGCGGGCCCAGTACCCCGGCGCCAACCCCAAGGTGATTGCCGAAACGGTGGCGACGCCTTTGGAGGAATCCATCAATGGCGTTGAAGGCATGCTCTACATGAACAGCCAGGCCACCACCGATGGCGTGATGACGCTGGCCGTGACCTTCAAGCTGGGCACCGACCCCGACAAAGCCCAGCAGATGGTGCAAAACCGCGTCTCGCAGGCCGAGCCGCGCCTGCCAGAAGAAGTACGCCGTCTGGGTGTTGCCACCGTCAAGAGCGCGCCCAACATCACGATGGTGGTGCACCTGGTCTCGCCGAATGACAGGTACGACATCAACTACCTGCGCAACTACGCGGTGCTGAATGTGAAAGACCGCCTGGCCCGCATCCAGGGCGTTGGCCAGGTGCAGATTTTTGGCGGTGGTGACTATTCAATGCGTGTCTGGCTGGACCCGCAAAAGGTCGCGCAGCGCGGCCTCTCGGCCAGCGATGTGGTGGCGGCCATTCGCGGCCAGAACATCCAGGCTGCCGCCGGCGTGGTCGGTGCATCGCCGGGCCTCGCAGGTGTGGACATGCAACTGTCCATCAACGCACAGGGCCGTTTGCAAAATGAAGAAGAGTTTGGCGACGTCATCGTCAAGACCGGTGCCGACGGCGCCATCACCCGCCTGCGCGACATTGCCCGGCTGGAGCTGGGCGCTGCCGACTACGCGCTGCGCTCGCTGCTCAACAACAAGCAGGCCGTCGGCATGGGCGTGTTCCAGGCGCCAGGCTCCAACTCGCTGGAAATCTCTGACGCGGTGCGCAAGACCATGGACGAGCTCTCAAAGAACATGCCCGAAGGCGTGGAGTACCGCATTGCCTATGACCCGACGCAGTTTGTGCGTGCTTCCATCAAGTCCGTGATCACCACGCTGCTTGAGGCGATTGCACTGGTCGTACTGGTCGTCATTTTGTTTCTGCAGACCTGGCGCGCTTCCATCATTCCCTTGCTGGCTGTGCCGGTGTCTGTGGTCGGCACGTTTGCCGTGCTGCACCTGCTGGGCTTTTCAATCAATGCGCTCAGCCTCTTCGGGCTGGTGCTGGCCATCGGTATCGTGGTCGATGACGCCATCGTGGTGGTCGAGAACGTAGAGCGCAACATCGAGGACGGCCTGAGCCCGCGTGAGGCCACCTACCGCGCCATGCGCGAGGTGTCGGGCCCCATCATCGCGATTGCGCTGGTGTTGGTTGCCGTGTTTGTACCGCTGGCCTTTATCAGCGGCCTGACCGGCCAGTTCTATCGCCAGTTTGCCGTCACGATTGCAATTTCGACCGTGATCTCGGCCATCAACTCGCTGACGCTGTCGCCCGCACTGGCGGCCCTGCTGCTCAAGGGCCACGATGCGCCCAAAGACCGCTTGACACGCGGCATGGACAAAATCTTTGGCCGTTTCTTTGCCGGCTTTAACCGCCTCTTCAGCCGTGGCGCCAGCAACTACAGCACCGGTGTCAAAAGCGCCATATCGCGCAAGACCATGATGCTCGCGGTTTACCTGGTGCTGGTGGCTGCAACGGTCGGCATCTTCAAGCTGGTGCCCGGCGGCTTTGTGCCCGCGCAGGACAAGCAGTACCTGATTGGTTTTGCGCAGCTGCCCGACGGCGCCACGCTGGACCGCACCGAAGACGTGATCCAGCGCATGGGCGACATCATGAAGAAGAACCCGAATGTGGAAGATGCGATTGCCTTCCCCGGCCTCTCGATCAACGGCTTTACCAACAGCTCCAACTCGGGCATTGTGTTTGCCACGCTCAAGCCGTTTGCCGAGCGCAAGCACAAGGACCAGAGCGGCGGCGCAGTGGCAGGCCAGCTCAATCAGGCATTCGGCAGCATCCAGGACGCCTTTATCGTGATGTTCCCGCCGCCGCCGGTCGAAGGCCTGGGCACCACGGGCGGTTTCAAGCTGCAACTGGAAGACCGCGCTTCGCTGGGTTACGACGCCATGGATGTAGCCGTCAAAGCCTTTATGGCCAAGGTCGCGCAGGCGCCTGAAATTGCAGGCACCTTCACCAGCTGGCAGGTCAATGTGCCGCAGCTGTATGCCGACATTGACCGCACCAAGGCGCGCCAGCTCAATGTGCCTGTGACCGACATTTTCGACACCATGCAGATCTACCTGGGCAGCCTGTATGCCAACGACTTCAACAAATTCGGCCGCACCTACAGCGTGCGGGTGCAGGCGGATGCGGCCTACCGTGCGCGGGCGGAAGACGTGGGCCTGCTCAAGGTGCGCTCAACCACCGGCGAGATGGTACCGCTGTCTGCGCTGATGAAAGTGCAACCCAGCTTTGGCCCGGAGCGCGCCATGCGCTACAACGGCTATCTTTCAGCTGACGTGAGCGGTGGCCCTGCGCCCGGCTATTCATCGGGCCAGGCACAGGAGGCAATCGAGCGCATCGCTGCCGAGACTTTGCCCAAGGGCATCAGCTTTGAATGGACAGAGCTGACCTACCAGGAGATATTGGCCGGCAACTCTGCGGTGCTGGTGTTCCCGCTGGCGATCTTGCTGGTGTTTTTGGTGCTGGCTGCGCAGTATGAAAGTCTGACCCTGCCGATTGCGATTATTTTGATCGTGCCCATGAGCCTGCTGGCCGCCATGACCGGCGTGTGGATTTCGGGCGGTGAGAACAACGTCTTCACGCAGATCGGGCTCATGGTGCTGGTGGGGCTGTCGGCGAAGAACGCGATTCTGATCGTAGAGTTTGCACGCGAGCTGGAGTTTTCTGGCCGCACGCCGGTGCAGGCCGCGATTGAAGCCAGCCGCCTGCGCCTGCGCCCCATCCTGATGACGTCTCTTGCGTTTGTCATGGGCGTGTTGCCCCTTGTGCTGTCAACTGGTGCGGGTGCAGAGATGCGCTCGGCCATGGGTGTGGCGGTGTTCTCGGGAATGATTGGCGTCACAGCCTTTGGCCTCTTCCTCACACCGGTGTTCTATGTCGCCCTGCGCGCCATGACGGGCAATCGCGCGCTCAAGCTGCATGGCGAGGTGCCGCACATCGAGCAGGCCATCGGATCCGGTTCAGGCTCGGGCGGTGGTGGCGCGCTGCATGTACAGCCTGCTGCACCCATCAAACATCACGAATAAAACGGATTGAAAGATAGAAGGAGTTCACCATGAACCACACTTATTCAAAATTGCAAACCCGCCTGGCGCCTCTGGTCATGGCGCTGGTGCTGGCCGGTTGCGCCACCTCTGCAGTGGTCGACACCAGCAATGTGCCCGCTGCGCCCACCTCCTTCAAGGAAAGCGCGACTGCCGTGACCACCGTCCCAACAGCGCCGCAGGTGCAGGGCCTGTGGTGGAAGGTCTTTGCCGACCCCGTGCTCGACGGCCTGATTGACAGGGCCAACGGCAACAACAACAGCGTGCAGGTGGCGGCAGGCCGTCTCGCACAGGCGCGTGCACTCGCAGGCCAGGTCGATGCCAACCGCTTTCCGCAGTTGGGCATAGGCGCAGGCGCCACGCGGCAACGCAATTCAACAACAGGCAACGTGGCGCAAACCGTGGTCAGTGCGGGCGCCAACCTGTCTTACGAGGTTGACCTGTTTGGCAAGCTCTCCGGTGCATCGAATGCCGCGTCACTCGATGCAGCCTCGCGCGAAGCCCTGCTGCGCAGCACGCAACTGCTGGTGCAGGCCGACGTTGCGCAAACCTACCTCAGCCTGCGCGCACTCGACACCGAGCGTGAGCTGGTGCGCAGCACGCTGCAGGCTTACCAGAACACCGTGCGGCTGACCGAAGTGCGCTTCAGGGAAGGCGATGTCGCCGAGCTGGATGTGGCCCGCGTGCGCAGCGAGGCTGCATCGACAGAGTCCGAAGCACTGGCGCTCGACCAGCGCCGCGCCGTGCTTGAGCACGCGCTGGCCGTGCTGGTGGGTGAGGTGGCTTCAAACTTTGCAGTCACGCCCACCGCCTGGGCCACCGCCTTGCCCGTCATCCCCGCTGGCGTGCCCAGCACCGTGCTGACGCGCAGGCCGGACATATCCGCCGCACAGAACACCATGCAGGCCGCGCAGGCCCGTGTCGGCGTGGCGAAAGCCGCGTGGTTTCCGATCTTTTCATTGACGGCCAACGGCGGCTATGCCGCGCCTGACATCAAGGACCTGTTCAAGCTCTCGACCCAGGCCTGGGGCGTGGGCGCCTTGCTGTCGCTGCCCATCTTTGACGGCGGCCGACGCGAGGCAGGCGTGCAGGGCGCCAATGCAGACCTGAGCATTGCGCTGGCCAACTACCGCGAACAGGTGCTCGTCGCCTTTCGTGACGTGGAAGACCAGCTCTCTGCGCTGCGCCTGCTCGCGGACCAGTCCGAGGCGCAGTCGCGTTCCGTCGCCTCCAGCAGCCGCGCCACGCTGCTGTCGGATTCACGCTACCGCAATGGGTTTGTCAGCCAGCTTGAACTGCTGGACGCGCAGCGCAGCGAGTTGCGCAACCGCCGCCAGGCGCTGCAGGTGAAAGCCGCGCAGTACCTGGCGACGGTGGGGCTGATACGCGCGCTGGGTGGTGGCTGGGCATAGCCACACCCCTGTTGAGGCTCACTTCGTGTAGCCTCCTCTCCCCTTGCAGGGGACGGCGCCTGCGGCCTGGCGGAGCCAGTTTCGCGGTCCCCGCTTGAAAATCTACCGATCGCCTGCTATTTAATTTATAGCTGATTGCGCGCGTATCTATTGCAGTGCGGGCACTTTTTTATCAAAAATTGCCTGAAAACCTGGCATGGCTCATGCCCCGCCGCGGCGGTAGGCGCCCGGGGCGCTGCCGGTCCAGCCCTTGAACGCGCGCTGGAAGGCCGCGCTGTCGGCAAAGCCCAGCTCACAGGCCAAAGCCGCCAGGGGCACGGCACTGGTGTTCAGGCGCACGATGGCCGTGTCGCGGCGCAACTCGTCTTTCAGGGCCTGGAATGAGGTGCCTTCACTGGCCAGCCGCCGCTGCAGGGTGGACGCCGCCATGTGCATGGCTTCGGCCGTGGCGACAAGGTCTGGCCATTCGGGTTGCGTTCGCTGCAGGTGGGCGCGCACGCGTGCGCTGGCCTCCTCGTCGCCGCGCCGGGGCAGGATGACGTGGGCCGGCGCGTCGGGCAGGAAGGTGCGCATGGCGGCTTCGTCCCGCCGCACCGGGTCCTGCAGGCGCGCCACGTCGAACCAGACGGCCGAATGCTGCATCCCGAATTGCAGCGGCCCGGGAAATATCTTGGCATAGCTGGCGGCGTGGGGCGGACTTTCAAACGCGAAGTCGAAGCGCGCCGCGGGCAGTCGTTTGCCCGCCAGCCACGTCAGCAGCCGCCATATGACGCGCAGCAGCAATTCATGCAAAAAAACGGGCCATTCCCGCGACGGATCGGTGAAGCGCAGCGCCAGCCCGGCCAGCGCGCCCTCGCGCACCGGCTCCAGCAGCACGTCGTCCTGCAGCAGCCGCAGGGTGTGCGCAATGCGGCGTATCGCCACCTCCAGGGTGGGGGCGCTGACCCCGGCGCGCACCATCATGGCAAACCCGCCGTGCTTGAACGGTCGCGACAGGAAGCCTATGAAGTCATCGTCCAGGCGCTCGATCAACAGCCGGAACAGCGCCACGTACTGGTCCGCGGTCACGCGTGCACCGGCCTGCTCAAGCAGCTCCGGGGCGATGCCCGCGTCAGCCAGGAAGGCATCGTAAGGCTGCTTGCGCGCCTTCACGCCGGACAACATGCCATGCACCATGGCAATCGGGACGGTGGCAGGAGGGTGGAGCATCAAAAAGCGAGGCGTTGTGGATTGAGGTCTTTTGCCATGTGATCGACGTAATACGCCATTGTGGGCCTGCACTGCTGCTTCTACCATCAGCGGCATCAACAACAGGCCTGTGGAGTTCGCGGGCTCAATGGAGACAACAATGTACCTGACTCAAGCCCTGCACCGGGCGGTGCAGCAACACCCCAAGCGCATTGCGGTGCGCTTCGGTGACCGGCAGCGCACCTTTCTTGAGTTCGCCGATCGCGTGGCGCGGCTTGCCGGCGCGCTGCACAAGCTGGGCATGCAGACCGGCGATCGCGTCGCCATGCTGGCGCTCAACTCCGACCGCTACCTTGAATACCAGATGGCCGTGCCATGGGGCGGCGGCGTGCTGAACCCGTGCAACATCCGCTGGTCGGCGGCCGAAATCCTGTATTCGCTGGAAGACTCGGGCTCCACCATTTTGCTGGTCGATGAGACCTTCCGTCCCATGGTCGAGCAAATCCGCCGCGACTGCAGCACCTTGCGTGAAGTGGTCTATTGCAGCGACGGCGATGTGCCGGCCGGCATGCTGGGCTACGAGACGCTGCTGGCCGGGGCCGAACCGGTGGCCGACGCCTTGCGCCGCGGCGAGGACCTGGCCGGCATTTTTTATACCGGCGGCACCACCGGCTTCCCCAAGGGCGTGATGCTGAGCCACACCAATATGTGCAGCTCGGGTCTGGCCCTGCATGCCGAAGGCCTGGCCACGCCGGGCGGCACTTATTTGCATGCGGCGCCCATGTTCCACCTGGCCGACATGGGGGTTGCGATGCCGCACTGGATAGAGGGCAACACGCACGCCATTATCCCGGCCTTCAATCCGGAACTTGTGCTCGACACGCTGGAGCGCGACCGCGTCACGCACCTGCTGCTGGTGCCGACCATGATCCAGATGCTGGTTGACCACCCGGCGATGAAAAAACCGCGTGATCTCAGTGCCTTGAAGGCCATTGCTTACGGCGCCTCGCCGATTTCCGAGGCCCTGATCGAGCGGGCCATGGCGGCGCTGCCCGGCGTGGGCTTTGTGCAGGCCTACGGCATGACCGAGCTGTCGCCGGTGGCAACCGTCAATCCGGCCTGGTACCACACGTCCGAAGCGCGCAAGCTCGGCAAGCTGCGTTCCGCCGGCCGCGCCAGCTACATCACACAGGTCAGGATTGTTGATGCCGCTGGCGATGAGGTGCCGCGCGGCACGGTGGGCGAGGTCGTGGTGTGCGGCCCCAACGTGATGCAGGGCTACTGGAACAAACCCGAGCTGACGGCCGCCGCTGTGCGCAAGGGCTGGATGCACACCGGCGACGGTGCGTATATGGACGAGGATGGTTTTATCTTCATCGCCGACCGGCTCAAGGACATGATCATCACGGGCGGTGAGAACGTCTACTCGGCCGAGGTCGAGAACGCGCTGGCCCAGCATCCCGTGGTGGCGGCCTGCGCCGTGATTGGCATTCCGAGCGACGAGTGGGGCGAGGCCGTGCACGCGGTGGTGGTCTGCAAGCCGGGCGAGACGGTGAGTGCCGACGCGCTGATTGCACATTGCAAGTCGCTGGTCGCCGGCTACAAATGCCCGCGCAGCGTGGATTTTGTCGATGCCTTGCCCCTGTCCGGCGCCGGCAAGGTGCTCAAGACCAAACTGCGCGAGCCTTTCTGGCAGGGCCGCGAGCGCGCCGTGTCCTGAGCCAGGAATTTTTCCTTTCTTTCCTTTTCATTTTTTACTTTTCAGGAGTTTTCCATGAGCCATGATGTTTTTGTCGCCGGGGTCGGCATGATCCCCTTCACCAAACCGGGTGCCAATGAGCCCTACCCGCAGATGGCCGCCAAGGCCACGCGCCAGGCGCTGGCTGACGCCGGCATCGGCTACGACCTGGTGCAACAGGCCTATGTGGGTTATGTGTACGGCGACTCCACCGCCGGCCAGCGCGCGCTGTATGAGGTGGGCATGACCGGCATTCCCGTCATCAACGTCAACAACAACTGCTCCACCGGCTCGACCGCGCTGTTCCTGGCCCGCCAGGCGGTGGCCAGCGGCGCCGCCGACTGCGTGCTGGCGCTGGGCTTCGAGCAGATGAGTCCGGGCGCGCTCGGGTCTATGTTCAAGGACCGCCCCAGCCCTTTCGAGCCCTTCGACACGGCCACCGACGAGTTGGTCGACATCGATTTGCCGCTGGCGCTGCGCTACTTCGGTGGCGCGGGCCTGGCGCACATGAATGAGTTCGGCACCAGGGTGGAGACCTTTGCCAGTATCCGCGCCAAGGCCAGCCGCCACGCCGCGAACAACCCGCTGGCGCTGTTCCGTACCGTGCTGACCGAAGAGGACGTCATGGCCTCGCCAGTGATGTGGCCTGGCGTGATGACGCGCCTGATGGCCTGCCCGCCGACTTGCGGTTCGGCTGCGGCCATTGTCTGCTCGGAAGACTTTGCCGCTCGCCACGGCCTGAAGCGCAATGTACGCATCCGGGCGCAGGCCATGACCACCGACCGCCCCGTCACCTTCGAGGCACGCGACATGCGTGAAGTGGTCGGCTCCAGCATGGCGCAAGCCGCCGCACAGCAGGTCTACGAGGCGGCCGGTGTCGGCCCGCAAGACATTGACGTGGTCGAGTTGCACGACTGCTTTGCCCACAACGAGCTGCTCAGCTACGAAGCCCTTGGCCTGTGTCCGCGGGGTGGCGCCGAGAAGTTCGTGGCTGACGGCGACAACACTTATGGCGGCAAGGTGGTCACCAACCCCTCGGGCGGCTTGCTGAGCAAGGGCCATCCACTGGGTGCCACTGGTCTGGCGCAGTGCTTTGAGCTGACGCACCAGTTGCGCGGCACGGCCGACAAACGCCAGGTTGAAGGTGCGCGGCTGGCGCTGCAGCACAACCTGGGTCTGGGCGGCGCTTGCGTCGTCACGCTGTACGAACGCGTTTGAAAGGTTATTCCATGATTGACAGGAAATGGATAGGCCGCGAACTGCCCGCCTCGGTGCTGCCGATTGAGCGCAGCCGGCTGCAGTTCTTTGCCAAGGCGATCGGCGAGACCGATCCTGTGTACACCGATACCAGCGCAGCGCGTGATGCCGGCTACCCGGACCTGCCGGCACCGCCGACCTTTCTGTTCGCGGCCGAGCTTGATTCGGGCGCGGTGGACCGCCTGCTCGAAGAGCTGCAAATCCCCATCGCCAGGCTGCTGCACGGTGAGCAAAACTTCAGCTATCACGCAGCAGCCTGCGCAGGCGACACGGTGACCGTGCGCTCGAAAATCACCGACATCTACGACAAGAAGAATGGCGCGCTCGAGTTTGTCGTCAAGACCTCGCGCGCCAGCAACCAGCGGGACGAACTGGTGGCCGAGCTGCGCACCATTCTTGTTTGCCGCAACTGACAGAAAACGACCATGAAAACACCCACTTATGACACCGTTCAGGTTGGCGACGAACTGCCGGCACTGCAACTGCCGCCCGTCAACCGGACGACGCTGGCCCTGTTTGCGGGCGCCTCCGGCGACCACAACCCCATACACATCGACACCGATTTTGCACGCCGCGCCGGCATGCCGGACGTCTTCGCGCAGGGCATGCTGGGCATGGCCTGGCTTGGCCGGCTGCTGACAGGCTGGGCGCCGCAAAGCCGGCTGCGCCGCTTTGACGTGCGCTTCCAGGGCATCACCCACCTGGGCAATGCCATGCGCTGCAGCGGCCATGTGGTCGAAAAACTGGCCCACAACGGTGAACGCTGCGTGCGCATAGAGCTGCACAGCGCCAACCAGTTCGGACAAACCAAGATCGTCGGCGAAGCGCTGGTCGCATTGCCATAACCCTTTTACCTTTTCAAAAAACTTTTCAGGAGAAACACCCCATGACACGCAAACTCGAAGGCAAGGTCGCCCTCATCACCGGCTCGGGCCGAGGCATCGGCCGTTCGATCGCCCTCAAGCTGGCCAGCGAAGGCGCAAGCATCGTCGTCAATGACCTCGATGCGAGCCCGGCCGAAGAAGTCGTCGCGGAGATCAGGAAGAACGGCGGCCAGGCCGTGACCTGCGTCGGCAATGTCACCGCGCCGGACTTTGCTGAACGTTTTGTCGGCACTGCCGTCAGTGAATACAAGGGCCTGGACATCATCGTCAACAACGCCGGCTACACCTGGGACAACGTGATCCAGAAGATGAGCGACGAGCAGTGGTACGCCATGATCGACTGCCACCTGACCGCGCCGTTTCGCATCCTGCGTGCCGCGCAGCCGGTGATACGCGCCCTCGGCAAGGCCGAGCTTGAGGCCGGCCAGCGCGTGGTGCGCAAGGTCGTCAACATCTCGTCGGTGGCGGGCCTGTTCGGCAACGCTGGCCAGGTCAACTATTCGACTGCCAAGGCCGGCATTGTCGGCATGACACAAACGCTGGCCAAGGAGTGGGGGCGCATGAACGTCACCGTCAACGCCGTCGCCTACGGCCTGATCAAGACCCGCCTGACCGGTAACGCCAATGAAGGCGCCACCGCCAATGTTGACGGCCGCGAGATCAAGGTCGGTGTCAATCCGGACCTGATGGCGGCGATGGAGCGCGGTATTCCGCTGGGCCGTGGCGGCACACCCGACGAGGCGGCCGGTGCGGTGTACCTGCTGTGCATTCCCGAGTCCGACTATGTGAGCGGCCAGACGCTGATGTGCAGCGGCGGCCTGACCGGGATTTAAGCGATGACCGTTCTGGTGCAACGTACCCTGCAAGACGGCGTTGCGACCCTGGCACTTAACCGGCCGGAGACGCTTAACGGACTCGGACCGGACCTGATGACCGCCATGGCGACCGCGCTGCATGCCTGCACGGACGATGAGCGCACGCGCGCCATCGTGCTGACCGGCGCGGGGCGCGCCTTTTCGGCCGGCGGCGACATCGGGTGGTTTGGCGAGGTGCTGGCCGGTGGCCCAGCCCACGCGCAGGGCGAAATCGGGCGCTTCATGGCGGACACAGCCAACCCGCTCACGCAGGCCATCGCCGAATGCCGGGTGCCCGTGGTTTCGGCGGTGAACGGAGCCTGCGCGGGCGGCGCCGTCGGCATTGCTCTGGCGGCCGATGTTGTACTGGCGGCGCGCTCGGCCTACTTCCTGGTGCCGCAGGTGTCGCAGCTGGGCATCGTGCCGGATCTGGGTGCGACCTGGGCGCTGTCCCGGCTGGTCGGCCGCAGCCGTGCGCTGGGCATGGCCCTGCTTGGCGAGCGCATAGATGCCGCACAGGCCGAGCAATGGGGCCTCATCTGGCGCTGCGTTGACGATGCGGACCTGCTTGAGCAGGCACAGGTACTGGCCCGGCGGCTGGGCGGCACGTCGGCTGCGGCCGTGCGCGACACGCGGTGCCTGATAGATGCCGCCCCGGTGAACACCCTGGCCCAACAACTGGGCGCTGAGCGCACGGCCCAGCTCCCGCATGTTGCGGGCGATTTTTTCAACACTGCCTGCGCGCGTTTTCTAGCGCGCGCCGGGCGTCACTGACCCAGGAAAAAAGCATGCTGCCCCAGTTGCTCCGCCATCCATGGATGGACGAAGAGATCGATGCCTTTCGCGAACAGGTCCGTCGCTACATCGCCGGTGAGATGACCCCGCATCTGGATTCCTGGCGCCGCCAGGGCTTCATTCCGCGCGAGGTCTGGGCGCCGTTCGGTGCCATGGGCTTTTTGCTGCCCGAGCTTGATGAAGCCTATGGTGGAGCCGGCGCGTCACTGGCCTACCAGCTGGTGGTGCAGGACGAATTGGCCAAGGCCGAGTTTCCGGCCAACACCGGCGTCCACTCGATTGCCTCGCATTACATACTGGCCTACGGGACCGAGGCGCAGAAACAGCGCTGGCTGCCCAGGCTCGCCAGCGGCGAGATGCTGGCGGCCATCGCCATGACCGAACCCGGCTGCGGCTCGGACCTGAAGGCCATCGCTACCCGGGCGCGCCGCGATGGCGAGCACTATGTCATCGATGGCGCGAAGACCTTCATCACCAACGGCTTCACCTGCAATTTGCTGGTGCTGGTCGCACGCACCGGCGAGGCCGGCAGCCGTGGCCTGTCGCTGATCGTGCTGGAGACCGAGGGCCTGGAGGGCTTTAACGTTGGTCGCCGCCTTGAAAAAATCGGGCAACACGCGTCCGACACCGCCGAGCTGTCGTTCGACGGCGTGCGCGTGCCGGCCGACCAGTTGCTGGGCGGCAAGGAGGGCGACGCCTTCAAGCAGCTGATGGGCCAACTGCCTTACGAACGCCTGCTGATCGCGGTGCCTGCCGCGGCGGTGATAGAGCATGCGCTGGAATTGACACTGGACTACACCCAGCAGCGCAAGGCCTTCGGCCAGACGCTGTTCGACTTCCAGAACACGCGCTTCAAGCTCGCCGAGGTGGCGACCACCGCCCACATCGTGCGCAGCTTTGTCAACGACTGCATTCAGCGCCTGCTCGATGGCACACTGGACGACGAAGCCGCCTACATGGCCAAGTGGTGGTGTACCGAGCAGCAATGCAAGGTGGTCGATGAATGCCTGCAACTGTTCGGCGGCTACGGCTATATGGCCGAATACCCGATTGCGCGTCTTTACGCCGACGCCCGCGTGCAAAAGATTTACGGCGGCGCCAACGAGGTCATGAAAGACCTGATTGCACGAAAGCTGACATCATGAATCCACCGCTGACAGGCGTTCGCATCGTCGAGTTCGAAGGCATAGGCCCCGGTCCGCTGGCCGGCCGCATGCTGGCTGACATGGGCGCGGAGGTGACCGTGATCGCACGGCCTCAAAAGGGGGCGGTGAGCGAGCGGCTGGGCGGCAGCCATGACAACCCCTTGCGCCGCGGCAAGACCGTTGTGCTGCTGGACCTCAAGAATGCCGCTGCGGTGGTCGAGGCGATGGCGCTTGTGGACGGTGCCGACGCCTTGATTGAAGGCAACCGCCCCGGCGTGATGGAACGGCTGGGCCTGGGACCCGCCGACTGCAGCGCGCGCAACCCCAAGCTGGTTTACGGCCGCATGACGGGCTGGGGCCAGAGCGGGCCGCTGGCCCAGGCGGCCGGGCACGATTTGAACTATGTGGCGCTGACCGGGCTGCTGTCGCTGTCGGCGCATCGTGGCGAGCGGCCTATGGTGCCGCCCACGGTGGTGGGTGATGCGAGCGGCGCGCTGGGCCTGGCCTTCGGCATTGCCTGTGCGTTGCTGGAAGCGCGCAGCAGCGGCCGTGGCCGTGTGGTGGACGGCGCCATCGTCGATGTTCTGGCCATGCTGGGCGGCATCGCGCAGTGGGTACGCAGCAGCGGCCAGATCGATGGTCCCGAAGCAAGCCCGTTCCACGATTCGCCCTTTTATGACGTGTACACCTGCGCTGACGGCGGCTTTATCACACTGGGCGCGCTGGAGCCGCAGTTCTATGCGCTGCTGCTGGACAAGCTGGGCCTGGCCGATGTGGACCCTGCGAGGCAATACGACAAGGCCGACTGGCCGGCGCTGAAAACCCGCTTTACCGCGCTGTTTGCCGGCCAGCCGCGCGCGCACTGGTGCGCCTTGCTCGAAGGCAGCGACGTGTGTTTCGCCCCGGTACTCAGCATCTCGGAGGCTGCGGCGCATCCGCATAATGTGGCACGCGGCATCTACAGCACCGGTGCGGATGGTTCCGTGCAGGTGGCCAGCGCACCCCGCTTCCTGTCTGCCCGCTGAGCGCGCGACAAGAAAACCGTCTGGGCGGCGCAGGCCGACCTTTGCGCGTACGATTCATCCGGGTGGTTCTCGATGCGCGAGGGCAAGACCCACAGTTCGCTACCAGGAGGCCAGCAGGATGGACGGATTCAAGGAAACCACGGAAACGCTCAAGGGCAAGTTGACTTACCCCTTCGAGGAGGTGCCGCAGCGCGGCCTGTCGATGGAGGTGGCTGCCGGCGTTCACTGGATAAGGATGCCGCTGCCTTACGCGCTCGACCACATCAACCTGTGGGCGATCGACGACGGCGCGGGCTGGGCGCTTGTCGATACCGGCGTGCGCACCGAGGAAACGGCGGCGGTCTGGCGTGAGTTGTTCGCCAATGCGCCGGATCATCGCCGGCTGACTCGCGTCCTGGTGACGCACATGCATCCCGACCATGTGGGCATGGCGGGCTGGTTGACGCGCAAGTTTGGCATACGGCTGTGGATGACCCGGTCCGAATACCTGATGTGCCGCGTGATGGTGTCCGACACCGGGCGGGAAGCGCCGGCCGACGCGATCGATTTCTATCGGCGAGCCGGGTGGAGTGATGCCGCCATCGAGACCTACCGCACACGCTTCGGCAACTTCGGCAAACACATACACCCGCTGCCCGACAGCTTCAGGCGTCTTCGCGACGGCGAGACCCTGCAGATCGGGGCCCATGCCTGGCGTGTCGTCACCGGCAACGGCCATTCGCCCGAGCATGCCTGCCTGTATTGTCCCGAGCTCAAGGTCCTGATTTCGGGCGACCAGATCCTGCCGCGCATCTCGTCCAACGTCTCGGTCTACCCCATCGAGCCGGACGCCGATCCGATGGCCGATTGGCTCGCATCGCTGGACAAGCTCAAGCGCGAGATACCGGACGATGTGCTGGTTCTGCCGTCGCACAACGAATGCTTTCGCGGCCTGCACGCACGTATCGACAGGCTGCGCCAGGGACAGGAGCGCTCGCTCGATCGCTTAAAGAGCGCCCTGGATGCGCCCAAGCGTGCGGTCGACGTGTTTGGCAGCCTGTTCGCTCGCAGCATCACCGAATCCGACATCGCGCTGCTGGGCATGGCAACGGGTGAAAGCTTCGCGTGCCTAAACTACCTGCTGCATCGCGGCGAAATCGATTGCGACATAGACAAGGACGGGACTGCCTGGTATCGGTCAAATTCTGCTGGACGCTGACTATTGGCGGCGCTGGTCGGCAGCTCCGCCGGGCCATATGACAAGGCCGCGTGGCGGACATGCCGCGTTTCCTGCTGCTTTTACCGGCTTGAGCGGATAAACCTGCCGGGGATGGCTGATCTGGCGACAGGGCAGGGTGTGGATTGCTATTTAATTGATAGCTATCTGCGCCCATTTCATGGCCGCTTTGGGCGCTTTTCTTCATAAAATGGCGGCTAAAGCGGTTTTGAAAGGTCTTTGGAGGGCTTTTTGAGCGCTTTGCAGCATCCATCTGTTAAAACAGCTGGACTCCTTTTTTGTGTTTGCCCTGAATGTCCATTTCCTCCCCTGCTGTTCCCATTTCCACCGCCCAGGGCGTAACGAGCCTGCCGCCCATGATTCACTGGACGGAGGCGGGCGAGGCCCGTTCCGCGCGCTGGCGCTCCGAGCGCGGCGCCGCGCCGCCCAAACGCGTGGTGATCGCCGACGACAGCATGGCGGCCGACACGGCGTATCGCCTGGCCTGCGAAGGCACCGGCCTGTTGTGGCGCGGCGACTTCCAGAACGCGCGCCTGTTGCTGCAGGCCATGGCGCGCCGTGTTGACAAGCCCGCCAAACCGAAACGCACCAAACGTCACAAGGCGGGCGAATCAGATGCGGTGGCCGAAGCGCCGGCGCCTGTTTTCCCGGAAGCCTTTCACCTGCACCGCCAGGCACAGGCGCAGCGCGCCCGTGTGCTGGGCATGGTGTTGATCCCGTTTGACGCGGACTACAGCATTCCTTTGCGTCGCGCGCCTGATGCAAAGAAAGCGTGCAGCGAAGCTTGGGGGCCAGCATCCTCAGCCCCCACGCTTGTCGCTTCGCGTGCCTCCGGCGGTGCGCTGCCCCTTTCACCAGAGGAAGGGGCTGTCCCGCCTAAGGGCGGCCTGTCGGCGGAACGGAGCGCGAATACAGCTTACGTTGCATCGCTGCGCGAACTCATGGGCTTTATCAGCTCGCACGAATGGCGCCGCAAAGGTGTGGCCATTCCTGCGCTGGGTGAAGACGGACCGCACAATCGCGTGCATCCGCATTACGGCGTCTTCTCGCCGGTGCGTGGCGAATACATAGACCTGGTGGCGCAGGCGCCCGTGCCCGACGGCATTGCCGACCTGGTCGCCTTTGACATAGGCACCGGCACCGGCGTGCTGGCCGCGGTGCTGGCCCTGCGCAGTGGCGTGCAGCGTGTGGTGGCCACCGACCAGGACCCGCGTGCGCTGGCCTGTGCGCGCGACAACCTCAAGCGACTGGGCTTTCCACAGGTCGAGGTGCGCGAGGCCAACCTGTTCCCCGAGGGCAAGGCCAACATCATCGCCTGCAACCCTCCTTGGCTGCCGGCGCGCCCCGGCTCGCCTATCGAGCATGCGGTGTATGACGAAGACAGCCGCATGCTGCTCGGTTTTCTGAACGGTCTGGCAGCGCACCTTGAGCCCAAGGGCGAGGGCTGGCTGATCCTGTCCGACATTCCCGAGCACCTGGGCCTGCGCACGCGCGAGTGGCTGCTGGCGGCATTTGACGCTGCGGGGCTCAATGTGGTGGGCCGCCTCGACGCGCAGCCGCAGCACCCCAAGGCCTCCGACGCGGCCGACGCGCTGCATGCCGCGCGTGCGGCCGAAGTCACTTCGCTCTGGCGCCTCGCTGCCATCTGACTTTCGGGTTTTGGGACGGTCATGATTCTGCTCGCACCCATGGAAGGCCTGCTGGACTTTGTCCTGCGCGACATCCTGACGCGCGTGGGCGGCATTGACCGCTGTGTCTCCGAGTTCATACGCATCACCGACCAGCTGCTGCCCGAGCGTGTCTTCACCCGCATCGTGCCCGAGCTGCACAACGGCGGCCGCACGTTTGCCGGTGTGCCGGTGCGCGCGCAACTGCTGGGCTCGGACCCGGTATGCCTTGCGGAAAATGCCGCGCGCCTTGCAGCGCTGGGGCCTGCCGGCATTGACCTCAACTTTGGCTGCCCGGCCAATGTGGTCAACCGCCATGGCGGCGGCGCGGCCTTGCTCAATGAGCCGGAAACCATTTTCGCCATCGTCACGGCCGTGCGCCGCGCCGTGCCCGCGCATCTGCCGGTATCGGCCAAGATGCGCCTTGGTTACAGCGATGATTCGCGCGCCCTTGAATGCGCGCTGGCCATCGCGGACGGCGGGGCCGGCGAGGTGGTGGTGCACGCGCGCACCAAGGCACAGGCCTACAGGCCGCCCGCATACTGGGAGCGCATCGCAGACATTCGCGCGGTGCTGAAGATCCCGGTGGTGGCCAACGGCGAAATCTGGACGGTGGAAGACGCACGCCGCTGCCGCGAACTGTCGGGCTGCGACATGCTGATGATTGGCCGCGGTGCGGTGGCAGACCCGGGCCTGGGCCTGGCGATCAAGGCGTCAATGCATGGCCATGGCAACGGAGCCGCATCGGCGCCGGCCGGCATCAGCTGGCCGATGCTGGTGCCCTTGCTGGCTGATTTCTGGCACATCGTCTGCACCCGGCTGGATGCAAAATCCCGTGCCGGGCGGCTCAAGCAGTGGCTCAACTTCCTGCGCCGGCGGTTTCCCGAAGCTGAAACCGCCTACCAGGCCTTGAAGACCGTCAACGACACGAAGCTGATTGACGAGTGGCTGGCGGGCCTGCTGCGTGAGCGGCCTGTCATCTATCCGCGCCCTGATTCCGCGCACAAGGAAGATGGTCGTTTGGCAGCCTCTTTTGCTGGCGAAACCGTGTAGCCAGACCGGAACAAGGTAGGGGAAATGCCCAATCCCGGCCCGCTTCACCGCGGGTTACTGGCATGGGCGCAGGCAAGACGGCTGTAAAACGGCGAAAATGCTTGCTGCGCCATCTTGTCCTGAAGGAATTCCCGTTGCCCTTGCCGCCCGCTCAACCCCGAAAACACCTGCACCACCGCAAGGTTTCCTATAACGGCTACCTGCGTGAAGACGGTCTTTGGGACATCGAAGCCCAAATGACTGACACCAAGGCCTATGACATGGTGTCGCCGGACAAAGGCGACATGCCCGCGGGAACGCCGGTTCACGACATGCATATCCGCGTCACGGTGGATGACAGCATGACCATCCGGGAGATATTCGCCGTGATGGACAGCCGGCCGTTTTCCGAGTGTGTACAGGCGCAGGACCCGATGCAAAAAATGCTGGGTGTCACCATGGGGCCGGGCTGGCGCCACGCCATTGAAAACGCACTGGGCAGCACCAGGGGCTGTACCCACCTGCGTGAACTGCTGTTCAACATGGCGACGGCAGCCTACCAGACCATCCCGGTGTACCAGGCACGCCTGCGGGACCGCGCCCACATGCCGGCGCGTGCCGACGGGCAGCCACCGTTTCACCTGGGCAAGTGCATGGCCTGGGATTTTGAGGGGCCGGTTGTCTTGCGCCACTATCCCATGTATGCGGGCTGGCAGCCAAAGGTCAAGGCCAAAAGCGCCAGCAGCGAATAAGCAGGGTGGCCGGGGACGGCCACCTGTCTTGATAGTGCCGGACTGAATCCGGCGAAAATCCCCCATTCCACGAAATTTTCCCCTTAACGAAAGTACCTATGAGCAGCGCTCCTTCTTCGATCTACACCACGTCCATTCCTGTGTTCAAACAAATGCTGGGCGGGCTCAGCGGCGTTTTGCACAAGGCCGAGGCGCATGCCACGGAGAAAAAAATAGACCCGAACGCCTTGCTGCAGGCGCGCCTGTTCCCCGACATGTTTCCGCTGCTGCGCCAGGTGCAGGTGGCGTCCGACTTTGCCAAAAGCGTGTCGGCACGTCTGGCGGGTGTAGAGGTTCCGAAGCTGGAAGACAACGAGCAGACTTTTGCCGAGCTGCAGGCACGCATAACAAAGGTGCTGGGTTTTATCGAAGGGCTGGACACGGCGAAGTTTGACGAAGCTGCCACGCGCGAGATCATCACCCAGGCCGGCACGCCGAAAGAAAAGCGTTTTACCGGCCAGTCGTATTTGCTCAACTACGGCCTGCCGCATTTCTTTTTCCACACCACCACGACCTATGCCATCCTGCGCCACAACGGTGTCGAAGTGGGCAAGAAGGACTACATCGGCACGTATTGAGTTCGCCTTTGGGGCCAGGCAGGACAAGCGCAAGCAGCTATTAAAACAATAGCTGCTTGCGCCCGAATGAGCCTTACTCCAGTGCGCTGGCCGGGCCAAAAAACTCGTAGCGGGTTTGCGCTTCCGGCACGCCGAGTTCACGCAACTGTTTTTTCACCAGGCGCATAAAAGGCTTGGGCCCGAGGAAATAGGCGTCCACATCGCGCGATGCCGGCAACCACTCGGCCAGTTGCGCACTGCTGACGCGGCCCGTGGCATGCGGTGCGTTCGCATCTTCTGCATGCTCGTCGTAAACATAAAAGTGCTGTAGCTGCGCATGTTTGGCCTGGCGTGCCGCCAGGGCGTCGCGAAAGGCGTGCACCTTGCGATTACGCGCGAAGTGGATGAAATGCACAGGCCGCTGGCTTTGCAGTGCCGCGTCCAGCATGGCCAGCGTGGGCGTGATGCCGACACCGCCGCTGATCAGCACCACGGGTTTGCTGCCCTCGGCCAACACAAACTCGCCGGCCGGCGGAAACACGTCGAGCACATCGCCTTCCTGCACCGCGTTGTGCAAATGGTTGGAGGCCAGGCCGCCGGCTTCGCGCTTGACGCTGATGCGGTAATCACGGCCATTGGGCGCGGCTGACAGCGAATAGTTGCGGCGGATTTCCTCGCCTTTCACCACCAGACGCAGGCCGAGGTACTGGCCCGGCTGGAAATTCACCAGCGCGCCGCCGTCTTGCGGTGCCAGGTAGAAGGAAGTGATTTCGCTGCTTTCGGCGACCTTGCGCGCCACGCGAAAGGCACGTGCGCCGCGCCAGCCGCCGGGCGCGGCGGCGGTGTCGGCATAGATTTTTTCTTCGGCGCCAATGAGGATGTCGGCCAGTTGGCTATAGGCTGCGCCCCAGGCGGCCAGCACCTCGTCGGTGGCAATCTCGGCGCCCAGCACTTCGCGAATGGCGCGCAGCAGGCAGCCGCCCACGATGGGGTAGTGCGCCGCTTCAATCTGCAGCGACACATGTTTGTTAATGATTTGCGCGACCAGGCCGCCCAACTCCTCAAGCCGGTCAATGTGGCGGGCATACATCAGCACGCCGTTGGCCAGCGCGCGCGGCTGGTCGCCATTGGCCTGGTGCGCCTGGTTGAAGAAAGGCCGCACCTCGGGGTGCTCGGCCAGCAGGATGTTGTAGAAATGGGTGGTCAGCGCCTCGCCACCGCTTTCCAGCAGGGGCACGGTGGATTTGACGATGGCGCGTTGTTGCGGGGTCAGCATGGGTTCTTTCCGGTGATGGCAGCGTCGCTTCGCACACGCGAAGCAGGACTCTCTGCCGGGGCTTGTGCCCTTGATGCTTTACTCAAGAGTCATGCCATGCCCTGCGCCCATACCAATCAATAGCTTACAGCAGGTATGAGTCAAAAAGATGCTTTTTCAATGAAGTCATAATGACTCCATAGAGAGTCAATATGAATACAAAACCCATGTTGCAAGCCCTGGTGCCGCTGGTGGATGACCTGTCCCGCGAACTGCCCGATGGCGAGCGTTACCGCCGCCTGCTTGAAGCCGTGCGCGCCTTGCTGCCCTGCGATGCGGCGGCGCTGTTGCGGCTGGATGGCGATTGCCTGCTGCCGGTGGCCGTCAATGGCTTGAGCCCCGACACCCTGGGGCGGCGCTTCAAGGTGGACGAACATCCGCGATTTGCGCAGTTGCTGCAGGCCGGCGGCCCGACACGTTTTGCGCCCGACAGCCCTTTGCCCGACCCCTATGACGGCCTGGTGGACGGCATGCACGGCCATCTGCCGGTGCATGACTGCATGGGCTGCGCGGTGCTGGTCGCTGAAAAACCGTGGGGCGTGCTGACCCTGGATGCGCTCAACACAGAGCGTTTTTCCAGTGTGGACCTGGGCGACCTGCAGGCCTTTGCCAGCCTGGCCGCTGCCACCGTCAGTGTGGTGCAGCGTCTGGAGCGACTAGCGCTGCGTGTGGAAGACGAGCGCCAGCGCGCCGACAGCTACCGCGCCCTGGCTGCGGAACACGGCGCGCCCACGCTGATAGGCCAGAGCGCGGCGCACCAGCGCTTGCTGGAAGAAATCGCCATCGTCGGCAACAGCGAACTGACGGTGCTGATTACCGGCGAAACCGGCGTCGGCAAGGAACTGGTGGCGCAGGCGCTGCACGCCGCCTCACCGCGCGCCGCGCGCCCGCTGATCAGCATCAATTGCGCGGCGCTGCCCGAGACACTGGTGGAAAGCGAGTTGTTTGGCCATGTGCGCGGCGCGTTTTCGGGGGCGGTGACAGACAGGCGCGGCAAGTTCGAGCTGGCCGACGGTGGCACGCTGTTTCTTGACGAGGTTGGCGAGCTGTCGCTGACGGTGCAGGCCAAGCTGCTGCGCGTGCTGCAAAACGGGCAGTTGCAGCGCCTGGGTTCGGACCGCGAGCACCAGGTCGATGTGCGGGTGATTGCCGCGACCAACCGCGACCTGGCTGACGAGGTGCGGAGCGGGCGGCTGCGCGCCGATTTTTACCACCGGCTCAGCGTCTACCCGCTGGTCGTGCCGCCGCTGCGCGAGCGCGGCCACGATGTGCTCTTGCTGGCCGGTAATTTCCTGGAGCAAAACCGTTCACGCCTGGGCCTGGGCAGCCTGCGGCTGGAGGCGAGCGCGCAGGCGGCCCTGCTGGCCCACGACTGGCCCGGCAATGTTCGTGAACTTGAACACCTGGTGGGCCGCAGCGCACTGAAAGCATTGGCGGGTTTGCCAAAACGTCCGCGCATCGTGAGCCTGACGGCGGCGCACCTTGATTTGCAGGCCAGGCCGGCGGCGGACGGTCCTGCGGTGCAATTGGACACGCGGCCGGCGGCGCCCGAGGTGGACTTGCGCAGTTCCATGGAGGCGCACCAGCGCCAGCGTATCGAAGCCAGCTTGGCGCGCCATCAGGGCAACTGGGCTTCGGCGGCGCGCGAGTTGGGGCTGCACCGCGCCAACCTGGTCAGGCTGGCAAAAAGGCTGGGCCTGCGTGGTGAGCAAGGGTAGTGGCGGCTGCGACTGTTTTCGGCGACGCAGCAAGCCGCCTAAAATCCCAGGCTGTTCAAGACACCAGCGAGACTCCCCACATGTCCCTTAAAGTTATAGAAGCCCAGACCGGCGAGAACCCGGTTGCCACTATCCTCATCATGCATGGCCTGGGGGCTGACGGACGGGATTTTCTGCCGATCGCGGAGCAGATGGATTTGTCCAGCGTCGGTCCGGTGCGGTTTTTGTTTCCGAATGCGCCGGTGATACCCGTCACCATCAATGGCGGTTATGAAATGCCCGCCTGGTACGACATCCTGGGCGCGGACCTGGTCAAGCGCGAAGACGAGGCCGGCCTGCGCAAGTCACAGGCGCAGATTGAAGAACTCATCGCCCATGAAAAATCGCGTGGCATTCCCGCCAACCGTATCGTCGTCGCCGGTTTTTCACAGGGTTGCGCCATGGCCTTGATGGTGGGCCTGCGCCACGCGGAAAAGCTGGCCGGCATCGTTGGCATGTCGGGCTACCTGCCGCTGGCCGACAAGACCGCGGCCGAGCGCAGCGCCGCCAGCCAGGACGTGCCGATTTTCCTGGGCCACGGCACGCGTGATGGTGTGGTGGTGCTGCCGCGCGCCGCCGCCTCGCGTGATGCGCTCAAGGCCATGGGCTACACGGTGGACTGGCATGACTACCCGATGGAGCACTCGGTCTGCCCGCGGGAGATCAGCGACCTTGAAAGCTGGCTGCGGCGCGTGCTGGCCTGATTTTTTCATAAAAAATGCCCCCGGCCACCGTTCCATGGGCGCAGCCAGCTATTAAAAACATAGCGCCTGTTTTGCCGTCTGAACCGGCGAGCAGGAGCCGGGCAGGCATGGGCATCCGCGATTCATGAGGCTGACACATTGGTTTGCGAGAGTGTGGCATTCCCAACCCATGGAGCTCCACAATGGACCGTCGCCTTTTTTTGAATTCCACCGCTGTTCTTGGCGCTGCGGTGGCTGCGCCCAGCCGCGCGCTTGCGCAGGGCACTCCCGCCCTCATCACGCGCGACGCCATGCGGCCGCAGATGGCGCACGGCATACAAAGTGGCGACCCGAAAGCCGATGGCGCCGTGATCTGGACGCGCAGCGACCGCCCCGCGCGCCTGTGGGTCGAGTGGTCCAGCACCGCCAGCTTTGCCAATGCCACCCGCGTGCGCGGCCCCTACCTGATGGAGGACACCGACTTCACTGGCCGCATAGACCTGGCCGGCTTGCCCGCCGGGCAGGAAATTTTTTACCGCGTGGTGCTGCAGGACCTGCACAACGAACGTGTGCTGTCCGAGGCCGTGCCTGGCCATCTGCGCCTGCCCGCGCTGGCCGGTGCCAGGGCCGCACGCGATGTGCGCTTTGCCTGGAGCGGCGACACCGCCGGCCAGGGCTGGGGCATCAACGAAGCCTGGGGCGGCATGAAGATTTACGAAGCCATCCGCAAGGTCAACCCGGATTTCTTTTTGCACAGCGGCGACACCATTTATGCCGACGGCCCCATCACGGCGCAGGTCAAGCTGCCCAACGGCACGATGTGGAACAACGTGGTGACCGAAGAGGTCAGCAAGGTCGCCGAAACACTCAACGAATACCGCGGCCGCTACCGCTACAACCTGATGGACGCCAATGTGCGTCGCATGGCCGCCGATGTGCCGCAGATCTGGCAGTGGGACGACCACGAGGTCGCCAACAACTGGTCTGACGCCAAGGACGTCAGCGGCGACAAGCGCTACACCGAAAAGAATGTGCCCTTGCTGGTGGCACGCGCCACCAAATCATTCCTTGAATACGCGCCTATGCGCCGCAATGCCGATGTGGAGAACGAGCGTGTCTACCGCCACTTGCCGCAAGGCCCGCTGCTTGACATGTTTGTGGTGGACATGCGCAGCTACCGCGGCCCCAATGGTCCCAACCTGCAGACAAGCGAGACCGAAGAGAGCGCCTTCATGGGCCGCCCGCAAATCGCCTGGCTGCTTGATGGCCTGAAGCGCTCGAAGTCGGTGTGGAAGGTGATTGCCGCCGACATGCCGATTGGCCTGCATGTTGAAGACGGCAAGGACGCCCAGGGCCGCAACAAGTGGGAAGCCGCTGCCAATGGCGACGACGGCGCACCGCTGGGCCGCGAGCTTGAAATCGCCCGCCTGCTGCGCGAGATCAAACGCGCCGGCATCAAGAACGTGGTGTGGCTGACGGCTGATGTGCATTACACGGCCGCGCATTATTTCGATCCGGCAAAGGCGAAGTTCAGCGACTTCTCGCCGTTCTGGGAGTTTGTCTCCGGCCCGCTCAATTCCGGCAGCTTTGGCCCGAACAAGACCGACGCCACTTTCGGCATGCAGGTGATGTACCAGAAGGCCCCGCAGGAGCAGAACACCGACCCCACGGCCGGGCTGCAGTTTTTTGGCCAGGTCGACATTGATGCCAAAACCAAAGCCATGACGGTCACGCTGAAAGACCTGACGGGTGCCTCGCTTTACGCCAAGACGCTGGCGCCGCAGCGGGCCTGAACGCCGCGGATGGCGGCCGCACGGGCTGGCGCAGGTTAACGCAGATGTGACTGCGTCCAGCGCACGATGTCCGTCGCGCCCATGGCGCCTGCCTGGCGCGCGATTTCCCTGCCGTTTTTAAACAGCGCCAGCGTGGGGATGCTGCGGATGTTGAAGCGCGCACCCAAGCTGGGCACGGCCTCGGTGTCCACCTTGGCCATGCGTACTTGCGGCTCCAGTTGCGCCGCCGCCTGCTCATAGGCCGGCGCCATCTGGCGGCAGGGGCCACACCACGGCGCCCAGAAATCCACCAGCACCGGGATATGGTTGCGGCTGATGTGTTTGTCAAATGCGGCTTCGTCCAGCGCAGTGGAATGCGCCGTAAACAGCGCCTTTTTGCAACTGCCGCAGGTCGGCGCGCTGCCGAGCTGGTCTGCGCGTACGCGGTTGGTGGTGTGGCAGTGCGGGCAAACGATATGTAGGGGTTCGGTCATGGCGCGCAATTGGGGGTTGGGGGCCGGGATTTCAAGCGTACCGGTTATGTTCTCCAGCGCACAGATGGCGCGGTTTTATGCGCGTATGTTGGAAACCGACGGTGATGGGTCAATCGAAGATGTATTCGAAGATGTATTTGCTATTGCCGTGGCGCTGGTGTGATTTGCCAGTGCCATCCATTGCGGCCAGAAGCTGATCGATTCTGGGAATTGCTCACTGCCAAAGCGGGTGGTTCTGACAACCCTTCAAAAAAGGAACCATCATGAAATACTCCAAACTACTCATCCCGGCACTGATGACGCTCTCACTGAGCGCCTGCTTCACGATGCCTGCAGGCCCCGCCGGGCCGCAGGGCGCCACGGGTGACACCGGTGCAAGAGGCAGCACCGGCTACACCGGAGCGACCGGGGGCACAGGCGCAACTGGAAGCATGGGCGCCACGGGTGGTGCTGGTGCCACCGGAGGCACGGGTGCAACCGGTGACACCGGGGCCACGGGCGCAACCGGCAGCACCGGTGCCAGGGGCAATACGGGCGCGCGAGGCACTGCGACTGGCGACACCCTGGTGATTGTGCCGGCCCGCTGAGCACGCAACACGCCCCATGCGTTGGCCTTTATCAAGGCCGCGTTGGGGCGGTGCGCCGGGCAGGCGATTGTGGTGATGGCAGTTCGCGCTTCAATCATGTAATGCCGCCGCAAACATCAGGTAAAGGGGATGTTTGCCTACGCCGGTGGGCCCGGGATGGGCTAACAATGAATCGTCAAAACGACGAAAGGATTCATCATGAAAAGCAAAGCTGCCATAGCCGCCCTGACGGCGGTTGCACTTACCTTCAGTGGACTTGCGCTTGCGCAGGACCGGGACGGCCGCCAGGGCCGTGATGACCGCGGGGGGCAGGACAACAGGCAATACCAAAACCAGCGTGGTGCAGACCGGGATGATCGCGGCGACCGCGGCGACCGCGGCGACCGCGGCGACAGGGGTGAACAGGCCAGGCGTGGCAATGGCCCACCTTCCTTTTCACATGCGGGCGGACGCGGCGCAGGTCCTGACCATAATTTTTATCGCGGTGGCCGCCTGCCCATGCAGTACCGCAACCGGGGTTATGTGGTGGACGACTGGCGCGGCCATCACCTGAATGCGCCGCCGCGCGGCTACTACTGGGTGCAAACCGGCGCTGACTATGTCCTGGTGGCAATTGCGACCGGCATCATTGCCCAGATCCTGTTGGGTCAATAAAGAGTCACTGGCCAGCCAGCCACAGCAAGCCGCCCGCGAGGCGGCTTTTTGTTTGCGGGCCCGTCAAACGCATCTCGACACCATTTGCAGTCGAGCGGTAAATACCGGGTAAATGTCGGTTTGGATTACACGGCGTTGACAGGCGCGGCCAAACAATGCTCTTACTGGATCGCAAACAGTCTTTAAAACACAGCGGTACAGGAGCAGTGCACACAGCCGCTTGCAGGCACCGGGCAGACATCCATCCCGGCCATCGCAAGTTGCCCAGCGTGCTGCTGATCAGCCAAATTGACAAAAGGAGCACATCATGAAATCGAAACTCTTCACCGCTTCCGTACTGGCATCGGCCCTGTTCGCCGGCCTGGCCGCCGCGCCTGCCATGGCGCAGCAGGGGACTTACACCCCGGGCATAGACCAGTCGCAGCAGCAGGTCAGTGCGCGCATCCAGCAGGGCATACAGTCCGGGCACATCACCCCGTCCGAGGCGCGGGAACTTTATGCCCGCGACCGGGATATCGCCAATCGTGAAGCGCGCTTCAAGTCAGATGGCAGCGCCACGCCGCAGGAGCGCCAGCAACTGCGCGCCGACATGGCGGGCCTGAGTGCGGAAGTTGAGCGCATGATGAGCAACCGCGAGGTTGTTGGTCGGTCCGGCTCCACGCCGGGCATAGACCGCAGCGAGTTCAATATCAGCCAGCGCATTGACGAAGGCCTGCGCAGCGGCCGTATCAGTCAGCGCGAAGCCGGCCGGCTGCACGCCCGTGAGCGCGCCATCGACCGCCATGAAGCCAGCTACAAGGCAGACGGTGTGGTGACGCAACAAGAGCGCCGCCAACTGCGCAGGGAACTGACCGCACTGCGCGATCAGGTCGAGCGTTTGATCCGGCCGCGCGGTTAAACCCGCGCACCCCGGGTGGATCAGCTCAGGCTGCCTTGGCGGCGCGCCGCTGGCTGAATACCGATGTGCGCTTGACGCGCGCATTCAGCACCTCGCCGCCGGCAATCCTGCTGGCCAGAGCGGCGGTTTTTTGCTCGATCTGCGCGGCCAGCCTGCTCAGCACCAGCGCGCCGGGCGCGGTGGCCTGGGCCAGGGTGTTCAAGGCGCTGACGCCGGTCTTTTCTTCAAACAGGCTGGTATTGGCAGCGGCGCGCTCAACGCCCGCTTCGGCCACCTTGACCAGTTGGCTGACCACCTGCTCGGCGCCGTCGGCGCTCAGCATCAGACCCTTGCTGTAGTAGGTGCTGAAAGCCAGTTGCGCCGCCGATGCGTTTTTGACCGTCTCGGCCGTCAGCTGCGTGCGTGATTCTTTCAGCGCGCGGTTCCAGCGCTGCTCCAGCAGGTCGACCACGCGCTCGCCGCCTGCGCGGTAGGCGTCAATCACGTTTTTGGCGGTATTGCCGTAAGACGCGATCAGGTCGCTGGCAACGGTGGAAAGATTTTTGGCGCTCATGAGGTTTCCTTTGCGTGAGGTTCAGTGATGCCCAATCATCCGGGTTTTGCCTAGTGCCTGCGACCTAACGGGCTAGAGGGAGGTGTCCAGATTCGGCCGGCAGCAGCGCCTGCCTGGATTAATTGCTACTTTTTTAATAGCTGACTGTGCTCATGTCTGTTGGGCTACAGCCTCTTTTGGCTTTTATTTTTGGGCGAAACCCGGTTTATGCGGCCAGAAACAGCGCCGGGTCCACCATGGTGCGGTTCAGCATCACGCCCCAGTGCAGGTGCGGCCCCGTCACGCGGCCGGTGGCGCCCACCGCGCCCAGGCGCTCGCCGGTCTTGAGCAGGTCGCCCGGCTTCACGGCTATGGCGCTCAGGTGGCAATACATGCTCAGCAGCCCGCCGCCATGGTCCAGCCACACCGTGTTGCCATTGAAAAAATAGTCACCCGTGTCTATCACCCGGCCCGGCAGCGGCGCAGCCACGGGTGTGCCCGTGCCGGCCGCGATGTCCATGCCGCTGTGCGGATTGCGCGACTGCCCGTTGAACACCCGCCGCAGCCCGAAGGAGCTGGAGCGCCGCCCGGGCACAGGCACCCGCATGCGCAGCGTGGATGCCAGCGGCAAGGGCGTGCTGAAGGTGCTCATCACCATGGCCTGGTGGTCGCGCTCACGCTCGTAGCGCGCCAGGTCTTCAGGCGACAAGTCCACCGTGCGCGGCGCCACCTTCAGGTGCTGCTCGCTGTAGCGCTTGGGTGCGATGGTGTAAGTGATCTGGCGCTGGCCGCCGCCCTCGGTCTGCATCGCAATGCTGGCCTCGCCGGGCACCGCGCTCAGCGGGATGCCCACCAGCGCCGTCCATCCGGTCGCGTCACCCAGCACCAGCAGGGGCACCTCGCCATGGCTGTCACGCAGATGCGCCAGTGGCCGCATTGCCGCCGGGCCCAGCGGCAGCCGGGCGATGCCGCCGGGGACTTGCACGGCATGTGGCCAGGCATCGATGGTGGCGGTTTGTGCTGTGGCGGCTGCGGCAAGGCGCGAGGCGGGCAGGGTCAGCAGGCTGATTCCGCCGAGCAGGGCGGCGCGGCGGGTGAATGGCGAAAATGTGATGTGTAAACGGCTGGCAGGCATGGTGCCCATTATTGCGGCGTCAGGGTGATTTTTCCTTTCTGCACATAGTCATCAAACTGGATGCGCGGAATGGCCGTCACCGCGGCCACGCCGTCGCCGGCATCCCAGCTCAGGGTGGCGCTGTCGGGCTGCAGCGCGACTTCCACGCGCACGCGCGGGATTTCAATGGGCGCACCGTCACCCGGTGTGTAGGTCACGTCACCGGTAATCATGGCGAACTGGGGCATGGTCATCTCCTGTGTTGGGTTGTCGCGCGCAGCCGATGCTTGCGGCCGAGGTCGAAATTACAGGTTTCACCATACCCCCTGTACCGTGAAAACGCTGTAGGACGCAGCCTTTCGCCTGTAACACCGGCGAACGCCCGCGGCGCGGGATTGAAGGCTGTTTTAGCCCTCTACCGTGCCTTACCTTCGGTCGCCTCGCGCCCTTCGCGCCACTGCCCGGGCGCCAGCCCATCCAGTGTGTACGGCCCTATGGCCGCGCGCACCAGCCGCAGCGTGGGAAAGCCCACCGCGGCCGTCATGCGCCGCACCTGCCGGTTGCGTCCTTCGCGAATGCCCAGTTCCAGCCATGCCGTCGGGATCGCCTTGCGCACGCGCACGGGCGGCTCGCGCTCCCACAAGTCCGGCGGTGTGTCGATCAGCCGCGCGTTGGCGGGGCGTGTCATGCCGTCGTTGAGTTGCACGCCCTGGCGCAGTGCGGCCAGGGCGGTCTCGTCGGGCACGCCTTCGACCTGCACCCAGTAGGTTTTTTCCATCTTGAAGCGTGGGTCGCTGATGCGCGCCTGCAGCGCGCCATCGCTCGTCAGCAGCAGCAGGCCTTCGCTGTCCGCATCCAGGCGGCCGGCTACATAGACCTCGGGCACGGCGATGAATTCCTTCAGCCCGCGCCAGCGGCCCTCCGGCGTGAACTGGCTCAGCACGCCATACGGCTTGTTGAAGCAAATCAGGCGCGGCGGCATGCCGGTGGCGGTGAAAGGAGTGTCGGCGGGAGTCATCGGCCGGCTGCTTTTTCCCAGAGCAACAACAGATTGTTGGCGGGCATGGCATGCCGCGCCCGCAGCCGCAGGCCGGCCCGCGCCGCCTCTTGCGCCACATCTTCCTTGCGCCGAATGCCCCATGCCGGGTCCTGCGCGCGCAGGCTTTGGTCAAACGCGAGGTTGCCTTCAGATGTGGGCGCACCATCTTCCAGATACGGCCCATAAGTCACCAGCAGGCCACCAGCCGCCAGGTGGCGCGCGCTGCCCTGCATCAGCGCAGCGCAGGTCGCCCAGGGCGAGATGTGCAGCATATTGGCGCAGTAGACCAGCTCAAACCGCGCATCGCCCGGCAGCCATTCGGGCGCCATGACATCGAGCTGCAGGGGCGGGCGCACATTCAGCAAACCCTGTTCGGCCACCCAGGCAGAGATGGAGTCCAGTGCGGCGGGCATCGCATCGCTGGGCTGCCATGTCCATTGCGCAAGGGCTGCGGCAAACCAGGCGACGTGCTGGCCTGTGCCGGAGGCGATCTCAAGCGCGGTGCCATGATCCGGCAAGACCTTGCGCAGGACATCCAGTATGGGTTGCTTGTTGCGGTCTGCTGCGGGGCTGAAGTTGGGGCTTGGCATGGGTGTGATTAGACCGCACATGCGCAAGGCCGCTGCACTGCGATAGCATCGTCGCATGAGTACCCAATACGAGAGCCTTAAAACCGCCACGCTTTACCCCGATGTCTTCCGTGTGGCCGCCCCTGCTTTATCCGTGGAGCGCAAGGTGTGGCCGCGCCAGCCGGGTGTTTTTATCCGCGCGGCCAAAGACGAGGAAACCGGGGAAGCCGAAGAGGTTCAAGAGGTCCAGGAGGCCGCAGGCGCTGACAAGCCCGCGCGTGCTTTGCCATCGCATGAACTGGTGGCCGGGCAGTTTGGCCTGGTGCCGCGCTGGGTCAAGTCGGTGTCTGACGCCAAGCTGCGTTCGACCAAGCTGGTCAATGTGCGCTCGGAAACCGTCACCACATCCAGCAACTTCCGCGATGCCTGGCTGGCCGGGCAACGCTGCATCGTGCCCATGATGGCCTTTTTTGAAGACGACTGGCGCAGCGGCAAGGCCGTGCCCACCCGCATTGCCCGGGTCGATGGCAAGCCCATGGGCGTGGCGGGCTTGTGGGAAAGCTGGACGGGTGCGGAGGGCGAGCTCATCGTCAGCTACACATTGCTTACGGTGAACGCCAACAGCCACGCCCTGATGAGCCGCTACCAGCAGCCCGGCAACGAAAAACGCATGCTGGCCATACTGAACGAGGGCGCCTATGACGCCTGGCTGGGTGCCCGGCATGAAAAAGCCAGGGAGTTCATGCGCGCCTATCCGGCCAACTGGCTGCACGCCAACCCGGTTGAGAAAAAGCCGCTGGGCATCATCCACTGACCGGTTTAAACCGAAAATTGATGAGAAATGATGCTGTATCGCTTGATGGATAAGCGCAAGCAGCTATAAAAATAATAGCGAATCGATCACCCCGGCGCACAATCCCGCGGCCCGGGCCGCCTTGAAAAAAAACGCTAGGCCTTGCTGCTTGCCGCCTTGCGGTCCGCCAGCACCTTCTGTGCGCTGGGCCGCTCACTGACCAGTTTGATATAGGGCTTGTAGTCCACGCCGGCGGCCAGCAGCAGGTCTTCGCCATACACCGCCTTGGTGGCCATGCCCACCAGCGGCAGGCTGGCAAAAGCGGCGCAATCGGCCAGGGTGAAAGTGTCGCCCGCCACATAGGGCGTGAATTTGACCAGGCGCTTGAAGGCCGGGATGTGCTTGTCCAGCTGCTTGCGGATGCGCGCCAGGCTGGACTCGCTCACGCTGCCGCCAAAAAAGGCCTGCGGGTACAGCTCACGCGCCACCAGCTCCAGGTGCAGGTCTATGAAGGTGACGAGCTCGCGCACCTTGGCTGCAGCAAACGGATCGGCCGGCAGCAGGGGCGGATTGGGGTAAGCGGCCTCTATGTATTCGACGATCGCCTCGCTCTCGCACAAGCCGCCCTGCGGCGTGCGGATGAACGGGATCTTGGCCAGCGGCGACGCGCTCAGCACCGCCTCGTCGGTGCTTTTGGTGAGCACGGTTTCCTCGGTAAACGGCACGCCCTTTTCAAGCAGCGCGAGCTTGACCTTGTTGTAGTAGTTCGAAACGGGAAAGCCGCAAAGCGTGATCATGGTGGAGGTCTCCGTATGGGTGTGTGTGGCTTCAAGTTTAGTGGCTGCGCACAGCCGCCCTCTGGCACGCGGGAGACACTTGCTTCACGCCCCGGTGCTGCTGTCCGCTTGCGCCGCTTCCTTTGCCCGCATCTTGGCGCCTATGTACTCGCCCTGGGTCACGTAGAGCAGGTTTGCGATTTTGCCGATCAGGCTGATTTCATTCTCGTCAAGATGGGCGTCGGCATAGGCCACCCGCCACATGGCCTCCACCACCGCTATCTTCTGCGCCTGCGTGAACTGCTCGTTCATGCTGCTGGTGAAATGGTAATAGTCGTTGGCCGTTTGAGCCGCCTGCCGGGCCTGCGCTACCAACTGCGCCAGCGCGTCATCGGGCAGGGTAAACCTCTCGCGCAGTGCCGCCAAGATGGCGGTTTGCTGTGCGGCATCCGGATGGCCGTCCACCCGCATCACCTCCGTCAGCAGCACGGCCGTGGCCAGTTGCAGCGTGTGCTCACGCTCCTGCGGCGACTGGCTGCCGGCCGGGGCCAGCAGGCTTTCAAACAGTTCCTTGAGGGCATGCAGCATGTGTTGTTCCCGTCAGTGAGTATGGCTATATGGAGCAGCGTGTGCACCATTGGTTCCCGCAAAAGCCCGGGCGTGCTTGGCACGCCCGGGTTTGTCTGTATGCCGCCGCTTCAGTGATTGAGAACGATGTTGGCGATCAGGCCCGTGGCGATGGCGATCAGCACATAGTCGCTGCCCACCTGCACCCATTGCTGGCCGCGCGGGGGTGGGCTCAGGTGGTAGGCACGGTAGTCGTTCACGTAGTACTGGCGGTTGCGGAAATCGCGCGGAATATGGCCGCCGCGCCTGAATTCCGGGCCGCGCGCGTTGTAGTAGTGGCCGCGATCATTGCGCCGCATGTCGCTGTGGTCAAACCGATGGTCCATGGGACGCGTATGACGATGCTGGTTGGGTTGTGCGCCATGCTGCGGGCCGTGCTGCTGCTGAACCTGCGGCCGCCCCTGGGGTGGTCCGTTACGCCCATCGTAGCTCTGGGCAAACGAGAGCGAACTGAGGCTCATGCCGGCCAAGGCAATCGCACAAACGATGGTGGTGGACTTCATGGTTTTCATGGTGTGGCTCCTTGTGTTCATGAGCCTCCATGGTGCGTTGCGCATGTGTCTTGTGTGTATACCGTGCGGGCAGTTCGTGCAAAGAATAGGGGCCAGTTGTGCCCGGAGGTTAGCCCGCCTTTACGTTGGGTGCGTGGGATTCGATTCCGCTCAAGAAGACGGATTTTTGAGCCAACCGCCTGGCGCGCCAGTAGCTCGGTTAATGATGCTGGCCATTGATTCTGAAGTCACGGCTTGCAGGTCTCATGCAGTAGGTGTTCCGGCCAAATCCTTGAATACCTGCTGCAGCACTTTGGGTTTCAACTCTGCAATGGTGATCAGGGTAGGTGCCGCGCCAGAAGGCTGCAGACGGCCTTGCTCCCAGTCTTGCAGGGTGTGCACAGAGACGCCCAGCAGTTCGGCAAGCTGGGCCTGTGACAGCCCGGAATTCATGCGGGCATGGGTACCGGCGGAACTTCGACCCGCGTCACCACTTTGCCTTTGACGGCTTTCATTTCGCGCACGGACTGCAGCAGTTCTGCACCGAGGTTGCGTTTCGCGTCACGGTTGGCCAGTTGTTCATCAGTCATTGGCATTGTCAATCTCCTGCTTCAGAACCCGCAACACGGCACAAAAATAACGGTTAATCAAGCCGCCTTGGCGAGTTTGAGTTTGACGGAATAGCCAAGACTGGCCGCTACGTTGACCAATGCATCCAGTGTGAACTTGTGGGTGCGGCCTTTGATCAGGTCGTTCATGCGCGGTTGGGTGATACCGGCGCGTTTGGCTGCCTCGGCTTGAGTGACGCCGAGTTTATCGATGACCTTGCGGATGTGTACAACCAGGTCAGCGCGCAACAGCAAATTTTGCGCTTCAGCCTCAGGAAACCCCAGGTCACGGAAGACGTTGTCACTGCCCACGACGATGCGCAGTTTTTCGGTCATGATTTTTTCTCCTTCAGCATTGCGGTGTATCGGTTTTTGGCGATATCCAAATCAGATTGCGCGGTTCTCGGAGTCTTCTTGATGAAGGCGTGAAGCACGTAAATCGAGTCGGAAAATTTAGCCACATAAATGACACGGTACTGATTGCCTGCACGAACCCTGATTTCGTAGGCCCCGGAACCCACCGTGAGCATGGGCTTAAAGTCGCTTGGCATCACGCCGCTTTGCACCAGTCGAAGTTCCTGACCTATGAACGTGCGCGCATCCACTGGAAACTCGCGCACCGCGTTCAGCGATGTTCCCAGCCATTGAATGCGTTTCATTTTATATCAAATTTGATAATTATTTGAATTATTTCTTTGCTGCTTACTTGCCCCAGCTGTCCTTCATCCCCGTCACCCGGTTGAACACGACTTTTCCATCCTTGTGGTCAACAACGTCTGTGACAAAGTAGCCATGCCGCTCAAACTGAAAGCGCCTACCTGTGGGTACAGCCGTCAATGAGGGCTCAACATAGGTCGTCACAGTCTTGAGGCTGTCGGGATTCAATTCGTTGAGAAAGTCCTTGTCGCCGGTGCCGGGGTGTTCGACGGTGAACAGCCGGTCATAAAGGCGTACTTCAGCCCGCACCGCATCGTTGACACCGACCCAGGTGATCACACCCTTGACCTTGACGCTGTCCGCACCGGGCGTACCGCTCTTGGTGTCAGGGACCAGCTTGGCCTGTACTTCGGTGATGTTGCCATCCGCATCTTTGGTCGCGCCCACACATTCAATCACGTGGCCGTATTTCAGGCGCACCTTGCTGGCGGCGATGGCCTGGCCGCTGGCATTGGTGTGTGCGGGGAAGAGGCGGAAGAAACCTTTTTGTGGCGTTTCTTCGTAGTCGGTGCGTTCAATCCACACCTCTTTGCCTATCTTGAAGTGGCGCGTGCCCTGTTCGGGGTGGTGCGGGTGCACGGGGGCGTTGCAATCGTCCAGCTTGCCAGCACCCATGACTTCGTCCCAGTTGGTCAGCACCAGCTTGACGGGGTCGAGCACGGCCATGGCGCGTGGGGCGATCGGGTCCAGCGTGTCGCGCAGTGCGCCTTCGAGCGTGCTGTAGTCGATCCAGCTGTCGCTTTTGGTCACGCCAATGCGTTCGGCAAAGAGTTGAATCGCTTCGGGCGTGTAGCCGCGCCGGCGCAGGCCGACTATGGTTGGCATGCGCGGGTCGTCCCAGCCGTTCACGCGCTTTTCATTGACGAGTTGCGCGAGCTTGCGTTTGCTGGTCAGCACATAGGTGAGGTTGAGGCGGGCAAATTCGTACTGGTGCGGGTGCGGTGTGGCGATCAGGTTGCCTTCGCACAACCTGTCCAATAGCCAGTCGTAAAACGGGCGCTGGTCTTCAAACTCCAAAGTGCAGATGCTGTGGGTGATCTGCTCCAGCGCGTCTTCGACCGGGTGGGCAAAGGTGTACATGGGGTAGATGCACCATTTGTCGCCGGTGTTGTGGTGGTGCGCGCGGCGTATGCGGTAGATGGCCGGGTCGCGCAGGTTGATGTTGGGCGAGGCCATGTCGATTTTGGCGCGCAGCACGGCGGCGCCGTCTTCGAGTTTGCCGTCGCGCATTTCGCGAAAGCGCGCCAGGTTTTCCGCTGGCGTGCGGCTGCGGAAAGGGCTGTTGGTGCCGGGGTGGCCAAAGTCGCCGCGGTTGTGGCGCATTTCTTCCGCGCTTTGTTCGTCCACGTAGGCGTGGCCGGCGTCGATCAGGTATTCGGCCGCGCGGTACATGAAGTCGAAATAGTCGCTGGCCTGGTAAGGCGCGTCTGTGCCCGGCGCATTGCCCATCTGCGCCCAGTCAAAACCCAGCCACTTGACGGCATCGATGATGGAGTCGACGTATTCGGTGTCTTCTTTTTCGGGGTTGGTGTCGTCAAAACGCAGGTGGCACACGCCGCCGTAGTCGCGCGCCAGGCCGAAGTTCAGGCAAATGCTTTTGGCGTGGCCCACATGTAAGTAACCGTTGGGCTCGGGCGGAAAGCGCAGACGCACCTTTGCCGGGTCGCTCTGGCCTGCGGCGTGGTGGGCTGCGTCGCCGGGGCTGCCGCCCCACTTGCGGCCCGCATAGGTGCCATTGGCCAGGTCGTGCTCGATGATCTGGCGCAAAAAATTGCTGGGCTTGTGGGTTTCTTTATCGGGGGACGCGGGAGCCGTGGCTTTGGAGGGGGCGGGGGATGTCATTGGGTGATTTTAGGCCCCTGAGGCGTTACGTTTCGCTACGCTCTTAACGGGGCGTGGGGTAGGCGTTTTGCAATTGCCTGCGTTTAATAGACACATGGGCACTTTGCGCCCTGTTCAAGGAGAAATATATGAAGACAGCTATCACCGCAAACCGCTCCGGCCTGATCGCAGGCGTCGCCGCCACGCTGGCCGTGGCCGCCCTGGGTTTTGCCGGCGCTGCACAGGCCCGTGACAACGTGTCTTTTTCAGTCGGCATTGGCGTGCCGGGTGTGCAGGTCGGTGTGACGAATGCCTATCCGGTCTATACCCAGCCCGTGTATGTGCAGCCAGCCCCGGTGTATATCCAGCCGCAACCTGTGTACGTGCAACCCCGCCCCTACTACTATGGCCCGCCGCAAGTGGTGTATGTCCAGCCCGGCTATCGCCAGGGTTGGCGCCGGGGGCATGGTCATGATCGTGATGATGAGCACGAAGGCCGTGGTTATCGGCAGGGGTATGCCCCGGTCTATTACCGCCGTTAAGCCTTCAGCCCGTGCCTGAGGGCACAACATCCAAAACCCGCCTTGTGCGGGTTTTTTCATGGGCCTTCATCAATCACCGGGCCACAGGCAGCAGGCAAAAACAACAAAGCCCGCAGGCCGGAGCATGCGGGCTTTGATCAGCGGCTGCTGACAAGATAACTGTTCTTAAGCGGGTTTCCAGAAAATGTAGTCGGCCTGGTAGGGCCGGACGACTCTTTTGCCAAGTTCGGCCTGGGTGCAGGGGCTTACAAAATCCTGGCCGTTTTTGGTGTTCACGCGCTGGATGTAAGTGACGTTTTGCAGCACGCCGGGGGTGCCGCCTGGGGTGCCGGTCGAAAGTTGCAGGGGGATGTGGATGCTGCCGACCACGGGCTCGATGGCGACTTGTGTACCCGTGACGCTGGAGCCGTCTATCAGGGTCCAGGTTGCGGGCGGGCCTGAGTAAGTACCGACCTGTTTGCCCGCGCGGTCATACAGATTGGCGGTGGGGCTGAGCAATACCCAGCCCATGGTGCCGGCAGTCGGTGTGTTGGCACGGCACTCATAAGTGAGGTTGCCGCTGGCGGTGGTTTCAAGTGCGACCACATTGCCTGCCGGCACGCGGACTTTTTCCGAAAACTTTGTCTGGTCATAGGGCCTGACCACGGGTGTGACGTTGCAGGCGGCCATCAGGACGCTTGTGCCCAGAACCATGCTCAGCGTGGTGAGTGCGCCCTTGCCGTAGGCGCGAACGGTGTTGTGTGTGCTCTTCATGGAATGATTCCCCGGTTGGTTTGTTCGGCTGTCTTGCCTGTATGCAGTACAACCCGAGCGGGGAAAACCGGCTGTAGGACGCAGGAGACAGGGCCTGAGGGCAAAACAACCGGGCTGGCGCAGGACAAGGCGTGAGGTGCTTGCTCACTGGCCAAAGCGCGGGCCGGTTTGTAAAAAGGCCTCTTCCGCGGCTGTGCCGGCACGGCCCAGCGCGGCATTGCGGTAGGGGAAGCGGCCAAAACGGGCAATGATGTCCCGGTGCTGCACCGCAAAATCCAGATTGCCCTGCAGCCGCGCCCTGAGTTCTTCGGGGGCGTCCATTCGCAGTGTTGTGAAGCGGCTGACGCATTCGTCCTGCAGGGCGAGGTTTTCGGCATGCATCAGCGGCATGTAGAAAAAGACGCGGCCCACCCATGGCAGTTGCTGGTCCCAGCCCTGCGCCAAAGCGCCCATGACCAGTTGCTGGGCCCGTGCATCGCCTGCAAATGCCTGGCCCGTGCCGCGAAACACATTGCGGGTGAATTGGTCAAGCAGCAGCACCAGCGCAAGCCGGGTCAGTGGCTGCGCCTCCCATGCGCTTAGCCCGCCTTGCAGCGCGTGCACGACTTGTGCGCCGAACAGTGTTTTGACCTGTGCGTCCAGCGCCGGGCCGCCGCCAAACCAGAGTGCTTTCATTTCCCGTGTTGGCCAGCCCGTTTGCAGCCCGTCGGCAAACCAGAAGTCCAGGATGGCATCGGGTGTTGCAGGGGCGGATGAGGTATGGGTATCGGTGGGTGTCATGGAGGTGATGTTGCCAGTGTTTGTAAAGGTCACGTTGCCGTGATGTGTGTGGCCTGGCGGCCCGGCCAGCGGTGATAATCAAACCCCCAACTCAGGAGCCAGCGTGGACATAACACTGTTGATCAAAGCCGCCATCATGGGCATTGTGGAAGGCCTGACCGAATTCCTTCCGATTTCATCGACCGGCCACCTTATTTTGGCCGGTGCGCTGCTGGGCTTTGACGATGACAAGGCCAAGGTGTTTGACATCGCCATCCAGACCGGCGCGATCTTTGCCGTCATTTTGGTGTACTGGCAAAAAATCCGCGACACCCTGGTGGCCCTGCCGACAGAAAAGCAGGCCCAGCAGTTTTCGCTGAACGTATTGATCGCCTTTGTGCCCGCCGTGGTGCTTGGGCTGCTGTTTGGCAAGGCCATCAAGGCGCACCTGTTCACGCCGGTGGTGGTGGCCAGCACCTTCATCATTGGCGGCATCATTATTTTGTGGGCCGAGGCGCGCCAGAAAAACAACCCGGCGGTGGCACGCATCCAGTCGGTCGAGACCATGAGCGCGATGGATGCGATCAAGGTCGGGCTGGTGCAATGCCTGGCGATGATTCCGGGCACCAGCCGCAGCGGCGCCACCATCATAGGCGGCATGCTGCTTGGCCTGTCGCGCAAGGCGGCCACGGATTTTTCCTTTTACCTGGCCATTCCCACCTTGATAGGCGCGGGCGTCTACAGCCTGTACAAGGAGCGCGCGTTGCTGTCCATGGCTGACCTGCCCATGTTTGCGGTCGGCTTGGTGTTTTCCTTTATCAGCGCCCTGTTGTGCATTCGCTGGCTGCTGCGCTACATCTCGACGCACAGCTTTGTGCCCTTTGCCTGGTACCGCATTGCCTTTGGCGTGGTGGTGCTGGCAACCGCCTGGAGCGGCGTGGTGAGCTGGGCCGGCTGATCCGGCGAAGTCAGGCCTGCTGGAGTTCTTGCACCAGCGCGGTATAGGCCACCATGGCGGTCTCGCGGGCCTCGCCCTTGCGTTTGGCCCAGGCATCGTATTTGGCGCGGCCGACCATGTCCATCAAACCGGGGCGATCACCCGTGACGTCCCCTGCCGTCGCCTGCTTGTACAGGGCGTAAAGCGCCAGCAGCGCATCGTCACCGGGCGGTTTGGCCAGGGTCTTGACGGCCACGCCCGCTGCCTCAAAAGCGCGCTCGGCATCGCTGGGGCCAGCGGTAGCAAGCGGCTGGCCGAAATGGGCGTCTTCAAGCGCCACATCGTCCGGAAACCAGCGCGCGTCCAGCAGGCGGCCGGAGCGCACCGCAAAGGCGAGCACGCCTTGTGATAGCAGGCTGCCGGCTGTCAAAGTGGCCGGCCACACTGCGACACCGGCGTTAAAAACCGGCTGGCCAAAGGCGCTGAACCTGACCTGGTCCTGGGCCCACTGCCGAAGCCTGACCAGGCCCTTGTGGCCGCGGTAGACGCCGCTGGCGCTGTTGTTGCCGGGCTGGAACCAGGCCATGTCCGAGCTGCCCTTGGCATACAGACCGGCAAAATCGCCGGCCTCCAGCGCGCCGCGCAGCTCGTGGGCAAAAGCCAGCAGGGCATCGGGGCTCATTTTTGCGTCTTCAACCGCCATGCCCAGTGAGGCCGTGCTGCTGGCGCCAAAGAACTCCAGCACGCAGCGCGCGACCTGTTCGCGGTCGTTGTCCACGCAAATCATGTGGTAACTGTTTTCAAGCACCACCATGCGCGCCCTGGCGCCGCCAATCTGCTCGACCAGGTAGTTGGCCGAGTTGAGGCTGGTGAGCTCGTCTTCCCGGGCGTGAATCACCAGCGTTTCGCTGGCCATGTCTTTCAGCCCCTTCATGACCCAGCCGCGCAGCCGGTCCACCTGCCGCACACAGGCCAGCGGCACCCAGCGGTAATGAAAGTTTTCGCCGCGCGCAAACTTGGCCTTGACGATGGCGCGCAGCTGCTCGTTCTTGATGCCGAAGGGGTCTTCCTCCTCTATCTTCATGCGGGCAGGCACGCCCGGCACGTAATACATCAGGTGGCGCAGCGGCGTGTACCAGGCGGTGGCCCAGCCGTCTATGTAAATCGGCGGAGCCAGCACGATCAGCCGGCCGCGCGTGTGGCGCTGGCGTTTGGCCAGTTCGGTGGCCAGCAGCGCGCCCATGCACATGCCCATGATGTGAAAGGTTTCGTGCTGGGCGGCCACTTCATGGTACTTGGCGGTCACCGCCTCCATCCACTGCTCGGCCGTGATGTTGACCAGGTCTTCAGGCGTGCTGCCGTGCCCGGGCAGGGTCAGCGAATGCGTGACAAAACCGGCGTTTTTCAGGCGCTTGTGCATCGAGCCCAGGTCGTATTGCGTACCGCCCAGGCCGTGGATCAGGAGGACGGCGGGCGGGCTATGGGCCGGCGGCGTGCCAGGCACGGGCAGGGCTTCAGCCGCCATGGGAAACCTCGACCTCCAGCAGCGCCGCGACCTGTTCCACCCGGCCGTCAGCGCCGCGTACACCCGAGAGGCGGGTGCTTATGCTGGCCACTTTGCCGTCGCTCCAGCGCAGGGTGTTTTTCCAAAGCGCATGCTCGCGCTGGCCCTGCGTCAGGTCGCGCCAGTCGGCCAGCAGCGCGGGCTGCTCGGCCGGGTCGGCATGGGCGATGAAGTCGCGCACGGTCAGCAGGCTGGCGGCATCGGTACGCATCAACTCGCTGGCGCCTTCACCCCATTGGGCCAGGCCGGTTGTTGCATCAAAATTGACCACCACCGTGCGGTTGGAGTCCAGCACCTGGCGGTAGCGCGTGCGCCAGTCCTGTGCATCGGCCAGGGCCTGCGCCGCGGTGGCGCCCAGCGCGTTGACCACGCCGACCAGCAGGGCCATGACGGCGACATAACCCTGCACCTCGATCACGGCCTCTCCCCTGAAACCTTCGATTTCCGAAAACGGGCCGCCGCCCGCATTGGTCCAGGCAATCAAAGCCAGGGCCGCGACCAGGGTGGCCAGCGTGGCGCCGCGTTCTTTCCAGAGGATGGCGGTCACCACGATAAAGGGCAGCGGCAGGTAGGTGAGCGTGGGACCCAGCGACGCGCCAAAGCGGTCCGAGACATCGCTTGAAAAAATCAGCGTGGCGACCACAAAAAACATCAGGAAGGTGCCGGCGCCCGCGAGGAACTGGCCGGTGCCCATGCCGCCCGAGCGTTTGACGCGAAAGCCGGCAAACGAAAGGATCAGGGGAGTGATCAGCAGTATGCCGACCAGTGAGGTGCAAAACCAGACACGCCATTCGGTCGCCAGCTCGACCTGCTCGGGCTGCACCCAGCTCCAGAGCATCAGTGCCGCGCTGGCGCCGGCTGCGGACGTCAGCAAGGCCCCCAGCAGCAGGCCGATATAGGCTTTGCCGGGTTCGCCCCGGCCTTGGCGGCCGGCCGTGCGCAGCCGCTGGGCGACCCAGGCACCGAGTCCGGCCGTCAGCACCTCGTTGAGGCTGAAACCCGCAGCCTGCAAAAACGTCAGGCCGTCCAGCATGCCCAGCAGCATGGCCGCGGCCGCCGCGCCCAGCAGCACGGCGGGCCGCCTGGGGGCCTTGACCACCAGCAGTGCGCCAAAGGTGACGCCGGTCGCCAGCCAGACCGAGGTGCTGTGTGTGATCGCATCACTCAGGCTGTGGGACAGCATGGCCGCAATGGCCCATGCGACAAACGTCACAAGCGTGGTGACGATGAAAGGTGCAGCCATGAAAATCCTCCTCGGGAGCAGCAAGGCCATCACGGCGCGGCAGCGCCTGACGGTTTTTGGGCTAGTTTAGCCTTGGCCCGCTGCTCAGGAGCCCATGTTCAGCAGCGCGGCTTCAATGGCCGCCGCCGTGACGAGCGGCTTTTCCATGGGGAACAGGTGGCTGCCGTCCAGCATCATGATGCGGCCCCTGGTGACTTTTTCAGTCATGGCCATGCCGACCTGTTTCATCTCGACCGACTGGCGCCCGCCGATAAAGGCCACCGGGCATTTGACCGGGTGGCGCCTGAGCAGGCGGTCCAGGTTGTCGGGCAGGGTGTTGTAGATGGCGGTTTCCACGTTGCGGTCAAAGCTGAGCAGGCGCTGGCCTTGCGCATCATGGGTGCCGTGCTCGATATAGTCGCGCAGCACTTCCTCGTCCCACAGCGCAAAGGCCTTTTTGCTGCGGAAATGCGCAAACACCTCGTCCTTGCCCAGCCACTGGTTTTTACGTTTGCGGCTGATGGCGCCGGGCGACACCGAACCGACCAGCCGGGCGCGTTTGGCCACGCTGAGGGCCGCGGCGCGCCAGCCGCCCAGCACGGGAGAGTCCAGCATCAGCACGCCGCGCACCGGTTTGCCGCCCAGCGCGGGGTGGCGGGCGGCGCACATCAGGCTTAAAAAACCGCCCAGCGAATGGCCCACCAGAAATGCCGGCTGGCCGGATTTTTCAACCTGCTCCGCCGTGAAGTCGGCGAGTTGCTGCACCAGTTGCGGCCAGTTGCTGGTGACGGGGTAGGCCGGGTCGTGGCCGAATTTTTCAATCGCCGTCACCGCATAGCCACGCGCCTGCAGGTGGCGGAACAGGACGCCGTAGCTGCTGGCCGGAAAACTGTTGCCGTGGGAAAAAATGACGAGGGGTTTGGCGGAAGGGGACGCGTTGGGCACGGGCTAGATCAGTTTTTCTTCGGGGGAGGTGATTTTTTTCAGCGGCTGGTGGCGCGTCAGCGGTGTCAGCAGGGGCACCTGGGTTTCGCCGCCGTCCCAAGTCGGGTCTTCAATGCTGTCAAAGACTTCGCGCAGTTTTTTGCCCCAGTTGTCATGCAGCATGCGGAAGTAGGGGTTTTCGTAGTCTATGCAGACCACCTTGTCGCTTTTGAAGCTGCCTGTTTCATACAGCACCATGTCCAGCGGCAGGCCCACGGACAGGTTGGACTTGAGCGTCGAGTCCATCGAAACCAGCGCGCATTTGGCGGCCTCGTCCAGCGGCGTGTCGGGTGTGATGACGCGGTCCAGCACCGGCTTGCCGTACTTGGATTCACCGACCTGGAAGTAAGGCGTCTCCAGCGTGGCCTCTATGAAGTTGCCGGCCGAATAGACCTGGAACAGGCGCATGCCTTCGCCCTTGATCTGCCCGCCGAAAATCAGCGAGACGTTGAAATCGACGCCCGAGTTTTTCAGGTCTTCGCCGTCGCGCTCATGCACGCGGCGTATCGCCGAGCCCAGCACACGCGCCGCGTCAAACATGCTTTTGGCGTTCCAGATGGTGATGGGCGGGCCGCCATCCGCGTCCTTGAGCTGCTCGATCTGCAGGATCTCCCGCACCGACTGCGAAATCGACAGGTTGCCGGCCGACAGCAGCACCATGAAACGGTCGCCCGGCTTTTCATAAACGATCATCTTGCGAAAGGTGCTGATCTGGTCCAGCCCCGCGTTGGTACGCGAATCGGACAGGAACACCAGCCCGGCATTCAGTTTGATGGCAACGCAGTAAGTCATAAATGATCCGGGTAAACAGGTCAGGTCTGGGTTGAGAGCTTTTTCAGCCGGTAGAGGGCGTCCAGTGCTTCACGCGGGCTCAGGGCATCAGGGTCAATGGTAGCCAATGTCTTGTCGACGGCGCTTTGCTCGGCCCTGGCTGCTTCGGGCGGCGCCGCAAACAGGTCGACCTGGGCGCGGGCCTCGGTCTGGTGCGCTTCCAGTGCATTGAGCGCGTGGCGCGCATGGTTGACGACAGCGGCGGGCACGCCGGCGAGTTTGGCCACGGCAATACCGTAACTCTTGCTGGCCGGGCCGGGCTCGATGTGGTGCAAAAACACGATGTCGGCACCGGACTCGACGGCGCTCACGTGCACGTTGATGGCACCATGGTGCTGCGCCGGGAATTCGGTCAGCTCAAAATAATGCGTGGCAAACAGTGTGAAGGCCTGGGTCTTGTTGTGCAGGTGCGCGGCAATGCCGCCGGCCAGCGCCAGGCCGTCGAAGGTGGAGGTGCCGCGCCCGATTTCGTCCATCAGCACCAGCGAGTGCGGTGTGGCGGTGTGCAGGATTTGCGCGGCCTCGGTCATCTCCAGCATGAAGGTGGACTGCGCATTGGCCACGTCGTCGGCCGCGCCTATGCGGGTATGGATGGCATCAATCGGCCCGAGGCGGCAACTGGCGGCGGGCACATAAGAGCCCACGCTGGCCAGCAATACGATCAGCGCGACCTGGCGCATATAGGTCGATTTACCGCCCATGTTGGGGCCGGTGATGACCTGCATGCGGCTTTTGCCTGTCATGCTGCAGTCGTTGGCAATGAAGGAGCCGCCACCAGTCTCGGCCAGCCGTGCTTCCACCACCGGGTGCCGGCCCTGGGTGATGTCTATGCAGGGTTCCTTGACGAACAGCGGTGCCGCCCAGTTCAGCGTGAGCGAGCGCTCGGCCAGCGCGCACAGCGCATCCAGTGCGGCCAGCGCCCGTGCCAGGCGGCTGAGCGCCGGAATGAAGTCCTGCAACTGGTCCAGCAACTGCTCGTACAGCCACTTCTCGCGCGCCAAAGCGCGCTCCTGAGCCGACAGGGCCTTGTCTTCAAAGGTCTTGAGCTCGGGCGTGATGTAGCGCTCGGCGTTTTTCAGGGTCTGGCGGCGCCGGTAGTCGTCGGGCACCTTGTCCAGCTGGCCCTGCGTCACTTCGATATAAAAACCGTGCACCTTGTTGAACTGCACACGCAGGTTGGCGATGCCGGTGCGGGCCTTTTCGCGGCCTTCAAGGTCGAGCAAAAACGCATCGCAGTTGGTCTGGATGGCGCGCAGCTCGTCCAGGTCGGCATCGCAGCCGTGGTTGATGACGCCGCCGTCGCGTATCAGCGCGGCGGGCTCGTCCAGCACATAACGTTTGAGCAGCGCGGCGCAGCCTTTAGGCGGTTGCAAATCACCAAAAATAGTAGTCAAAAGTGCCGGCAGCCCAATGGAAACGGGCGCAAGCAGCTTTGCTTTTTGTAGCGTCAACTGCAACGCTACAAGCTCGCGCGGGCGCACCTGGCGCAATGCGATGCGGGCCGTGATGCGTTCCACATCGCTGCTGCCCTTGAGCTGGCCGCGCAAGGTCTGCTGCAGGCCGGCGCGCAAATGGGTGATGGCCTCCAGCCGCGACGCAGCCTGGGCGCGGTCGCGGCGCGGGCTCAGCAGCCAGCTTTTCAGGGCGCGGCTGCCCATGCCGGTGGTGCAGCTGTCGAGCAGAGAAAAAAGCGTGGGTGAATCCTCGCCGCGCAAGGTTTGCGTGAGTTCGAGGTTGCGCCGCGTGGTGGGCGGCAGTTCAATCAGCTCGCCCGAGCGCACCACCTGCAGGCCTTGCACGTGGGTCAGGACCCGGCCTTGCGTGTGTTCGGCATAACCCAGCAGCGCCGATGCCGCTGCGTGGGCTTCTTTCAACTCTTCGGCATTCCAGGAGGCGAGCGAGGCGACCTTGAGCTGGTCCAGCAGGCGGCGTGCACCCAGGGCCGAGTCAAACTGCCAGGCCGGTCGGGCGCTGACGGCGCAGCGCTGGGTTTTGATGCGCTGCTCAAAGGTTGGCGTGACATCGACGTTGTAAAGCAGCTCGCTGGGGGCGATGCGCGCCATCCACATTTCAAGCTCGTCATTGGCGCAATGGGCCAGATGGATCTCACCCTGCGTCACGCTGAGCCAGGCCAGGCCGCAGGTGTTGCGCGCGCCCTGGTGCACGGCCAGCAAAATGGATTCGGTCTTGTCGTTCAGCAGTTCGGTGTCGGTCAGTGTGCCGGGCGTAACGACCCGCACCACCTTGCGTTCAACCGGCCCCTTGCTTGTGGCCACGTCGCCGACCTGCTCGCAGATGGCGACTGATTCACCGAGCTTGATCAGTTTGGCCAGGTAGCCTTCCAGCGAGTGAAAGGGCACACCGGCCATGACCACAGGCTCGCCCGCCGACTGGCCGCGCCGCGTCAGCGTGATGTCGAGCAGGCGCGCGGCTTTTTCAGCGTCGGCGAAGAACACTTCATAGAAGTCGCCCATGCGGTAAAAAACCAGGGTATCGGGGTATTCCGCCTTGATGCCCAGGTACTGGGTCATCATCGGTGTGTGTTTTCCGGCCTCCAGCGATGGTTTGCCGATAGCGGCGTGTTCGGGGCTTGCCTGGGCTGTTTCACTCATGTTTTTTGGGGGAATAGTGTCGCGCTGTGTTTGAAGCAGCATTATCAATGCGTGTGCGCTTCAGGCGAGCGCGCGGGCCATGGCCAGGCGCAGTTCCCTGGCCATGGCGCAGGCCAGGTCCAGCCGGCGCAGCAGCCAGGGCGTCAGGTCGGCCGCCATCAGCGGGTCGGGCCGTGGCTGGTAGGGCTGGCCGGCCACCGGGTGGCTGATGGTTGGCGGCGGGGGCGGGGTGTCTGAAAGCTCGGCCGCGATACGTTCTGCGGCCAGCGCCAGCGCGGGAGTGGCCAGCGCCAGGTCGAGCTGCGGTTTATGCAGCAGGAGCAGTGACTTGACCGCCGTGAGCTGGGCCAGCAACTGGTAACTGCGCGCCTGCAGGGCTTCCAGGGGTTCGAGCGGCGAGCGTACCTGGCGCGGCTCGGCCAGCGTGCGTTGTGTGGCCAGGGTCAGGTCCGACAGGCTGTTGTAGGCCTCCCGGCGCGCCAGCCGCCAGGGCAGGTCCGAGGTTTGCGGGCCGCCCAGCAGCGCCAGGGCCAGCTTTGCGTGCTTGACCTGTGCCTGCACGCTGCGCCGCACCAGTGCCGGGATCTGGTTGCGCTCCCAGGTCGGCAGCACATAACTGAAGAGCCAGGCGATCAGCGCGCCCAGCAGGGTGTCGGCCAGCCGCTCGCCCACCGCAAAAGCGGGCAGCGCGCCGACCAGCAGCAGGTGCGCCTGCAGCAGGCCGGCCACCGTTGCGGCAATCGAGGTGTAGAGGTAGCGCCGCAGGGCAAAGGCATGCGCCAGGCCCATGGCCAACGCCACCACCAGGAAGATGGCGCGGGCACCGGGGTGGGCCGCCAAAATGGCCATGACCAGGCCGCAGCCCAGCAGGGTGCCGGCCACGCGGGCATTGCGCCGCTGCAGTGTTTGCGCCAGGTTGCCGCGCATCACCACCACGATGGTGAGCAAAATCCAGTAGTCGTGCGCCACCCAGGGCAGGTGCAGGGAGATCAGGTAACCCGCGCCCACCGCCAGCGTGGCGCGCAAGGCATAACGCAGCATGGGCGCGCGCCAGGCGAGCTGGCCCAGCAGCGGCTTCCATGACCAGGTGGTGGCGCTGACAAACAGCTGCCACTGGGTGCGCACCGCTGCCAGTTCGGGCGCCAGCTCGCCGCGCGCCAGGGCCGCCATTTTGACGGCTTCGTCGCTGATGTGGCCGATGCGGTCGGCCATGTTGAGCAGCAGCGCCACCGCGTCCGGCGTTTGTGTGTGCAGTGCTTCGGGCACCAGCTTGTTCGCCGGAGCGGGGCGCGGCGGCAACAGGCCGGCCATCGGCAGGCGCAGGTCGGCGATGGCGGCAATCGCCGCGCCTGACTTGCCCAACAGCAGCGACATGCCCAGCGCGTCCAGCTGGTCTGCCGTGGCGTCCAGGGTGTGCTGCAGCGCCGGCAGTATGGTCACGCCAACGCCTCGCTCCAGCAAAAAGTCCAGGTCCAGGTCGCAAGCCAGCTGGTGGTCACGTGCTTCGAGCAGGCTCAGCAGCATGGCGGCCAGTCGCTGACGCGCCGGCGTGGTGGGTGACTCCAGCACCACATCGCGGGTATTTTGCAACTGGTCGGCCAGCGCGGCCTGCTGCTGCAGCATGCTGGCCAGCAGCGCCTGGTGATCGGGCTGCGCCGCAAAGCGCTGGGCCTGGGTGCGCAGGATTTGCGCAAAGCTGTTCAGGCACTCGGCCAGCAACTGGTTGCGAAAGCGCTGGTTCAGCCAATGCGTGGTGAGCACGGCCCACAGCAGGTAGAGCGCCGATCCGGCCAGGAACCAGCCGGCATGCTGGGCGATGTGCTCCAGCGAACCGGCGGGCGGCGCGGCCATTGAAAACAGCAGGGAAAACAGCAGCGAAAAGCAGATCGGCCCGCCGCGTTTGCCCCAGGCCATCAGCATCACCGCCAGGAAGGTGCCCGCCACCAGCACCACGCCGAGCAAGACCTCGTCCTGGCGCACCAACTGCACCAGCGTAAAAAGAGGCGCGCCCAGCAGGGGGGCGGGCAACATTTGCATGATCTTGCGTTTGCGCGGGGAAGGCACATCCGGCAGGCTGGTGATCATTACACCGACGGAGGCGGTGGCGGCCGCCGCCAGGCCCGAGGCCTCGAAGATGGCCAGCATGATCAGCACCAGGCCGAGGGCAACGCTCAGGCCGTTGGTCACGTACTGGCTGAGCGAGACGCGTAGAAGCTGCTGCAGCCAGCCTTGCGCCCGGTCATGCAACCGCTTGCGCATCGGGTTGGCCGGTGTTTGCGAAGTGTTCATTTCAGGCGGATTACAGAGCAGCACATCAACCACACTGTAGCGAATGAAACGGCGCCAGGCCGCGGATGCCGCTGGCACCCGGTTTTGAGCCGGCTAAATCGGCCCAGCCAGCTCAGGCCTGTGCGTCAGGCGCCTTGGTGTCGGCGGGTGCGGCTGCGGCGTTGCCGGCGCGTATGCGTTTGGCCTGCAGCCTGGGTTTGGCTGCGGGGGCTTCCGCCGGTGCCGCGGCATTGCCGTCCGCATCGGTCTGGCCCAGGGTTGTGTCCAGCGTGGCATGGCGCACCCTGGCCTTGTCGCCGGCGCCGGCGAACTTGCTGTATTTGGCCAGTGTGGTCACCAGCTGGCCGTAAATGCGCGGGTTGCCGGCGACACATTCGCCTTGCTCCAGGAATTCGCTTTCGCCGGTGAAGTTGCCTATCAGGCCACCGGCCTCGGTCACCAGCAGCGAGCCGGCCGCCACGTCCCAGGGCTGCAGGCCGCTTTCAAAAAAGCCGTCGCTGTAACCGGCCGCCACATAGGCCAGGTCCAGCGCTGCTGCGCCGGGGCGGCGCACGCCGGCGCACTGGCTCATGACTTCGCCGAGCATGTTGAGGTAGGGTTTGAGCTTGTCGCCGGGGCGGTAGGGGAAACCGGTGGAAATCAGGCATTCCTGCAGGCGGGCGCGTTTGGCCACGCGGATGCGGCGGTCGTTCAGGTAGGCGCCGCGGCCCTTGGTGGCGCAGTAAATGTCGTTGCGGGTGGGGTCGTAGACCACCGCCTGCTCGACCTTGCCCTTGACGGCCAGCGCGATGCTGACGCAATAGACCGGAAAGCCATGGATGAAGTTGGTGGTGCCGTCCAGCGGGTCGATGATCCACACGAATTCGGAGTCCTTGGCGCCGTGTTCGCTGCCCGACTCTTCGGCCAGGATGCCGTGGCCGGGGTAGGCCGTGAGCAGGGTTTCGATGATGGCGCTTTCGGCGGCGTGGTCGACCTCGGTGACGAAGTCGTTGGTCTGCTTGGCCGAGACACGGACCGCTTCCACGTCAAGCGCAGCACGGTTGATGATGGCGCCGGCGGCGCGCGCAGCCTTGATGGCCACGTTGAGCATGGGGTGTAGATTGCTGGACATATGGGACTAAGAAAGAGCGTAAGGGCTGCGTTCCGGTAACCGGAGGGCAGGCGACAATAACGCCATTTTACCGGCTAGCCTTGGCCATCCCGCATTTATCCATGAAAACCCGTTTTATCCTGATCAGCACCAGCCATGCCGGCAATGTGGGCGCCGCCGCCCGCGCCATGAAAACCATGGGTTTTGACGACATGGTGCTGGTCAGACCGCGCTGGGACAATGTGCTCAGGCGCGAGGAGACCATACAGCGCGCCAGCGGGGCGCTGGACGTGTTGAAAAACGCCCGCATCGTGGACACCCTGGACGAGGCGCTGGACGGTATGACGCACCTGTGCGCCACCGCCATGACACCGCGCGACTTCGGCCCGCCTACGCTGGCGCCGCGTGTTCATTTCGCCAATCTGCTATCAAAATCAGAGCTGACTGCGCAGGATGGACAAGGCTCAAACCCTGATTTGGCATCAAAACCCGAGGGCATTGCGTTTTTATTCGGCTCCGAGCGCTTTGGCATGCAAAACGAGGATGTTTATCGCTGCAACGTGGCCCTGAGCATCCCGACCGACCCGAACTTCGGCTCGCTCAACCTGGGCGCGGCGGTGCAGCTGATCGCCTACGACTGGCGCGAGGCGCTGGGCGGTTTTGCGGTGGCGCCGGCCACCGTCGAGCGCAAGCTGGCGGATGCGGCCGAGGTGGCCGGCATGCTGGGGCACTGGGAAGAGGCGCTGGCTGGAATCGGTTTCCTGGACCCGGCATCACCGAAAAAGCTTATGCCCAGGCTGAACCAGCTGTTTAACCGCGCCCAGCTCAGTACCGAGGAAATCCACATTTTGCGTGGGGTGGCCAAGGCCATGTTGCAAAAAACCTCTCAGACCACGGCCAAAATTGGCGCGTCAGCGGACGACGCAGCTCACAAGTAGACTTGGCAACATGTTTTCCAGACTTCGCTCCGACATCCAGTGCATCCTTGAGCGCGACCCTGCTGCGCGCAGCACCTGGGAGGTTTTGACCTGCTACCCGGGTTTGCATGCCATCGTGCTGCACCGGCCGGCGCACTGGTGCTGGACCCATGGCTTCAAATGGCTGGGGCGTTTTATCTCGCACATCGCACGCTGGCTGACGGGCATTGAAATCCATCCCGGCGCCGTGATTGGCGAGCGCGTGTTTTTTGACCATGCCATGGGTGTGGTGGTCGGTGAAACCGCCGAAATTGGCGACGGCTGCACGATTTACCAGGGCGTGACCCTGGGCGGCACCTCCCTTTACAAGGGCGCCAAACGCCATCCGACACTGGGCAAAAACGTGGTGGTCAGCGCCGGCGCCAAGGTGCTGGGCGGCTTTCTGGTCGGCGACGGCGCCAAGATAGGCAGCAATGCCGTGGTCATCAAGCCGGTGCCGGCCGGCGCCACGGCGGTCGGCATCCCGGCGCGCATCATTCCGTCCAAAACTGGCGAGAGCGCCGACGTCACGCCGGCGCAGAACAAGTTCTCGGCCTATGGCATCACGCTGGACGACGATCCGGTGTCCCAGGCCATGAAGGGCTTGATAGACAACGCCTCCTCGCAGGAGCACCAGATTGCGCTGCTCTGGCAGGCGATTGAAAAACTCTCGACCAATGGCAAGGCGCACAAGGACTGCGTACCCGACGATGCCGCGCTGCAGGAAACCTTTGAGGCCGACAAGCTCAACCAGCTGATGGGCAAATAAAGGCCGGGCAGGCCGCTATAAAATCAATAGCTGGCTGCGCCCAAGGGATAAGGGCTAACCCCTGATTTGATGCCTGAAACTCAGGCCAGCGGCACCCGAATCGCCGACTTGGGCCGGAAGGCCTTGCAGACCTCGTCGCGCGTTTCCAGGTAGGGGCCGCCTATCAGGTCTATGCAATAAGGCACGGCGGCAAAGATGCCGGGCACGATTTGCGCGCCGGTCTCGCTTTTCAGGCCTTCCAGCGTTTCGGCGATGGATTTGGGCTGGCCTGGCAGGTTGAGGATCAGGCTTTGGTCCCGAATCACGGCGCATTGGCGCGAGAGTATGGCGGTAGGTACAAACTTCAGGCTGATCTGGCGCATCTGCTCGCCGAAACCCGGCATTTCCTTGTGTGCTACGGCCAGCGTGGCTTCCGGCGTGACGTCGCGCAGCGCCGGGCCGGTGCCGCCCGTGGTCAGCACCAGCGAGCAGCCGGCATCGACCAGTGCGATCAGCGCGGCGCTGATGCCATCCTTTTCGTCGGGGATCAGGCGTTCTTCAAACGTGATGGGGTTGAGCAGGGCGCGTGCCAGCCATTCCTTTAGCGCGGGAAGGCCTTTGTCGACATAAACACCGGTGGAGGCCCGGTCGCTGACCGAGACGATGCCGATCTTTACTGCATCATGCGCAATGCTCATGCGTCGGGTTCCTCGGCTGCGTTTTTCATGGTTTCCTTGACCAGTTGGAAAATCTCGCGGTAGGACTTGCCGTGGCGCGGGGCTTCGCCCGGTTTTTCGGGTTTGTAGTCCTTGCGCGCCTGGCGGATCAGCGCGCGCAGTTGCTGCGCGTCGGTGCCGGGGTATTCATTGAGCCAGGAGCCCAGGGCTTCATCTTCGGCCACCAGCTTGTCGCGCCATTGTTCGGCCAGGTGCAGAGCCAGCGTGAGCTGCGCCGAGCCGTTGAGCTGCTCGTTGATGGCTTCGCGAATAGGCTCCGGATCCAGCGGGCGCATCAGCTTGCCGATGAACTGCATCTGGCGGCGTTTGCCCTCGAAGTTGGTGATTTTTTTGGCGTCCTTGATCGCGTCAAGCAGCTTGTCGGGCAGGTCCAGCCGCGCCATCAGGTCGGCCCGCAGCGTGAGCAGCGCTTCACCGAGGGCCTGCTTTTCATCGGCCTCGGCTTTGAGCTGGGTCTTGCTGGGTGGGCCTTTTTCTTCGGCGGCGATTTCTTCGGGTTTGACAAATCGGCCGTTGGACCAATAGCCTTTGATGGCTTTGGGTATCGGCTTCGTGGTTTTAGTGTTCATGGCAGTCAGTATCATAGCTACCCATATGACATCAAAGACCCTTCCAAGCGATTCCCGTAGCAAACCATCTGCCCGGCCCACCACCCAGCCGGAAAAAGGCTTCAGTTACCACCGTGATTTTTTCGAGCATCTGGTGGATACGGCGCTGGACCATGCCAAAAAACTCGGCGCCACGGACGCCGCCGCCGAGGCCTCCGAAGGCTGCGGCCTGTCGGTCAGCGTGCGCAAGGGCGAGCTGGAGAACGTCGAGCGCAACCGCGACAAATCCCTGGGTATCACCGTGTATGTCGGCCAGAAGCGGGGCAATGCCGCCACCAGCGATTTCTCCACTGCAGCAATCAAACAAACCGTCAAGGCGGCCTACGACATTGCGCGTTTCACCGCAGAAGACAAATCATCGGGCCTGCCCGCCGACCGCGATATCGCCCGTGTGCACCCCGAGCTGGACCTGTTCCACCCCTGGGAGCTGACTTCCGAAGAAGCCGCGCGGATTGCCCTGGAATGCGAGGCCGCGGCACTGGGCACCTCGCGCCGCATCACCAACAGCGAAGGCGCCGGCGTATCGGCCCAGCAAAGCCACTTTTTCAGCGCCCACACGCGCGGCTTCAGGGGCGGCTACGCCAGCTCGCGCCACAGCATTTCCGTCGCGCCGATTGCCTCGTCCCCGGGTAAGAACGGCGATATGCAGCGCGATGCCTGGTACAGCTCCATGCGCGATGCGACCGAGCTGGCCAGCCCGGCTGTCGTCGGCCGTTACGCCGCCGAGCGGGCGCTGTCGCGCCTGAAAAGCCGCAAGGTCAAGACCTGCGAATGCCCGGTGCTGTTTGAATCGCCTTTGGCTGCCGGCCTGCTGGGCGGTTTTGTGCAGGCCGTGAGCGGCGGAGCGCTGTACCGCAAAAGCACGTTTTTGCTGAACAGCCTGGGCAAACCGGCTTTTCCCGACCATATCGATATCACCGAAGACCCGCACCTGCGCAAGGGCAAGGGCAGCGCGCCTTTTGATGAAGAAGGCGTGAAGACGCGCGCCCGCACGGTGGTGGATGCCGGCATTGTGCGCGGCTACTTTTTAAGCACCTATTCGGCCCGCAAGCTGGGCATGCGTACCACCGGCAACGCCGGCGGCTCGCACAACCTGGTCATGAGCAGCCGCCAGACCGCAGCCGGCGACGACCTCGATGCCATGCTGAAAAAGCTGGGCACAGGCCTGTTTGTGACCGAACTGATGGGGCAGGGCGTGAACTACGTGACCGGCGACTATTCACGCGGCGCGGCGGGCTTCTGGGTCGAAAAAGGCCAGATCGCCTTCCCGGTCGAGGAAATCACCATTGCCGGCAACCTGAAAGACATGCTGATGGGCATACAGGCCGTGGGGTCGGATGCCTATAACTATGGCGCGAAAACCGTGGGCTCCATCCTGGTGAACCGGATGAAGGTAGCCGGGAGCTGAGATCAAATCCCTGGAGGTCGTTAAGGTCGTTAAGGCCGTTAAGACAGCCAGGGATTGATTAACTTCAGGCCCGCGATTTGTTCAAAATCTGCGGTGTTTCTCGTTACCAGGTTTTTTTGATGGGCTAGTCCTATCGCCGCGATTTGCGCATCCTCTACCGAGATCGGAGCTCCCTTGTGCGTGCGCGAGGAGACCAGTTCTGCGTACAGGGGCGCACACTGCTCATCAAAGGCCAGGCAGCGGCCTGCAAAATCTTCGTCAAACATGGCCTGGGCTTGGGCGTGCAAAGCGCTGCGGCGCTTGCCCACCGGCAAAAGAGCGATGCCCAATTCGATCTCGGCCCGCGTGATCGCGCAGATATACAGATGCTGGGCCGCCTGGCCATCGACCCATGCCAGCAAGGCGGGTGAGGGGGCGGGACGCATAAGCTCTGACAGCACATTGGTATCGAGCAAATACATGGTCAGTGCCCGGCGTTAGAACTTTGGCGCTGGCCGTGGCATTTGACGGGCAGGCAGGTCCAGCCCAGCCATCGATTTGAAGCGCTCATGAATACGGCTGCCCAGTTTGACGTTCGCGTCGTTATTCAGGGTTGCCTGGGTCAGGATGCGCCTGACCTCTTCCTCCATGGCCCAGCCGTGCCGTGCAGCCTGGATGCGCAACATCGTTTTGACGGACTCGTCGAGATTGCGAACAGTAAGCATGGCCATGGCGGAACTCCAGCAAGGGTTTGGTTTGACTTCATTGTATGCATTGCATGCAATGAAGTCAAGCAGGGCGCTAACCCGCCAGTGCCGCCTTGACCGCAGCCGAAACCTGGCCCATATCGGCCTTGCCGGCCAGTTTGGCCTTGACCGCGCCCATGACCTTGCCCATGTCGCCGGGGCCGCTTGCACCGAGTCCGGCGACGATGGCCTTGACTTCTGCCGTGACCTCTTCGGCGCTCAGGCGCGCCGGCAGGTAGGCCTGCAGCACCAGCAGCTCCGCAGCCTCCTTGTCGGCCAGGTCCTTGCGCTCGGCCTTCTGGAAGGCTTCTATCGAATCCTTGCGCTGCTTGATCAGTTTGTCGACGATGGCGATCACGGCGGTGTCGTCCAGTACCACACGCTCATCGACCTCTTTTTGCTTGAGGGCGGCCAGCAGCAGGCGTATGGTGCCCAAGCGCTCGCTGTCCTTGGCGCGCATGGCGGTTTTCATGTCTTCGGTGATCTGGTCTTTGAGTGCTGACATGGCGGTCTCCAGGAAACGGGTTGAAAGATTAAAAGGACGTCAAAAACACAAAAGCCCGCAGAGCGTCCTCATACGGGCTTTTTGGTTGCCGTGAGGCAAGACCGAAACTGCGGGTTTAGTACAGCTTTTTAGGCAACTGCATGGCGCGGATGCGTTTGTAGTTGCGCTTGACGGCAGCAGCCTTCTTGCGTTTACGTTCAGCCGTTGGCTTCTCGTAGAACTCGCGTGCGCGCAAGTCGGTCAGCAGGCCGAGTTTTTCAATAGTGCGCTTGAAACGGCGCAGAGCCACGTCGAAGGGCTCGTTGTCTTTTACACGAATGGTCGTCATTGATGAATTGATCCAAAAGGTGCGCCTTAATTGATCTGATCAGGATCAGGCCAGGCGCGGGTTTGCTAGCAAAGCCTAAGATTATAAACTACAAATATGCGGCCTTTGCATGCGGCTCCCCGCGATTTTACTTTGTGCCAACGCGCCGACCGTGGGGACGCCGCTCCGCCAGTGCAAACCTCAAGCGGAAGTACTGCCTTGTGCCGCCGCCAAAGCCTGCGCGCAGGCAAAAGCCGAAGCCCAGGCCCACTGGAAGTTGTAACCGCCCAGCCAGCCGGTCACGTCCACCGCCTCACCTATGAAATACAGCCCGGGCTGCTTGGATTCCATGGTCTGGGAGGACAAATCCCGGGTGTCCACGCCGCCCAGCGTGACTTCGGCCTTTTTATAGCCTTCGGTGCCGTTGGGGGTCAGCTGCCAGTCGGCCAGGCCTTGCGCCAAGCCCAGCAGGGCCTTGTCGGTGGCGTCGCCGACGGGGCGTTGCAGGGCCGGGTCGGCGCTGATCCAGGCGTCGGCCAGGCGGCTGGGCACCAGGCTGGAGAGTTCGTTGGCAATCAGTTTTTTGGACCTCGCCTTGGCCTGCAGCAGCAGGCCGGGTAAATCGGTGCCGGGTGCGAGGTTGACGCGTACCGGCTGGCCTTCGCGCCAGAAGCTGGAAATCTGCAGCACCGCAGGCCCGCTCAGGCCGCGGTGCGTGAACAGCAGGTCTTCCGCAAAAACAGCGGCTTTTTTGCGTTGTTTGGGGCTGGCGTCAAGCGCGCCGGTTTCGATCAGCACCGGCAGCGCCAGCCCGGCCAGCTGGGCAAAAGGAGCCCAGTCCGCGCCGTCAAAAGTCAGCGGTACCAGGCCAGGCCGGGGTTCCACCAGGCGCAGGCCGAACTGTTTGGCCAGCCGGTAGCCAAAGTCGGTGGCGCCTATCTTCGGGATGGACAGGCCGCCCGTGGCGATCACCACTTGGGATGCCTGTATGGCGCCTCGGTCGCTCTCGATTTGATAGCTGTGCGCGCCCGTCCCGATTGGGCTGGAGATGCTTTTGATGCTGCAGGGCTGCCAGCGCGTGACGCCGCCCGCGTCACACTCGGCCACCAGCATGTTGATGATGTCTTCCGCCGAGCGGTCGCAAAACAGCTGGCCCTTGTGTTTTTCGTGGAAGGGGATGTTGTAGCGCCGCAGTAGGTCAATGAAGTCCTGCGGCGTGTAGCGCGACAGGGCGGAGCGGCAAAAATGCGGGTTCTCGCTGAGGAATTGCGCCGGCGTTGCATCGCGGTTGGTGAAGTTGCAGCGCCCGCCGCCCGAGATGCGGATTTTTTCGGCGATTTTTTCGCTGTGATCGACCAGCAGCACCTTCAGTCCCAGCTGCCCGGCCACGCCCGCACAGAACAGGCCGGCCGCGCCGGCGCCCACAATCACCACGTCGAAATTTTGCATGGACTGCAGTGTAGGTGCAGCCGCGCGGCAGGAGAAAGTTCAGGCGGCCTGCACGGCCTGCGGTGTCTGTTGCAGGGCGAGAAGGCCCTGCAGCACGTCGCCGACCACGATCACGCTGGGGCTGGCGAGGTGTTCATGTTCGACGCTGGCCCGCAGCTCCGCGAGTGTGCAGACGATGTGGCGCTGCGTGGGCAGGCTGGCGCTCTGGATCACCGCGACCGGCGTGGTGGCGGGCAGGGCGGTCAGCAACTCGTCCTGGATGCGCCGTGACCCGCTCACGCCCATGTAGATCACCAGCGTGAGTTTGGCCTTGTGCGCGGTCTCGGCCAGCGCGCGCCAGTCGGTGCCGCTGTCGCCGGGCTTGGCGTGGCCGGTGACAAACACCACGCCGTGCGCATGCTGGCGGTGTGTCAGCGGCACACCCAGCGAGGTCACCGCGGCCAGGCCGGCGGTGATGCCATTGATGACTGTTACCGCTATGCCGGCGGCCTGCAGGTGCTCGACTTCCTCGCCGCCGCGCCCGAAGATAAAGGGGTCGCCGCCCTTGAGGCGCACCACGTTTTCGCCTTCGCGCACGGCCATGACCATGAGTCTTTCAATGAACTCCTGCGGCGTGGACTTGCAGCCGCCGCGTTTGCCGACGTGGACAATGCGCGCACCCGGCCTGGCAAAGGCCACGATCTCGTCGCTGACCAGGTCGTCGACCAGCAGCACGGTGGCTGCCTGTATCGCCTTGAGCGCCTTGAGCGTCAACAGTTCCGGGTCGCCCGGACCCGCGCCGACCAGGGTGCATAGTCCGGACGTGTTCAGGTTGTTTGTGCTGTTTGTCATAGTTGTGAAGCCAGTTGCAAGATGTGTTCCACCTGCAGGGCGATGGATGGCGGCACGGGCTGCGCGCCGGCCATCACCGAGCGGATATACGCTGCCGTGGCGGCGGCGTCTGTCGTCTTGGGCAAATCGGGCAACGATGCCAGCGTACCGCTTTGGGACTCCTGCAGCAAGCGGCGCTGGCCGCCGATAAAGGCGTCCATCTGCGGCATGCGGCGCGCATCGGCCACGACCTCGCCCTCGGTGCCGCGCAGCAGCATGGCATTGGCTTTGATCAGCTCAAAGGTCTGCGCCATGGAGACCGCGTATTCGGGGTGCGTGTAGCTGCTGACCACCAGGCTTTTGCCCAGGCAGGGATTCATGACCTTGACCAGGCTGTGCGCCGGGTTGCGCAGGCCGACGGCACGGCGCACATCCAGCAGGCGCTTTAATGCCGGGCAGAGCAACTCGGTGGGCACAAAGGCCAGCTCTCCTTGTGCTATTGATTTAATAGCTGGCTGCGCAGGTATATCAAGGGCCAGCAGCACTTCTGATGCAAAAACACGGCTTGACTCGGTGGGCGTGCCGTGGACCAGCACCGCCAGGCCTTCGCGCGCCAGCAGCAGCGCCAGCAGCGGTGTGAGCACCGGCAGCTTGCGTGCGCCGTTGTAGCTGGGCAGCACCACGGTGGGTGTGTTGCCGGTATTGGCGGGCAGGTGCTGCAGGCGCTGGTGCACGGCGTCCAGAAACCCCGCCATCTCCTGCGGCGTTTCGCCCTTGATGCGCATGGCCAGGCAAAAGGCGCCGACCTCAAGGTCCGTCACGGCGCCGTCCAGCACCTGGCCCAGCAGATCGGTGGCCTGCTCACGCGAGAGGGCGCGGGCGCCATCCTTGCCGCGCCCGATTTCCTTGATGTATTGACTAATGCCCATTTGGCGATTGTCGGTGAATGCAGATAACTTTCGGTTATTTGCTTAAGCCGCCTGTGTGATGGGTATCAGGCCGCGTTTTGGTGCATCGCCAGTGGATGGCGGGGCACTGCGCGCGGAGCGTACCCGGCGTTTGAGCTCCGGCACGCAGGAGCCGCAATTGGTGCCGCACTTCAGTGTGTCCTGCAATGACGCCAGGCGCTCCTCGTCCGTGCCCAGGTAACCCGCGCCGCCCTGGCCCAGCGTGGTGCCCTGGCTGAGGGCGCGCAAATGCTCGGTGATGGCCGCGTCTGTGACGTTCAGGCAGGTGCATACCAGCTTGCCGCGGGACTGCACCGCCACGGGCGGCTTGGCGCCCGGCTGCAGCAGCAGCCGGCCATAGGCCTGGGCGGGAAGTTCATCCTGCAGCAGGGTCTTGATCCAGGCCTCGGCGCTGGTGTCCCCGGCGAGTACAAAACCAAGGAGCTCGGCCTGCTCGCCCACACGCTGCAGGCGCGCCGTGCGTCGCTGGCCTTTTTTCTTGTCCACATAGTGCAGTGCGTCTGCGCCGGCCAGGCCCAGGATGCGCTCTATGCTGGCCAGTGTTTCGTCGGCCGGCGCTTCATGGCCGGCGGCGCGAAACAGCACGCCGGTACGTTCACGGCTGGGCGCGCCGGCTTCTTCAACCAGCGGCGTGTTGTTGGAAAACGGTACACAGCTGGTGAAGGGGAAGGCTTTCATCAGCGGCTTGAGTTGCTCGCGTGCGTCCAGCGCATCGCCATCCGGCAGCCAGGCCATGGCCAGCAAAGTCCAGGGCAGCTCGGCCTTGAGGATTTTGACGGCCGCGTGTTTAAGTTCGGGTTGTTTGGAGCTCGGGCAATAGGCCGAAGTGGTGATGGCGTTGACGCCTGCCAGCGGCGCGCCCTGGCTGGACTGGCCGCTTAAATACTCCTCGCCCCAGTGCATGGCCATAAAGGCCTGGCTCACCGCGACTTCGGCCGAGGCCTGCAAGGGCACGACGATGGAGCCGCGCTTGGACGTCACATGCACCAGGTCGCCATCCTTCAGCAGCCGGCGCGCCATGTCCTGCGCGTTCATCTGGATGGACGGCTCGGCCACATGCCCGAACAGCCGGCCCAGTGTGCCGGTGCGGCTCATGCCGTGCCACTGGTCGCGCAGGCGGCCGGTGGTCATGGAAAAGGGGTAGCGTGATTCGCGCGGCTCGGCCACCGGCTTGTAGACCGTGTTGACAAAACGCGCCTTGCCGTCCGGCGTGGGGAAGATGCCGTCCGCGTAGAGCCGGACCTTGCCCGTGGTCTCGCCGGTTTTCAGGGGCCACTGCTGCGGTGCGGTGTCCAGCATGGCGTAGCTCATGCCGGTGATGTCGAGGTCGCGCCCGCGTGTGGACTCGCGGTGCTCGTTCCAGATGGCTTCTATGCCGGCTGCCTCATCGTTGAGCGGGTAGGGGAAGAGGGTGGTGGCTTCGGCGTCGCGCGGTCGCTCCAGCAGCTTTTCAAGCCGCTGCGCAAATTCAACGGCAATCGACCAGTCGTGCCTGGCTTCACCCGGGGCCGGTACGGCGGCGCGCACGCGGCTGATGCGGCGTTCGCTGTTGGTGACCGTACCCATTTTTTCACCCCAGGTGCTGGCGGGCAGCAAGAGGTCGGCATAGTCGCAGCTTGCCGGTGTCGCAAAGGCCTCCTGCACGATGACCAGTTCGGCGCGCTCCAGTGCGCGGCGCACGGTGGCCTGGTCGGGCATGGACTGGGCCGGGTTGGTGCAGGCAATCCACAAGGCCTTGATCTCCCCGTCGGCCGCCGCCTGGAACATTTCTATCGCGGTCTTGCCGGGCGTCGAAGGTACAGCGGGTATGCCCCACAGCGCGGCAACTTCCGCGCGATGCTCGGGATTGGCCATGTCGCGGTGGGCGCTCATGAGGTTGGCCAGCCCGCCGACTTCGCGGCCGCCCATGGCGTTGGGCTGGCCGGTGAGTGAAAAAGGCCCGGCGCCCGGTTTGCCTATCTGTGCGGTGGCCAGGTGCAGGTTGATCAGCGCCGCGTTTTTTGCCGTGCCGCTGCTGGACTGGTTCAGGCCCTGGCAATAAAGGCTGAGCGTTGCTGCGCGACGCTGCGGGTCGCCTGTGCCTCCCGTGGCGAACATTTTGGCGGCTGTGAAAAGGTCTTCCTTTTTGATGCCGCAGGTCTCGGCTACCAGGTCGGGTGTGTAGTCGCGTACCGTGGTTTTGAGTGCATCAAAACCGCTGGTGTGTGCTGCGATGTAGGCGGCATCTAGCCAGCCTTCCCAGAGCATGATGTGCAGCATGCCGTTGAACAGCGATACATCGGTGCCGGGCTGGATGGCCAGGTACAGGTCGGCAATCTCGGCGGTGTCGGTGCGGCGCGGGTCGCAAAAAATGATCTTGAGCGCCGGGTTGGCGGCTTTGGCGTCTTCAATGCGGCGGAACAAAATCGGGTGCGCGTAGGCGGTGTTGCTGCCGACTATGAAAATGCACTGCGCGTGGTTGACGTCGTCGTAGCAGGCCGGCGGCGCATCGGCGCCCAGCGTCTGTTTGTAGCCGGCCACCGCGCTGCTCATGCACAGGCGCGAGTTGGTGTCCACATTGTTGGTGCCCATCAGGCCCTTGGCCAGCTTGTTGAAGACGTAATAGTCCTCGGTCAGCAACTGGCCCGAGATATAAAAACCCACGGCGTCCGGCCCGTGGTCGCGGATGATTTGCGCAAAACTCTCCGACGCGAAAGCCAGCGCGCTGTCCCATGACACGCGTTTGGGCGCTTCATGCCGGTGCTCGCGGCGCATCGGGTAGAGCAGCCGGGTTTGCCGGGTCACTGCCGCCGTGGCCGTCAGCGCGAGGGTCGAGCCCTTGGTGCACAAGCGCCCGAAATTGGCCGGGTGGTCCGGGTCGCCGCGCACGCCAGTGATCTGGCCGCCTTGCGACTCGATGACTACGCCGCAGCCGACACCGCAATAAGGACAGGTTGATTTTGTATCGGCCATGGTTAACGAAGTCCCGGCTGCGGCGTTTCATGAATCCGCAAAGCGGTCCGCGCGTGCGCGAGACCGCAGCCCACCCCGCAGCAGGGACAGGTCGAACGTGTTTCCCGTGGAGCCGTATTGGTCATTAAAAGAGCCGTTGTCGAAGTCAATTCAAGCGCTATGTGGTGCCTGCACGTTGAAACTCTGGTCGCCGGTCGCACCGGTGGACGCGCCCGGCCCGGCGCGCGGCCGCTCCAGGTCCAGCGCCAGGGTGTGGAGCTCCACGGCATCCAGGAAGACCTTGCCGGCCTCCACCTTGCATGCAAACTTCGGCGTGCAGCCCTCGTCCGGCGCGCTGGCGCAGCCGTCGTCCAGGCCTATGGTCCAGTTGTGCAGCGGGCAGGCCACGCTGGTGCCGAACACGATGCCCTGCGACAGCGGGCCGCCCTTGTGCGGGCAGCGGTCCAGCAGCGCAAACACCTGGTCCTGGCCGTTGCGAAATACCGCGACATCCAGGCCGCGCTCGCGCGAGACCCGGCGTGAACCCAGCACCGGTATGTCGGTGACAAGGCAGATTTTTTTCCATTCAGACATGATGAGTAGTTCCTGAAATTTCAGACGCTTGGGCGCTCAGACGGCGGCGAGTTTTTCAAACTGCCGGGTGTCGACAGACGCTTCCTTGAGCTCGAACCATGGATCGGGTTCGCCGTCGAGCGCAAACTGCAGGCGCTCCCACAGTGCCTTGCGGCCTTCATTGTCCTCAAGGATTTTTTTCTTTACATGCTCCAGGCCAACACGGTTGACGTAGTGCACGGTGCGCTCCAGGTACCAGCCTTCCTGGCGGTACAGCTCGCAGAAGGCGCCGGTGTACTCGAGCACCTCGGCGGCGGTTTTCAGCTTGGTGAAGAAATGCGCGACCTCGGTCTTGATGCCGCCGTTGCCGGCGATGTACATCTCCCAGCCGGAATCGACGCCGATGATGCCGACGTCCTTGATGCCGGACTCGGCGCAGTTGCGCGGGCAACCGCTGACCGCGAACTTGACCTTGTGCGGCGCATACATGCGCCACATCGCGCGCTCCAGGTCCTTGCCCATCTGCGTGCTGTCCTGCGTGCCCATGCGGCACCACTCGCTGCCGACGCAGGTTTTCACCGTGCGCAGTGCCTTGGCATAGGCGTGGCCGGAGGGCATGCCGATGTCTTTCCAGACGTTTTGCAGGTCTTCCTTTTTCACGCCCAGCAGGTCGATGCGCTGGCCGCCGGTGACCTTGACCGTCGGGATCTTGTACTTGTCCACCGCATCGGCAATTCGGCGAAGCTCGCTGGCCGTGGTTTCGCCGCCCCACATGCGCGGGATCACGCTGTAGGTGCCGTCTTTCTGGATGTTGGCGTGGCTGCGCTCGTTGATGTAGCGGCTTTGCGGATCGTCTTTTGCTTCCTTGGGCCAGGTGCTGATCAGGTAGTAGTTGATGGCCGGGCGGCAGCTGGCGCAGCCGTTGGGGGTGCGCCACTCCATGAAGTTGTGGACCTCGGCGATCGTCATCAGCTTGTTGTTGCGGATCGCGTCGCGCACGGCCTGGTGGCCATGCTCGGTGCAGCCGCACATGGCCTTGAGCTTGGGCGTGGCCGAATAGTCGCCGCCCGCGGTGAACATCAAAATCTGTTCGACCAGGCCGGTGCAGGAGCCGCAAGAGGCGCTGGCCTTGGTGTGCTTGCGCACTTCGTCCAGCGTGAACAGGCCTTTTTCCTTGATGGCCTTGCAGATGGCGCCCTTATTGACGCCGTTGCAGCCGCAGACCTCTGCGTTGTCGGGCATGCTGGCCGCCTTGCTGTGGCCCTCATGGCCGGTGTCGCCTATGTTGGACTCGCCGAACATGAGTTTGTCGCGGATGCCGCCTACGCTGCGGCCATCGCGCAGCAGCTTGAAGTAGTAGCTGCCGTCCACTGTGTCGCCATAAAGGCAGGCGCCAATCAGCTTGTCGTCCTTGATGACCAGCTTTTTGTAGACGCCGCCAAACGGGTCGCTCATGACGATTTCCTCGGCGCCGTCGCCGCCCAGGAAGTCGCCTGCACTGAACAGGTCTATGCCTGTGACCTTGAGTTTGGTCGAGGTCAGCGAGCCGGTGTAGCGGCCTATGCCGAACTGCGCCAGATGGTTGGCAGCCACCTTGGCCTGCTCAAACAGCGGGGCCACCAGGCCGTAGGCGATGCCGCGGTGCGCGGCGCATTCGCCGACCGAGTAAATGCGCGCATCGGTGATGGTTTGCATGGTGTCATTGACCACAATGCCCTTGTTGCAATGCAGGCGCATGCTTTCTGCCAGCGTGGTGTTGGGGCGTATGCCGACGGCCATGACCACCAGGTCGGTGGCCAGCTCGGTGCCGTCCTTGAACTTGATGGCCGTGACCCGGCCTTCTTCGTTGCCGGCCAGTTCCTGCGTCTGCGCGCCCATCAGGAACTTCAGGCCGCGGTCTTCCAGCGACTTTTGCAGCAGCTTGCCGGCCACGCTGTCGAGCTGGCGCTCCATCAGGGTGGGCATGACATGCACCACGCTGACATCCATGCCGCGCAGCATCAGGCCGTTGGCGGCTTCCAGGCCGAGCAGGCCGCCGCCTATCACCACGGCTTTTTTGTATTTGACGGCCGCGTCAATCATGGTGTTGGTGTCGGCAATGTCGCGGTAGGCGATCACGCCTTGCAGATCCTTGCCGGGCACGGGCAGGATGAAGGGGTTGGAGCCGGTGCAGATCAGCAGGCGGTCGTATTCAACCTCCGTGCCATCGTCGGCGCGCACGATGCGCCTGATGCGGTCCACCTCGACCACTTTTTTGCCGGCGTGCAGCGTGATGTGGTTGTCCTTGTACCAGTCCCAGCTGTTCAGCACGATTTCATCGAGCGTCTGCTCGCCGGCCAGCACCGGGCTGAGCAGGATGCGGTTGTAGTTGGGATGCGGTTCGGCGCCGAAGACGGTGATGTCGTACAGGTCAGGCGATATCTTGAGCAGTTCCTCAATGGTGCGCACACCCGCCATGCCGTTGCCGACCATTACCAGTTTTGATTTTTTCATTTGGCCACTCCAGTTGGATTCGATGTCTTGTTGGATGTCTTTACCGCAAGCGCTGTGCCACATCCGTCGCGGCGGCAGGCCGTCAGCGCGGGGCGGGCGCCGTGGGCGGCGCAGGAACTCGTGCGGCCACGGCTGCGCGCAGCGGTGTGGCTGCAGCCGGTAAAGTCCGGCGACCCGGATGGGCGGCTAAAAATCGAGGTTAAAACCATGATGCTCTCTCCCGCAAGAATGGGAACCGGGTTTTGAAGCCGGCATGAGGCACACCATTACGCACGTCGTTATGCGCAGAACCCGCAGTGCTTTCGCTAAGGTTGGACGCGTCGTTACGCCCGCAGCTGTTTATGCAAGAGCTGTGCCATATCATGGGCAGGCCGCATTGGTGGTGCGCGACTTGCATAGGTTCAGGCTGCGCTGCTCCTAGAATTGCCCCCATTACCCCCACAAGACCCCGGATTTCATGACCTCTGCATTGGTGTTTTCAAGCGGCCCGCCAGGCGCGCATACGCTGGCCTCCGACCTGGAGGCGGTCGGCATACAGGTCCTCGCCAGTGTTCATGAGCGCGGCAAACTGGTGCAGGAGGTGGTTCGCCACGCACCAGATGTGGTGATTTGTGAAGAACCCCTGCCTGGCGCAGCGCTGTTTGAGGCCCTGCAGGCGGTTGCCGCGACTTCGCCATGTCCGGTGATCGTGTTTACCAGCGACGGGGATGTAGGCAATATCACGCGCGCCACGGAAGTGGGCGTGCATGCCTATGTGGTCAATGGTTATGGCCAGGCGCGGCTGCGTTCCCTGATTCACCTGGCGATTGCCCGGTTTGGCCGGGAGCGGGCCTTGCGGGCGCAAATGCTGGAGCTGTCTACCCGCTTTGAAGAACGCAAGATGGTGGACCGTGCCAAGGGCATTTTGATGCGCGCGCGCCAGGTGTCGGATGACGACGCGTTCCAGATATTGCGGACGGCGTCCATGCATTCCAACCAGCGCCTGGGCCAGGTGTCGCAGCACATCATCCATTCCGCCCGTTTTGCCGAGGACGTGAACCGCTCGGGGCAACTGCGCATGCTGTCGCAGCGGCTGGTCAAGCTGGCCTTGCTGCAGGTGGCGGGTGTACAGGCCGTGCCGGCGGGCAGCGTGAAGGATTGCCTGGCGGCGTCGGTGTCCCGGGTGGATACCAATATTGACGCGCTTGGCAAAAGCCTGTCGCAGCCTACTTTTGGTGACCTGCTGGGCCAGGTTGCGCGCACCTGGTCGCAGCTCAAGTCGGCGCTTCAGGCCGGGCCGCAAGCCGGCACCATGGCGCAGCTGGACGCGCTGGCGGAACAGTTGCTGCAGGAGGCCGAGCGCCTGACCAGCAGCCTGGAAAACGCGGGCGCGGTGCCGCCGCTGCAGGTGCTGAACCTGGCCGGGCGCCAACGCATGCTGTGCCAGCGTTTTGCCAAATACGCCTTGCTGCAGCAACTGGGCGACAAGGCCGGCAACCCGCGCCATGCCGAAGAAATGGCCAAAGCCGGCGAGGCCTTCGAGCAGGCCTTGCGCCGGCTGGACGCGCTGCCCCTGAGCAGCAGGGAAATTCGCGCGGCGCTTGATCTGACCAGGGCCTGCTGGACCAGCATGCTGGCGGGTGCAGCCCCCGCCACGCGCCCGGCCGGCCGTGAGCGCGTGGCGGGACTGGAGAGCTTGGCGACAGCCAGCGAGGATGTGCTGGATGTGCTGGAGCAGCTGTCGGTGCACTACGAGCGCAGCATGCAGATGCTGGTGGCCTAGCTGTGCGCATTCCCGCCCCGGGAAATTGCTGCAATGCACCAAAATTGGGCAAACTGGGCGTGAAACTTGCTTGCATTGGTGCATGGCATTTGACATAGACATAGGTTTTGCTTCGCTGGCAGGGCGCAAGGACGTCAACGAAGACTTCTGCGCGGCCATGCTGCCCGGAGCCGGGCAGGAGGGCATGGGCTCCATCGTGGCGATTGCCGATGGCGTGAGCACGGGCGGCATGGGCAGGGAGGCGGCACAGACCACCGTTACCAGCCTGGTGCGCGACTACTACGGCACGCCGGAAACCTGGGACACCACGGTCGCGCTGGACCGCATCATCAGCGCGCAAAACTCGTGGCTGTGTGGCATCAACCGGCGCCGCCAGCCCGCCACGGGCCTGACCACGCTGACCGCGCTGGTGTTGTGCGGCCAGTCCTACACGCTGGCGCATGTGGGCGATTCGCGTTGCTATCTGCTGCGTGATGAGCGGCTCAGCCTGCTCACGCAGGACCACGCGGTCAACCACCCGGATTTCAGGCACCAGCTGCTGCGCTGCGTTGGGGCGGAAGACCACCTGGTAGTGGACTATGTGCAGGGAGACCTGCAGGTCGGCGACGTGTTTGTGCTGCTGACCGATGGGGTGCATGGCAGCTTGCGCGAGCGCCGCTTGCGCGAACTGGCCGAACTGCCGCAGGCCCAGGACGCGAGTGAACAACTGGTGTCCGCCGCGCTGACTGTGGGCAGCGACGACAACCTCACCGCCGTGGTGGTGCGGGTGCAGGGCCTGCTGGACGCGACGCTGAACGACGCCAACCGCACCGCGCAAACCCTGCCCATTCCTTCGCGCCTGAAGGTGGGCGACACGCTGGATGGCCTGACCGTCACAGCGCCCGTGGCCGACAACGGCATCAACGTGCTCTACCAAGTACGTGACCCGGCTACGCAAGTGCTGTACGCCCTCAAGACCCTGAATCCAGCCCGTGCCCATGACCAGGGAGAGCGCGCCATGCTGGCGCACGAAGCCTGGCTGGCGCAGCGCATGCAGTCCTCGCAGGCGGGCGACCATCTGGTGGCGCTGCACACAGGCTTGCCTTCAGGGCAGGCGCGCTCGGCGTTTTACCTGCTTTACGACTGGCACGGCGGCGAAACCCTGCAACAGTTGCTGGACCGCCAGCGCCGGCTCAGTCCGCCGGTGGCACTGGGTTATGCGATTCCGGCGCTCAAGGCGCTCGGCCTGCTGCACCGCCAGGGCGTGGTGCACCGCGACATCAAACCGGCCAACCTGCATCTGGGCGACGACGGCGTGCTGCGCCTGCTGGACCTGGGCGTAGCCCTGAGCGGACGCGAGCCCACTGCCATGCGCGCGCTGCATGCCGGCACGCCCAGCTATGTGAACCCCGAGCAATGGGGCTTCCACGCCCAGGCCGCGGGCAGCACCCAGGGACATGGCGAGGGTGATGAAGAACAATTGCCCAATGCGCAGAGCGACCTGTTTGCGCTGGGCGTCACGCTCTACCAGTTGCTCACCGGCAAGCTGCCGTATGGCGATGTGCTGCCCTACCAGGTGGGTCGCTACTACCGCGACCCTACAGCGCCCAGCCGCCACAACCCTGAGGTGCCCATCTGGCTGGACCATGTTCTCAAAAAAGCCGTGGCCCGCGACCAGCGCCAACGCTTCGAGACCGCGGAAGAGTTTTTGCTGGCGCTGGAGCGCGGCGCGTCACGCCCCCTGCACGCGCCGCACGGCACGCCGCTGCTGCAGCGCGACCCTGGCGCCATCTGGAAGGTGGCTTTGGCGGTGTCTGTGCTGCTCAATTTCTTGCTGGTGTATTGGCTGTTGTTTTTGCCTAAATAGGCCTGCAGGCTTTACGGGACGTGCGCAAGCAGCTACTAATTAAATAGCGGACCTGGTGATGCAAGGCGTCGGCGCGCTGCTGTCGGTCCAGCCTGCATCAGGCACTCCATGGACATTCAAACACCACGTGCGTCATGCCCAGGGTATCGTCGCGAAGCGCGCCACCAAAAAATCCAGCAAGGCGCGCACCGCGGGTGACAGATGCTTGCGCGACGGGTACAGCGCATAAATGTGCATGTCAGGCAAAGTCCAGTCCGGCAATACCGTCTGAAGGCTGCCATCGCGCAGATGTGAATTGGCCAGGTAAGCAGGCTGCAAAGCGATACCGCCGCCTGCCAGTGCGGCCCGCAGCAAAGCCGTGGCCTCGTTCGCACTGAAGTAGCTACCCACACGCACCTCTGTGTGCTCGTCTCCCCGCTGCAGCTTCCACACGCTTTTGCCAAAGTTGGCATGGCTCAGGCAGCGGTGGTCGGCCAGGTCGGCCGGTAGCTGCGGAACACCCTGCGCGCGCAAGTAATCGGGCGACGCCACCAGCACGGAGGTGCAGGGCGCCAGCACACGGCCGATCAGCGTGGCGTCCGGCTCCGCGCTAATGCGGATGGCAAGGTCAATGCGCGCTTCCACCAGGTTCAGCGCGCCCTCGCTGGCATTGAGGTCGATTTTGAGTTGTGGGTACAGCTTCAGGAAGTCCGCCACCGCTGCTGCCAGCTGCGCATAGGCAAATGACATGCTGCAGGTGATGCGCAACTGCCCGCGCAAAGCGCCGTCGTGGCTATGGGTTTCTTCTTCCACGTTTTCCATCAGCGCCAGCATTTGCTGGCTGCGGCGCAGGCAGTTTTCACCCGCATCCGTCAGCGTGACGCTACGCGTGGTGCGCTGCAAAAGGCGCACGCCCAGCCACTGTTCCAGCTCGCCCACATAGCGCGTCACCATTGCGCGCGACATGTCCAGCTTGTCGGCCGTGGCGCTGAAGCTGCCGCTGTGCGCCACTTCCACAAACACCTGCATGGCGGTCAATCTGTCCATGATTTGCTCATTTTTTGAAACAGTAATGGCCGAATTATCGGGTTTATCTGCGCGAATATTGCAATTAAAGTTCATTCCAGCGCTGCAGAGCATTCCTTTAACCCGCTACCTGACTGGAGTTCCCCATGATCCGCACGACCGTTATCGCCGCCTCCCTCGCCATCACTTTCACCAGCGCCCAGGCCGCCCAGCCACTCACTGTCAAGGTCTACAACGCCGACGGCAACAGTTTCAACGTCAACTCCACTTTGGTGGTGGGTGAAAAAGAAGCCATGGTGATTGACGCTGGTTTTACCCGCGCCGACGCGCTGCGCATTGCCGCCAATGTGCTGGACAGCGGCAAACAGCTCACCACCATCTACGTGAGCCAGGCCGACCCGGACTACTACTTTGGTGTGGAGACTTTGAGGGAGTTCTTCCCCCAGGCCGACGTGGTGACGACGCCTGCCGTGCTGGCCAAACTGACCGCCAAGATGTCGGGAAAGCTCGCATTCTGGGCCCCCAAGATGGGCGCCAACGCACCGCGCAAGCCCGTGGTGCCACGTGCACTGGAAACCAACATCCTGACGCTCGAAGGTCAGACGATTGAGATCCGTGGCACCCAGGGCCTGCTGGCGCACCGCCCTTATGCGTGGATTCCATCCATCAAAACCATCGTGGGCAACATCGGTGTGTTTGGCAATATGCATGTCTGGACCGCTGACACCCAAACCGCAGCCGAGCGCGCCGCATGGGTCGCCCAGCTCGACGAGATGGCCGCGCTCAAGCCCGAGCTGGTGATCCCCGGCCATATGAAAGCCGGCACCAGGGTGGATGCCAGCGCTATCACCTTCACCAGGGACTACCTGCAGACGTTTGAGAAGAAGCTGGCCGCCAGCAAGAACAGCGCTGAGCTGATCAATGCCATGAAGCAGTCCTACCCGCAGGTGACCGATGGCGCCATGTCACTGGATATTGGTGCCAAGGTCAACAAGGGCGAAATGAAGTGGTAATTCAAAAAAACCTGACAAAGCCCGTTGAGGTCGTCAGAAAAATGCAGTGCGCCCGGCAAAGGCTGCCGGGTCAGCTGTAAGCTTGCCTGCATTACAACGGAGTGAGAAACACCATGCGTACCAATCTGAATATCATCGCCGACCACTACGCGGCATCAGCACGCCAGGACATTGCCGCCATGATGGCCGATGTGGCCCCTGACGCGCAGTGGACCGAGATGGCCGGGTTTCCCTGTGCAGGCACGTGGGTCGGACCTGAGCAGGTTGTTGAACACGTTTTCAAGGCCCTGGGCGCTGAATGGACGAGCTACCGGTTTGAACAGCAGGAGCTGATCGATGGCGGCGACCGCGTGATCGGCCTGGGCCTGTACCACGGCACCTACGGTAAAACGGGCAAATCCATGCAAGTACGCGTGGCCCATGTCTGGCGGCTGCGGGATGGAAAAATTGTGCAGTTCGAGCAGTTCACCGATACCTTGCTCGTAGCGCAGGCGATGAACTGAAAAAAAGCCGGCCTTACCCAAAGCCAAATGCAAATTAAGGCAGCAGCACCATGCAAACGACCCCTAAAAAAACCACTGTTACGTATCTGTTCGACCCGCTGTGCGGCTGGTGCTATGGGGCTTCCCCCGCGATCCAGAAGTTGGGCCAGTACGCCACCATTCAATTGGAACTGGCCCCCACGGGCCTGTTTGCAGGCGCAGGCGGGCGCACCATGGATGCCGCGTTTGCGGACTATGCATGGTCCAACGACCAGCGCATTGAAAAACTCACCGGCCAGCGCTTTACGGAGGACTACCGCACCCAGGTTTTGGGTAAACCGGGCAGCCGTTTTGACTCGGCCACCACAACGCTGGCGCTGACGGCGGTGGCCTTGACCGCGCCGCAACGTGAGCTGGAAGTCTTAAAGGTTTTACAGGAAGCCCGCTATGTACAGGCGCTGGACACCAGCGCCGTACCCGTGGTGGAAAAGCTGTTGCGTGATCTGGGGCTGAATGCCGCCGCCGACCGCCTTGCCGCTGGCGATGCCGAGCTGTTGGCTGCCAACGCAGCGAGCATACAGAAGGCGCAGGGCCTGATGCAGAGCTTTGGTGCGCAGGGTGTGCCAACGCTGGTCGTCACGGATGGCAATGGCCGGCGGCTGCTGCGCGGCAACGCACTGTACGGCAGCTTTGACAGTTTGCTCAGTCACATTGCAGCGGGCTGAAGAGACCACGGCAGACCCCGGAGGGCGTTCTCCATGAAGCAACTTCGCGAAGTCTTGATGCATATGCGTTCCGGCCGTTGGCGCGAGGCGCACGACCTTGTGCAAGAAGACGGTTCGGAGTTGGCCGCCTGGCTGCACGGCATCCTGCATATCCAGGAAGGTGATCTGGAAGACGCAGAGTACTGGTACGGCAAGGCGAACCGGCATTTCCGCAGCCGTGGCACGCTGGATGAAGAGCTAGAGCGCTTTGAGGAAAAGTTGCTGCAAGGAGATGGCGGGGCGTAACTATGTCTGCATTGAGAACGCAGCCAAGCGCTTTGCGCTTCATCCGCTGCTCTGATCACGCACTGCGTGCGCGGCCGCCTTTTTCAGCCCAGGTGCGGGTCCAGCGCAACTGCATCACCCGCAGCATCACCAGCATGATGAGCGCCAGCGCGGCAAAGAAGAAAAAGCCCCACATATAGCTGCCTGCGTATTGTTTGGACAGGCCCATGGCGTTGGGCACCAGGCCGCCGCCCAGGGCGCCTATCTCGCCGATCATGGAACCGGCCACGGCCGTGGCCAGGGGCCAGCGCAGCGGCACCAACTGGAAGACGGCGCCATTGCCCGCGCCCAGGGCTGAAAAACACAGCATCACCAACAGCGTGGTGGCCGGCAACGATTGACCGGCAAAGCCGCAGGCGATCAGTGTGGCGGCAATCGTGACCAGCACAATGCTCAGGGTGTTGACGCCGCCCCAGCGGTCGGAAATCCAGCCGCCAAAAATGCGCAGGGCCGCGCCCATGAAGGCCGCGAGCATGGTCAGCTGGCCGGCCTGCACCTTGCTGACCGAAAACTGGTCGTAGTAATAGGTGGGCAAAAAGGTTGCCAGCCCTATGAACCCGCCAAAGGTGACGGCGTAGATCAGGCTGAAAGCCCAGCCGTCTTTCTCGAACAGGCAGGCAATGTGCTCCTTGAAGCTGGCATGTTTGTCCAGGTCTTCGGGTTCCTTCGCAAACACGATCATCACGACCATGGGAATACTGATGGCCACGGCTGCGAAGCCGTACACCGCGACCCAGCCGAAAGCCTGTGCCAGGGGCGGCGCCACCAGCACCGACACGGCCGTGCCGACGTTGCCCGCGCCGACCAGACCCATGGCCAGGCCCTTGTGGCGCGGCGGGAAGGAGCCGGAGCCGAGCGACAGCGCCACGCCGAAGCTGGCACCGGCAATGCCCAGCAGCACGCCCATGGCCAGCAGGTCGTTAAAACTCTTGACGAAGAAAAAGCCGAACAGCATGGCCACGGCAATCATGCTCATTTCCACCAGCGTGGCCTTCTTGCGTCCTATGTATTGCGACAGCAGGCCCAGCGGAAAACGCATCAATGCGCCGGCCATGATGGGGATGGAGAGCATCAGGCCCTTTTGCGCCGGGCTGAGGTTGAAGGTCTCGGAAATAAAGGGCGCCATGGCGCCGTTCAGGACCCAGATGCAGCAGGAAAATGAAAAATACAAAAAAGCGGCAAACAGTGTGGGTGAGTGGCCGCTCTTCAGGAAGCTGCGAAAAAAACCGGAGAAACCCGCCATGGTGCAAATCCCTTTTAATTTTGACTTGCATGCACTCTCGCGAAACTCGTGCCAGCTTTCGGGGAAAAAATCATTCACTAACGGTGCGGCAAGCACCGGGTTGCTGGCGATTTTGGTGCAGTGCACCAGATTGGCGCTGGGTTTTTAGTGTTTACGCTCCATGTCGACACACACCATGGCGGTGTGGTGGTTCCAGCGCAGGGTGATGACATAGGGGTGCTCGCGCACGCGGGCCTTGATGCCGTGGGCGCCCTGCAGTTTGACGGGCACCGAAATCTGCAGGTCGGTGCCCAGGGTTTTGCGGGCATTGCCGGCCAGGGTGTTGGCGATTTCCCCCACCGCGTCGAGCAGGTTGCCGTCGCTCAGGTCGGTTTCCTGCTGCAGCAGCAGGATTTCGCGAACCAGCCTGGCAGGCATGGACACCACCACCTGGCCGTTGTAGCTTCCTGAAAACGTGACGATGCCGTTGAACTCGTAACCCTGGACATCGCCGGTGCCCAGAAAGGCCGAGGTGAGCTGCGGTTCCTGGCGTGTGGTGACCAGCAGGTAACGTTTGATGGAGTCAACAAACAGCCTGAGGTCGTCTTCTCTGAGGTTGGCCATGGGGATTCCTTAACGGGCTTCTGAAACATCGAGCAGCGCGATTTGCAGCTCTTCGTCTGAAAAAGGTTTGGCGACAAAACCGCGCGCACCCAGCTTGAGCGCCTGTATGGCCGTGGACTTGTCGCTCAACGCGCTGACCACGAGGATGTTGACCTTGGGGTCAAACCTGAGCATCGCCTCTATGCATTCAATGCCGTCCATCTCCGGCATGGTCAGGTCCATGGTGACCACATCGGGCCGGGCCGCCCTGGCGATGCGCAGGGCTTCGTTGCCATTCCGGGCAAGGCCCGCGATCACGACATTTTTGAGGCCGCCGTTTTGTACGACCCGCGAAATGCGGGTACGGATCATGTTGGAGTCGTCAACTATCAGCAGTCGCATGGTGATGCCTCCAGTTTCAGGTTAATGGGAAAGTGAAAAGCGTGGGCGCCATATTTTCAGAATCTAGGCAGCAAAGCGGACCTTGAATTCGGTGTGCTGGCCCGGCACGCTGCTCAATAGCAGGCGCGCGCCCAGGGCTTGCACCGTGGCCTGGACCAGGTCCAGGCCCACACCGCGGCCCGCATGTTTGCCGGCTTCACCCGCGGTTGAAAAGCCGGGCTTGAAGATATGCGCCACGATCTGTTTGTCGCTAAAGCTTTCCAGCTGTTCGGCGCTATACCAGTTGAGATCTTCAAGCTTGCGGCGTATGTGCCCGGCGTTCAGGCCGGCGCCATCGTCGCGCACGCTCAGCTGCCACTCATTGCTTTCGTCGCGCGTCAGGTTGACCTGCAACTGGCCTTCAACGGCCTTGCCGCAGGCCAGGCGGGTTTGCGGCGCTTCCACGCCGTGCACCACGGCATTGCGCACCAGCTGTATGGCGATGTCACGCACCTGGTCCAGCTTGTCTTCCGGCATGTCCTGTGCGCTGCCCATGCGCACGCTGGTGTTGATGCGCTTGCCGCAGTCGGCGCTGACTTCATTGGCCAGCTGGGTCAACACCTTGTTCAGGCCTTCCGGCGAAGCTGCGGCTGCCGGTCCGGAGGTGGCCTTGCGCGCGCCTATGAGCTTGAAGGTTGCCAGCTTGGTCAGCAGGTCTTCCAGCGGCAGGGGCAATGAGAGCAGCGTGTCGCCCGAGGCCACGCCGGTGTCCTTGAGTTTTTGCAGTTCGCTTTCAAACTGGTGCGCCAGGGTCGACAGCACGTCCAGCCCGAGTGATGCGGCGTCGCCCTTGAAGGCATGAATGCGGCGGTAGGCCCCATCCACAGCCTTGAGCACCTGCGTTTCGGACGAGACCGAGGAGGTGCTGCGCAGCAGGTCGTTGATCTCCAGCAGGGATGCTTCGGAGCGGTCTACAAAGCTGCGCATCATGGCGGGCTCGGTTTCAAACGCCTTGAGCAGCATGGTGAACTCTTTTTGCGAGCGCTGGCGTTCGCCCTGCAGCCTGGCTTCGAGTTCGACTTTTTGCGAAATGTCCTGGACGGTCACCAGCAGGTGCTGCACCGTGCCCGCATCGATCACGCGGTTGAAGTGAAAGGACAGGTAGCGTGTGCTGTCCTGCCCGAGGCGGTTCCTGACCGTGACCTGGACTTCGGACAACGGGTTGATGCCCTGCACCAGTTGCTCCTTGACGTGTGGAGAGAACAGCAGGTCGACATAATCGCGCCCGTCGGCGAGGGCCTTGCCCGACACAATGGTCCCCAGCACCTCAAAGAAGTCCTGACCCGGCGCCAGCTGTTTGCCGAACAGGTCGTGCGCGGAGCGCGAAAGCTGCGAACCCAGGCGCATGTCCGGCGTGAGCAGGAAAAGGCCCTCGCGCACGCTGGTCAAGATCTCCCGGTTTTCCTCGTTGGCCGCTTCAATCGCGGCGTCCGAGGTGCTCAGGCGCTTGAGGAATTTGAACAGGATGAAGATAAAGTTCAGCAGCGCGAGCAGCACACCCGCCGTTTGCACCATGCGCAAGGTGCTGGCCCGCGAGGCGCCTATGGCCTGGGTTTCGCTCACAAAATCGTTGGCGGTGTTGAGCAGTGTGATGTTGTTGGACTGGCTGTAGGCCAGTGCCTGCGCGAGGTCCTGCGGCTCGAAGTGGTCGTTGTTCAGCAGCGGCTGCAGCTTCTGGAAATAGGGCTGCCACAGCACATCCATGGCCACTTCCAGCTGGCGGCCGCGCTCCGACGTGACTGCTTCCAGGAACACCGGCTTGCCGTCGCCGCCCGGCACTGTCCCGCCTTCGCGGAAAGCCACATGCGAGGCCTGCCAGAGCTTGGCCCCGCCGCGCAGCTCTTTCAGCGTTTCCGGTTTGTAGGGTTTTTCAGCGATCCTCGCGGCATCGAGTTCCAGCAGGGTGCGGGCTATGCGTTGCGACACATAACGCTGGCGTCCGGCCAGGTTGATGGCCACGGTGTCCTGGTCGATCTTGAACGAGGTGTAGAAGTTCAGCACCAGCACGCCGATGTCGAACAACAGGAAGAAGGCCACCGCGATGATGATCTCGCGGTATTTCCCGAAAGAAATGGCCTTGCGCCGGCGGGCTGCGGTCAGGCCGGGCGTTGGGGGTTTTCTGGCAAGGCTGGCATCTGCTGGAAATACGGCACTCATGTTTCCTCCTCGATGTTTTGGGGGTGGATGGGCCAAGGCTGGGCGCGCGTTTTTTTCGTGCCGGCCTCAGGCGCTCAATTTCTCCACATGGGCCTGGCGGGTGTAGAGGAAATCAATCACGGCCTTGCGGTAGTGCAGGTACTGCGTGCTTTCCGCCAGCGCCACGCGGTCGCGTGGGCGCGGCAGCTCAATCTCCAGGACTTCGCCTATGCTGGCCGACGGGCCGTTGGTCATCATCACAATGCGGTCGGACAGCAGCACCGCCTCGTCCACATCGTGCGTCACCATCACCACCGTGCTCTGGGTTTTGGTCACGATCTGCAGCAACTCGTCCTGCAGCTTGGCGCGGGTCAATGCGTCGAGTGCGCCGAAGGGTTCATCCAGCAGCAAGACCTTGGGCTCCATGGACAAAGCCCGCGCAATGCCGACGCGCTGTTTCATGCCGCCCGAGATTTCACCGGGGCGCTTTTGCGCGGCTGCGCTCAAGCCGACCATGGCCAGCACGGCATCGGTGCGGGCCTTGAGCTGGGCCTTGTTTTCCGTCGCGGAAAAAACCCGTTCAACCGCAAGGTAGACATTTTCAAAACACGTCAGCCAGGGCAGCAGCGAATGGTTCTGGAACACCACCGCGCGCTCCGGGCCGGGGCCGGCGATTTCGCGGTTGGCGCAGAGCAGGCTGCCCTGGGTCGGCGTGGTCAACCCGGCAATCAGGTTGAGCAGTGTGGACTTGCCGCAGCCCGAGTGGCCGATGAGCGCGACGAACTCGCCCTTGGCGACCGTGAGGTTGATATTTTGCAATGCGCAGAAAGGCCCCTTCTTGGTCTTGAAGGTCTGCTCGACGCCCTGGATTTCGATGTACTTGGTGGTGAAGGATGTCATGGCTTGTTTCCTTTCGGGTTCAGTTTTTGACTTCTTCAAACGTGAAGGCTGTTGCGAGCTTGATGAGCGCGAACTCCAGCATCAAACCCACGATGCCGATCACAAAAATCGCGATGATGATGTTCTTGACGTTCAGGTTGTTCCACTCGTCCCAGACCCAGAAACCTATGCCGACACCGCCGGTCAGCATCTCGGCCGCCACGATCACCAGCCAGGCGGTGCCGACGGCCAGGCGCACGCCGGTCAGCATGTAGGGCAGCACGGCCGGGAACAGGATCTTGGTGACGATCTTCCATTCGCTGAGGTTGAGCACGCGCGCCACGTTCATGTAGTCCTGCGGCACGCGCTGCACGCCGACGGCGGTGTTGATGATCATGGGCCAGATCGAGCAGATGAAGATGGTCCAGATGGCGGCCGGGTTGGCGCCCTTGAACACCAAGAGGCCTATCGGCAGCCAGGCCAGCGGCGACACCGGGCGCATCAGGCTGATCAGCGGGTTGAGCATGCGGCTCAAAAAGGTGAAGCGGCCAATCATGAAACCGACCGGGATGCCGACGATGGCCGCCATGCCAAAACCCATGGCCACGCGCTTGAGCGAGGACAGCACGTTCCAGCCAACGCCCTGGTCGTTGGGGCCCTTGCTGTAGAAAGGGTCGCTGAAAATCTGCACCGCCTGGAAAAACGTGTCCCTGGGCGACGGGATGCTCGCACCCGTGCCCAGCGAGACCATTTCCCAGAGCAGCGCCAGCAGGCCCAGGCCCAGCACAGGCGGCAGTATGCCCATCCAGAGAAAGGACATGTCGCGCGGTGGCTTGAAGGCCGCGGCGGCCGCGGGTTTGGGCGAGATTTTTATGTCATTTTGGCCTGTGGCCATTGCCGTAAGGGCATGACCAGCTATCAAATGTGTAGCGATTCTGTCTGCGTTGCGGCTAAGCGGCGCTGCGGCTTTTGCCGCCGCGTCCAGGGGGTTGTGGAATACGGCACTGACCATGGCGTTACCTCTTCAAGTTGGTTTCAGTGGAACTGCAATTCAGGCGTGGACTTTGAAGCTGTCGGCGTATTTCTTCGGGTCTTTGCCGTCCCAGACCACGCCGTCGATCATCTTGCTGGTGCGCATCACGTCTTTCGGCACATTGACCTTGGCCGCCGCTGCCGCCTGTTTGTAAATATCGATCTGGTTGATCTGTTTGGCCACCGCCAGGTAGTCGGGGTGGTCCTTGATCAGGCCCCAGCGTTTGTGCTGGGTGATGAACCACATGCCGTCGGACAGGTAGGGGAAGTTGACCGCACCGTCGTTGTAGAACTTCATGTAGTTGGGGTCGTCCCAGGTCTTGCCCATGCCGTTCTGGTAGCGGCCCAGGATGCGCTGGTTGATGGCATCCACGCTGGTATTGACATAACTCTTGTCGGCAATGGTTTCGGCCATCTTTTGTTTGTTGGTCAGGCTGGCGTCAATCCACTTGCCGGCTTCCAGGATGGCGGCCGTCACGGCGCGTGTGGTGTTGGGGTACTTTTTGGTGAACTCGGCCGTGGTGCCCAGGACTTTTTCAGGGTGGTCCTTCCAGATGTCCTGGGTGGTGACGGCCGTGACGCCTATGCCGTCGATGATGGCGCGGTGACCCCAGGGTTCGCCAACGCAAAAGCCGTCCATGTTGCCGACGCGCATGTTGGCGACCATTTGCGGCGGCGGCACGGTGATGACCTTGGCGTCCTTCATGGGGTTGATGCCGTTGGCCGCCATCCAGTAGTACAGCCACATCGCATGTGTGCCGGTCGGGAAGGTCTGGGCAAAGGTGTATTCGCGCTTGTCGGAGGCCATCAGTTTGGCCAGGCCCGCGCCGTCAACCGCGCCCTTGTCGGCGATCTTCTTGGACAGGGTGATGGCCTGGCCGTTGTTGTTCAGGTTCATCAGCACGGCCATGTCTTTTTTCGGGCCGGCGGTGCCCATGTGCACGCCGTAAATCAGGCCATAGAGCACATGCGCAAAATCGAGCTCGCCATTGACCAGCTTGTCGCGCACGCCGGCCCAGCTGGCTTCCTTGGTGGGGATGATGGTGACGCCGTATTTTTTGTCAATGCCCAGCACCGAAGCCATGACCACGCTGGCACAGTCGGTCAGGGGAATGAAACCTATCCGGACTTCCTTTTTTTCCGGTGCGTCGGAGCCTTGTGCATACACGGCGGCGCGCAGCGCGGGGGTGATGCCGACAGCGCCGACGGCGGCGGCCTGCAGCACGCTGCGGCGGGTCAGTGAGGATTTCAGCAATTCAGTCATGTTGAGTCACTCCAGAAAATTTAAAAAACGGAAAACAAGACGAAAACAAAAAAGGCGCTCGACCCGCGCAGCCACGTCAAACGTGAATGCAGGGTACGAACGCCTTTGTTCTTTGGGCCAGACCTGCTTCGCCGTTGAAGCTGTCTGCCACGGCCATCGATGGCCACTTGATGCATCTGTTGCAAAAGCTGTGCCAGTTGCCGTGATGAAGCTGAAATCAATCCTGCAGTCCACCCGGATTTTCAGGAAAAATGCCTGTAATCGTTATGCCTCAGGCACAGGAAGCTACGTTATTGATAGCATTCCTGAAAAATCGGAGAATTTGCCGCCCGCCAGCAATGGCGGATTTGCTGTCTGCACCTTATTTGTGCATCGCACCATTTGGGGATGGTGCGTGTTTGCGCGGGCCTAGCCGAGCAGGTCGGCCACGTCCAGCATGCGCTGCGCTACTTCGCCAAGGCGTAAGCCTTTGTCCATGGCGGTTTTGCGCAGCTTTTCGTAGGCGACCTTTTCGGATAGGCCCTGGCGCTGCATCAGCAAACCCTTGGCCCGGTCTATGACCTTGCGGTCCTGCAGCTCTGTTTTGGCGTTCGCCAGCTCTTGCCGCAAACCCTGCTCGTGCTCGAACCGCGCCATCGCCACATCCAGGATGGGGCGTATGCGGTCGGGCGACAGGCCGGCCACGATATAGGCCGAAACACCGGCGGCCACCGCGTCCTTGACGTGTGTGGTGTCGTTGTCATTGGTAAACAGCACGATGGGGCGGCGCGCGTCACGGGTGGCCATCACCACATGCTCCAGCGAGTCGCGGGCCTCGCTTTCGGCATCCACAATGATCATGTCGGGCTGCAACTGGGCCAGGCGCTCGTCCAGAAAGGTGTCGGCGGGCAGCACGGCCACGATGTTGTAGCCGTTTTCGAGCAGGCCAATCCGCAGCTGGCGTGAGCGTTCCGCCAGCGCCCTGGCATGGCTGTCGTCTGACCCGGCCAGCACCAGGTCCGGGGCAATGACAACGAGGCGCAGGGTTTGTGACGGGGTCATGGTTTGTTTTGTGCAAGATTCGAGCCAGGATGTGGCCCCCACGGTCGCTCACTTCGTGTAGCTCCCTGCCCCCCGAGGGGGCCGCTGCGCCTGCGGCCCGGCGAAGCCGGTTCCGCGGCCCCTGCTGGTGTGAAGAGCTTCATGGTCGCTCCCTCGGGGGGTATTGCCCAAACCTTACACTCGGAGCATGCGAGTTCTTGGAATCGAATCGAGTTGCGATGAAACGGGTGTTGCGCTGGTGGACGCGGCGGGCGAGGGCGTGCCGCGCCTGCTGTCGCATGCCTTGTACAGCCAGATTGCCATGCACCAGGCCTATGGAGGTGTGGTGCCGGAGCTGGCCAGCCGCGACCATATACGGCGGGTGTTGCCATTGACGCAGCAGGTGATGGATGAGGCGCAGCGCGCCCTGGCCGATGTTGACGTGATTGCCTACACGCGCGGGCCGGGACTGGCGGGCGCGCTGCTGGTTGGCGCTGGCGTGGCCTGTTCGCTGGCGGCCGCGCTGGGCAAGCCGGTGATGGGTGTGCATCACCTGGAAGGGCATTTGCTGTCGCCTTTTTTAAGCGCCGACCCGCCCGAGTTTCCCTTTGTGGCCTTGCTGGTGTCCGGCGGCCATACCCAGCTGATGCGGGTGGACCGCGTTGGCAGTTATGAGTTGCTGGGCGAAACCATTGATGACGCGGCCGGCGAAGCCTTTGACAAGTCGGCCAAGCTCATGGGCCTGCCTTATCCCGGCGGGCCACACCTTTCAAAGCTGGCGCAGCAGGGTGATGGCGCGGCGTTCAAATTGCCGCGGCCGTTGCTGCACAGCGGCAACCTCGATTTTTCGTTCGCCGGCCTGAAAACCGCCGTGCTGACACAGGCGAAAAAACTGGGCGATGAACTTGAAAACCGCAAGGCCGACCTGGCGGCGTCCACGCAGGCGGCGATTGTCGATGTGCTGGTCAAAAAATCCATGAGTGCCATGGCGCAGACCGGGCTCAAGCGGCTGGTGGTCGCGGGCGGAGTGGGGGCGAATGCGCTGCTGCGCAGCCAGCTCAATGCCGTCTGCAAGCAACGCGGCATCCGGGTGCATTACCCCGAGCTGCATTTGTGCACCGACAACGGCGCGATGATCGCGCTGGCCGCCGGCATGCGTTTGCAGGCCGGGCTTGAAACACTGCAGCGCAGCTACACCTTTGATGTGAAGCCGCGCTGGGGTCTTGCTGAACTGCAACCCGAGCCGGCCTGAACCTGCCGGATTGCCATGTTCAAGTGCTTACTGGATGGCAAGCTGGCTGACCTTGCTGACCGGGATTTTTTTACCCAGCGTGAGTGTCAGCACGCCGTTTTCGAGTTTGGCTGAACTGTTGGCTGCATCGATTTCAAGCGGGAAGCGCCAGGCGGCCTTGACCTTGCGGGCAGCGTCGTCCTTGCTGCTGACCCGGACCACGTCGCCTTCGATGCCGATATCCAGCTGCTCTTTTGCAAGGCCGGGAACGTCGAGTTGCAGGGCGTAGGTTTTTTCAAGGTCTTCCACGCTGGCCGTCTTGGCCCCGCCTGCATTGGACAGCGAGGAGAAGGTGTCGTTGAGGAAACTTTCGAGGGCGCCATTGCTGACGACTGGCGCATGGCTGCGCTGGAAACTGCGAACAGGGCGGGTAGCGAGAGAGTAAAACATGTTGCTTCCTTGGTAGCTTAACAAGGGGTGTTTTCCCCTTACTCTGCGCGGCGTTCACCGTGATTGCCGCATGCACATCAGCTTGGTGTGCGGATGATTTATTCAAGTCAAAAAGGGGATGTATTTATTTATGCAAAAACTCTTGAAACGCCTGCTGGCAGCCTTATGTCTCTGCGCTTCGTGGGCTGCGATGGCCCAGCCCGCGCAGCCGCCCATACGGATTGCACTCATTGAAAGCATGTCCGGCGCATTTGCCAACACGGGTGAAGCGGTGTTTCGAAACCTGGTGTGGGCGACGGAGCGCATCAACGCGCGCGGCGGCGTCAAGCTGCCCGGCGGTGCGCGCAATCTGGTGATAGAGCGTTACGACAACAAGGGCCAGAACGAAGAGTCGCTGGCGGCCTTGCGCTCGGCGATTGATGACGGCATCACGGTGATCGCCCAGGGCAATTCATCGGCGATTGCGGCGGTGCTCATCGATGCGATCAACAAACACAATGAACGCTCGCCAGGCAAACGGGTGCTGTTCCTGAATTACTCGGCGGTTGACCCCATATTGACCAACGAGAAATGCAGCTACTGGCATTTCCGTTTTGATGCCCACGCCGACATGCGCATGGCCGCGCTCATGGACGTGCTCAAGGACGACACCTCACTGAAAAACATTTACCTGATTGGCCAGGACTACAGCTTTGGCCAGGCCGTGCTGCGCGAAGCCCGCAAGCAGATCGCCGTGCAGCGGCCGGACGTGCAGATTGTGGGTGACGAGCTGCATGCGCTGGGCCGCGTCAAGGACTTCATTCCCTACGCCGTCAAGATCAAGGCCAGCGGCGCGCAGGCGGTGTTGACCGGCAACTGGGGCAATGACCTGACCCTGCTGATCAAGGCCGCCAAAGAGGTGGGTTACGACGGCAAGTTCTACACTTTTTACGGCAATGCACTGGGCGTGCCGGCGGCGCTTGGTGACGCGGGCGTGGGCAAGGTGATTGCGGTGGCCGACTGGTTCCCGAATGAGCCGGGTGCCGCATCCGAGACCTTTTACCAGTCCTTCCGCCAGCGTTTTCCGAAACCGCAGGACGACTATGTGCACATGCGCATGCAGCTGATGGTGGAGGTGCTGGCACAAAGCCTTGAGCGGGCCGGCTCGACCGAGTCGGGGGCCGTGGCGGCCGAAATGGAGCGGGCGGTTGCGACGGTTTCCGGCCACAAAGGAACGATGCGCGCGGCGGACCACCAGTTTCAGCAGCCCTTGCTGGTGGCGATGATGGGCAAGCAGGGCGCGCCCGGGGTGAAGTTTGATGTCGAGGGATCGGGTTACGGCTTTCGTGTCATCAAGACGATCACGCCGGAGCGGGCCGAGCAGCCGAACAGCTGCAAGATGGTCCGTCCCTGAGCTTTCGCATCACACACCGGAGGCGTGCATGCGGCAGGCAGTTTTAAACCTTGAAGAGTCCATGATCCGCCAGATAGCCAACGCCGGCATGGGGCGCAGCGATGTGCTCAAGTTCTGGTTTGGCGAGAGTGATGAGGTCACGCCGGCCTTTATCCGCGATGCCGCTGCCGCTTCGCTGCAGCAGGGTGAAACCTTTTACGCCCACAACCTGGGCCTGCCCGAATTGCGGGACGCCATCGCCGCTTATGCGACGGGGCTGCGTTGTACTGGCGCCGCGCCTGTAAGCGCCGACCGCATCGCCGTGACCTCCGGCGGCGTCAATGCACTGATGCTGGCGGTTCAGATGCTGGTCGATGCGGGCGACGAGGTCGTGGCCGTGACGCCGGTCTGGCCCAATCTGACGGCCCAGCCGGCCATCATGGGCGCGGTGGTCAAGTGTGTCAGCCTCAGGCCGGTGGCGGGTGAGTGGCGGCTCGACATGGCTGAATTGCTGACTGCCATCACGCCGGCGACCAGGCTGCTGGTTCTCAATGCGCCCAACAACCCCACCGGCTGGACGCTCACACGTGCCGAACAGGAGGCCATCCTGGCGCATTGCCGCAAAACCGGCACCTGGATATTGGCTGACGAGGTGTATGAGCGGCTGTATTACGAGCCGACCCCGAATGGCTGCGCACCCAGTTTTCTGGACATCGCGGCGCCGGAAGACCGGTTGGTTGTCGTCCACAGCTTTTCCAAGAGCTTTTTGATGACCGGCTGGCGTCTGGGCTGGCTGGTGATGCCGCCGTCCATGACGCCGCACATGGGCAAGCTGCTGGAGTTCAACACCTCCTGCGCGCCGGTGTTTGTGCAGCGCGCCGGGCTGGTGGCGATTGAGCGTACGGCCGACATCACGCCCCGGGTGGTGGCCCACCTGAAAACCTGCCGCGACACCCTGGTGCCGCTGCTGCAGGCGCTGCCGGGCGTGCAGGTCGCCCCGGCCAGGGGTGGCATGTACGCCTTTTTCCGGCTGCAAGACCAGGCGCGCTTCGGCGACTCGCTGGAGACCGCCAAACGCCTGGTTGTGGAGGCCGGGCTGGGCCTGGCGCCCGGCAATGCCTTTATGGTCAATCCCGGACCCGAGGCCCAGGGCTGGCTGCGCTGGTGTTTTGCCAGCCAGGACGTGACCAGGCTGGGGCAGGGGGTGGATCGCCTGAGGCGCTGGCTTGGAACGTGAAAGGGTTCTCAGGCTATAATCCAAGGCTCTGCGCAGTTTGAGGCCTCGAATTCAAGTTTTAGGGCCTTTTTCATGCCGGAACACGACGAAAGCGGTTTATTCAACTCCCATGTCGGGAACGCTGCTTCGCTCGCAAGCGCACCTCGGTGCAAGAAAGAGAAAACATGATTGCAAAATCAGTCAAGGCCGAAATCGTTCAGGCCAACGCACGTGCCGCCGGCGACACCGGCAGCCCTGAAGTTCAAGTGGCGCTGCTGACCGGCCGCATCAATGAACTGACCCCCCATTTCAAGGCCAACGCCAAAGACCACCACGGTCGCCGCGGCCTGCTGCGCATGGTGAGCCGCCGCCGCAAGCTGTTGGACTACCTGAAGTCCAAGGATGCCGGACGTTACACCGCGCTGATCGCCAAGCTTGGCCTGCGCAAGTAATCGGTAAAAACGATTTGAAAGCGCCTGAGTTAGTTCACTAGCTCAGGCGCTTTTTACTTCGGAGCAAGGTAAAACGAGCACGCGCTGTGTCATTCCACAAGAAAAGCCCTGGTCAGGCCGCTGATTTCAGGCATTTTGTGGAATGGCATCGTGTTCAGCCAGCCGCCGCTCCGGGCCTCCCGTACTGCCTCAAGTGCGTGAATTTAGTGGAGAAAAGAACATGAGCATTTTCAACAAAGTCACCAAATCCTTCCAGTGGGGCCAGCACAAGGTCACGATGGAAACCGGCGAAGTTGCACGCCAGTCCGGCGGCGCCGTGCTGCTGGACATGGACGGCACCGTGGTGCTGGCCACCGTGGTCGCCAAGACCGAAGCCAAGCCCGGCCAGGATTTTTTCCCGCTGACCGTTGACTACCTGGAAAAAACCTACGCCGCCGGCCGCATTCCCGGCAGCTTCTTCAAGCGCGAAGGCCGCCCCAGCGAATTCGAAACGCTGACCTCGCGCCTGATCGACCGCCCGATCCGTCCGCTGTTTCCTGAAGGCTTCTTCAACGAAGTGCAGGTTGTCATCCATGTGCTGTCACTGAATCCTGAAGTCGAAGGCGACATTCCCGCGCTGATCGGCGCAAGCGCCGCGCTGGCGATCTCCGGCATTCCGTTCAACGGCCCGATTGGCGCCGCCCGTGTGGCTTACATCGACGGCCAGTATGTGCTGAACCCCGGCAAGACCCAGCTCAAGGATTCGAAGATGGATCTGGTCGTGGCGGGCACCGAAGCCGCCGTGCTGATGGTCGAGTCCGAGGCCCAGCAGCTGTCCGAAGAAATCATGCTCGGCGCCGTTGTGTTCGGCCATGAGCAGGGCAACATCGCCATCAACGCGATCCACGAACTCGTTCGTGACGCCGGCAAGCCGGTCTGGGACTGGCGTGCGCCTCCCAAGGACGAGGTGCTGATCGCCAAGGTGGTCGCGCTGGCCGAAGAAAAGCTGGTGGCGGCCTACCAGATCCGCAACAAGCAGGCCCGCACCCACGCCACGCGTGAAGTGACCACCTGGACCAAGATGGGCCTGAAAGCCGAAGGCGTCGAATTCGACAGCGTGGCTGTGGACGGCATGCTGTTCGACATCGAAGCCAAAATCGTGCGCAGCCAGATCCTGGCCGGCGACCCGCGTATCGACGGCCGCGACACGCGCACCGTGCGCCCCATCGAAATCCGCAACAGCGTGCTGCCCCGTACCCACGGTTCGGCCCTGTTCACGCGCGGCGAGACCCAGGCGCTGGTGATCACCACGCTGGGCACCGAGCGCGATGCACAGCGCATCGACGCCTTGTCGGGCGACTACGAAGACCGCTTCATGCTGCACTACAACATGCCTCCGTTCGCCACCGGCGAAACCGGCCGTGTGGGCAGCCCGAAACGCCGCGAAATCGGCCACGGCCGCCTCGCCAAGCGCGCGCTGATCGCCGTGCTGCCGACCAAGGAAGAGTTCCCGTACACCATGCGTGTCGTCAGCGAGATCACCGAGTCCAACGGCTCCTCGTCGATGGCTTCGGTCTGCGGCGGCTGCCTGTCGCTGATGGACGCCGGCGTGCCGATGAAAGCCCACGTGGCCGGTATCGCCATGGGCCTGATCAAGGAAGACAACCGCTTCGCCGTGCTGACCGACATCCTGGGTGACGAAGATCACCTCGGTGACATGGACTTCAAGGTTGCTGGCACCACCTTCGGCATCACCGCGCTGCAGATGGACATCAAGATCCAGGGCATCACGAAAGAAATCATGCAGGTCGCACTGGCCCAGGCCAAGGAAGCCCGCATGCACATCCTCGGCAAGATGCAGGAAGCCATGGGCGAAGCCAAGGCCGAGGTCTCTGACTTCGCACCACGCCTGTATGTCATGAAGATCAACCCCGAGAAGATCCGTGACGTGATCGGCAAGGGCGGCGCCGTCATCCGTGCGCTGACCGAAGAAACCGGCACGCAGATCAACATCGAGGAAGACGGCACCATCACCATCGCCTCGAACGACAGCGCCAAGGCCGACGAAGCCAAGCGCCGCATCGCCGAGATCACTGCCGAAGTCGAAATCGGCAAGGTCTACGAAGGCCCGGTCACCAAGATCCTGGACTTCGGCGCGCTGATCAACCTCCTGCCCGGCAAGGACGGCCTGCTGCACATCAGCCAGATCGCCCACGAGCGCGTCGAGAAGGTCACCGACTACCTGAGCGAAGGCCAGATCGTCAAGGTCAAGGTTCTTGAGACCGACGAAAAGGGCCGCGTCAAGCTGTCCATGAAGGCCTTGCTGGACCGCCCGGCCCAGGACCAGGACCGGGGCTGATCGACTCTGCTATTGATTTTGTAGCTGCCTGCGCCCGTCAACCGGGGGCTAGCGGCACAAAACATACAAAAATCACATGAAAGCCGTTGAAATTACCTCGTATGGCGCGCCTGACGTGCTGCGTTTGGGCTCGCGCCCTGCGCCGCTGCCGGGCGCGGGTGAATTGCTGATCCGTGTGGCTGCCTCCGGCGTGAATAGGCCGGACGTGCTGCAGCGCACGGGCAACTACCCGGTGCCGCCGGGTGCGTCGGATATTCCGGGGCTGGAAGTCGCTGGCGTCATTGTCGAAGGCGATCTGCCGGCGATGGCGGCTGCCGGCCTGAAGGTCGGCGACCGCGTCTGTGCATTGGTGGCCGGTGGCGGTTACGCCGAGTTGTGCGTGGCGCCCATCGGGCAATGCCTGCCTGTGCCGCAAGGCTTGAGCGACATCGAGGCGGCTTCGCTGCCGGAGACTTTCTTCACGGTCTGGAGCAATGTGTTTGACCGCGTCCGCCTGCAGGCTGGTGAAACCCTGCTGGTCCAGGGCGGCTCCAGTGGCATAGGCGTGACGGCCATACAGATGGCCAAGGCGCTGGGCGCGACGGTGCTGGTGACAGCGGGCAGCGATGACAAATGCGCCGCCTGCCTGGCCTTGGGCGCCGACCATGCAATCAATTACAAGACCACTGATTTTGCGGAAGAAGTTAAAAAACTGACGGCCGGCAAGGGCGTCAACGTCATCCTGGACATGGTTGCCGGCAGCTACGCTTCGCGTGAAGTCGACTGCCTGGCTGAAGATGGCCGCCTGGTCATCATCGCTGTGCAGGGCGGTATCAAGGCGGAATTCAATGCCGGCCTGGTGTTGCGCAAACGCTTGACGATTACCGGTTCGACCTTGCGTCCGCGTTCGCTTGAATTCAAGACCGCGATTGCTGCTGCCTTGAGGGAAAAAGTCTGGCCGCTGATCGCCAGCGGTGCGATCAAGCCCGTGATTCACAGCACTTTCGCGGCGGCCGATGCGGCCAAGGCGCATGTGTTGATGGAGTCCAACCAGCATGTCGGCAAAATTGTTTTGACCTGGTAATCGCCAAATTGACAAGCAATATGAAAAAGCTGATTGCAGGAAACTGGAAGATGAATGGCAGCCTGCTCGCCAATGAGGCCTTGCTGGCTGCATTGGCGCAGGGGCTTGCCAGCAAACCCGCTTGTGAAGTGGCCGTGTGTGTGCCTGCACCGTATCTGGCGCAGGTCCAGGCCCTGAAGTCGGCCCGGCCGGCCCTGTCTGCGATGGACCTGGGTGCGCAGGACGTTTCGGCGCAGGCATCGGGTGCCTACACCGGCGAGGTCAGTGGCGCCATGCTCAAGGAGCTGGGTTGCCGCTTTGCCATCGTGGGCCATTCCGAGCGCCGCCAGTACCACGGTGAAACCGATGCACTGGTGGCCGACAAGGCCAGGGCCGCACTGGCGTCCGGCATCACGCCCATCGTCTGCGTCGGCGAGACATTGGCCGAGCGCGAGGCCGGTCACACCGAAGAAGTGGTCAAGCGCCAGCTGGCCGCGGTGATCCACACCAACGGCCATTGCATCAGCGAAATCGTGGTGGCTTACGAGCCGGTCTGGGCCATAGGCACGGGCAAGACGGCGTCGCCTGAAGAGGCGCAGGCCGTGCATGCGGTCTTGCGCGCCCAGCTCAAGGCCGCGACCGACAAGCCCGGCCGCGTGAAAATTTTGTACGGCGGCAGCATGAATGCGGCCAATGCGGCAACGCTGCTGGCGCAGCCCGACATTGACGGCGGGCTGATAGGCGGGGCCTCGCTGAAAGCCGCGGATTTTTTGACAATTATTGCTGCAGCCCAATAAGCGCGAGCGCAGCCAGCTATTAATTTAGGAGTAAATATGAACGTTGTATTGACCATTGTCCTCGCCGTGCAAATGCTGACCGCGCTGGGCATGATTGGCCTGATCCTGGTGCAGCACGGCAAGGGCGCCGACATGGGCGCGGCGTTTGGCAGCGGCGGTTCCGGCAGCCTGTTCGGCGCCAGCGGCAGCGCCAACTTCCTGTCACGCACTACCGGCATCCTGGCTGCGGTGTTTTTTGTCTGCACCCTGGCGCTGGCCTACTTTGGCAATGCGCAGCCGCGTACCGGCTCCAGCGTTCTGGAAGGGCTTGCAGTCACGGCGCCGGCACCGGCGACAGCGGCTTCTGGTGCTGCGCAGATTCCTGGCACCTCTGCCCCTGCCGTCGGCAGCGCTGCGGTTCCAGCCGCACCTGCGCCCGCAGCCTCCGGCGCTGCGCAAATTCCGACGAAATAAGGCGATTAAGCTGTCCTCCACGGAAGGGCAGCGCCTGATTTCAGGGTAAACTCTGAGTCTGTCTGGAAAGCCAAAAATCGCAAGGTTTCCTCATGCCATCCAGGCAGCTAAATACCGCGGACGTGGTGAAATTGGTAGACACGCTATCTTGAGGGGGTAGTGCCGAAAGGTGTGCGAGTTCGAGTCTCGCCGTCCGCACCAGATTGATAAGCATCGGCAGCATCGCTCCGGCGGTGCTGTCGGCTCAAACGGCAATCTGAAAAAAACCGCAAGGGTGGTTTTTCAGAAATTGAATCCACGATGAACCTCGATCAATACCTTCCTGTTCTCCTGTTTATTCTGGTCGGTGTGGGTGTCGGCGTTGTGCCCCAGGTGTTGGGCCGCTTGTTGGGCCCGGTGCGCCCCGACAGCGAAAAAAATTCCCCTTATGAATGCGGTTTCGAAGCCTTCGAAGATGCCCGCATGAAATTCGATGTGCGCTACTACCTGGTCGCCATCCTGTTTATTCTTTTTGACCTTGAAATCGCATTTCTTTTCCCGTGGGCCGTGGCGCTCAAGGAAATCGGCGCCGTCGGTTTCTGGTCGGTCATGATTTTCCTGGCCATCCTGGTCGTGGGCTTTGTCTACGAGTGGAAAAAGGGTGCGCTGGACTGGGAGTAAGAGGGCCCCAGGGCTTCTTTGCGACGCGTTCGCCACCAAATCCACCAAATAAGGTACGGGTATGTCACTTGAAGGTGTTTTCAACGAAGGCTTCATGACCACGAGTTACGACTCGGTGGTCAATTGGGCCAAGACGGGTTCGCTCTGGCCCATGACCTTCGGCCTGGCCTGCTGCGCCGTCGAAATGATGCATGCCGGTGCCGCGCGTTACGACCTTGATCGTTTCGGCATGTTGTTTCGTCCCAGCCCGCGCCAGTCCGACCTGATGATTGTTGCCGGCACGCTGTGCAACAAGATGGGCCCGGCCCTGCGCAAGGTCTACGACCAGATGTCCGAGCCGCGCTGGGTGCTTTCGATGGGCTCTTGCGCCAATGGCGGTGGCTACTACCACTACAGCTATTCCGTGGTTCGCGGTTGTGACCGCATCGTGCCCGTGGACGTGTATGTGCCCGGCTGCCCGCCTACGGCTGAAGCGCTGATGTACGGCATCATCCAGCTGCAGCAAAAAATCCGCCGCACCAACACGATTGCGAGGGCTTGATGCAGTCATCCGCTTCGCCTGCGTCCGCGCAGCAAATCAGCGATACCGTGGCCGCAGTGCTCGGTGACAAGGTCAAGGATATCAAGGTCGCTTTCGGTGAAGTCACGGTTACCGTGGCGGCTGCCGATTACCTCGCAGCCGCAACGCTGTTGCGCGATGCGCCGGGCTGCCGCTTCGAGCAGCTGATTGACCTGTGTGGCCTGGATTACTCCGAATACAAGGACGGCCAGTACGACGGCTTGCGCTTTTGTGTTGCATCGCACCTGCTGTCGGTCAGCCTGAACCAGCGCGTGCGCCTCAAGGTGTTCTGTGCAGATGATGATTTCCCTGTGGTGGATTCGGTCAACGGCATCTGGAATGCTGCCAACTGGTTTGAGCGCGAAGCCTTTGACCTCTATGGCATCATTTTTGAAGGTCACAACGACCTGCGCCGCATCCTGACGGATTACGGTTTTATCGGCCATCCTTTCCGCAAGGACTTCCCGACCACCGGCCATGTGGAAATGCGTTACGACCCCGAGCAGAAGCGCGTGATTTACCAGCCGGTCACGATTGAGCCGCGGGAGATCACTCCCCGTGTGATTCGTGAAGACAACTACGGCAACGGCCTTCAGTAAGCGGTCAAAAAAACATGGCTGAAATCAAAAACTACACGCTCAATTTCGGGCCACAGCATCCGGCTGCCCATGGCGTTTTGCGCCTGGTGCTGGAGCTTGATGGCGAGGTCATCCAGCGTGCCGACCCGCACATCGGGCTGCTGCACCGTGCGACTGAAAAGCTTGCCGAAAGCAAGACCTACATCCAGTCCCTGCCTTACATGGACCGGCTGGACTATGTGTCCATGATGTCCAACGAGCACGCCTACTGCCTGGCCATCGAAAAGCTGCTGGGTGTGGACGTGCCGGTGCGCGCGCAATACATCCGTGTGATGTACGCCGAAATCACGCGTCTGCTGAACCACCTGCTGTGGCTGGGCGCGCATGGATTTGACTGCGGCGCGATGAACATCCTGATTTATTGCTTCCGCGAGCGTGAGGCGCTGTTCGACATGTACGAAGCGGTTTCGGGCGCGCGCATGCACGCCGCTTACTTCCGGCCGGGTGGCGTCTACCGCGACCTGCCTGAGACCATGCCGCAGTACAAGGTCAGCAAGGTCAAGAATGCCAAGGCCATCGCGGCGCTGAACGAAAACCGCCAGGGTTCGCTGCTCGATTTCATTGAGGACTTCACCAACAAGTTCCCGGGTTATGTCGACGAATACGAAACCCTGCTGACCGACAACCGTATCTGGAAACAGCGTACGGTGGGCGTGGGTGTGGTGTCGCCGGAGCGCGCGCTCAACCTCGGCTTTACCGGTCCCATGCTCAGGGGCTCGGGTTTTGCCTGGGACCTGCGCAAGCAGCAGCCTTACGACGTCTACGACAAGATGGACTTCGACATTCCGGTCGGCAAGACCGGCGACTGTTATGACCGTTACCTGGTTCGCGTTGAAGAAATGCGCCAGTCCAACCGCATCATCAAGCAGTGCATTGACTGGCTGCGCGTCAATCCCGGCCCGGTCATCACCAGCAACCACAAGGTGGCCGCGCCGGACCGTGAATCCATGAAGTCCAACATGGAAGAGCTGATCCACCACTTCAAGCTCTTCACCGAAGGGTTCCATGTGCCCGAAGGCGAAGCCTATGCCGCCGTCGAGCATCCCAAGGGCGAGTTCGGCATCTACATCGTCAGCGACGGCGCGAACAAGCCTTACCGTTTGAAGATCCGCCCGCCGGGCTTTCCGCACCTGGCTGCCATGGATGAAATGTCGCGTGGCCACATGATTGCCGACGCCGTCGCCGTGATCGGCACCATGGACATTGTGTTCGGTGAGATCGACCGCTAAAACTGCATGAGCACCCCCATGATTTCAGACCAAGCCCCTGTGCATGCACCCGCCCTGTCGGAGCAGGCGTTCATCCGTTTCGCCCGCGAAGTTGCCAAATATCCCGTCGACGGCAAACAGTCGGCGGTGATGGCCTGCCTCACCATCGTGCAGGAAGAGCTGGGTTTTGTCAGCGCGGAAAGTGAAAAGGTTGTGGCCGACTACCTGGGCATGGCGCCGATTGCCGTGCATGAAGTCACCACCTTCTACAACATGTACAACCAGCAGCCGGTGGGCAAGTACAAGCTCAATGTCTGTACCAACCTGCCGTGCCAGTTGCGCGATGGTGCCAAGGCGCTCAAGCACCTTGAGCACAAGTTGGGCATCTCCATGGGCGAGAGCACGGCTGACGGCCTTTTTACTCTGCAGCAGTCCGAGTGCCTGGGCGCCTGCGCGGATTCCCCGGTCATGCTGGTCAATGACCTCACCATGTGCAGCTTCATGAGCAACGAGAAACTCGACCAGCTCATCGATGGCCTCAAATCCGCCGAGGCGAAATAAACATGACGCTCGCAAGCAATCCCTCCAACGCAGCCGCGCAAAACGTGCTGTCGCAGTTTGCAGCCACTGGCGTGCAGACCTGTTTTCACGGCCGTCACATCAGCCCGCAAATCCTGGCCGACCTCAATGGCAGCAACTGGCGCCTGAAGGACTATGAGGCGCGTGGTGGTTACCAGGCGCTGCGCAAGATCCTGGGGCAGGACGGCGCTGGAGCGGCAGGCGACTCGCAAGTCGCGGGCATGACGCCCGACCAGGTGATTGCCGAGGTCAAGGCCGGCGGCCTGCGTGGCCGCGGTGGTGCCGGTTTCCCCACCGGGCTCAAGTGGAGCTTCATGCCACGCCAGTTCCCGGGCCAGAAATACCTGGTCTGCAACTCGGACGAAGGCGAGCCGGGCACCTGCAAAGACCGCGACATCATGCAGTACAACCCGCACAGCGTGATCGAAGGCATGGCGATTGCCGCTTATGCCATGGGCATCAGCGTGGGCTACAACTACATCCACGGCGAGATTTTTGCGACCTACCAGCGTTTTGAAGAAGCACTGGAAGAGGCGCGTGCCGCCGGTCTGCTGGGTGACAAAATCCTCGGTAGCAACTTCAGCTTCCAGCTTCATGCCTCGCACGGTTTTGGCGCCTATATTTGCGGCGAAGAAACCGCCTTGCTCGAATCGCTGGAAGGCAAAAAAGGCCAGCCGCGCTTCAAGCCGCCGTTCCCGGCCAGCTTTGGCCTGTATGGCAAGCCCACCACCATCAACAACACCGAGACCTTCGCTGCCGTGCCCTGGCTTATCCGAAATGGCGGCCAGGCCTATCTTGAGTGCGGCAAGCCGAATAACGGCGGCACCAAGATTTACTCGGTGTCCGGCGATGTCGAATTGCCCGGCAATTACGAAGTGCCGCTGGGCACGCCATTTAGCAAGCTGCTGGAGCTTGCCGGTGGTGTGCGCAAGGGCCGCACACTCAAGGCCGTGATTCCCGGCGGTTCCTCTGCGCCCGTGCTGCCTGCGTCCATCATGATGGAATGCACCATGGACTACGACTCGATTGCCAAAGCCGGTTCCATGCTGGGTTCTGGCGCCGTGATTGTCATGGATGACAGCCGCTGCATGGTCGAGTCGCTCAAGCGCCTGTCCTACTTTTACATGCACGAGTCCTGCGGCCAGTGCACGCCCTGCCGCGAAGGCACGGGCTGGCTGTGGCGCGTGGTGGACCGTATCCACACCGGTCACGGCAAGCCCAGCGACATGGACCTGCTCAACTCGGTCGCCGACAACATCCAGGGCCGCACGATTTGCGCGCTGGGTGATGCCGCCGCCATGCCGGTGCGCGCCATGATCAAGCATTTCCGTCATGAGTTCGAAGCCATGATTCCCCAAAAGACCCCTCAGGCCGGCGTATCTGCGGCTGTGCAAGCCTGATCGCGGAAAGAAAACATATGGTTGAAATAGAACTCGACGGCCAGAAGGTGGAGGTGCTCGAAGGCAGCACCGTCATGCATGCGGCAGAAAAAGCCGGTACCTATATCCCGCATTTTTGTTATCACAAGAAACTGAGCATTGCCGCCAACTGCCGCATGTGTCTGGTTGATGTGGAAAAAGCGCCCAAGCCCATGCCGGCCTGCGCCACGCCCGTGACGCAGGGCATGATCGTGCGCACCAAGAACGACAAAGCCATCAAGGCCCAAAAGGGCGTGATGGAGTTTTTGCTGATCAACCATCCGCTGGATTGCCCGATCTGCGACCAGGGTGGCGAATGCCAGCTGCAGGATCTGGCCGTGGGCTATGGCGGCAGCGAATCGCGCTATGAAGAAGAAAAACGCGTGGTCCCGGTCAAGGACGTGGGCCCGCTGATTTCCATGCAGGAGATGAGCCGTTGCATTCACTGCACCCGTTGCGTGCGTTTTGGCCAGGAAGTGGCCGGCGTGATGGAGCTGGGCATGTCGCACCGCGGCGAGCATGCCGAGATCGAAACCTTTGTCGGCATGTCGGTGGACTCCGAACTGTCGGGCAACATGATTGACATTTGCCCCGTGGGCGCTTTGACCAGCAAGCCTTTCCGCTACAGCGCACGCACCTGGGAACTGAGCCGCCGCAAGTCGGTCAGCCCGCACGATTCGACCGGCGCCAACCTGATTGTCCAGGTCAAGAGCAACAAGGTCATGCGCGTGGTGCCGCTGGAGAACGAAGACATCAACGAATGCTGGATCGCCGACCGCGACCGCTTCTCCTATGAAGCCCTGAACAGCGACGAACGCCTGACCAGCCCGATGTTGAAGCAGGGCGGCGAATGGAAAACCGTTGACTGGCAAACCGCACTCGAATATGTGGCCAATGGCCTCAAGCAGATCAAGGCGGATCACGGTGCCGACAGCATTGGCACCCTGGCCAGTCCGCACAGCACGCTCGAAGAACTGTATCTTGCGGCTTCCCTGATGCGTGGTCTGGGCAGCGACAACATTGATTACCGTTTGCGCAATGCCGAGTTTGTGTCGGCGCCGGGCGCTCGCTGGCTGGGCACCACGATTGCCTCGCTGTCGCAATTGCAGCGCGTGCTGGTTGTGGGCTCCAACCTGCGCAAGGACCACCCCCTGTTTGCGCAAAGAATCCGGCAGGCTGCGCGCAAGGGCTGTGCGGTGAGTGCTATTAATTCCGTAGCAGAACTGGCCGTGGCAGACGCCTGGGCCATGCCGCTTGCCAACACATTGTTGACGGCGTCCGGCTCATGGGCCCAGTCGCTGGCCGATGTGGCCGCCGCCATTGCGCTCGACAAGGGTCTGTCCGCGCCGGCTGCAGGGCAGGCCACGGATGCGGCCAAAGCCATTGCCAAATCCCTGCTTGGCGGTGAACGCAAGGCCATCCTGCTGGGCAACGCCGCTGCGCACCACGCCAATGCTTCCAGCCTGCTGGCACTGGCCAACTGGATAGGCGCGCAAACCGGCGCAACGGTCGGCTATCTCACGGAAGCGGCCAACACGGTTGGCGCGCAACTGGCCGGTGCTGTGCCCAAGGGCAAGGGTTTGAATGCAGGCCAGATGCTGGACGGCAAGCTCAAGGCGGTCATCCTGCTGAACAACGAGCCCGAATTTGATTCGGCTGCCGGTGCACAGGCGAAGGCGTCGCTCGATGCCGCGCAGATGGTCGTCACGCTGAGCCCCTTCAAGGCCAATATGGGCTTTAGCGACGTGCTGTTGCCGGTTGCTCCTTTTACCGAAACGCCCGGCACTTTTGTGAATGCCGAAGGCCGTGTGCAGGGCTTTCACGCTGTCGTCAAACCTTTGGGCGAGACGCGTCCAGCCTGGAAAGTCCTGCGTGTGCTGGCCAACCTGCTGGGTTTGCCCGGTTTTGATTTTGAGTCTTCGCAAGACGTGCTCAAGCAGATCCCTGGCGCTGATGCGGCGCAAGTGCCGGCCGACAGGCTGAACAATGCCGGCGAGGCCGCTGTAACGCTTGGCAAGGGCTCGGGCGTGGCGCCCGCTGTTGCAAGCATTTACCAGCTCGACAGCCTGGTCAGGCGTGCCACCTCACTGCAATTGACTGCGGATGCGAGGCATGCGGGCAATCACAGCGTGAATGTTGAAGAGGTGGCCGCATGATTGACGCAATCTACGCTTTCGGCCAGGGCCTGATGGGCGGTATCTGGCCCGCGACGGTGTGGCCCGTGTTGTGGGCACTCATCAAGATTGTCTGTGTCCTGTTGCCGCTGATGGGTTGTGTGGCTTACCTGACCCTGTGGGAACGCAAGGCCATTGGCTTCACGCAGATTCGCCTCGGTCCCAACCGCGTCGGTCCGTTTGGCCTGCTGCAGCCTATCGCGGATGCGCTCAAGCTGCTGACCAAGGAAATCATCATCCCCACGGCGGCCAGCAAGGGCCTGTTTGTGCTGGGCCCCATCATGACCATCATGCCGGCCCTGGCCGCCTGGGCGGTTGTGCCCTTCGGCCCAGATGTCGCACTGGCCAATATCAATGCCGGTTTGCTGTTCCTGATGGCGATTACCTCGCTTGAGGTCTATGGCGTCATCATTGCAGGCTGGGCCTCCAACTCCAAATACGCCTTTCTCGGCGCCATGCGTGCCTCGGCGCAAATGGTGAGTTATGAAATCGCCATGGGCTTTTGCCTGGTGGTGGTGCTGATGGTGTCGGGCAGCCTGAACATGACCGATATCGTCATGGGCCAGGCCAAGGGCATGGCCGCAGGGCAGGGCCTGACCTTCCTCTCATGGAACTGGCTTCCGCTGCTGCCTATCTTTGTGGTGTACTTTATTTCCGGCCTGGCCGAAACCAACCGCCACCCGTTTGACGTGGTGGAGGGGGAGTCCGAAATCGTCGCAGGCCACATGGTCGAGTATTCGGGCATGGCCTTTGCCATGTTCTTCCTGGCCGAATACGCCAACATGATCCTGGTGTCCACGCTGTGCGTGATCCTCTTCCTGGGCGGCTGGCTGGCCCCGATAGACAGCGCGTTCTTCACCTGGATTCCCGGCTGGATCTGGCTGGCCGCCAAGACCTTTGTGGTGGTGACCATGTTCCTCTGGGTACGCGCCACCTTCCCACGCTTTCGTTATGACCAGATCATGCGTTTGGGCTGGAAGATATTCATACCTGTGACGCTGGTCTGGCTGGTGGTTGTCGGTGCCTGGATGCAGACTCCCTACAACATCTGGAAATAGCATGAGCCCCCACGTTCGCTCACTTCGTGTAGCTCTCTGCCCCCCGAGGGGGCTAATTTCCCTTGGGGTGGCCCGGCGGGAAATTGCTTGTTCTTTTTATATGGCCCAGTTGCGCAGGAAATCATCATGAGTGCCGTAGCCTCCATCAAAGACTTTGCGTCGAGCTTCATGCTCACCGAGCTGTTCAAGGGCATGGCCCTGACCGGCAAGTACATGTTTCGCCGCAAGATCACGGTCCAGTTTCCTGAAGAAAAAACGCCCATCAGCCCGCGTTTTCGTGGCCTGCATGCGCTGCGCCGTTATGAAAACGGCGAAGAGCGCTGCATTGCCTGCAAGCTTTGCGAGGCTGTCTGCCCGGCCATGGCCATCACCATCGAGTCCGATGTGCGCGAAGACGGCAGCCGCCGCACCTCGCGTTATGACATCGACCTGACCAAGTGCATCTTCTGCGGTTTTTGCGAAGAGAGCTGCCCGGTCGATTCGATTGTGGAAACACATATTTTTGAATACCACGGTGAAAAACGTGGCGACCTGTACTTCACCAAAGAGATGTTGCTGGCCGTAGGCGATCGCTACGAAACCGAAATCGCTGCCAACCGGGCAGCGGATGCCAAGTACCGCTGAACCAAGTCATCAAGTCGCTGGCTCAAGAAAGAATCCACAACAACATGGACGCTAAAACAGGTCTTTTTTATGTCTTCGCCGCAGTGCTGCTGTTTGCGGCATTCCGGGTGATTACCGCGCGCAATCCCGTGCATGCGGCGCTTTACTTGGTGCTGGCATTTTTCCAGGCCGCTGCGGTGTGGATCCTGCTCAAGGCGGAGTTTCTGGCCATCACGCTGGTGCTTGTTTATGTGGGCGCGGTGATGGTGCTGTTCCTCTTCGTGGTGATGATGCTCGACATCAACCTTGACGGTGTGCGCAAGGGCTTCTGGAAGCACTTCCCGCTGGCTGGCACGGTAGGCGCGGTCATCGCACTGGAAATGTCTTATGTGCTGATGGGTGGTTTCCGCGAGCCGCCCAAGGCGGCTTCCGCCGCGGGCCAGATCGGCGCGCAGGTGTCCAACACCAAGGAGCTCGGCAAGCTCCTTTACTCTGAATATCTCTATCCACTGGAAATCGCCGCCGTCATTTTGCTGGTGGCCATCATTGCGGCGATTGCGCTGTCCTTGCGCAAACGCAAGGATTCCAAGTACCAGAACCCGTCTGAACAGATCCGTGTCAAGCGCGCGGACCGCGTCAGCCTGGTCAAGATGAATTCCGTGGTTGCCGCACCTGCAGCTGCCGCGCTTGCCGAGGAAAAACAACCATGATGCTTACCCTTGGACACTTTCTTTCGCTGGGCGCCATGTTGTTTGCGCTGTCGGTGATAGGTATTTTCCTGAACCGCAAAAACCTCATTGTGTTGCTCATGGCGATCGAGCTCATGCTGCTGGCTGTCAATATGAATTTTGTCGCGTTTTCGTATTACCTGAACGACATGGCCGGCCAGGTGTTTGTGTTTTTCATCCTGACGGTGGCCGCCGCTGAATCCGCCATCGGCCTGGCCATACTGGTGCTGCTGTTCCGTAACAAGTCCAGCATCAACGTCGACGAACTCAACACGCTGCAGGGATGAACATGAGCCCCCACGCTCGTCACTTCGTGTACTTCGCTGCCCCCCGAGGGGGCTGGCCTTGCTTGGGGCGGCCCGGCGCTGCGGCCGTTCATCCACGCGCTTCTCTCTTCATGTATTCGCTGCCCGCCGAGGCAGCGCTAACCGCCCTCGGGGCGGCCCTATGGGCAGTTAAACAATGAGTCAAACCCTTTCTGTATCGACCCTGCTGGCGGTCCCACTGTTGCCACTGGCTGGCGCTGTACTTGCCGGTGTTTTCGGCACGGCCTTTGGCGGCAACTGGATAGGCCGCCGTCTCTCGCACACCCTGACCATTCTGGGCGTGCTGCTGGCTTTCATACTGTCGGCGATGACGCTCAAGAGCGTGGTCCTGGATGGCGCGCGATTTAACGAAACGCTTTACACCTGGATGGTGGTTGGCGGGCTGAAAATGGAAGTCGGCTTTCTGGTCGATGGCCTGACGGCCATGATGATGTGTGTGGTGACCTTTGTCTCGCTCATGGTGCACATCTACACCATAGGCTACATGGAAGAAGACGAAGGCTACAACCGTTTCTTTGGCTACATCTCGCTCTTTACCTTCTCCATGCTGATGCTTGTCATGAGCAACAACATGCTGCAGCTGTTCTTCGGCTGGGAGGCTGTGGGCCTGGTGTCCTACCTGCTCATCGGGTTTTACTTCAACAAGCCGAGCGCGATTTTTGCCAACATGAAGGCCTTCCTGGTCAACCGCGTGGGCGACTTCGGTTTTATCCTCGGCATCGGCCTGATCGCAGCTTATGCCGGCACGCTGAACTACGGTGAGGCCTTCGCCAAGGCCGACGACCTGGCGAAGATGGTATTGCCGGGCACCGGCTGGATGCTGATCACGGTGGTCTGCATTTGCCTCTTCATCGGCGCCATGGGCAAGTCCGCGCAGTTCCCCCTGCACGTGTGGCTGCCTGATTCAATGGAAGGCCCTACGCCTATCTCGGCGCTGATCCACGCGGCAACCATGGTGACGGCCGGTATCTTCATGGTGGCGCGCATGTCGCCGCTGTTTGAACTCAGCGATACGGCGCTCAGCTTCATCATGGTCATAGGCGGCATCACGGCGCTGTTCATGGGTTTTCTCGGCATCATCCAGAACGACATCAAGCGCGTCATTGCCTACTCGACCCTGTCGCAGCTGGGTTACATGACGGTGGCGCTGGGCGCCTCGGCCTATTCGGTTGGCGTATTCCACCTCATGACGCACGCTTTTTTCAAGGCCCTGCTGTTCCTTGGCGCAGGCTCGGTGATTCTGGGCATGCACCATAACCAGGACATTCGCTGGATGGGCGGTGTGCGCAAGTACATGCCCATCACCTGGATCACCTTCCTGCTGGGCTCGCTGGCCCTGATCGGTACGCCCTTGTTCGCAGGTTTCTATTCCAAGGACAGCATCATTGAAGCGGTGCATGAAAGCCATCTGGCTGGCGCCGGCTTTGCCTACTTCGCGGTGCTGGCTGGTGTATTCGTTACTGCGTTCTATTCATTCCGGCTGTATTTCCTGGTCTTCCATGGCAAGGAGCGTTACGACCAGAATCCCGATGCACACCATGATGATCATCACGGCGCGCATGACGATCACGGCAGCCACGGGCATCATGAACCACATGAATCCCCCTGGGTTGTGACGGTCCCGCTGATCCTGCTGGCCATTCCTTCCGTGGTGATTGGTTTCATGACGATCCAGCCCATGCTGTTTGGCGAGTTCTTCAAGGATGCCATTTTTGTGAATCTGGAGCGGCACCCCGCGATGGAAGAACTCGCAAAAGTATTCCACGGACCTGTCCAGATGGCGCTGCACGGCCTGACGGCTGCGCCGTTCTGGCTGGCCCTGTCGGGTGTGGCGCTGTCCTACTACATGTACATGGTCAACCCGGCCCTGCCTGCCGCCATCAAGCGCAGTTTCCAGCCCATCTACACCTTGCTTGAAAACAAGTACTACCTCGACTGGTTCAATGAAAACGTGCTGGCCCGCGGCGCCCGCGGCCTGGGCATCGCCCTGTGGAAGGGCGGCGACCAGAAGCTGATCGACGGAGCGCTGGTCAATGGATCCTGGAAACTGGTGGGTTGGGTCTCGGGCATGGTGCGCCGCCTGCAGTCCGGCTACATCTACCACTACGCCTTCGGAATGATCATCGGCGTATTTGTGCTGATGACGTATTTCGTCTGGCTCAATAAATAAACGAACAAGAATAAAAAGGAAGAACAAAAATGGGTTTGTTGAGCCTTGCCATCTGGATGCCGATTGTTTTCGGCGTCGTGTTGTTGGCGCTCGGTCGTGACGAGCAGGCGCGCAGTGTGCGCTGGATCGCGCTGATCGGCGCCGTTGCCAGTTTCCTGGTGACCCTGCCTTTGTACGACGGCTTCAAGCTGGGTACTTCCGCCATGCAGTTCGTGGAGAAGGCCAGCTGGATAGAGCGCTTTAATGTCAATTACCACCTCGGCGTGGATGGCATTTCGTTCTGGTTTGTGCTGCTCACGGCTTTTATCAACGTGGTGGTCATCATCGCCAGCTGGGAAGCCATTACCACGCGCGTCAACCAGTACATGGCCGCCTTCCTGATCCTCAGCGGACTCATGATTGGCGTGTTCACCGCACTCGACGGCTTGCTCTTTTACGTGTTCTTTGAAGCCACGCTGATTCCGATGTACCTCATCATCGGCATCTGGGGCGGCCCCAACAAGATTTACGCGGCCTTCAAGTTTTTCCTTTACACCTTGCTCGGCTCGCTGCTGCTGCTGGTTGCGCTGATCTTCCTGTACAACAAGTCGGGCGGCAGTTTTGACATCCTGACCTGGCACAGGCTGCCATTGGGCGGCACCATACAGACCTTGCTGTTTTTTGCATTTTTTGCGGCGTTCGCCGTGAAGGTGCCGATGTGGCCGGTGCACACCTGGCTGCCCGATGTGCACGTCGAGGCACCTACCGGCGGCTCCGCCGTGCTGGCGGCCATCATGCTCAAGCTGGGTGCATATGGCTTCCTGCGTTTCTCGCTGCCGATTGCACCGGACGCTTCCCGTGAATGGGCCTGGCTGATGATTGCCCTGTCGCTGACAGCTGTGATCTACGTGGGCCTGGTCGCCATGGTGCAGCAGGACATGAAAAAGCTGGTGGCTTATTCTTCCGTCGCGCACATGGGTTTTGTGACCCTGGGTTTTTTCATCTTCAATGACCTCGGTGTTTCCGGCGGCATTGTGCAGATGATTGCCCACGGTTTTGTGTCGGGCGCGATGTTCCTTTGCATTGGTGTGCTGTACGACCGGGTGCATTCCCGGGAGATCGCCAGTTATGGCGGCGTGGTCAACACCATGCCCAAATTCACGGCCTTTGCCTTGCTGTTTGCCATGGCTAACTGCGGATTGCCGGCCACGGCCGGTTTTGTGGGTGAGTGGATGGTTATCCTGGGCGCCGTCAAGGTCAACTTCTGGATAGGCCTGGCAGCGGCCACGGCCCTGATTTTCGGCGCCGCCTACACGCTGTGGATGTTCAAGCGCGTCTACCTCGGCCCGGTAAGCAACGACGATGTCAAGGGCCTGAAGGACATCAACAGCCGCGAGTTCCTGATGCTTGGGCTTCTGGCCATTGCGGTTTTGTACATGGGCATTTATCCCAAGCCGTTTACCGATGTGATGGACACGTCCGTGGCTGACCTGCTCAAGCATGTCGCCCTATCGAAGCTGAACTGATTCAGAACCTATCCAGAAATATTCCGATGATTGACAAACTCTCCTGGATCGCGGTTTTCCCCGAAATCGTCCTGCTGGTCATGGCCTGCGTGATTGCGCTGGTCGATCTGGGCGTGAAAACACCGCAGCGTACCCTGACCTATGTGCTGAGCCTGTTGACCCTGGCCGTGGTGGCCGGGATGGAAGCGTCGTATGCCCTGGGCGGTGAAACCTTTTACGGCTTCAGCAAGATGGTGGTCGTTGATCCCATGGGCGGCTGGCTCAAGTGTTTTGCCTGCATTGCCCTGATGGTCACGCTGGTCTACGGCCGGCCCTATGCCGCAGACCGCGACATGTTGCGCGGCGGTGAGTTTTTCACGCTCAGCCTGTTTGCCCTGCTGGGCATGTTTGTGATGATCTCGGGCCACAACTTCCTGGTGCTGTACATGGGGCTGGAATTGCTGACGCTGTCCAGTTACGCCCTGGTGGCGCTGCGCCGCGACAACGCCACGGCCACCGAGGCCGCCATGAAGTACTTTGTGCTGGGTGCGTTGGCTTCGGGCTTTTTGCTTTATGGCCTGTCCATGCTGTATGGCGCGACCGGCTCGCTGGATATCAACGAAGTGTTCAACGCCATCGCCAGCCGCCAGGTCAGGCACCAGGTGCTGGTCTTCGGCCTGGTGTTCATTGTTGCCGGCCTGGCCTTCAAGCTGGGCGCCGTGCCTTTCCATATGTGGCTGCCGGACGTTTACCAGGGCGCGCCAACCGCCGTCACCCTGCTGATAGGCGGCGCACCGCAGCTGGCGGCTTTTGCCATCTGCATCCGTTTGCTGGTGGAGGGTTTGCTGCCGCTGGCCATTGACTGGCAGCAGATGCTGGCGCTGATGGCCATAGGCTCGCTGCTGGTGGGTAACCTAGCCGCCATCGCGCAGTCCAACCTCAAGCGCATGCTGGCGTTCTCGACGATTTCACAAATGGGTTTCCTGCTGCTGGGCCTGCTGTCCGGCGTGGTGAACGGCAACCAGCTCAATACCGCGTCGGCCTACAGCGCCACCATGTTTTATGCGCTGACCTACGTGCTCACCACCCTTGGCGCCTTCGGCATCATCATGCTGCTTGCCCGGGCTGGCCACGAGTCGGAGGAGATCTCCGACCTGGCGGGCCTCAACCAGCGCAGCCCGCTGTATGCAGGTGTCATGGCCATTTGCATGTTCTCCCTGGCCGGCCTGCCGCCGCTGGTGGGCTTTTATGCCAAGCTGGCGGTGTTGCAGGCGCTGATTTCCTCGGGGCTGACCAGCTACCTGGTGCTGGCCGTGTTCGCGGTGATGATGTCGCTGGTGGGGGCGTTCTACTACCTGCGTGTTGTCAAGGTCATGTACTTTGATGCGCCCCAGGGCAACAACCAGCCTATTTCCGCGCCTTCGGATGCCCGCGTTGTGTTGTCCATCAACGGTGCGCTGATCCTGATCCTGGGCATTGCCCCTGGTGGCCTGATGACCTTGTGCGCGCAGGCCATCGGCAGCATCGTCAAGTCGCTGGGCAGTTAATCCCTTCATGACCCAAACTGTTTCGGTCTGGCTGGTCGTGCTCTTCGGCCTGCTGGCGGCCAATCTGCCCTTTATCAGCAACCGCCTGTTTGCGGTGCTGGTCCTCAAGACGCCCAAGAACCTGGCCATGCGGCTGGCCGAGCTGGTCTTCTGGTATTTTGTGGTCGGCGGTGTGGGCCTGTATCTGGAGCAGCGTGCCGGGCAGATCGCTCCCCAGGGCTGGGAGTTTTACGCCATCACCGGCGCGCTTTTCATCACTTTTGCCTTTCCCGGCTTTACCTGGCGCTACCTGTTCAAGCACCGGAACTGAAGTGCGCGCATGCCTGAGCTGAAAAAAAGCGCGATGGACTACCCCCACCTGGTGGAGCACAAACTCAGTTCCGAAGAAATCCTCAAGGGGAATTTTCTTCAGGCCCGCCGTGATGCGGTGAGCCTGCCCGACGGCAGCCACGCCACACGCGAATACATCATCCATCGCGGCGCCGTCATGATCGTGGCGCAACTGGCCGATGGCCGGCTGGTGATGGAGCGCCAGTACCGTTACCCGGTGCAGGACGTGATGGTCGAGTTCCCTGCCGGCAAGCTTGATGCAGGGGAAAGCCCGCTCGCCTGCGCGCAGCGCGAGTTGCTCGAAGAAACCGGCTACAGCGCGCGCCAGTGGGCCAGGGCTGGTGTGCTGCATCCGGTGATCTCCTACTCCACCGAATTCATAGACATCTGGTTTGCGCGCGAGTTGAGCCTGGGTGAACGCAAGCTGGACGCCGGTGAATTCCTGGACGTGTTCACCGCGAGCCCGGCCGAGCTTCTGCAGTGGTGCGGTAATGGCCGCATCACCGATGCGAAAACACTCACGGGTGCGCTTTGGCTGCAAAACGTGCAGTCGGGTGCATGGGCATTGGACTGGCAAACCCCCGCAGCTTGAGCGTTTGAAGATAATCCGCTTATGAAAGTCCTGAACCTCCAGTGCGCCCAGCAGCATTCGTTTGAAGGCTGGTTTGCGTCCGAAGACGATTTTCAGAACCAGCTTGCGCGTGGCCTGGTGGAGTGCCCGATGTGCTCCGACAAGGGCGTGCAGAAGATGCCGAGCGCGCCGCGCCTGAATCTTGGCGGCCATGAGGCAGCACCCGCCGCCGCCAGAGCCGGCTCGGGCGAGCCAGCGCAAACAGCGGTCGTACCGGCTCACGCAGATTCAAAACCAGCCATGAGCCCGGCAGACCAGGCCGCCTTCCTCAAGGCCCTGCGCCATGTTGTGGCCAACACCGAAGACGTCGGCGAGCGCTTCGCCAGCGAAGCCCGTCGCATGCACTACGGCGATGCCGAAGCGCGCAGCATTCGCGGCCAGGCGAGCGTGAAAGAAACGGTAGAGCTGCTGGAAGAGGGTATAGAGGTCATGCCTTTGCCCATGCCTGCTGCGCTGAAGGAAACGCTGCAATAGCGTTTGGGGCTGTCCTTTGGGGCGGCTTTTTGTGGGCTCAAGCATTGCCGGTTAATGCTTCATAAAAAGTTCTTTATCGACTTAATGAGTTGTTTGTGACTCTTTTTTTGATTTTTGGCATATGAAGACGCTTTCTGTCGACGTTAAATGGCTCTTCGCGTTTCGACTTGACTTGCAGGAATTGATAAATACAATGTATGTATGATTGCATTTGAATGGGATGAGACTAAAGCCGCCGCAAATCTCAAGAAGCATCAGGTGTCTTTTGAAGAGGCGAAGACGATCTTTTTCGACGAATTTGGCGTTCAGTTCTTCGATGAAGAGCATTCGTCCGACGAAGAGCGCTTCCTGATGCTTGGCATGAGCTCAGGGGCGAAACTGCTCATCGTCTGTCATTGCGAACGGGATCAGGGTGCGGCTATTCGCATCATCTCGGCCCGAAAGGCAACCAAGCGTGAAAGCGCGTTTTATCGAGGTGGACACACATGAAAGCAGAATACGATCTCTCCAAACTGAAATCTCGCAAAAACCCATACGCATCCAAGCTGAAGAAGCCCGTCACGATGCGACTGTCGGAAGACGTCGTGCAGTATTTCAAAGGCATGGCCGATGAGGTGGGTATGCCGTATCAGAGCCTCATTAACTTGTACTTGCGCGACTGTCTTGCCAATAGCCGCAAAGTGCAAATCAAATGGCCCCAAGCTGTCTAACATGACAATCAACACGCATCCTGCGGTGCGGTTATTTTCACGTTAGAACCCATGATCGCCAATCGATGAGCGATGGGCGGGTCAAGCTATCAAAACTATAGTAATTGCCGGACGCGCCCGCGCAGCTCAGGGATACAGACCACGCAGCTCACGCGTGTGCAGGATGCGTTTGCAGGCCACGATAAACGTGGCGGTGCGCAGGCTGACCTTGTGATCCTGGGCAACCTGCCAGACACCGGCGAAGGCCTCTTTCATGATGCGCACCAGGCGCGCATTGATTTCGGCTTCGTCCCAGAAGAAGCTGGAAAAATCCTGCACCCATTCAAAGTAGCTGACAGTCACGCCGCCGGCATTGGCGATCACATCGGGCAGCACCAGCACGTTGCGCTCCTGCAGGATGTCGTCGGCTTCCGGCGTGGTGGGACCGTTGGCGCCTTCGATGATCATGCGCGCCTTGATGCGTCCGGCGTTGTCCTTGGTGATTTGCTGCTCCAGCGCTGCGGGAATCAGGATGTCACAGTCCACGTCCCAGAACTTGTCATTGGCAATCACTTCTGCCTGCGCAAAACCGCCGACGCTGCCGGTTTCGGCCACATGCCTGAGCAGTGCCGGCACATCCAGCCCGGCTTCGCGGTAAATCGTGCCGCCGTGGTCCTGCACGGCCACCACGCGGGCGCCGGCTTCGGCAAACAGCTTGCCCGCCACGCCGCCCACATTGCCAAAACCCTGTACCGCCACCCGCGCGGTGGGGATATCCAGCCCTATATGTTTGGCTGCCTCGGTGCCGACGGTAAACACGCCGCGCCCGGTGGCTTCGCGCCTGCCCAGCGAGCCGCCCAGATCGACCGGCTTGCCGGTGACCACGCCGGTGGCGGTGGAGCCGGTGTTCATGGAGTAGGTGTCCATCATCCAGGCCATGATCTGCTCGTTGGTGTTGACGTCAGGCGCGGGGATGTCCTTGTTGGGGCCTATGATGATGCCGATCTCGCTGGTGTAGCGGCGTGTCATGCGCTCGAGTTCACCGCGTGAGAGTTTTTTCGGATCGACACGGATGCCACCTTTGGCGCCGCCGTAAGGCACGTTCACCGCGGCGTTCTTGATGGACATCCAGGCCGACAGGGCCATCACCTCGGACAGCGTCACGTCCTGGTGAAAACGCACACCGCCCTTGCCCGGGCCGCGCGAGACATTGTGCTGCACGCGGTAGCCTTCAAAGTGCGCCACCGTGCCGTCGTCCATGTGGATGGGCACGTCCACAATCAGGATCCGTTTGGGGCGTTTCAGGGTCTCGGCCCAGCGCGCCAGGCTGCCCAGGTGCGGGATGACGCGGTCGACCTGCTGCAGGTAGTTGCCCCAAGGGCCGAGCTGGTCGGCCTGCAGGTAGGAGGGCAGGGGGTGCGAGCCGGGTGCTGCCGCGGCTGTGGGGGCGGATGCTTGGGACATGAAAAACTCCTTTTGGGAAAATCAGTAACCCAGAGCTTAGGAGTCTGCCGCTCAAATGTCCAAGGCAAGCTTTATTTGTTGTTATGCAAAAAACACATAGTTTGGATTTGTAGGCCTGTGCGGGCAAGGGGTCGCGGCGCTGAACTGCCATGGATTGCGGATCGAGTCCGCAATGACAACAAGTTAACCAGCGGCTCGTAAACGCAACCGGTTTGTCATCCCGGGCTTGACCCGGTATCCATGCCTTCAGGTCGTGAACTGCAGAGCCGCCAGCCGCGCATAAACCCCGCCCTGGTTCACCAGTTCGGTGTGTGTGCCTTGCTCGACCAGCTTGCCGTGGTCCAGCACCAGGATGCGGTCGGCCTGCTGCACCGTTGCCAGGCGGTGGGCAATCACCAGCGTCGTGCGGTTGCGCATGGCCGATTCAAGTGCCGCCTGCACCATGCGTTCGCTTTCGGCATCCAGCGCGCTGGTAGCTTCGTCCAGCAGCAGCAGCGGCGAGTTTTTCAGCATGGCGCGTGCAATCGCAATGCGCTGGCGCTGCCCGCCCGACAGGCGCACGCCGCGCTCACCGAGAAAGGTGTCATAACCCTCGGGCAGGGCGTTGATGAAGTCATGCGCAAAGGCGGCTTTGGCAGCGGCCCTGGCTTCTTCGTCCGTCGCATCGGGTTTGCCGTAGCGGATGTTCTCCAGCGCGCTGGTCGAGAAAATCACCGCGTCCTGCGGCACGATGCCGACGCGATGGCGCAGGTCTTCAAGCGCCATGTCCGAGGTAGGTACGCCGTCAAGCTCGATGCGGCCGGAGGTCGGGTCGTAAAAGCGCAGCAGCAACTGGAACACCGTGCTTTTGCCGGCGCCGCTGGGGCCGACGATGGCGACGGTTTCGCCGGGCGCAACGTGCATGCTGAAATCATTCAGCGCGGCCTGTGTGGGGCGGGACGGGTAGTGAAACGTCACCGCTTCAAATTTGATGGCGCTGCCGCCATTGATCACGGGAGCCACGACCGGGTTGGGCGGTGAAACGACGGGTGAGCGTGAGGCCAGCAGCTCCATCAGCCGCTCGGTGGCGCCGGCAGCGCGCAGCAGGTCGCCATAGACCTCGCCCAGCACGGCGGTGGCGCTGGCCAGGATGATCACGTAGACAACCGTCTGGCCCAGGTGGCCTGCCGTGATGTCGCCGCGCATCACCGCCTGCGTGCCCTGGTACAGGCCCCACAGCAGCGCGGCCGAGGTGGCAATGATGATGAAGGCGACCAGCACCGAGCGTGCCTTGGTGCGGCGTACCGCCACGTTAAAGGCATTGGTGGTGGAAACGTTAAAACGGGTGGCTTCGCGGCCCTCGGCTGTGTAGCTTTGCACCACGGGAATGGCGTTGAGCACTTCGGCGGCAATCGCGCTTGAATCCGCCACGCGGTCCTGGCTGGCACGCGAGAGCTTGCGCACACGGCGGCCAAACCACACCGATGGTGCGACGATCAGCACCAGCACGCCCAGCACCTGCACCATCAAATACGGGTTGGTATAGACCAGCATGATGAGCGCGCCCACGCCCATCACGGCGTTGCGCAGGCCCATGCTCAGCGACGAGCCGACCACGGTCTGCACCAGCGTCGTGTCGCCGGTCAGGCGGCTCAGCACCTCGCCGGTTTGTGTGGTTTCAAAAAACTCCGGGCTTTGCCGCACCACATGCGAATACACCGCATTGCGCAGGTCGGCCGTGACGCGTTCGCCCAGCCAGCTGACCATGTAAAAACGGCCAGCTGAAAAAAGTCCCAGCGCGGCGGCCACTGCAAACAGCTCGAAGAAATGCTGGCGCAGGGCCATCAACTGCTCGCCCTTGCCGGCATCGGTCAAACCCGAGTTCACCAGCCCGCCGTCGATCAGGCTGCGCAAAGCCAGCGGAAACACCAGGGTGGCGATCGCCGCCATGACCAGGAAAAACACAGCCAGGCCAATCCGGTTCCAGTAAGGCCGCAGAAAGGGCAACAGGCCCGAAAGTGAGCGGGGAGAGCCCTTGGGGGCATTGAACGATGCGGTGGAAGTAGCCATGGCCCGAGTTTAATGGTTTTAAGCTACAAAGAATGCCATTGCAAATGAAGCCTTGACAATATTTGCTTAGGCATGTATTATTTGGACATGGCTTCAAAAACCAAATCCAACCCCGATTGCAACCCCCTCATCGATGGCCTGACATGCCCGATGGTGGAGTTTTACCGTGCTGAAGGCTACAAGCCCGATGAAAGCGTGGCCTACCTGATGCGCCGGATTATTTCCGTGGCCAGCCTGCATATTGAACGCGAGCTTGAACCGACCGGCCTGACCAATGCGCAGTGGGTTCCGCTGCTCAAGTTGTATATGGGCCACGCCTCGACGGTGGCTGAACTGGCGCGGGTGTGCGAGCTGGATGCCGGCTCCATGACGCGTTTGCTCGATCGCCTGGAGGCCAAGCAGTTGTGCCGCCGCGTTCGCTCCTCGGACGACAGGCGCGTGGTCAATCTGGAACTGACAGAGGCCGGACGCACCGCCGCCAAGGGCATCCCTGAAATCCTCTGCCGGGTCCAGAACTCGCACCTCTCGGGCTTTTCCGCCGAAGAGTGGCAAGTTCTTAAAGGCTACCTGCGCCGCATCCTCGACACCGCGCAATCGCTGAATGTCAGCCCGGAAAAACCGGCAGAAAAACCATCGCTACTGCATTCCCCCACATCGGCCGCTGAAAATGAAAAACAAGCTTGATCCAGTCTCTTCAGACACCCGTTCCGTCATGACCCTGGCCATGCCGCTGCACGAAGCCCATCCGCTGCCGGTGTGGCATGCCTCTTTTCGCATGGCCATGGTTGCCGCCGCGAGTGTGGTTGCCGCCGGCGTGATTGCCACCGGCATCACCGGCTGCGCCGACATGTCGGGCATTGAGTCCCGTGCCGTGCTGCGCGATGCGCCGTCGCTGGGTCTGCCGGCTGCGACGCAGGCGTCTCCGGTAGTCGCTGCCGAATGGTGGCGCGACTTTGGCGACGAGCAGCTCAACCGGCTGGTGGCCCAGGCGCTGGAGACCAGCCCCAGCCTGAAGCTTGCGCAAGCCCGCTTGGCACGCGCGCAGGCCGTGACTGAAGTGGCCGACGCCGCCACCCTGCCGCAACTCAATGGCCAGCTGGATGCCACGCGCCAGCTCTATACCAAAAACGGCCTGGTGCCTGCGCCGCTGGCCGGCACCATACGCGAGACCGGCACCGCCCAGCTCAATGCCAGCTGGGAGCTTGATTTTTTCGGCAAGAACCGCGCCGCACTCGATGCCGCGCTGGGCAGTGTGCATGCGGCCGAGGCCGATGCGCAAGCCGCCCGCGTGCTGCTGGCCAGCAATGTCGCGCGCAGCTACTTCCAGCTGGTTCGCCTGAATGAGCAGGTTGCGGTGGCGCGCCGCACGCTGGCGCAACGCGAAGAAACACTCAAGCTCGTGCAGGACCGCGTGAACGCCGGTCTGGACACCCGGCTTGAGCTGCGCCAGAGCGAAGGCGGCCTGCCCGAAGCCCGCCTGCAATTGGAGTCGCTGCAGGAGCAGATGGCCCTGACCCGCAACGCGCTCGGCGCCCTGGTTGGACAATCAAATGTGGCCCTGGCTACCGTACCACCTGCGCAATCAGCTATCAAAAACATAGCGACAGCAGGGGCCATGGCTGCCATCCCGGCAGACCTGCTGGGCCGCAGGGCCGACATCACGGCTGCGCGCTGGCGTGTTGAGGCCTCCGTCAAGGACGTGGCCAATGCCAAAACCCAGTTCTATCCCAACATCAACCTGGTGGCCTTTGCCGGTTTCTCCAGCATTGGCCTGAACCGCCTGACGGAGTCGGGCAGCCAGCAGTGGGGCGTGGGCCCGGCCCTGCGCCTGCCGATCTTTGACGCGGGCCGCCTGCGCGCCAACCTGCGCGGCAAAACCGCCGACCTCGATGCCGCGGTTGAAAGCTACAACGCCGCCGTGCTGGACGCCGTGCGCGACGTGTCCGACCAGGTCGCCTCCATGCAGGCCATTGCGCGCCAGCAGACCGAGCAGCGTGCCGCCCAGAATGCGGCGGAAGGCGCATACGAGATTGCCCTGCAGCGTTACAAGGCCGGCCTCGGCAATTACCTCAATGTGCTGACCGCTGAAACCAATGTGCTGGCACAGCGCCGTGGCGCCGTGGACCTGGCCGCCCGCGCGCTGGACACGCAGGTGGCGCTGATACGCGCGCTAGGCGGCGGTTATGTGGCGGACCAGCAGCTCCCGGGCCAGGCCCAGGGTGCTACAAAAACAATAGCTGGTGGCGCACTGCTGAGGGTGGCCAATGACACATTTGATTCAAAAAATAGCCCCATAAAGTATTAAAACCGGCTGCAAACACACGGACAGCCTTTTTAAACAGATCAACGCAGTTCCAACGCTTCAATAACGTATTTCCAACATCATGAACGCACCTCAATCCTCCTCTTCCAGCCTGCCCAATGAACCAGTCACGGGCAACCCCAGGCGCAAGAAGGCGCTGACCGCGCTGGCCAGCGTGGTGGTGGTGGCCGGCCTGGGCTGGGCCGCATATGAATACCTGGTCGCCAGCCATTACGAGTCCACCGACAACGCCTATGTGCAGGGCAATGTGATCCAGATCACGCCGCAAATCGGCGGCACCGTCATGGCCATCATGGCCGACGACACCGACTTTGTGAAAGCCGGCCAGCCGCTGGTGCAGCTTGACCCGGCCGACGCAAAGGTTGCGCTGGACCAGGCCGAAGCCGCGCTGGCCCAGGCCGTGCGCCAGGTGCGCACGCTGTACGCCAACAACGGTACGCTGGCCGCGCAGATCACGCTGCGCGACGCCGACGTGGTCAGGGCGCAAAGCGACATCGCCCGCGCCAACGACGATCTGAACCGCCGCCAGTCCCTCACGGGCAACGGCGCTGTCTCGCGCGAAGAGCTCGGCCACGCCGAAACCCAGCTGGCCAACGCCAAAAGCGCGCTGGCCGCAGCGCAGGCCGGTGTGGCCGCCGCACGCGAGCAACTCAGCAGCAACCAGGCGCTGACCGAAGGCACCAGCATTGAGCAGCACCCCAGCGTGCTGGTGGCCGCCGCCAAGGTGCGCGAGGCCTGGCTGGCCACGCAGCGCGCCGCCATGCCCGCGCCTGTTGATGGGTATGTGGCCAAACGCACGGTGCAACTGGGCCAGCGCGTGGCTGCCGGCACGCCCATGATGTCCATCATCCCGCTGCGCCAGGTCTGGGTCGATGCCAACTTCAAGGAAGTGCAGTTGCGCAACATCCGCATCGGCCAGCCCGTCACGCTGGTGGCCGACCTGTACGGCAAAAAAGTCGAATACAAGGGCACGGTCGCAGGCCTGGGCGCTGGCACCGGCGCGGCTTTCTCCCTGCTGCCCGCGCAAAACGCCACCGGCAACTGGATCAAGGTGGTGCAGCGTGTGCCTGTGCGCATCGCGCTGGACCCCAAGCAGATTGAAGCCAACCCGCTGCGCGTCGGCCTGTCCATGGATGCGGAAGTCGACGTGAGCAACAAGGACGGCAAGATGCTGGCCGATGCACCGCGCCCCGCAGCGCAGGCCGAGGTGCATGCCTACAGCGTGCCCGGCGACGCCGCAGACCAGGACGTGAAGCGCGTGATTGCCGCCAATATCGGCAAGACCGGCAGCGCCGTGCGCACGGCCAAGGCCGCCACGGGCTCGTCCAGGGTCGATGCATCTTCCAATCTTGCCAAAACCAGCCCTGCCGCCAGCAAGCCCGGCGCAGTGGCTTCGGCCTCGCTGTGAGCCTGCCTGCTGGCTGCCGTCCCGATTTTTCGAATGACCCGCTGGTGTAATTTCCCGGCTTAATTTGCAGGCGTCCATGGCTTCCGAATCCACCACTCCATCTGCGGCAACTGCGTCGCCAGCGCCCGCAGCAACAGAATATGTCCCGCTGCCGCCGCTGACCGGCTCGGCCCGAATGTGGGGCACGCTGGCGCTGTCCGCCGCGACCTTCATGAACGTGCTCGACACGTCGATTGCCAACGTCTCCCTGCCCGCCATTGCCGGCGACCTGGGCGTCAGCCCGAATCAGGGTGTCTGGGTCATCACCAGCTTTGGCGTGGCCAATGCCATCTCGGTGCCGCTCACCGGCTGGCTGTCGCAGCGCTTCGGTCAGGTGCGGCTGTTCATGGCCAGCATCATTTTGTTTGTCATCACCTCGTGGCTGTGCGGCCTGGCGCCCAACATGACCACGCTGATCCTCTTTCGTGTTTTGCAGGGGCTGGCCGCCGGGCCGCTGATCCCGCTGTCGCAGACCCTGCTGCTGTCGAGTTACCCGAAGGCCATGGCCGGGCTGGCGATGGCGCTGTGGTCCATGACCACGCTGATTGCGCCCGTGCTCGGGCCGCTGCTGGGCGGCTGGATCACCGACAACATTTCCTGGCCCTGGATTTTCTACATCAACATTCCCGTGGGTTTTGGCGCCGCCTTTGTGACCTGGACCATCTTTCACAAACGCGAGAGCAGGATACAAAAACTGCCGATTGACAGCGTCGGCCTGGCGCTGCTGGTGATCTGGGTCGGCGCCCTGCAGATCATGCTGGACAAGGGCCAGGAGCTGGACTGGTTCCATTCCGGCGAGGTGGTGGCGCTGGCGATAGTGGCGGTGGTCGGCCTGATTGCCTTTGTCATCTGGGAGCTTACCGAGGAACACCCGGTGGTGGACCTGACGCTCTTCAAGCGGCGCAACTTCTGGGCCGGTGCGCTGGCCCTGTCTATAGGCTATGGCCTGTTTTTCGGCAACGTGGTGTTGCTGCCGCTGTGGCTGCAGCAGTACATGGGTTACACCGCCACGCAGGCCGGCATGATCATGGCGCCTGTGGGCCTGATGGCGCTGATTTTCTCGCCCATAGTCGGCAAGAACATTCACCGCGTGGACCCGCGCCGCATGGCGGCCTTTGCCTTCGTCGTTTTTGCGCTGGTGCTGTGGATGCGCTCCAACTTCAACACCCAGGCCGACTTCAACACCATCCTGGTCCCGACGATCATCCAGGGTGTCTCCATGGCCTTCTTTTTTATACCGCTGGTGACGCTGACGTTGTCTGGCATCTCGCCGGACCGCATTCCGGCGGCTTCCGGCCTGTCCAACTTTGCGCGCATCACGGCCGGCTCTTTCGGCACATCGATTGCCACCACCATCTGGCAGGACCGCGCCGCCATGCACCACGCGCACATCGCCGACGCGGTCAACACCGGAAGCACCGCAACCAACAGCGCCATGGCCGGCCTGGCCAGCGCCGGGCTCTCGCCCGAGCAGGCCCTGGCCAGCATCAACCGGCTGGTGGACCAGCAGGCCTATATGCTCGCCGCCTCGGATGTGTTTTATGCGTCGGCGCTGATCTTCCTGGCACTGATTCCGCTGGTCTACCTGGCCCGCCCGGCCAAGGGTGGGGCGGGCAGCGCGGATGCGGCGGCTGGGGCGCATTGACCGCCCTGGACAGAGCCCGAAGCGTTTGACGGTTCACATGTCGGGTGAGGGCAGCAGGCACTCAATGAGCGCTACATTCAGGTCAGGAGGAGCCTCAGCATGCTTGACTATCTGTTCTATTTCTTGGGCGGTGCTTTTCTCGCCAACAGCATTGCGCATATCACCAACGGCATATCGGGACGTGCTTTCCCGACACCGTTCGCCACGCCGCGCGGACAGGGCGAATCTTCCGCCTCCCTGAATGTGCTTTGGGGTGCCTTCAACATTTGCGTGGGCTACGCGCTGCTGTTTTTTGCCGGGAGTTTCAACTTCCATGCGGTTGCGCATGTCGTGCTGGCCGGTCTGGGCGCTTTGTTGATGGCCCTGTTTCTTGCCTGGCGTTTTGGCCAGCTATACGGCGGGAACCGTTCCGGGCCGGGGCGAGGAAAATAGCTGATTGCTTTTGGCGACGCCTGGGCGACTAGCGCGAGTTTTGACGGCCAGCTGTTTTCTCGAAAAAACTGCCCATCGCCGCGGCCGTGTCCGCAATATGCTGGCGCATCAGTTCCGTCGCCAGCGGCAGGTCGCGCCGCAATACCGCATCGGTAATGGCGGTGTGCTCTGCCACCACGTCGCGCACCTGCGACAATTTTTCCTTGTGATGCAGTATGCGTATGGTGCGGTAACGCTCGGAGTGGTCGGTCATTTGGGCATGCAGGCGCAGCAGCCAGTTGGAGCCGCAGGCTGCGATCAAGGCCCGGTGAAAAGTGCGGTGGCGCTCTTCCCACAGTTTTGCGGCCTGCACGTCATCGGCATCCACCGGCAGCGGCGTTCGGGACAGGAGATGGTTGGCGGCGATCACCTGGGCCTCCCAATCGGCGTCACCCTGCGCCATGGACTGCGTCAGGGCCGCTATGTCCAGGGTGGTGCGGGCACGTGTCAGATCCTGCAGTTCCTCCTGCGAAATGGGCGCCACCGCAAAACCGCGCTGGCCCTCACCGACCACCAAACCCTCACTTGACAGACGAAGCAGGGCCTCGCGCAGGGGACTGACGCCCAGGCCATAACGTTGTTGCAACACATTGGTGCGAAGGCGCATCTCCGGCGCGAGTTTGCCGTTCAGGATGTCATCGCGCAGCAGACGAAACGCCCGCTCGGAGATTGTTTTATCGCCCGACGTGTTGTCGGACTCAGACGCCGCCACGGATGCCATGGACGGGCTTTTTGCGGATGGGCTACCGAGGTGTTCGCTGTGTTTCATAGGTGGAATTATTAAATTATAGCAATCTATAAAATTTATATTGACAACAAAAATTTATTTATTTATTCTTTTGCTTGTCAATCTGCAACGACTCCTGTCTTTCAATTTCACCGTTCACCCAAAAAGGAAGCCCCGTCATGAAGTTCATACGCCGTCAAGTGCTGGCCATTGCAGCATCCGCAACTGCCGCTTTATTTGCGGGCCATGCCCTGGCGCAGGCTCCCTATCCCAGCAAGCCCATAACCATCGTTGTCGCTTACCCCGCAGGTGGTGATACCGATGTGCTTGCGCGTTTGATCGGGCAAAAGCTGACCGAGCGGCTGGGGCAACCCGTGATTGTCGAAAACCGCACCGGGGCCGGCGGAACGATAGGCTCGGCCTATGTCGCCAAGGCTGCTGCGGACGGCTACACGCTGCTGCTGGCGCCCAATACGCTGTCCATCGTTCCGCATGTGCTGAAGGACGGCAACGGCGCGCACTACGATGCGCTGACTGATTTCAGCCCCATCATTCAACTGGCCAGCCAATCGCTGTTTGTGCTGGCAACCAAGGCTTCAGGGGTGAGCAACCTCAAGGAGCTGGTCGCTGCCGTCAAGGCGGGAAAAATCCAGTCGTATGCCAGTCCCGGCAATGGGTCGCCCATGCACATCCTTGCTGAACTGTTTGGCAAATCAGCAGGCGTGAAAATCACGCAGGTGCCTTATCGCGGCAGTGTGCCGGCAGTCGCGGACATGATTGGCGGCCACGTGCCGATGATGTACGGAACGCTGGGCCCCGCGGCGCAGCACATCGCTTCGGGCAGGATCACCGTGCTGGGGGTGGCCGACCCCAAGCGCTCGCCTTTCCTGCCAAATGTGCCGACGCTTACCGAGCAGGGTTTCAAGGACGCGGATGTGGGCGCGTGGCAGGCACTGCTGGGACCCAAGGGCATGCCGGCCAATACCGTCAAGCTGCTTAACACCCACCTCAATGAGATACTGAAAATGCCGGATGTCATTGCGAGCATGGCCGGATTCTCGGCCTCGCCTGTGGGCGGCGACCCGGAAAAACTGGGCAAGCTGGTGGCGAGCGATTACATCCGTTATGGCAAGGTGGTCCAGGAATTTGGCATCAGGGCAGACTGATTGACCGCATCGTATGTCCCTTGATCAAAACGGTAAATCCTCATGAGTACTTCTCAAGACGGCACTGAAAAACAGGTCGCATTTGTCACCGGCGCCGCGCAAGGCATAGGCTTGGCCACGGCCAGGCGGCTCGCCGCTGATGGCTTTCGGGTGGTGGCGATGGACCGCAATGCGGAAAAACTGGGCAGCGAGGTGGCCGCCCTGGTAACGCAGGGCTTTGACATGGTCGCTGCCGCTGTTGACATTTGTGATCGCGCTTCGGTGGTGGCTGCACTCGATGCGCAGCCGCGCGTGGACGTCATGGTTTGTGCTGCCGGCATTTACAACGATGCCAAACTGCTTGACCTGACGGAGGATGCCTTCCGGAGCATGCTCGAAGTCAATGTCATAGGCACTTTCATCCCGGCGCAGGAGGCCGCGCGTCGCATGCAGGCGGGTGGACGTATCGTGACGATCTCTTCACGCGGCGCGCTTGGCGGGACCCGTTTTGCGCATTACGTCGCCTCCAAGGCCGCCGTGATCGGGCTGACCAGGGCCATGGCCATGGAGTTGCGGGAGCGCCGGATTTCGGTGAACTCGGTCGCGCCCGGGTTCACCGACACGCCCATGACACGCTCGGCCCCTGCGGAAATGTTTGCCGCGTGGGAGGAGCTTGAGCCCGGTGGCAAGGCAGCCACGCCGGACGTGATCGCCAATGCGATTGCCTTTTTTGCCGCGCCCGCGAGCAGTTTTGTCACTGGGCAAACACTGTTCGTGGACGGCGGCAAGTCTCTGGGCGGTTTGAGAATTTAAAAGGGCCACTCATGACAACTCTGATTACCGGTGCCGGCATCATAGGCAGCCACACCGCGCGGCTGCTGGCCGAACGCGGTGAGCAGGCCATCCTGATGGACCTGCGCCCTGCGCATGCGGCGATCGCCTCCATCGTGGAACACCCGCTGGTTTCGATTGTCGAGGGCGACGTGACCGACTTTGACGCGCTGATGGCGCTGTCGCGGGCGCGCGGCGTGACGCGCATTGTCCATACGGCCGCGTTGCTTTCCACCGCCATCCGGCAAGACCCGCTGGCTGGCATACGCGTGAACGTCATGGGCACGGCAAATGTCCTGGAAGCCGCGCGCCAGCTGCAGCTGGCGCGGGTGGTGATTGCCAGCTCCACGACGGTCGGTTACCCGGTGTTTGGTGACTTTCATGGCGAGGCCTTTCCCGAGGACTTCGAGATGCGCTCGGTGGCGCACAGGCCAGGCTCCATCTATGCGGCGACCAAGGTGACCGGCGAGCACCTGGCCCTGGTTTACCGTGACCTCTACGGCGTGAGTGTTGCCGTGCTGCGCTACGCGGCCGTCATAGGCGCATGGCAGGGGCCGGGGACTTCGGTGCCGGGACGGGTACTGTCGTCATTGCTGGCCCCGGCGCGGCAGGGCCGGGTGGCCGTGCTGGACGACCCCTACACAAGCTGGAAGGGCGGTGAGGAATTCATAGACGCCCGCGATTGCGCGCAGGCCAATGTGGATGCACTCCAGGCCGCGTCACCCGCACAAGGTGTCTACCATATTGGCCTGGGAACGCTCGCCACATTTGACGAGTTTGTGCAGGCCGTGCGTCATTTGTATCCGGCCCTGGCGATTGAACAGGTTGTCCAGCCGGCGGGTGGCTTTGCCGGCTTTCCCCATGTCCGTACAAGCGCCTCCGACATTTCAGCCGCAGCGCGGGAGCTGGGATGGACACCTGCGCATTCACTGGCAGATTCGATACGGCATTTTGCACCCTTGCTGGGTTGATGGCCGGCCGGCAGCTGCTGTGGCCTCACATCCGCAGCGGCTGCGCATAGCCCGTCATCTCAAGGTAACCGCTGCCAACCTTCTTGCCATTGCTGTCGATCAGCTCGCTCAGGCCTTCCCAGTAAATCGCGCCTGTGGATTGCCGGCTGTCGAGTTCCTGGTTGTCTATCACGGCCCTGACGGTATAAAAGTCCGCCGGTGTGCGGACCATCCATTCGACCGGGTAGGTGGTTTGGCTCAAAGGGCTTTTCCAGTGGCGTGTGGGTTTAAAAATCACCTCGCCGCGGCTGAAGATATAGGGCTCGCCTTTTGCAGGCCTGAACGAGCCGCCATCCCATAGCGCATCGCCTGCCTTGTCGCGCAGCCTGAAGGCGGTGAGGGCGCTGCCGTCCATCAGGTTCATGCCAATCCAGTCCCAGCCGGTTGCATCGGGGTGCAGCAGCTCCTGGCTCCATTCATGGTCCAGCCAGGCCTTGCCTGTCACTTCAAAGTCCTGGCCTTTTAATTGCAGTTTTCCGGTGGCGGCGAGTTGGGGCTGGCTGTAGTAATAACTGGCCTGCTTTTCTTCCGGCCCCTTGCGTGACAAACCCTGTCTGCCCTGCAGCAGCACGGGTTGCGTTTCCGTGAATTGCAGCTTGATGCCAAAGTCTGTTGCGGGCAGGTTGGCGGTGTAATGGTCGCCCCGGCTTTGCAGCGACCAGTCGCGCAGCTTGATGTTCATGTCGGCTTCGCTGGCCAGGGCCACACCAAAACCGTCGCGCGCGATGCGCTGGTCGTGCCAGAGTTTTTTGCCATCCACATCGGTAATTGCTGCATGCGCAAACAGCAGCTGCCTGGCTGCAAACTTTGAGGTCATGCCCTGTGTGCTTTCCACCCGTGAGCGGAAAAACGTGAGCTGAAATCCGAACACACGCTGGCCCGATATTGCCTGCCCGGTGATGTACCACCACTCGGTGCGAAAGCCGGGGTGCGCGCCCCGGTCGCGCGGAAAGGCCAGCGCCTGGGCGGGCAGGGCGCGGGACGGCCCGGCGAATCCGAGCGAGCCCGCCACGCCGCCTGCAATGAGGTGGCGCCGCAACAGGTTCACCGGCATGGGCGCGCGCATGTCAGGCCGCCAGTCCGGCTTGCATCAGTTGTGCAACATGCCGCTGCGCCGGCGTGCAGTCACCAAACCTGCCCTGCACCCAGGCGGCATCGTGGTAGGTGGGCAGGTAGCGCTCGCCGGAATCGCAGAGCAATGACAGGATGGAGCCCTGCTCACCGCGCGCCAGCATCTCGTGCGCCAGCGCCAGCATGCCGACAAAGTTGGTGCCGGTGGAAGGCCCGACCTTGCGCCCCAGCAGTGCCGAAAGCGCCTGCATGGCGGCCAGTGAATCCGCATCGGGAACTTCAATCATGCGGTCGATTACGCTGCGTATAAAACTCGCTTCCACGCGCGGCCGGCCTATGCCTTCTATGCAGGAGCCGGGGCCCTCAAGGCTGGCGTCGCCGGTACGGTGGTAAGCGCCAAAGACCGAACCTGCCGGATCGGCGACACACAACTGGCAGGCGGGGCCATGGTGCCGCTGGTAGCGCATGTAGCGGCCAATCGTGGCGCTGGTGCCGCCGGTGCCGGCGCCAACCACTATCCAGCGCGGCACCGGATGCCGTTCGCGCGCCATCTGCTGGAACATGCTTTCCGCAATATTGTTGTTGCCGCGCCAGTCAGTCGCGCGCTCGGCGTAGGTGAACTGGTCCATGTAATGGCCGCTGGTTTCGTGCGCCAGTTTACGGGCTTCTTCATAAACCTCGGCGGCACTGCCCACCCAGTGGCAGCGCCCGCCGTAGTGTTCAATCTGCGCGATCTTTTCCGGCGAGGTGCTGCGCGGCATGACGGCGATAAAAGGCAGGCCCAGCAGGCGCGCAAAGTAGGCCTCGCTCACGGCCGTTGAGCCGCTGGAGGCCTCAACAACAGTGGATCCTTCATGAATGAGCCCATTGCACAGCGCATACAAAAACAGGGAGCGTGCAAGCCGGTGCTTCAGGCTGCCGGTCGGGTGGGTGGATTCGTCCTTGAGGTAAAGGTCTATGCCGCGCGCTGCAAACGCCGGCATGTTCAGGGCAATCAGGTGCGTGTCGGCGCTGCGCTGGAAGTCCGCCTCGATGCGGGCGATGGCGGTGTTGAGCCATATGCCCTGCAGTGTCTTTGGTGATGCGTTCATGGTCCTGATTCTCGCGCAGGACCTGTTTTGCGGGAAGTGTGGGCAAAGATTCAACATCCGGCTTGCGTTGGTCAGAAGGTTCTTCAGCAGGTGAGGGGCAACGCGGTTGCGTGCCCGTCCCGGAAAGGCTATCCTCAAAGCTGTTCCTTCACCCTAACCAGGAGGTGCGCCATGTACAAACGAATTTTGCTGGCTTATGACGGTTCCAAATCCGGGCAAAAGGCATTACTCGATTGCCGTGATATTGCACAGTGGAGCCAGGCGACCCTGACGCTGATTGCCGTGACGCCCTTGTCCATGCAGGTGATAGGCGTGGAAGGCGGCATTTACGACAAAAACCTGGCCGAGTACGAGAAGGAAAAATACACCGGCATTCTTGACGAGGGTTTGCGCCAGCTGGCCGCATCGGGTTACCAGGCGACTGGTGAAGTGGTGCTTGGAGATGTTGTCGATGAAATCGCCAGATACGCCAAAAAGATTGAAGCCGACCTGATCGTCGTGGGGCACAGGCACCTGGACGGCTGGGCTGCCCGCTGGTGGCGCGGCTCGGTGTCCAAGTCGCTGATAGAGAACGCGCCCTGCAGCGTGCTGGTGGCCATCACCGGCTAAGTGCGCAGCGGCCGCCAGCGGGCGCTAGTGTTGTGGCGCCGCGGTCTGGAAAACAACTTCACCGCTGGGTATATGCACCACGCGTACCTGCTGGCGCGTGGGATCGTTCACGCTTTTGACGGCGACCGCGACGGCCAGCGAGCAATCGGCGAAGACATGTTTGTAGTCGGTGGGCGGTAGCAGAGTACCCAGCAATGGGTCCCTGCTTTCAATACGGTATTGAGCGGATGCCATGGTGCAAGCCTCGTGTGAATGGAGCCTTCATGGTAAGGGCGTAGCGCGATGCATTGATGACAATGCCGCGTCAAAAGCGGAAGTTTGGTAAGCAAAAGAAAGCGGCCATCACCGCGGATGCCGTGATAGCCTGTAATACCTGCCCCGGCTTGCCATCCGCCGGTTACCAGTCCTCCTTGACCGCCAGCACCGCGTCTTTTCCCGCCGCCGCGCGGCCCGCGAGCCAGGCCGTGAGCGTGCCGGCTACCACCACCGCCGCGCACAGGCCAAGCAGGCGCTGCCAGGGCAGCACCAGGTCCATGGTCCAGTGAAAACTTTGCGGGTTGACGACATGCACCAGCACCATGGCCACCAGCAGTCCCAGCGCCAGGCCGGCGACGGAACCTGTCAAGGTCCACGCCGCGCCTTCGCCGGCCACCACCGCCAGGATTTGCCGCCTGGTGAGCCCGATGTGCGCCAGCAGGCCAAACTCCTTGCGGCGCGCCAGTACCTGCGCGCTGAAGCTGGCGGCCACGCCAAACAGGCCGATGGCAATCGCCACGCCCTGCAGCCAGTAGGTCACGGCAAAGCTGCGGTCAAAAATCCTCAGCGAGGTCGCTCGGATCTGCCGCGTCGATGCAAACTCGATCAGGGCTCCGGCGCCGGCAAGGCGGTCGGCCTCCAGCCGCACGGCCTGCTCGACCTTGCTGCTGGTAGCGTTGGCATCCAGCCAGAGCGCCAGGTCATTCACGCGCTGGTCGCCAGTCAGGCGCTCGAAGTCGCGCTGGTCCATGGCAATCGCGCCAAACTGGCGGGCGTAGTCGCGCCAGACACCGGCGACATAAAAAACAGCGGGGCCTGAAGTCGCCGGTGGTGCTATTAAATTTGTAGCTGGCTGCGCCCGTTCCACAAAGGCCAGAGCACTGAATGATTGTGAAAGCGGATTGAAAACAGTGCCAGGGCGCGCGCCATAGAGGTCCACCATGGCTTCGCTGACATAAATCGCCACCTGGCCGGGCGGCACCGGCAGTGCGCTGCCCACCAGGGGCAAGGTGCTGGCCGGGTCCGTGATCTCGCGGGCAATCAGCGCCACGGCGGGCAGGCCGGGGTCCAGCAGCAGCGAGGTGGTGCGCAGCGCGCTGACGCGGTTCACGCCCTTGACCCTGGCTATCGCGCTTACAAAATCCGGCATGAAATACACCGTGTCACCGGCGGTGGATGACGAGCCCGCAGGCGGCGCGGTGCGCAGGTACAGGTCGGCCGGCAACACCACATCCAGCCAGTGCGTGACGGAGTCCCTGAAGCTGGCCACCATCACCGTCAGCGCGACCGCCAGACTCAGCGATGCCACCACGCCGCTGACGGCCACCGCCGCGCTTTCACGCACGCGACGGGCGCGCTCCACGGCCAGCAGGGGCAGCAGGCGGTGCGCGACCAGGGGGCTGAGCCGGTCATAGAGAAGCGCGATAAGCCAGGGCAGGGCGGTGATGCCGCCTATCAGCAGCAGTCCGACCGATGCATAGGCCGCCAGTGGAATGCCAAATACGGGCGGAGCCGCCGCTAGCAGTGCGCCAGCTGCTATCAAAATGATACTAAACCAATGCCTGTGGCCATTGCTTGATGTTGCGCCCAGGCCTTTGAGTGTTTGCGCGGGCGGCAACTTTTGTGCAGCCCGCGCCGGCCACCAGCCGCCGACCAGCGATGCGGCAACGCCCAGCGCGGCGTATATGGCGGCAGCCCAGCCGCTCCATTGCAGGCTGGGCGCCACGCCGGCAAAGTAGCCGCCGCCCAGGTCGCCGCCCAGCAGGCGCAAGGCCAGGGCCGCCAGGCCGGTGCCCAGCGCAATGCCGGCTGCGCTGCCGACAAGGCCCAGCAGTCCGGATTCAGCCAGCACCAGCAGCAGCCGTTCGCGCCCGGTCAGGCCCAGCACGCCCAGCAAGGCAAACTGCTGCGCACGTTTGGCCACGCTCAGCGACAGCACGGAAAACACCAGGAAGGCGCCGGTGAACAGCGCCACCAGAGCGAGTACCGTGAGGTTGACGCGGTAGGCGCGCGACAGGTTGCTGACGCGCTGCGCGGCATCGCCTGGTTCTGCTGCCGTGATGCTCCCCGGCAATTGCAGCGACCGTATAAACGCCACGCGGTCAGTGCCGGCCTTGAGGCGCACATCGATGCGCGACAGCTGCCCGCGTTTGCCAAACAGTTCCTGCGCCGCGCCAATGTCCGTCACCGCCAGTGGCGCGCCGCCCGCGCTCACGGAGCCGGCCACCCGAACATCCAGCAGCTGCAGGCCGCTCTGGAGCTGGAAACCTGCGCCGGACAGCTTTTGCCGGGCGGCAGGGTTCAGGAAGACGGTGCCGGGTGTGAACAGCGCAAGGCGGTCCGCGTCCACTGCAGGCACGGGCATCAGGGCCGGTGCAAGCTCGGCCACGACCAGGGCGTCCAGTCCGACGATGCGCAAGGCCAGCCGCTGTCCCGTGGCCGTGATCGCATAACTGGCCAGCTCCAGCATGGGGCTGGCAACAGCCACCTGCGGATGATTCGCCACACGTTCAAAAATGGCCTCGTCAAAACTGCCCTGCACGGCGCGCAACTCAAGGTCGGGCTGGCCGTTGACGGAACGCACCGCCTGTGAAAATTCACTCAACGCCGAGGCATTGATCAACTGCACTGAAAAGGCCAGCGCCACACCGAGCATCACGGCCAGGGCGGCGGCCAGGTTGCGCCAGGGGTGGTGCGTTAGCTCGCGCCAGGAAAAGGTTCGGAGCAGGTCAGTCATGAAGATTGGGGCCTGTGGCGGTCCCTGGCGGTTTTTGTTGCAAGCGTGATGATTGCAGGAGTAGATGATTCTTGACCGCGGCGCTGCTGGCCAGCCCAAGCGCTTTGTCGTAGGCCTGCAGGGCTTGCGCTGTCCGGCCCGCTTGCGCCAGCAGGTCGGCGCGCGCTGCCCAGTAAGGCTGGTAGCTCCCTGTTTCGCTTTGCGCCAGCGCATCCAGTGCAGCAAGGCCTGCATGCGGGCCGTCCGCCCTGGCGACGGCGCAGGCCCGGCTGACCTGCGCGCCCAGACTGGGGCTGAACGCCAGCAAGCCGTCGTACAGGGCCACCAGTGCAGACGCGGGCACGGCGTGCCCAAGGCGGTGCTGCGTGTGCGCCGACTGGATGGCCGCTTCGAGCTGGAACGGGCCGGGCGCGCCGAGGCTCGCCGCACCGGCAAGCAGTTCTTCGGCTTTTTCCATATCGCTGCGGCTCCACAGGGCGGTGTCCTGCTGGTCCAGCGGAACGTATTGCCCGGCGGCATCGCGCCGTGACTGCGCACGCGCTTCGCAAAAAAGCATCAATGCCAGCAGGCCGGCCGGCTCGGGTTCGCGTGGCAGCAAGCGGTGCAGGATACGCGCCAGTGCGATGGCCTCCGCCGTCAATCCCTGGCGCGGGCCGTCCGCGCCTTCGACATCGTCCCAGCCCGTGCCGTAAGCGGCATAAATGCCCTCCATCACGTCATGCAGGCGCGGTACAAGGTCCCGGCTGCGCGGGTGCTCAAACGGTATGCCGGCTTCGCGGATACGGGCCTTGGCACGGACCAGGCGCTGGCTCAGGGTGGCCGGTGCGGTCAAAAAGGCACCGGCCATGCGTGCCACATCCAGGCCCAGCACGGTCTGCAGCATCAGCGGCGAACGCGCCGCGCTGGCCACCGCCGGGTGCGCGCAGACAAACATCAGCGACAGCCGTTCATCGGGCACTGCGGACGGGCTGTCCCAGGCCAACTCGTCGGCCAGCAGCAACAGGGTCTGCACCGACGCCTGTTCGACCTGCGCACGGCGCCAGCCGTCCAGTGTGCGGCGCCGGGCGACCGTCAGCAGCCAGGCTTCAGGTTGCTGCGGCACGCCGTCCTGCGGCCAGTGCTCCAGCGCTGCTGCAAACGCGTCGGCCAGCGCGTCCTGCGAGGTGGCAATGTCGCGGCTGCGCGCTGCAAGAATTGCCAGCAGCCGCCCGTAGGATTCGCGGGCAGCGCGCTCTGCGGCCAGGGCGGCGGCTGTCATGCGGGCTTCAGCTGGTGGTGGGTGTCTGCATGACCGGCCGTATTTCCACGCCGCCGGTGGCCGCGCAGGGCGCGCGCGAGGCCCATTCAAGCGCGGCGTCCACGTCGGGAACGTCAATGATGGCAAAGCCGCCCAGTTGCTCCTTGGAGTCGGCAAAGGGGCCGTCCTGCACCTGGCGCTTTTCCCCGCGTATGCGCAAGGTGGTTGCAACTTCTGGCGGCTGCAGGCCGTTGCTGCCGACCACAATGCCCGATTGCCTGAGCGCGCCTATATAGGCGTACCACCCGGCCCGGTAGGCGTCGCCGCGCTCATCCCGGCGGCAGGCCAGGTCTTCTGCGCTCTCGTAAAACATCATCATGTATTGCATGTCAGGCTCCATTTGTCTGGTTTTGAGCAATATCGCTCATTGCAATGACGTCCCGGGCCGGTGCATTTCGACAAGGCGTCAAAAAATCAGGCTGCAATGCCGTCAGCCGTCAAATACAGGACCCTGTCAGCCCGGGCGGCAGCCGCCTGCGAATGTGTGACCAGCACCAGCGATGCACCGTGTTCCCGGGTTTGCGCCATCAGCGCATCCATCACCCGCGCGACCGTGCCGGGGTCCAGGTTGCCTGTGGGTTCATCGGCCAGCAGCAGGCCGGGGCGGTGTACCAGGGCCCGGGCAATCGCCACGCGTTGCAATTGCCCGCCGCTCAGCTGTTGCGGCAAGCGCCCGCCCAGGCCCGCCAGACCCACCGCTTGCAGCATGGCCTGCACGCGCCCATCATCGGGCTGGCCCAGCAAGAGCAGGGGCAGTGCCACGTTCTGCGCGACGTCCAGGTGCGGCAGCACATGAAAAGCCTGGAACACAAAACCCACATGCCGGCGGCGTAGCAGGGCGCGTTGGTCGTCGGTCAATGCGCCCAGGTCTGCGCCCTTGAGTACGACCGAGCCCTGGTCCCAGCTGTCCAGCCCGGCCATGCAGTTGAGCAGTGTGGATTTGCCCACGCCGGATTCACCGACGATGGCGACAAACTCACCGGGCGCTACGTCCAGCGAAACCCCGGCGAAGACGGGGGTATCGAGGTAGCGTTTGGCGAGATCACGGACTTGCAGCATTGCACTATCCTAACCCCCCCTTTCAGGCTCACTTCGTGTAGCCTGCTCCCCCCGAGGGGGCGGCCCCTGGGGCCGGCGAAGCCGGACCCGCGGCCCCTGCTGCTGAAATACCTCCCATTGGATTGCGCCCATGAACTCTTCAACTCAGCATGAGCCGTGGAACCGGCTTCGCAGGGCCACCGGCGGGCGGCCCCCGAGGGGCTGGAGCCCGCGGCTCCAAGCCTGCCTGCGCAGGCTTGGACGGGCGACAGATGCGAAGCGTCTCGCGAGCCGCGGCCTGCAAGGCCTCGGGAGCTACACGAAGTGAGCGACCGTGAGGGCTAATCTTTATACCAGCGCTCCAGCCAGCGTGTCATCAGCTTGCCGGCAGCTTCGCGCCCGCCTATGCCGAAGGAAAGCGCCACGGCCACGGCCACCGCGCCCAGTGTCAGGCCAAAGGCCAGGTGCACGATCTCGTTGGCGATGCCCATGGCACGCAGGCCCATGGCGATCACCAGGCCAAGGATGGCGATGCGCGCCACACCGGCCAGCCCGGCCGTGTGTTTACCGCTGGCCTTGTGGATGGCGTCGAACGCGACATTGGAAATCCAGAAGCCGACGGCCAGGATGGCGCCGCCCAGCAGGATGTCGGCGCCAAAGCGGATGAAAGAGGCGACCATGACGCCGACCTGGTCAAAGCCGAGCTGGCTGGCCGCCTCGGTGGCGGCAAACAGCATGGCAAAGAACATCAGAAGCGTCGATGCCAGGCGCGAGGGCCGGCCGGCGCCTGACAGCACATGCTGCAGGCCCATCTTTTGCGGCAGGTTGTCGGCGCCGGCGCTTTCCAGCAGGCTGGCGAGCAGGCGCGATGCAAAACGCGCCACATACCAGGTCAGCAGCAGGATCACCGATGCCGCCACCAGGCGCGGCACGGCGGCAAACATCAGGCTGAGCATTTGCGAGGCCGGGCGCGAGATGGCGTCGATCTGCAGCGCGTCAAGCGCGGCGATCAGCGAAGGCACAAACACAAAGATGAACACCAGCGTGCCGGCCAGGGTGGACAGGCGTATGGAGTTGTCCAGCCCGATGCGCTGGTTGATGCGGTCAACACCGGCCGCGGCCAGCAGGTTGCTGACCAGGCCGCTCAGCACCCGGCCGACGATGTAGCCCACGCCGCCTATCAGCAGGGCTGCGAACGCGCTGGGCACCATGCCCAGCAGCTTGTTGAGCATGAGCGTGACCGGCTCCAGCAGGGCATTGAACTGGAAGGCGTTGAGTATGACCGGCAGGAACATCAGGATGACCAGCCAGAACAGCACGTTGCCGACGTTGCGGCTCATGGGCGCCATGCCGGCTTCGTTTGACAGCTTTTCATCCATGGTGGTCAATGCCAGCGCCCGGGTGGCCAGCGCCCGCAGCACGGTGGCGATCAGCCAGGCCACCAGCGACAGCGCCGCGCCGGCGAGAAGTTTGGGCAGGTAACCGATGATGTCGGTCATCATGCTGGCGAAGGGGTTGATCAGCAGGGACAGGTCCAGCACATTGAGGACCGCGATCAGTGTGGCCAGCAGCACCAGCCAGAACACGCCTATGGCCACCGGGGATTCGGCATCGAGCTGCACGCCCGAGCTTTCCTCTATGCGGACATTGACCTTGAGCAGCCTGAGCAAACGGCGTATGGCGGCACGCGCGGCAACCGCCAGCAACCAGCCCAGCGCAAGAATGGCCACGGCACCGAGAATTCTGGGAATGTGCGCGCCCAGGCTGGATTGCAGGGCGGTGGCAAAGGCGGTCAGGTCCATGATGCGCTCTCCTTTTGTTATGACAACTTGGGGCAGGCGAGACAGGTGCGCCGACAGCGCATCCCATTCTTGCATCAATGGCGGCAGGTATCAAGCGGGCCGGCTGCCGGCCCTGTCCTGGATTGTTTATGCGCCGTCGATGAGCTGCGCGACCTTTTGTTGTATGAGCGCCAGGGGCTGCTCCCCATCGCAGGCAATTACATGGCGCTGCGGCATGGAGCGCAGCCAGGTGATCTGGCGTTTGGCCAGCTGGCGCGTGGCAAAGATACCCTTGTCGCGCAGCTCGGACATGGGCGATGTACCGTCAAGAGCTTCCCAGGCTTGCCGGTAACCCACGCAGCGCATGGAGGGCAGATCAGCCATCAGGTCGCCGCGCGCGCGCAGGGCCTTGACTTCGTCGATAAACCCCGCGGCCAGCATGGCGTCAAAACGCGCGGCAATGCGTTCATGCAACCAGCTGCGCTCCGCCGGTTCAAGGGAAATAAGGGTCGCAGCGGCCGGCTCATGCGCGCGACCAGCTATGGTTTTTGTAGCGCTGCGCTGGTGAAAAAATGACAGCGGTTGCCCCGAAATCCTGAACACCTCCAGTGCGCGCGAGATGCGTTGCGAGTCCTGCGGCTCCAGCCGGGCGGCGGTTGGCGGATCAATCCTTGCGAGTTCGGCGTGCAGCGCCGGCCAGCCTTTTTCAAGCGCTTCAGCGGCAATCACTGCGCGTATTGCCGGGTCCGCCTTGGGCATGTCGTCGAGTCCGTCAAACAGCGCCTTGAAATAAAGCATGGTGCCGCCGACCAGCAGCGGCAGCTTGCCGCGCGCAGATATCTCGTCGATCAGGCCTTTGGCATCGGCCACAAACTCGGCGGCGCTGTAGGCATGCAGCGGGTCGCGAATGTCTATCAGGTGGTGCGGCGCGGCGGCGAGTTCGGCCGCCGTGGGTTTGGCCGTGCCTATGTCCATGCTGCGATAGACCAGGGCCGAATCAACGCTGATGATCTCAACCGGGTAACGCTGCGCAATCGCCAGTGCCGCAGCGGTTTTGCCCGATGCGGTTGGGCCGGCGATGGCGATGTATTTATGCATGCGCAGGTTCCCCGTATTTCCTCACCGCCGTCCAGGCCGCGACGGCTATCACCGCACCCCAGAAAAACATGCCGTTGGCCAGCGGCATGACCGTGCCGTCCATGCGGGTGCCCAGCCAGCCGCCTATGCCAAAGGCAACCACCATCATCAGGAAACCGTTGACGGCCGATGCCGCGCCGGCCGATTGCGGAAAAGGCCCGACCGCGCCGCTCTGGCCGCAGGGCTGGTTGATACCGTGGCCGACCATGAAGAGCAGTTGCGGCAGGATGATGGCCCAGACGTTTTGCACACCGGCCCAGGCCAGAAGACCCATCAGCACACCGCCTGTCAGGCACAGCGCGCCGGCGATGGCAACCGATTGACGCAGGCCGAAACGCGGCAACAGGTGCCTGCACAAAAAGGTGCCTGCGATATAGGCAATCGAAATGAAAAACATCATCAGTCCATAGCCCGCATTGCTCAGGCCGAGTATCCTGATAAAAACAAATGAGGAGGTGGCGAGAAAGGTGAACAGCCCACCGTAAGTCGCAGCTGAGAGTGCCGAGAAGGCCAGGAAAGTCGGGTTGCGGAGAATTTCAAGCCAGGTGCGAAACAGCGTGGCCGGATGCAGCGCCTGCGGGTTTTTGTGTTGCAGGGTTTCCTGGAAACGAAGCGCGACCAGCGCCAGCGTGATGCAGCCAAACACCGCCAGCGCCATCAGCGCGACACGCCAGCCGAACAGTTCCGACAGCAGGCCGCCCAGTGGCGCGAAGGTGCATGCCAGCGCACCCAGGCCGCTCAGGCCCTTGGACATGATGCGGGCGCCGTCCTGCGGCTGATAGAGGTCACGCACAATCGCCCGCGCGCACATCACGGCTGCGCCCATCGCGGCGCCCTGCACGATGCGCCAGCCGATCAGCTGCGCCATCGAGGGCGACAGTGTGCTGGCAATCGAGGCCAGCGTGTAGGCCGTCAGGCCGCAGAGCAGAATGGGGCGCCGGCCAAAGCGGTCGGACAGCGGGCCCCAGATCAGCTGGGAGATGCCAAAGGCCAGCAGCAGGGCGCTCAGGGTGAGCTGCGCCTGCGACATGGACGCGGAGAAGCCTTCGGTCAGCGCCGGCAGGGCGGGCAGGTACAAGTCGGTGGTGACGGGCTGTATGCCCAGCAGCATGGCCAGGACCAGTACAACCAGCCCGGAGGACATGGGGGCTTGTACGCTGGCGCTCACGGGGGAGGGCGCGGAAATTTCAGGGGTGGACACAGGCATCCGCCTGAGGTTAGCAGATTGCCCCGCAGGCCCATGGGTGGGCCGGCCATGAAAAAAGGGGCTGCGAAGCCCCTTTGCTGTTTGTCACCGCAAGCTGCTTAAACCACGCCCTGGGCCAGCATGGCATCGGCCACCTTGACGAAGCCGGCCACGTTGGCGCCGTCGATGTAGCTGATAGAGCCGTCGGCGCGCTTGCCGTATTTCAGGCAGGCGGCGTGGATGCCCTGCATGATTTGCAGCAGGCGGGCATCGACCTCTTCCGCGGGCCATGACAGGCGGGCCGCGTTCTGGCTCATCTCCAGGCCCGAAGTCGCGACGCCACCGGCGTTGGAGGCCTTGCCCGGTGCGTACAGCACACCAGCGGCTTCGAAGGCCTTGGCGGCTTCAATGGTCGAGGGCATGTTGGCGCCTTCGGCCACGCAGATGACGCCGTTCCTGATCAGGGTGGCCGCGTCCTGGGCATTCAGCTCGTTTTGCGTCGCGCAGGGCAGGGCCACATCCACGGGGATATGCCATGGTGTCTTGCCGGCCTGGAATTCGGCGCCGACCTGGGCGGCGTAGTCGTTGACGCGGCCGTAGCGGTGGTTCTTGACGTCCATCAGGATGGCCAGTTTTTGAGTGGTGAAGCCGTCCTTGTCGTAGACGGTGCCGCTGGAGTCGGACACGCTCACCACCTTGGCGCCCAGGGCCAGGGCTTTTTCGACGGCGTATTGCGCCACATTGCCCGAGCCGGAGACCGACACGCTCTTGCCTTCAAAGGACTTGCCTTGCGTCTTGAGCATTTCCTGGGCGAAATACACGGTGCCGTAGCCGGTGGCTTCGGGGCGGATCAGCGAGCCGCCAAAGGCCAGGCCCTTGCCGGTGAACACGCAGTCCGCGCGGTTGCTGAGTTTTTTGTACATGCCGGCCATGAAGCCGACTTCGCGGCCGCCCACGCCGATGTCGCCCGCGGGCACGTCGGTGTCGGCGCCCACATGGCGGAACAGCTCGGACACAAAGGCCTGGCAAAAACGCATGACTTCCGTCGGGCTCTTGCCCTTGGGGTCGAAGTCGGCGCCGCCCTTGCCACCGCCCATGGGCAGGGTGGTCAGCGCGTTCTTGAAGGTTTGCTCAAAAGCCAGGAACTTCAGCACCGACAGGTTGACCGAGGGGTGAAAACGCAGGCCGCCCTTGTAGGGGCCTATGGCCATGCTGTGCTGGATGCGGTAGCCGCGGTTGACCTGTACTGTGCCGTGGTCATCTATCCAGGAGACGCGGAACATGACGGTGCGCTCGGGCTCGACCAGTCGCTCCAGCAGGCCGTGCTCGGCATAACGCGGGTGTTTTTCGATGAAGGGCCACAGGCTCTCCATGACCTCCGTCACGGCCTGAAGGTATTCGGTCTGGCCGGGGTTGCGTTGGGCGACGTGGCTCAGAAAACCTTCTACGGTCTGATGTTTCATTCAAAAAAATCCTCTTGATGGTGCGTGAAGCTTATGCAAAATGCGTATTTTGCTATGAAATAAGCTGATATCGGTGCATGAACGCACTGATATGGTGATACCGCACCAAAATGAATTGGTATTGAAAATGACTTAGGAAAACTCAGGGCCAGGCGCTTCCCTGAGCTTATCTGCCTTGTAAATCAATAACTTACGAAAGCTGTTCTGGTCGGAACGGGTGTTGGACCCGTGCCGACCGTCAACAGGCTCCTAGCGCCCGCGCAGGAACAGGGCGTCCAGTTCGCGAATGCTGACCTGGCGCCAGGTCGGCCGTCCGTGGTTGCACTGGTCGGAGCGCTCGGTCGCCTCCATCTGGCGCAGCAGGCCGTTCATTTCGTCTATGGTGAGTTTGCGGTTGGCGCGCACGGCGCCATGGCAGGCCATGGTCGACAGCAGCTCGTTTTGCGCGCGCTGGATCACGGTGCTTGCATCATGCTGGGCCAGTTCGGCCAGCACGCTGCGCGCCAGTTCGACCGCGTCGCCTTGCGCCAGGCTGGTCGGCACGGCGCGTACTGCCAGTGTTTTGGGCGAAAACGGCGCGATCTCCAGGCCCAGCGTGGCGAGGGTTTCGGCGCTGGACTCGGCGGTGGCGACTTCCTGCGGGCTGGCGGCAAAGGTGGCGGGGATCAGCAGGGGTTGGCTGCTGATGCCTGTGCCGCTGCTGCTGTCCATCTGGGTTTTCAGGCGCTCATAAACAATGCGTTCGTGCGCGGCGTGCATGTCCACGATGACCAGGCCCTGGGTGTTTTCGGCCAGTACATAAATGCCCTGCAACTGCGCAATGGCGCGGCCCAGCGGCCAGTCGCCGGGCGGCAGCGCATTGTTTTCCGTTGGGGCCGAGCCTGTCGAAGCCACTGGCGGTTGAAGCGCTGGGACAGGCCTGTCCTGGGTTTCGCCGAAGGACTCAGGGCGCACGGGGGAAGGCCACATGGCTTCAAAGTCGGACACCCCGTGGCTCCGGCTTGCTCCAAAATTGATAGCTGGCTGCGCCCATGAATAGGCGGCTGCGGGCCTGTTTGCATCTAAAAATAAACCTGCGGAGGCATGGTTTGGGCTCTCCGCGGCGCTGTCGGTGCTGTTTGCCTGCCCTGACAGGCTGGAGCGCGGCGTGGCCAGCGCGTTCTCGGTGCCGTGGCGCACCGCCTGGTGCACCTCGCGGCTGTCACGAAAGCGCACCTCGATCTTGGTCGGGTGCACATTCACATCCACCCGCGCCGGGTCCATCTCGACATACAGCGCATAGACCGGCTGGCGGTGGCCGTGCAGCACGTCTTCATAGGCGCTGCGTGCCGCATGCGTGAGCACCTTGTCGCGCACATAACGGCCATTGACATAGGCAAACTGCTGGTCGGCACGCGAGCGCGCCGCGTCCGGGATGCCGGCACGGCCCCAGACGCGCAGGGCGGGCAGGCCGTCGGCCCGCCGGGCCGAACTTTCGTAATTGACGGCGACCGATTGCGTCACAAAGTCGCTGCCCAGGACGTCAGCCAGGCGCTGGTCATGGGCCTCCTGCGCCGAGCTTGCGTTGCAGGCGCGCCATTGCTCGGACAGTTTGCCTTCGTGCCAGATCGCAAAACCGACATCGGGCCGCACCAGCGCGTGGCGGCGCACGGCCTCAATGCAATGGGCCAGCTCGGTGGCGTCGGTCTTTAAAAATTTGCGGCGGGCCGGTGTGGCGTAAAACAGTTCGCGCACTTCCACGCTGGTGCCGCGATTGCGCGCGGCGGGCTTCAGCTCGCCGGTGCGGCCATCAAGCTGCCAGGCGTGTTCGGAGTCACCGGTGCGGGACAGCAGGCTCATGTCGGCAATCGAATTGATCGCGGCCAGTGCCTCGCCCCGAAATCCCATGGTGCCCACGGCTTCCAGGTCCTGCAGCGAGGCGATCTTGCTGGTGGCATGGCGCCTGAGCGCAATCGGCAGTTCCTCGCGCGGAATGCCCAGGCCGTCGTCCTCGACCAGGATCAGGCGCACGCCGCCTGCGAGCAGGCGCACAGTCACCTGCGTGGCGCCCGCATCAAGCGCGTTGTCGACCAGCTCGCGCACCACGGAGGCCGGGCGCTCCACCACCTCGCCTGCTGCGATCTGGCTGATCAGGTCATCGGGCAGTTCGCGTATGGGGCGGCGGGGTTGGGTCAAATCAGTCATTGCATTGAATTCTAGGCTGAGGGGCCGGGAGCCGCAGCCCGCAGACCTGTCAAAATCCGGTGCATGGAACTTGTTACTTTTCTCATCGACTTCATCATCCACATCGATAAACACCTGGAGGCCTTTGTCACCAGCTACGGCTTCTGGGTTTATGCCCTGCTGTTCCTGATTATTTTTGTCGAAACCGGCGTGGTGGTCATGCCGTTTTTACCAGGCGACTCCCTGCTGTTTGTGGTGGGCGCCATGTGCGGCGTGGGCCTGATGAGTTACCCGCTGGCCCTGGGCCTGCTGTTTGTGGCGGCGGTGTTGGGCGATCAGTGCAATTATTCAATCGGGCGCTACTTTGGCCCCAAGGTTTTCCAGTGGGAGCAATCGCGCTTTTTCAACAAAAAGGCGTTTGACCAGGCCCATGCGTTTTATGAGCGTTATGGCGGCATCACCATCGTGGCCGCGCGTTTCATGCCTTTTTTGCGCACCTTTGCGCCGTTTGTGGGCGGTGTGTCGCAAATGACGCGTAGCAAGTTCACGGCCTACAACATAGGCGGCGCGGCCTTGTGGGTGGGCGGCATTGTCACGACCGGTTATTTTTTCGGCAACGTGCCTTTTGTCAAAACACACCTGGAGAAAATAATTTGGGCCATGATCCTGGTTCCGGGCCTGCTGGTGCTGTTTGGCGCATGGAAGGCCGGGCGCAAGGCTGCGCCGCCGGCATGAGCTTCGTGAAAACCCGGTGGGATAAAATTAATAAGTAGGCGTATTATTTCCGTTCGCCATTTCAAAGCGGGGAACCATGGACGCGCCGTCTCTTTCAAGCACCGAATTTTCCCGCTGGAGCCAGCCCGGCTCCAGCCGCGTTCCCTTTTGGGCCTATACCGACGCACAGCTCTACCAGCGCGAGCTTGAAAAGATCTTTTACGGCGCGCACTGGTCTTATGTGGGCTTGGAGGTCGAAATCCCGAACGTGGGTGACTACAAGCTGAGCCATGTCGGTGAGCGGCAGGTGCTGATGGTGCGCGACCGCGTGGCGCCCAAAGACAGGGCGACCGACACCGGCATCCGGGTGGTTGAAAACCGCTGCGCCCACCGCGGCGTGCGCTTTTGCCAGACACAGCAGGGCAATGCCCGCAGTTTTGTTTGCCCCTACCACCAGTGGACCTACAAGCTCAACGGCGACCTGGCGGGTCTGCCTTTCAAGGACGGCGTCAAGGACGGTGATTGCACCAACGGTGGCATGCCCGAAGGCTTTGACCTGAAAGACCACGGCCTGACCAAACTGCGCGTGGGCGTTTTGCACGGCCTGGTGTTCGCCACTTTCAGCGAAGACACCGAGCCGCTGGGGGATTACCTCGGCCCCAATGTCACGCCCTGGCTGGACCGCATCTTCAAAGGCCCCGAGGGGGCGAAAAAACTGACCCTGCTGGGTTATAGCCGCCAGCGGATTCCAGGCAATTGGAAACTGATGATGGAAAACATCAAGGATCCTTACCACCCGGGCTTGCTGCACACCTGGTTTGTGACCTTTGGCCTGTGGCGCGCCGACCAGAAAAGCCGCATGGTGATGGATGCCCACGGCCGCCATGCGATCATGATTTCGCGCCGCAATGAGGGTGGCAGCAACGCCGCCGTCACAGAGGGCGTGACCAGCTTCAAGGCCAACATGAGCCTGCACGATGACCGTTTGCTCGATGTGGTGCCCGAGCCCTGGTGGCGGATAGCGGACCCGTCCAACCCGGGCAGCGACATCATGCCCACCGTCACCATGATCACCTTGTTTCCCAGCCTGATCATCCAGCAGCAGGTGAACTCCTTGAGTACACGCCACATCGTGCCGCGTGGGCAGGGCGAGTTTGACTTTGTCTGGACGCATTTCGGTTTTGCCGACGACACGCCAGAGATGACGCAGCGGCGTTTGCGTCAGGCCAACCTGTTTGGGCCGGCGGGTTTTGTCAGCGCCGACGATGGCGAGGTCATAGAGTTCAGTCAGGCCGGTTTTAAACAGGCGGGTGACAGCGGGGCAACACTGTGCGAACTGGGCGGTACCGGCACTGAAATGACGGAACACATGGTGACTGAAACCTTGATCCGCAGCATGTACGCCTACTGGCGAAAGGTGATGGGGTTATGAGCGAGATCCTGGCCATTCCCGGGGTTGAAGCCGCCCTGCTGCATCACCAGGTCGACCAGCTCAATGCAGCCTACGCGGCCGCGCTGGACGACAAGCGTTTTGACGACTGGCCACTGTTCTTTGTGGAAGATGGGCATTACAAGGTGCAGGCGCGCGAAAACTTTGACCGCGGCCTGCCGCTGGCGCTGATCGCGCTGGAGAGCCAGGGCATGATGAAGGACCGGGTCTACGGCATCACACAAACCATCTACCACGGCCCCTATTACATGCGCCATGTCATCAGCCCGGCCCGTATCGTGTCGCTGGCGGGCGGGGTGGTCCGGGCCGAGGCGAACTACGCGGTGTTTCGTACCAAGCCTGGCGGCGTGAGCGAGGTCTACAACGTGGGCCGTTATATCGACGAGATCATAAAAAAAGACGGCTCCCTGAAATTCAGGAGCCGCCTTTGTGTGTATGACAGCGAGATGATTCTCAACTCACTGATTTATCCCATCTGACTTCATCAGCCGGGACAATGCCTGGCGCATGCCGGGCTTGGCCGATCAGCGTTTTTTGCCGACTTCATTACCTATCAGCGCACCGGCTGCCGCGCCGCCAATGGTGGCCAGCGGCCCGCCCAGCAGCACGTTACCGGCCACGCCGCCGACAACCGCGCCCACGCCGGTGCCGATCTGCGCATGGGTGGGGTTGGTGCTGCAACCCGCCATGGCGGACAAGGTGAGGATGGATGCGGCCGTGACCATCAGGAGTTTTGATTTCATTTCGGATACCTTCTTGGAGCCTTTTCAGGCCCGTTCTGTTTTTTTAATAAACCGGGATGGCCTTCAACTTCTGGGTCCATTCTGGCGCGCCAATACGCGGGCTGGCCTGCGCCACCCCGCGGACAGCTTAGCGTTTTTTGCCGACTTCGTTACCGATCAGTGCACCGGCAGCTGCGCCGCCCACGGTGCCCAGTGTGCCGCCCAAAAGGGCATTGCCTGCAACGCCACCCAGCACCGCGCCTGTGGCCGTGCCGATTTGTGCGTTGGTGGGGTTGGTTCCACAGCCGACCATGGCCGACAGTGCGATCACGGAGGCTGCGGCTGACATCAGGAGTTTCGAGTTCATATTGATTACCTTTTGTTGGAAGTTCCAGGCTCTTTCACAACTGTCATTACCTCGATTGACGTAGTGACTCTGGCTCTGCCTGTGTAATGAATATAGACGATGCCAGGGGCCGGGGCTGTAGGAGAAAACCACTGCTGACTGTCGGCTCAGTGGTCTCGATTGCAACATCGTGTATGGCGCCGTGTGTTTATTCACGAACAAGGCGTGCAAAGCTTGCGCTACGGGGCGCTAGATCTGCCGGTTGCGCGCCAGCGGCGGGTTGCGTGCAAAGTAGCGGCTGATGCCGCGCATCAAGGCGTCGGCCAGTTGCACCTGGTAGTCGTCACTGCGCAGCTTGGCCTCTTCGTCGGGGTTGCTGATAAAGGCGGTCTCGACCAGCACGCTAGGGATGTCCGGTGCCTTGAGCACCGCGAAGCCGGCCTGTTCGACCCTGGCCTTGTGCAGCTTGCCCACGCTGCCGATTTCGCCGAGCATGGCGCTGCCGAGTTTGAGGCTGTCGTTGATCTGTGCGGTGGTGCTCATGTCCAGCAGGGCTTTCTGGACCTGCGCGTCCTTGGCCTTGACATTGATGCCGCCCACCAGGTCGGCCGAGTTCTCCTTGTCGGCCATCCAGCGCGCGGCGCTGCTTGATGCGCCCTTGTCGCTGAGCGCAAACACACTGGCGCCCTGCGGCCGGGCGGTGAAAAATGCATCGGCATGAATGCTGATGAAAAGGTCGGCCTGAACGCGGCGCGCCTTTTGCACGCGCACATGAAGCGGTACAAAAAAATCAGCATCACGCGTCAGGTAGGCTCGCATATTGGGTTGCTGGTTGATGCGGTCGCGCAGGCGGTGGGCGATCTGCAGCACCACGTCTTTTTCACGCGTGCCGCCCGGCCCGACCGCGCCGGGGTCTTCCCCGCCATGGCCGGGATCCAGCGCGACGATCACCAGCCGGTCTGTTTTGCCATTGGGCGCGGCAGCAATCGCCGTTGGCGGTTTTGCCGGCCCGGCACTTGCCGGTGGCGGATTGTTGCTCGCAGGCTTGCCCGGCGACGGTGATGCGCTTGAGGCTGGTTTGCCCGACTGCTGGGCAATCAGTTCGCCCAGCGGGTCGTGGGCCGCAGCCGGGGGGGCGGCAGGGGGTGCGGGTGCGCGGTTGTCGAGGAGTTTTTCCGCAATCAGGACTTCCAGCGGGTCCGCTGCCTGCGCCGGGTAGAGATCCAGCACCAGCCGGTATTTGTAGGCCGCGACAGGCGCCAGGGTGAACACCTGTGGGAGTATCTGCTGCTTCAGGTCTATCACCAGCCGCACCACGCCGGGGGCGTTTTGCCCGACACGGATGCCCGAGATGTTGGGGTCATCCGACTTGACCTTGGCCACCAGCTCGCGCAAGGCCGGTATCAGGTCAATGCCTTCAATATCGACGGCCAGGCGCGGCGGCTCGGCCACAAAAAACTGGCGCGTCCTGATTTCCCCATCGGATTCAATCGTGAGGCGGGTGTAATCCTTGGCGGGCCAGACCCGTACCGCCAGAATGCTTGCGCCGCGCGCGATGTGCTGCACGCCAAGCAGCAGGGCCACCGTGCCCAGTTGCAGGGCAATACGTCGGGTGGGCCGTGTGGGCCTGCCGGAGGGTGTCTGGGTCATGCCAGCAACTCCCCGCCCGCGGCCGTGTGCGCCGTCAGGGTGACCGCACGCGATTCATCGCTGTGCACCGCTATGGCAAGCAGCAGGTCCGGTTTTGGCAAATGTTGGCCGGCCTTTTCGGGCCATTCAACCAGCTTGAGCCCGGGGCTGGCAAAAATATCGCGAAACCCGGCTTCTTCCCACTCACGCGGGTCGTTGAAGCGGTAAAAGTCAAAGTGCCAGATGTTCAGCGCTGAATCCAAACCCGGGATGTCTACGGCATAGGGCTCCACCACGGCATAGGTCGGGCTTTTGATGCGGCCCTGCACACCCAGCGCCTTGAGCAGGTGGCGCACAAACGTGGTTTTACCGGCGCCCAGGTCGCCGCTGAGTTCAATCATGGCGTTGCTGATGGCGGGCCGGTTTGCCAGGGCTTGCGCGAAGGACTGGGTCGCCGCCTCGTCCTGCCAGGCAATACTTTTTACAATCAACGGGTGGTTCTCAACAGTCATCAGGTCAATCAACAATTTGTAAATCAAATTCAAACGTGGGCGCGCGAGCTTGGATTTTCGCAAATTGGCATTGCCGGCGTTGATTTATCGTCGGCAGAACCCGGATTATCGGCCTGGCTGGCAGCCGGTTTTCATGGTGACATGCATTACATGGCATCGCACGGGCTGAAACGGGCCAGGCCGGCCGAGCTGATTCCCGGCACCGTGAGCGTCATCACCGCGCGCATGGATTATTTGCCGGCGTCCACATCCACCGCGTCGGGCGAGTGGCAGGCGGTGGAATTTGGCCGTCTGCAACGGCCCGCCGAAGGCATTGTCTCGGTCTATGCACGTGGACGGGACTACCACAAGGTCATGCGTAACCGTTTGCAAAAACTGGGCGAGCGGATTTCGGCGCATGTTGAAACACTGGGCCATCGCGCTTTCACCGACTCGGCCCCGGTGCTGGAGGCTGAGCTGGCGGCCAGGTCCGGCCAGGGCTGGCGCGGCAAACACACACTGCTGCTCAATCGCGAAGCGGGCTCCATGTTTTTCCTCGGTGAGATCTACGTGGACCTGGCCTTGCCGGCCAGCGAGCCCGTGACGCCGCACTGCGGCAGCTGCACGTCCTGCATTGACGTCTGCCCCACGCAGGCCATTGTTGCGCCCTACAAACTCGATGCACGGCGCTGCATTTCCTACCTGACCATTGAACACGATGGGGCTATCCCGCTGGAGTTGAGGCCGCTGATGGGCAACCGGATCTACGGTTGCGACGACTGCCAGCTGATCTGCCCCTGGAACAAGTTTGCCCAGCGCAGCGCCTTGCCTGACTTTGACGAGCGTGCCGGCCTGACGGGCCAGCAACTCGTCACCCTGTTTGCCTGGACTGAAGAGGAGTTCTTGCGCTTCACCGAAGGCAGCCCGATACGCCGTATCGGGCATGAACGCTGGCTGCGCAATATCGCGGTGGCCATGGGCAATGCCTTGCGCGCCGGATGCGGGGACGGGATACGCCAGGCATTGCTGGCACGGCGCGGGCGGGCCAGTCAATTGCTTCAGGAGCACATTGACTGGGCGCTCGCATGAATCCGGAAAATTTTATATAAAAAGTGCCTGTAGACCAATAAGACAGGGCGCAAACAGCTATTGATTTAATAGCAATCCAGGGCCGTGATGCTGGCTTGAACGTTAGCGCAGCACGCCCAGTGCAAACGGCAAACTCACCACACCCAGCACGGTCGATAAAGTCACCAGGCCCGCCACATAACCGCCGTTGTAGCCCATGCGTGTGGCCAGCACATAGGCGCTTGATGCGGTCGGCACGGCAGAAAATGCGAGCAGGATGGTGCTTTGTGTGTGGGACAAGCCAAATGCCTTCGCCAGGCCGAATGCAAGGAGCGGCATGAACAGATGCCGTATCGACAATACTGCTGCTGCCAGTGTTTTGGCTTGTGACAGGTGACCAAACTGCATGCCGGCGCCGGCCGCCATCAGTCCCAGCGCCAGTGATGCGGCACCAATTCTCGTGACGGCTGGCTCCAGCCAGGTCGGCATGGAAAAGCCCAACAGGTTGGCTATCAGGCCCGCGACTGTGGCAATGATGAGCGGGTTGCGCACCAGCTCGCGTAAAAAGCCGCGCCCGGCGTGCCTGGCCATGGGCCAGACGGCAGCAACATTAAAAAGCGGCACGCAAACACCGATCAGCACCGCAATAAGTAGCAGGCCCTCGCTGCCCGCGAGCCGGTCGGCCAGGGCCAGAGCCATGAAGGAGTTGAAGCGAAAAGCCACCTGGGCACTGGCTGCATGCTCGCGCCTGTCAATGTGCCGGCCCAGCCAGGGAATGTAGGGCAGGCTGTAGGCCATTGCGATGCCGCCCAGCCCCATCAGCAGCCCTGCGCTGACCAGGTTGGAGGTGGCGGCGAGGTCCAGCGGGCTTTTGACAATTGACTGGAACAGCAGGACCGGGAACAGGAAGTAATAAACCAGGCTTTCCACCGGCTCCCAAATGCTGCGGTTGAGGGCGGTGTAGCGGCAGACCATGTAGCCGCAGGCGATGAGGAAAAAGTCCGGGAAAAGAAGTTGAGCGTAATTCACCGTCTGAGAATAACCGCAAACTTGTGAGTGATCCGGGTTTGCCCTTATGCGTAATCCACAACATCGGAAGAGGCATCTTGCCCTTACCATTCAGGCTGTTTTCATTTGAAGGACTTGACCATGCAACGTCGTTACCTGTTTGCGCTATCTGCCCTTTCCGCACTTGCTTTGAGCACCGGCGTGGGCTCCGCATTTGCCCAGGCTTACCCCCACAAGGTCATCAAGCTGCAGGTGCCGTTTGCACCGGGCGGCACGACCGATATCGTGGCCCGCGTGATTGCCGACCCGCTGGGCAAGGCGCTGGGTCAAAGCGTCATTGTTGAAAACAAGGCCGGCGGCGGCGGTGTCGTGGGGGCCACTGAAATCGCCCGCACCGCACCCGACGGCTACACGCTGGGTGTGGCCACCGTGTCCACTACCGCGGCCAATCCGGCCATCAACCCGAAGATTCCGTACAACACGCTGACGGACTTCACGCCCATCATCAATATCGCTGCAACGCCCAACATCATTGCGGTGCATCCGAGCTTTCCGGCCAAAAACTACAAGGAGTTCATTGCCGAACTCAAGAAGAACCCCGGCAAATACTCCTACTCATCGTCCGGCACGGGCGGCATCGGCCATCTGCAGATGGAGTTGTACAAAAGCCTGAGCGGTACCTTTGTGACGCACATTCCCTACCGCGGCGCCGGCCCGGCACTGAACGACACCGTGGCGGGCCAGGTCAACATGATTTTTGACAACCTGCCTTCCGCGCTGCCCTTCATCCAGCAAAAGCGGCTGATTCCCATCGTGGTCGCCGCGCCGCAGCGCCTGGCCGTGCTGCCTGACGTGCCGACCTTCAAGGAGCTGGGCCTGGAGCCGGTGAACCGCATGGCTTACTACGGCATCCTGGGTCCCAAGGGCCTGCCGAAAGAAGTGGTCGACAAGGTCAGTGCCGGCGTGAAAAAATCACTGGAAGACCCGGCTATCCGCAAACGCATTGAAGATACCGGCTCCCTGATTGTGGCCAACACGCCCGAGCAGTTCACGGCGCAGATCAAGGCGGAGTACGAGGTCTACAAAAAGGTGGTGGACGCCGCCAAGCTCAAGCTGGACTGAACGCCGCCTTACACGCTTTCATCAAGCCGCCGCGCAGTATCTCTGTCAGGCGGCTTTTTCTCGCCCGGATTTTTGGTAAGGTCGCAGGCATGCACTCCGCCAGCCAGTCCAGCATCGACACATTCATAGACGCCCTGTGGCTGGAGGACGGGCTGTCGAAAAACACGCTGGCCGCGTACCGGCGCGATCTCTCGCTTTATGCGGACTGGCTGGAGCGGAAAAAGCCGGACATGCGCGAGCTTAACAAGACGCAGAAAGCCGACCTGCAAAGCTATTTCGCATTCAAAAAAGATACCAAGGCCACCTCTGCCAACCGCAGGTTGACCGTGTTCAAAAGGTATTTCCGCTGGGCATTGCGTGAACACTTTATGCAGGCAGACCCGACGCTTGCACTGCTGCCTGCCAAGGCGCTGGCCAGAAATATCAAGACCATGTCCGAAGGCCAGGTCGAGGCCCTGCTGGCAGCGCCCTCGGAAGACACGGCCCTGGGCTTGCGTGACAGGGCAATGCTTGAGTTGATCTACGCCAGCGGGCTTCGGGTGAGTGAGCTGGTGGGCCTGAAGACCTTTCAGCTGAGCCTGAATGACGGCATCGTCAGGGTGAGTGGCAAAGGCGACAAGCAGCGGCTGGTTCCATTCGGGCAGTTCGCCCGGGAGTGGATAGAGCGGTATCTTGCCGAGTCACGTCCGGCCATTCTTGACGGCCAGCAAACAGAGTATTTATTTGTCACCGCGCGTGGCAGCGGCATGAGCCGTGTGATGTTCTGGATGCTGGTCAAAAAATACGCGTTGCGGGCGGACATTACCTCGCCCCTGTCGCCGCATACCTTGCGCCATGCCTTTGCCACCCATTTGCTGAACCACGGCGCGGACCTGCGCGCGGTTCAGATGCTGCTTGGGCATGCCGACATTTCGACCACCACGATTTACACGCATGTGGCCCGCGAGCGTCTGAAGCTCCTGCATGAAAAGCACCACCCGCGCGGGTGAGATGGCCCCCCACGGTCGTGCACTTTGTGTCACTTCCTGCCCCCTGAGGGGGCCGCCCGCCTGTGGCCCGGCAAAGCCGGTTCCACGGCTCATGCTGAGTTGAAGAGTTCATGGGCGCAACCAAATGGGGGTGTATTTCACCAGCAGGCGCCGAGGGTCCGGCTTTGCCGGCCCCAGGCGTCGCCCCCTGCAAGGGGGGACAGGCTACACGCAGTGAGCCTGGGCGGGGGTGTACATATATGTTCTGGTGAAGGGGTAAACCGACTGGGCGCCCTTGACTGTTGTGCTGCACACATCGCCAGACGGCTTGGTGGCCAGCAACTGGTTCAGCGATATCCAGCCCTGCTCAAAACTCATGGCGCTGCCGGCGAGGTAGAGGCGGTAGGCGCGCAGGGTTTTTTCGGCGCGTTCGCTCCCGCCGTCTATGGCGAGCACCTCGCGCGCTTCATCAAGCCGGGCCTCCAGCGCGTTTGACCAGTCCCAGAGTGTGCGGGCGTAGTGGGGGCGCAGGTTTTCGGCATCGACCAGTTCCAGCCCGGCGCGGGACAGGTGCTCCAGCACGGCGCTGACATGCAGCAACTCGCCGCCGGGGAAGATGTATTTTTCAATGAAGTCGCCCATGCCGGCGCCCAGCTGCCGGTTTTCCAGGCCGCCTGCGGTGATGCCGTGGTTCATCACCAGCCCGCCGGGCGCCAGCAGGTGCATGATCTTGCTGAAGTAGGCAGTCATGTTGGCGTGGCCCACGTGCTCGAACATGCCTACCGAAGAGATCTTGTCAAAGGGTTTGTCCTCGGGCAGGTCCCGGTAGTCGCGCAGTTCCACGCGCACGCGGTGGCCCAGGCCTTTTTGTTCAATGAGTTTTTGCACATGGGCGTACTGGTTTTTGGACAGGGTGATGCCGGTGGCGTCCACCTCGTAGTGCTCGGCGGCCCAAAGCAGCAAGCCCCCCCAGCCGGAGCCTATGTCCAGAAAACGCTCGCCGGGCTTGAGCATCAGCTTGCGGCAGATGTGGTCCAGCTTGGCTTCCTGCGCCTGCGCCACCGTGATGGACGCATCCGCCAGGTCGCGGTAGTAGGCGCAGGAATAAACCCGGCGCGGGTCCAGCCAGAGCTCGTAGAACGCATCCGAAACGTCATAGTGAAACTGGATTTGCGCCGCGTCTTTCGCATGGGTGTGGGCTGCCATGGACCTGGCCCGCCGCAACAGGCCGGACCACCAGCCGGTGTCGCTTTCCACCGGGTTGCCCGGCAGCAAGCGAGTCACCGCGCGCATGACATCGCGCATGGCGCCTTCAAGCTGCAGTTTGCCCTCGACGTAGTCCTCGGCCAGGGCGCCAATCTGGCCTGCCTTGAGGCGGGCAATGCTGGACCAGCTTGAAAATGTCAGCTTGACCGGGGCATTGGCCGCACCCAGAAGCTGGCCCTGGGGCAACTGCACCGCGATATCCGGCGGCAGCTTGGGTGCGTGCGAAGAGAGACTTGAAACCAGGCTAGGGATCATCGGGTGGACTCCTTTTTTCTGCATCACAAGCTTAATGCCGATCAGGCTTTTTGTCAGCGTGTGGGGTTTTTCATCCTGTCCGCCAGGGACCCCGGTGTGCGTAGGCGGTCGCCTATGCCTTCAGGCGTTCTGGCTGAGCAGGGCCAGTTCCGCTTCATCAAACCCGGCATCGCGGCGGGCGCCCAGGTTGAGCGGGCCTTTCAGCCGGGGCGCGCCGTACTGCCGGGCTAGCAGCGCGTAGCGGGCAACCGGGTCCAGCCCGCGCTGTGCGCACAGGTGGCGATACCAGTGGTTACCGATCGCAACATGGCCGATTTCGTCGCGCAGGATGATGTCGAGGATTTCCACGGCGCGCAGGGCCTGCGGCGTGCCCACCTTGCGCAGCTTGGCCTGCATGGGCGGGGTGGCATCCAGGCCGCGTGCCTCCAGCGTGCGCGGCACCAGGGCCATGCGTGCCAGCACGTCGTCCCGGGTTTTTTCGGTCATGTCCCACAGGCCGGTGTGGGCGGGGAAGTCGCCATAGTCGTAGCCCATGGTTTGCAAATGCGTGCGCAGCAGGCTGAAATGCTGGGCCTCTTCAGCCGCCACCTTGAGCCAGTCGAGGTAATACGCATCCGGCATGCCGTCAAAACGCCAGATGGCATCGAGGGCCAGGTTGATGGCATTAAATTCGATGTGCGTGACCGCATGCAGCAGCGCGGCCAGGCCCTCGGTGGTAAACGGCGAGCGTTTGGGCACATCCAGGTGTGAGCGCAGTTCCGGCCGCGCAGGGCAGCCGGGCAGGGTTTGTGGCGCCTGAAACGCTGCTGCGGGCACGCTGTTTGCTATCAAAAGCGTAACTGACTTCGCCCATAAACAGGCGACCAGGGCCACTTTTTGTTCCGGATTCGGCTCCAGGAGGGCTTCCAGGGCCTGCTGGCGCAGCTCTTTGGCGGGCGGCTTGGCAATCATGGCCTGATTGTCGGCGATGGCGGGTAGAGCGCTCCTTACAATCGAGTAAACCCGCCCAATCCGCGCTTACCTCCCAATACAAAGACAAAGGACAACCATGGCGATTTACCAGCTGGACGACTTGAGCCCTTCCATCCATGCGTCGGCCTGGGTGGCCGACAACGCCCAGGTCCTGGGCCAGGTGACCCTGGCCGAGGACAGCAGTGTCTGGTTTGGCGTGGTGATACGCGGTGACACCGAGACGATTAGTGTGGGGCGCGGCTCCAATATCCAGGACAACAGCGTTTTGCACGCCGACCGCGGCCTGCCGCTGCTTGTTGGCGAGGATGTCACTGTTGGCCACCAGGTCATGCTGCATGGCTGCACCATAGGTAATAACTCGCTGATCGGCATCGGTGCGGTGGTGCTTAATGGCGCAAAGATAGGCAAAAACTGCCTGGTGGGCGCTGGCTCGCTGGTCACCGAGGGCAAGGAGTTCCCCGATGGCTCCATGATCCTGGGCAGCCCGGCCAAAGCCGTGCGCCAGTTGACCCCCGAGCAGATTGAGGGTTTAAAAATGAGCGCGAAGCACTATGTAGACAATGCCCGGCGTTATAAAACCGGGCTCAAAAAGATTGCCTGAACGATACCTAGAGTATGACCAAACCCAACAAGTACACACAAAGAGCTAACGTTCTTATTCCAGCAGGGGCCGCGGAACCGGCTTTGCCGGGCCGCAGGCGCAGCGGCCCCCTCGGGGGGCAGAGAATTACACGCAGTGAACGAACGTGGGGGCTCAATGTCTGAACTCCATAAATTTATCTTTGACGGCCTGCCGGTGCGCGGCATGCTGGTGCGCCTGACGGACTCCTGGCAGGAAGTCCTCAAACGCCGCCAGGCCGCCGGCGGCTACCCGGTCGAGGTCATGCACCTGCTGGGGGAAATGGTCGCCGCGGGCACGCTGATGCAGGGCAACATCAAGTTCAATGGCGCGCTGATTTTGCAGATTTTTGGCGACGGCCCGGTCAAACTCGCCGTGGCGGAAGTTCAGCCCGACCTGAGCCTGCGTGCGACCGCCACCGTGACGGGCAGCATCGATGCCGGCAGTTCCCTGAGCCAACTGGTCAATGTGAACAACGAAGGGCGCTGCGCCATCACGCTGGATCCCAAGGACAAACTGCCCGGGCAGCAGGCCTACCAGGGCGTGGTGCCGCTGTTTGGCGACCAGCATGAAAAAATTGAAAACCTCGCTGAAGTGCTGGAGCACTACATGCTGCAGAGCGAACAGCTGGACACCAAACTGATACTGGCGGCGGACGGCAAGATGGCGGCGGGCCTGTTGATCCAGCGCCTGCCGGTGAAGGGGCAGGGCAACCTGGAAGGGAAAAGCGGCAGCGATGCCAATGAAGACCAGATAGGTGTTAACGAGGACTACCAGCGTATCGCCATGCTGGCGGCAACGCTCAAGCGCGAAGAGTTGCTGACGCTTGATGCCGACACAATCTTGCACCGCCTGTTCTGGGAGGAGTCGATCACGCGGTTCGAACCGCTGACCCCCAGCTTTGCCTGCAACTGCTCGCGTGAGCGCGTCGGCAACATGCTGCGCGGCCTGGGTGCCGAGGAGATTGAAAGTGTGATTGCCGAGCGCGGCAACGTCGGCGTGACCTGCGAGTTTTGCGGCGCGCAATACGACTTTGACCCGGTGGACGCGGCGCAGATATTCACCCACCCCGGCCACCAGCAACCACCGCCGGCTACGGTGCAGTAACCAGCCGTTTGGCCAGCAGGTCGGTGAGCAGCCTGTGCTCACATTGCGGGTCGCTGCATTTGTCGCAGACCCAGGTCCATGGCTTGCGCTTGTTCGCTGCTGTTTGTGGCCCGGCTCCCGTCAGGCGTTTTTCAATCAGTCCAAGCGCCTGCGCCTGGCGCTCTTCTGTGGAACCATAAAGCACTTCATAGGCACTGCCTGTGCGGGCCAGCGCGGCCCGTATCCGCTGGTCTGCGGCATGCGCGTCTTCAGTGGACGACTCCAGCCCCATGAGCAGGGTCAGCTCCTTGTTGTCATGTGGGTCGCCAGCCGCCGCCAGGTCGGCAAGCCGCACCACAGCCGGCAAGCCGGAGGTGTCCAGCGTGCTGGTCAAGGCTGCCGCGAGCCGGGATTTCCCGCTGCCCGGTACGCCGGCCAGCGCCACCTTCAAAGCCGTCACGCCTGGCTTATTTGGTGACCTGGACAAAGATTTCATTGGGCTTGACCATGCCCAGTTCGCTGCGCGCCTTTTCCTCGACCATTTCCAGGCCCTCCTTGAGGTCCCTGACTTCAGCCGCCAACTGCTCGTTGCCGGCCTGGGCGCCGGCGTTTTTGGCATTTTGCTCATCCAGCCGGTGCTGCATCTCCCGCACACTGGGAACACTGCCCCGGCCCATCCAGAGTTGCGCATGGAGCAGCACCAGCAGCGCAATCAGGATGGCGGGGATGAAGCGATTTCCCAAGGGCGGCTCAGTTTGTCAGTACGGCTTTGTGCTTAGCGCAGGTTGTAGAACGCTGCGCGCCCGGGGTAGGACGCAACGTCACCCAGGTCTTCTTCTATGCGCAGCAGCTGGTTGTACTTGGCCATGCGGTCCGAGCGCGACAGCGAGCCGGTCTTGATCTGGCCGGCATTGGTGCCGACGGCGATGTCGGCAATCGTGGTGTCCTCGGTTTCGCCCGAGCGGTGCGAGATCACAGCGGTGTAGCCGGCACGCTTGGCCATTTCGATGGCGGCAAAGGTCTCGGTCAGGGTGCCGATCTGGTTGATCTTGATCAGGATGGAATTGGCAATGTGCTTGTCAATGCCTTCCTTGAGGATCTTGGTGTTGGTGACAAACAGGTCGTCGCCGACCAACTGCACTTTTTTGCCCAGGCGCTCGGTCAGGATTTTCCAGCCGTCCCAGTCGCCTTCGGCCATGCCGTCCTCGATGCTGATGATGGGGTATTTGTCGACCCAGGTCGCCAGGATGTTGGTCCACTCGGTGGCGTCCAGGCTCAGGCCTTCGGCACCAAGCACGTATTTGCCGTCCTTGTAAAACTCGGAGGCGGCGCAGTCCAGGCCCAGGGCGATTTGCTCACCGGCGACAAAACCCGCTGCATCAATGGCTTCCAGAATCATCTGGATGGCAGCTTCATGGTTGCTGACGTTCGGGGCAAAGCCGCCTTCGTCACCGACGGCCACGCTCATGCCCTTGTCATGCAGGATTTTCTTCAGCGCATGGAAAACTTCCGCGCCGTAACGCACGGCTTCGCGGAAGCTGGGCGCGCCGACCGGGATGATCATCAGTTCCTGCAGGTCCAGGTTGTTGTTGGCGTGCGCGCCGCCGTTGACCACGTTCATCATGGGCACTGGCATTTGCATGGCGCCGCTGCCACCAAAATAGCGGTACAGGGGCAGGCCGGCTTCTTCAGCCGCCGCGCGGGCCACGGCCATGCTGACGGCCAGCGTGGCGTTGGCGCCCAGGCGCGATTTGTTGTCGGTGCCGTCCAGGTCAATCAGGGTACGGTCCAGGAAGGCCTGCTCGCTGGCATCCAGGCCCAGCACGGCTTCGGAGATCTCGGTGTTGATGTGTTCGACGGCCTTGAGCACGCCCTTGCCGAGGTAACGCGATTTGTCGCCGTCGCGCAATTCGATGGCTTCGCGCGAGCCGGTGGAGGCACCGGACGGCACGGCCGCGCGGCCCATGACGCCGGACTCCAGCAGCACATCACATTCAACGGTAGGGTTGCCACGGCTGTCGAGAATTTCGCGGCCGACGATATCAACAATTGCGCTCATTTATGCTCTTTCAAGATCAATCAAAAAACTAAAACCAGAAAAATCAAATACCTTCAACCAGAACCATGCGCATCACGGCTGCGCCCTGGCGTGATTGGCGGGCAGCCCCGTACTCGGCGGAGTCGTTGAAGGCCCGGGCTTGCTCCACACTGGGGAATTTCATCAGGACAACGCGACTGGGCGACCAGTCGCCTTCCAGCACTTCAATTTTCCCGCCACGTATGCAGACTTCGGCGCCATGCGTTTTCATGGCGATGGTCGAGAGTTTTTTGTACTCCTCATACTGTTCGGGATTGGTCACGGTGACGTTGGCAATGATGTATGCAGATGTCATGTCTTGTTGTCCTCAAGCTCAGGGGCTGAAGTTGTTTTCGAGGTAACCGTTTTTCTTGGTCACCCGGTCCAGCTCGAGCAGGGTTTCAAGCAGGGCCTTCATGTGTTTGAGGGGCACGGCATTGGGGCCGTCGCTCATGGCCTTGGCCGGGTCGGGATGGGTTTCCATGAAGAGGCCGGCGACGCCGACGGCAACCGCGGCACGCGCCAGCACGGGCACCATTTCACGCTGGCCGCCGCTGCTGGTGCCGTTGCCGCCGGGCAATTGCACCGAGTGCGTAGCATCAAACACCACGGGGGCGTTGGTCTCGCGCATGATGGCCAGGCTGCGCATGTCGGACACCAGGTTGTTGTAGCCAAAACTGGCGCCGCGCTCGCAGGCCATGAAGCTGTCGGGGTCCAGGCCTTTTTCGCGTGCGGCGGCACGGGCCTTGTCTATGACGTTTTTCATGTCGCCGGGCGCGAGGAACTGGCCTTTTTTGATATTGACCGGTTTGCCCGATTGCGCGACGGCATGGATGAAGTCGGTCTGCCTGCACAAAAAGGCCGGTGTCTGCAGCACGTCAACCACTGCGGCCACGGTGCTGATGTCGGCCTCCGAATGCACATCCGTCAGGATGGGCAGCCCGAGTTCGCGCTTGACCTTGGCCAGGATTTCCAGGCCCTTGGCCATGCCCGGACCGCGAAAGCTGGTGCCGCTGGAGCGGTTGGCCTTGTCGTAGCTGGACTTGAAGATAAAGGGAATACCCAGCGCGGAAGTGATTTCCTTGAGCGCACCGGCGGTGTCCATCTGCAACTGCTCGGACTCCACCACGCAGGGACCAGCGATTAAAAAGAAGGGTTGCCCCAAGCCAATGTCGAAGCCGCAGAGTTTCATGGTCAGGCCACCACCTTGAGGGGTTTGCCTGTGGTTTTGTTGTCCTGGCCCGAGGTGCGGTGTTCCAGCACGGAGGCAATGTAGGCATTGAACAGAGGGTGGCCATTCCAGGGGGTGGACTTGAATTCAGGGTGGAATTGAACGCCCACGAACCAGGGGTGGACATCCTGCGGCAGCTCGACGATTTCCGTCAGGTGTTCGCGCTGGGTCAGCGCGGAAATCACCAGGCCCGACTTGCGCAGGGCATCGAGGTAGTTGACATTGGCTTCGTAACGGTGGCGGTGGCGTTCGGTCACCACATCGCCGTAGATTTTGTGGGCCAGCGTGCCTTTGGCGACATCGGAGCTTTGCGCGCCCAGTCGCATGGTGCCACCCAGGTCGGACTTGGCGTCACGGGTCTTGATCGTGCCGTCGGCGTCTTTCCACTCTGTGATGAGTGCGATCACCGGGTGCGGCGTGGCCGGGTCGAACTCGGTGCTGTTGGCGTCTTTCAGGCCGGCAACATGGCGCGCGAATTCGATGGTGGCCACCTGCATGCCCAGGCAGATGCCCAGGTAAGGCATCTTGTTTTCACGGGCGAAGCGGGCCGCGCAGATCTTGCCCTCGACACCGCGCACGCCGAAGCCGCCGGGCACCAGGATGCCGTCAAATTTGGCCAGGCGCGAAACATTCTCGGGCGTGATGGTTTCGGAGTCGATATATTCAATGACCACCTTGGCATGGTTTTTCATGCCGGCGTGGCGCAGTGCTTCATTGAGCGATTTGTAGCTGTCGGAGAGGTCCACATATTTGCCGACCATGGCAATGTTGACTTCAGTTTTCGGGTGTTCGGTTTCATACACCAGGTCGTCCCAGCGCTTGAGGTTGGCCGGCGGCGTGTTCAGGCGCAGCTTGTCGCAAATCAGGCCGTCCAGGCCCTGCTCATGCAGCATGCGCGGGACTTTGTAAATCGTGTCCACGTCCCACATGGAAATCACGCCCCATTCGGGGACGTTGGAGAACAGCGAGATTTTTTCGCGCTCTTCATTGGGAATGCGGCGGTCCGCACGGCACAGCAACACATCGGCCTGGATGCCGATTTCCCGCAGTTGTTTGGCCGTGTGCTGGGTCGGTTTTGTTTTGAGTTCACCGGCCGCCGCAATCCAGGGCACATAACTCAAGTGGACAAACGCCGTGTTGTTGACGCCCAGGCGCAGGCTCATCTGCCGCACGGCTTCAAGAAAGGGCAGGGACTCGATGTCGCCGACGGTGCCACCAATCTCTACGATGGCGACATCCACGGCATCGGGCGTTTCAAAACCGGCGCCGCGCTTGACGAACTCCTGGATTTCGTTGGTGACGTGCGGAATGACCTGCACGGTTTTGCCGAGGTAGTCACCACGGCGCTCTTTTTCAAGCACGCTTTTGTAGATCTGGCCGGTGGTGAAGTTGTTGGCCTTGCGCATGCGCGTTTCGATGAAACGCTCATAGTGGCCCAGGTCGAGATCGGTTTCCGCGCCGTCGTCGGTGACAAACACCTCGCCATGCTGGAAGGGGGACATGGTCCCTGGATCCACGTTGAGGTAGGGATCCAGCTTGATGAGGGTGACGTTGAGGCCGCGCGATTCGAGGAGCGCCGCTAAGGAGGCTGAGGCGATTCCCTTGCCCAGGGAGGACACCACACCGCCGGTGACGAAGACAAATTTGGTCATGTCAGATACGAACGATAAGTTCGCAGAGGTGGGAAATGCTGATTATAGGCGCTGGCGTTTGCCTGCACTGTCCAGGGGGGTGAAACGCAAGGCCTTTTCCCGCCTGGCCGCCCCGGAGGAAAAGCACCGTCCTGGGGCGGGCATGACAAAAGCATGGGGCCTGTCTTGCTGATACATTGCGGGGCATGACGAATCAAGAAACTTCCGCCGTAATTGGCCCGGCCGATGGGCTGGCGCCGGACCTCGCGGGCAGGCACATCGTGCTGGGTCTGTCGGGAGGCATTGCCTGCTACAAATCGGCCGAGTTGTGCCGCGCCCTCATCAAGGCCGGGGCCACTGTGCAGGTGGTGATGACCGAGGCGGCGGAGCAGTTCATCACGCCGGTGACCATGCAGGCCCTGAGCGGCCGACCGGTCTACACCAGCCAGTGGGACAGCCGCGAGCCGAACAACATGGCGCACATCAACCTGTCGCGCGAGTCCGATGCCATCCTGATTGCGCCCATGAGCGCCGATCTCATGGCCAAGCTGCTGCATGGCCGTGCCGATGACCTGCTCAGCCTGATGTGCCTGGCCCGGCCCCTGGACAAGGTGCCGCTGCTGGTGGCGCCCGCCATGAACCGCGAGATGTACGCACATCCGGCGACGCAGCGCAACTTTGTCCAGCTGGAGGCTGATGGCGCAAAAGTGCTGGGCGTCGGCAACGGCTTTCAGGCCTGCGGCGAGACCGGTGATGGCCGCATGCTGGAACCCGATCAATTGCTGGAAGACGTCATTGCTTTTTTTACGCCCAAAACGCTGGCGGGCCAGCGCGTGCTGGTGACGGCGGGACCGACCTACGAGGCGATGGATCCGGTGCGCGGCATTACCAACCTGTCCAGCGGAAAAATGGGTTTTGCCATCGCCAGGGCCGCACGCGAGGCCGGCGCCGAGGTGACGCTGGTCGCCGGCCCGGTGGGCTTGCCCACGCCGCGTGGCGTGACGCGTGTTGACGTGAAATCAGCAAAAAACATGCTTGAGGCCGTTACGGGGCGGGTACAGGAAGCTACTGTTTTTATAGCAACTGCGGCCGTGGCCGACTGGCGGCCCAGCGCGCCATCGACCCAGAAAATCAAGAAAGACGGCTCGGGCCGCGCCCCGCAACTGGCCTTCGAAGAGAACGCCGACATCCTGGCGACGGTCGCGCAGTCGGCAGCCGCACTGGCGGGCAAGCTGTTTTGTGTCGGCTTTGCAGCGGAAAGCCACGACCTGCTTGAAAATGCCCAGGCCAAGCGCCTGCGCAAAAATGTGCCGCTGCTGGTTGGCAACATCGGACCTGACACCTTTGGACAGGACCACAATGCCCTGCTGCTGGTGGATGAACACGGTGCGGCCGAGCTGCCGCGTGCTTCCAAGCTGGCGCTCGCGCGGCGGCTGGTGCGTGAGATATCCGCGAGGATGGCTGCGCGCACCGCCTGAATGCGGCGCGCCGCATCCTGAAAATTCAATACGTTTTATAAAAGCCATCAATGAAAATCGACGTCAAGATCATGGACCCGCGCCTGCAGGGCAATCTTCCCCATTACGCCACGCCCGGCAGTGCCGGCCTGGACCTGCGCGCCTGCCTGGACCAGCCGCTAACGCTGGCCGCCAACGCCTGGCAGCTGGTGCCGACCGGCATCGCGATCTACCTGCACAACCCCGGTTATGCCGCGCTTATCCTGCCGCGCTCCGGCCTGGGCCATAAACACGGCATTGTGCTGGGCAACCTGGTGGGTCTGATTGACAGCGACTACCAGGGCCAGCTTATGGTGAGCGCCTGGAACCGCAGCGATACCGCTTTCACCATAGAGCCCATGGAGCGCATTGCGCAACTGGTCATCGTGCCGGTGGCGCAGGCCGAGTTTAACGTGGTGACGGAATTCCCGGCCAGCGAACGCGGTGAGGGCGGTTACGGCTCGACGGGCAAGGCCTGATCCTTTGTCGCATCGGCTTGCGCCTACAAGCGGCGTGAGGCCTATCCTAGTGTGGTGCGCCGATTTGTTGTGCACTTATCGCCCGACTCGGGCCAGTGCGG